>JBEPVT010000036.1:0-42038 GCA_041690895.1 Gammaproteobacteria bacterium
CCGGGTTGAGGACGTAAGGACGCTGATAGTCGACGATGCCGTTAGCCGGGATCGTGTATGCAGGAATGTCGAGCACCAAGTCCGGCTTGCCCAACGGCCATTCCGGTGCCGTGAAAGTTTTGGACGCCAGCGGATCGGGACCTGTGCCGCGAGGAGCGCCGGCTTCCACCCAATGCACCAGGGTTTTTATCTGAGTGGCCGACAAGCTGCGGTCGCCGAGGAAATGCCCGACGCTCGGATCCGCGCGCCACGGCGGCATGCGCTGCGTGCGGATCATTTCGCGAATCATGCCCGCAAATGGCGCGATCTCTTCGAACTTCGTAAAGGGCATCGGGCCAATGCCACCCGGCTCATGGCACGACACGCACTTGCCTTCGAACATCGGCGCGATGTTCTTCACGTAGGTGACATTGCTGCTAGCCAGTTTCGCGCGCTCCGGGAAGTCGATAATGCATCCGACCGGCTCGACCCGAGCGATTGCCACCGGCTTGCCGGCGAGCATGGAGTCAAGTGCGTCATTGGCCCAGGTGTGATCAGCCGCCGCCTTCTGGCGCTCGTAAGTGACTTTGTCGTCGATTGGACCGCGATAGACGATTTTCCAGTTCTTGGGATCGATGACAATGACTTCGGCGGTGCGCGTCACGCCCAATTGCTCACCGACCAGCTGATTGGTATCCATGAGGATGGGGAGGTTGTAACCGTAGGCTTGCGCTTCCGCGACAATCGCGTCGCGCTTGTCTGAAGGCGTGGAGTTCAGCATGAAGATCTCGACGCCCTTGACCGAGTATTTGTCCTGCAACGCTTTTACCGAGGCGCTGGTATTGCGGCTGACCGGGCAACTGTTGGCCTGCGTAATCAGTACCACCGCGCTGGCATCTCCGAGCTGCCGCAATTCATGCGAATGCAGATTTTGATCGGACAGCCGGAAGTCATCGACTGTAACCGGCAACGCGACTTCAGCGGGCGCCTTGCCAACGGTGGTTGCCGTCGCGCCGCTCAAGCCCATGTAACTGAGGCCTGCGACCGCAATCAATGCCGCTGCCGCGGCAGATGTACGAGGCTTCTTCATAGTCGTTAACCTTCCCCTGTGGTTCGCCATGGTTTCGCCCGCGCCCAAAGCCGCGCAGAGTCTACGTTTCGGTGGCATTATGCCACCGAATGTGGAGGAAGTCTCCCGAATGGTTTTGACCACTATTCGTGCGTTAATGGCGCATGAATGCCTTGTTTTGGCTACGCCGCGGCTTGATTTGGACTGGCTGGATACTGCTGGCACTGGTCGTGCTGGGCATCCTGGCCGCGCTCGCATTGGAGACGGGCTATCTGCGCGGCCCCCTGTTGAAACTGCTTGCCGAACGCATCGATCGGCCGATTCGAGTCGACGGACCACTGCGGCTGCAGATTTTCTCGCACAATCCGCGGCTGACAGCCGAGCGTGTCAGCATCGGCAGCCCCTCTTGGACGGCTGCCGGCAATGCAGCCGAAGTCGGCAAAATCACCGTGGTGTTTGCCACGCCGCGATTGGGGCAGGAACTCATCATCAACGAACTTGCGATCGATGAGGCAACGTTGCACTTGTTTCGCGATGTCACGGGCCACGCCAACTGGCAACTTGAGAATCCCGACAAGCACGGGCCCCGAGCCCTGCCGATCATCCGGTCGCTAACGATGATGAACGCGCATGTGCTGCTCGACGATGCGCAAGAACACCGCCAATTTGACGGCACGATATCGGCGCATGACGCGAAGGGCGTGGACGTCGCGCAGCCGTTTCGCATCGAGGGCCGGGGACAACTGAATGGCAGGCTCGTCAGCTTCGAGATGACCGGCGATCCGCTGCGTGCGGCGGACCGTGATACGCGCTACGCCTTTAGTTTCAACGAGCGCTCGAGTGGATCGCATCTAGCTGCCAATGGTTTTCTGCAGCGCGCCTTCGACTTGCGCGCCTATGATGCGACTTTTGAAGCATCGGGCGCAGATCTCCGGGACATGCGCTACCTGACGGGCACGAAACTGATCGACACCGGCAGCTACCATCTCTCCGGAAGGTTAGTGCGGCGTGGCTATACTTCTTCGTTCACCGATCTGCTCATCACGAGCGGGCAGAGCGATCTGCGCGGCTCGGTGTCCATCGACTCATCCAAGGGGCAGATGGATGTCGACGGCGACTTGAATTCACAATCGTTGCGCTTGTCCGATCTGGGAGCACGCGCTGCGGGCCGCGATCCAGATCCTGCGGCCTACCAAATGCTCTTATCCCGTGCCACACCCGATCTTGCTGTGCTGCGCAGGGGTAAGGCAGCTGTGAAATTTCGTGCCCGACGCGTAGCAGCGACTCGCGCGGTCTTCAACACCTTCGCCATGAAAATGACAAACGATCATGGTGAACTGACGATCTCTCCGATCACCGCGGAAGTCATGGGCGGCAAGCTGAATGCTGAGATCAAAATCGACACGCGCAAAGACATTCCCGCCGCGCGACTAGAAGTTACGATCACTGATTTGCAACTAGGACAATATGCAGCGAAGAAAACTGCACCGCCAGCGATCGAGGGTTCTCTGCAACTGCGCGTGATTTTGATGGGCCAGGGAAGATCCGTGCATGACTTTGCAGCCCACGCCGATGGCACGGTCACGGCGAGATTACCCAGCGGCAGGGTGCGAGATTCGCTGGCGGAGCTCACCGGCATAGACCTTCGAGGATTGGGTCTGTTACTGACCAAAAATCACACGGAGGTGCCGGTGCGCTGCGGGGTTGCGGATTTTAAGGCCCATGACGGCACCCTGACGGCAAAGACCATGGTGCTCGACACCACGCCCGTGCTGATCGCCGGCGAGGGATTTATCCACCTCGAGACCGAGACCTTGGATCTTATCTTGCGCGGCTACCCAAAGAACATGCGGTTGTTGCAATTGCGCTCACCGATTCTGATTCGCGGCACACTCAAGGTTCCGTCAATCGGCATTCAGGCGCACGATTCGAAGTTGGTGCTCGTCGATCCAGGGAAGGCGAAAGATGCCGATTGCGAGACTTTGCTGCGATGAATCTTTCGGTACCGGTCGGCAAGAGCGATCATGCGCTAGGTCCGGAAGATGCACCGGTCACGCTGGTGGAGTACGGCGATTATCAGTGTCCCTACTGCGCGGATATGCACCCCATGATCAACTCCATCGCGAAAGCCATGGGCAATCAATTGCGTTTTGTGTTCCGGCACATGCCGTTGCTGGAGATGCATCCCTATGCGCAGCACGCGGCGGAAGCGGCGGAGGCGGCGGGTGCGCAGGGAAAGTTCTGGGAAATGCACGATGCCATCTTTCAGCAACAATCAGAATTGGGCGCCGATTTGCTGCATCAGCTCGCGGATAGAATCAAACTGCAGATCGAGCAATTCTCCGCCGATCTCGATGCGCGCCGCTATCGGCCGAGAGTCAAGCGAGACTTCATGAGCGGTATGCGCAGCGGCGTCGCGGGCACCCCGACGTTCTTTATTAATGGCAAACGTTACGAGGGCTCTCTGGACCCTACCGCGCTCTTGTCCGCCATCGGGCGCGCCTAGAGAAGGGCTCCTAAGTCCCGACAAACTCCAGCAAGCGGTTGTTGGCCGGCATATCGTGATCTGCTCGAAGTCGCAGCGCATGGCGCTCGCCGAGGGCAATTAGTTCTTTGCTGTCGCGCAGACCTGACAGGGCATCTCGTTGCTTGAGCATGCGATCGAAGTCGCGATTGCTATCCGATGTGTAGCGCCCATCGTAGCGAAACGGGCCATACACGCACACGATGGCGTGCGGCGCTAACACAGCGTCGAGGCCCCGAAACATCGCCTCGACCTCTGCCCAGCCCATAATGTGCAGCGTATTGGCGCTGAATATGCCATCGACGCTGCGCAACGGCCAGACGGTTTGCTTAACGTCAAGAACCATGGGCTGACGCAAATTTCGCGTGCCCTCGAGTTTTACTCGTGTCGCGAGATCGGGCAAGTGTGCCAACTGTTCTGTGGGATGCCATGTCAGATGGGTCAAATGCGCCGCAAAATGCACCGCGTGTTGCCCCGTGCCACTGCCGATTTCCAGGACCTGGGTTCGATCCGCAAAAACGACGCGCAATATCTCGAGTATCGGAGCCTTATTGCGCTCGCAGGCTTCGGAGAAAGGCAGCATAGGTGTCATGTTAGCGCACTTAGGCGTTTGCTATCCAAACGCGAAATCTTTCGCTAGAGTGACGCCCCCTGGCAAGTCCTCAGGAGATATTTGATGGCGACCTTGTATGATTATTCAATTCCCGCGTTGACGCGCGGGCTGACCAATATGTCGGCGATTCTGGATAAAGCCGCTGCCTACGCAACGGCAAAGAAAATCGACTCGACGGTGCTGGCGCAGACCCGACTGTTTCCCGACATGTATCCGCTAAGCCGCCAGGTGCAAATTGCTTGCGACACTGCCAAGGGCGCCGCGGGCCGGCTGGCAGGAATGGAAGTGCCCAAGCATGAAGATACCGAGACCACGTTGCCGGAGCTCAAGGCGCGCATTGCCAAGACTGTGGATTTCTTGAAGACCGTTACTGCGGCAAAGTTCCCCGCAGATGAGATGCGAGCGGTCGAATTGAAATTTCCCAACGGCGCGTGGAAATTCACTGCCTTAAGCTACGTCAATGATTTTGTGCTGCCGAATTTTTACTTCCACGCCAGTATGGTTTATGCCTTGCTGCGCAAGAGCGGCGTGGAAATTGGAAAAGGCGATTTTCTAGGCGCCATTCAGTAATTGGCAGTAAAGGGGCGTCGGGCGCGCGGCGTGCTAGGCACGGCGCCCGCGCAGATTGACTACTGCAGCTGATCAACCAGCTGTTCGACGCGAGTGAACAGAGCTTCCTCAGTGCGCGCGATGTGCGCGAACCTCAATTTGAACGCGCCGTCGAGACGGTATTCCTTCGGCTTTCCTTGAATGAGCTTAAGCACGCGCTTCGGATCGATCGTATTTTGCTCCTCGAACAAGAGGTAGCCGTTACTGGCGCCCGCGTCGATCTTGCGGATGCCGAGAGCGGCGGCGCGAAGCTTAAGATAGGTGGCGCGAAACAATGATTGTGCGAACGGCGGTATGGGGCCGAAACGGTCGATCATTTCGACCTTCAATTCGTCAAGTTCCTCGCGCGAGGAAGTGCCGGCGATCCGCTTGTACAACATCAAGCGTAAGTGCACATCCGGCACATAGTCCTCGGGAATCAGTACCGGCACATGCAAATCGACCTCAGAGCCTGCATCGAGCGGCCGTTCAAGGTCGGCTTGCTTGCCGGATTTCAGCGCCGAGACGGCGCGCTCCAACAGTTCCATGTAGAGGTTATAGCCGATCTCTTGAATCTGTCCGCTTTGCTCATCGCCCAATAGTTCTCCGGCGCCGCGAATTTCCAGATCGTGCGTGGCCAATGTAAAGCCGGCACCGAGCTCTTCGAGAGACTCCAATGCTTCGAGGCGCTTGATTGCATCGGCGGTCATGGCTTTTCGCGGCGGCGTGATGAGGTAAGCATACGCACGATGGTGCGAGCGGCCGACGCGGCCTCGAAGCTGATGAATCTGCGCCAAGCCGAATCGATCGGCGCGGTCGATGACGATGGTATTGGCGGTGGGTACATCGATGCCGCTTTCGATGATCGTCGTGCAGACAAGAACGTTGAAACGGCGGTGATAGAAATCCAGCATCAACTGCTCGAGGTCGCGCTCACGCATTTGGCCGTGACCCACGGCGACGCTGGCTTCGGGGACCAATTCGCGGATCGCTTGCGCCGTCTTTTCGATGGTCTCGATGGTGTTGTGAACGAAATAGATCTGGCCGCCGCGGCGAATTTCACGCAATGCCGCTTCGCGCACCACGGTTTCATTCCATTCCAGCACAAAGGTCTTGACCGCCAAACGCTCTGCGGGAGGGGTGGTGATTAAGGACAGGTCGCGAAGCCCGCCGATCGCCATGTTGAGCGTCCGTGGAATCGGTGTTGCGGTCAATGTCAGGACATCGACCTCAGTGCGCAGGGCCTTTAGTCGTTCCTTGTCGCGCACCCCAAAGCGATGCTCCTCATCGATTACCACCAGTCCCAAGTCCTTGAAGCGGACCTTGCCCTGAAGCAGGCGCTGCGTGGCGATGACGATATCCACGGTGCCGGCGGCGATGCCCGCGATGATCCCTGCCGCTTCCTTATTGGTGCGAAAGCGCGACAGACTTTCGATGCGCACGGGCCAGTCCGCAAATCGATCCACAAAAGTCGTGTAGTGCTGTTGCGCCAGCAATGTGGTCGGCACCAACACCGCGGCCTGCTTGCCGGCTTGCACCGCGATGAATGCAGCCCGCAATGCGACTTCCGTCTTGCCGAATCCCACATCGCCGCAAATGACCCGATCCATGGGCTTGTCGGATTTCAGATCCGCAATGACCTGTTCGATGGCCGCCGCTTGATCGGCGGTCTCCTCGAACGGAAAGCCGGCCTGAAAGGCGCGGTATTCGGCTTCGCCGGCCAACATGCGCGTGCCGAGCCTGGCGGCTCGACGCGAGTATAGATCGAGCAATTCCGCGGCGACGTCACGAATCCTTTGCGCCGCTTTGCGGCGCGCCTTCTGCCATTGGTCGCCGCCGAGCTTGTGCAGCGGTGCCGTTTCCGCCGGCGCGCCGGTGTAGCGCGACACCAGGTGCAGCGACTGGACCGGAACGTACAATTTGTCGCCGTCCGCATATTCCAGCACCAGAAACTCACCGGTGTAGCCGGCGATATCCATCGTCTGCAATCCGACGTATCTGCCCACGCCGTAACTCTCGTGTACGACCGGAGCAGCAATCCGCAGATCGGATAATTCCTTCAATATTTTTGCCGGATCGCGTTCAGTTCGTCGCCGCCGGCGTTCCTGGCGGGCGCGATCGCCGAATAACTGCGATTCGGTGAGGATTTGCAGGGGCGGAGCTTCGAGCGTTAGGCCTGATGCGGCGCCCGACACGGTGATGCCCAGCTTGAGCCCGGCTGTCTGGAAAGCCGCAAAGTTATCGAAGATTTTGGCTTGGACTCCACGGCCACGCAGCAGGTCCAATATGAGTTCGCGGCGGCCGGCGGATTCGGCCGCAATCAGAATGCGCGCTGTCGTGGTGTTGATATGCGACACCAATTCAGCAGCAGGCTCCCCCGCCCGCGGGTCGATGCGAACCAGGGCGGGCACGGCGGTTGAAAAATTTTGGAATGTTCCTGCAGTCTCGGGTGGCCACTCAAAAGCGTGCAGTTGAATCCTTGGCCAAGGCGAGAAGGACTCCAGAAATTCGCCCGGCGTCAGATAGAGCTCCGCGGGATCCAGGATTGGGCGGTAGCGATCGTGGCGCAGTTGTTCGTGTCGCTCAACAATTCCGTTCCACAAATCAGGGGCCCTCGAGGCCGCATCATTGATGTCAATGATAATGCTGTTCGGTGGCAGATACTCAAACAAGTGCGATGTGCGCTCGAAGAACAACGGCAAGAAAAACTCGATGCCGCCGGGCGCCACGCCGCTGCTGACATCGCGGTAAATCGCTTGCTCGGAAAGATCCCCGCTGAAGCGCAGGCGATAACGGCCTCGAAACTCGCGCACGGCCTGCGGATTTAAGGGAGTTTCGCGCGCCGGCAATAAGTGAATCCGGTCCAACTTGTCGAGAGAGCGCTGGCTATCCGGATCGAAGCGCCGAATGCTGTCGACATCGCGGTCCAGTAGGTCGATTCGGTAGGGAGCATCCGAGCCCATCGGAAATACATCGATGAGCGAGCCGCGCACTGCAAATTCGCCATGCGCTACGACCTGAGTCACCGCCGCATAGCCGGCCATCGCCAGTTGCGCGCGCAGGACCTCAAGATCGAGCGTTTCGTTTAGGTGTACTTTGAGAGAGTAGGCTTCGATATAGCTGCGCGGCGCCAATCGCTGCAGCAGCGTGTCAATGGCGACCAGCCAGACACCGTGACGCGCCCGCGGCAATTCGGCCAGTGTGGCGAGCCGCGCGGAAGTGATGTCCGGATGGGCTGAAAAGCTGTCATAGGGCAGTGTTTCTAAATCGGGAAACACATTGACGCTGAGGGAAGGGCCGGCAAAGAATCGAATTTCCTCGCTTAAGGTTTCAGCCTCGCGCGAACTCTGTGCGATGACCAGCAACGGTCCTGCGGTGTTAGGGGCAGCTTCCGCGATTGCCAGCGCAGGGGCAGCTCCATATAGCTTGCCCCATTTGATCAGGCGTTCATCGGCATCGGGAAGGATTGGCTCGAGTAGAGACATCTTAAGCGTTTTAAAAAAATAAAAAACGCCCGCCGCGAACGAGTCGCGGTGGGACCATTAAGGGCCGACTAGATGATGTTACGCGAACCTAAGTGCGGTTACGCATCATTAACTTTTAAGAATTAACAACCACGCTGTGTATGACGTGCTCGTGCTCGAAATACACGACGAACCCGGGATACTCCCAGCGCGAGATCGGCGGTTGTCCAACCGCGGGAACCTTGCTGGCGGGTGCGCCGAACTTGCCCGCAACTTGGTCCATGGTCATGCCGCGAGTAGGCGTGGGAACCTCGGACTGTTTGACCGCAATGCCGTTGTCGACGGCAATGGTCTCGGCCCCCGCGAAGCCGCTCGCGAGCACCGTAGCTAGCAGCAGAATTCGATACTTCATGGCGTACCTCATATGTTACCGATATCCTATGATTACTTTGGGCCCCCTGAAACTATACCACTGCCTTGATGGACCAATACTTGACCCAATTAACACTCTGATTGCGTTGCCATTTAGTCGGCCCATGTAAGGATTAGCCGCCGCGCATGTTTCAACCTCTCCCTGTCTTCGTGGGTCTGCGGTACTCGCTGGCTCGGGAGCACAGCTTTTTCGTGTCTTTTATCACCTGGGTGTCGCTGCTGGGCGTCGCCGTGGGCGTGGCGGCGCTGATCACGGTGTTATCGGTGATGAATGGCTTCGAATCCGAGCTGCGGGGCCGGCTGCTGAGCCTTTCTGCCCATGCCACGTTGACCTGCGGTGGGACCGCCATACCGGACTGGCAGGCGCGGATGACCCAGTTGCAGGGCTCGCCGGGTCTTGTAGGCGCGGCGCCATTCTTGGATACCGATGCCATGCTGAGCAAGCAGTCCTCAATGAGCGGGGCCATTGTGCGCGGCATCGATCCTGAATGGGAACCGAAAGTGTCATCGATTGCCGATGACATGCGTGAGGGCAAGCTGACCGATCTTAAGCCCGGATCGAACCGAATCATTCTGGGTCGAATGCTGGCCTACCAGTTACAGGTCGGTCCTGGGGATACAGTGGTCGTGATGATCCCGGGGAATTCCGCCGCGAACGGCGGCGCCTTCACGCCGCGGTTGCAGGAATTCGAAGTCGTCGGCGTTTTTGAAGTCGGCCTGCAGGAGCATGACAGCGTGCTCGCCTTAGTCAATTTGAGCGACGCGCAGGCATTGCGCGGACTTGCAGGACCCACGGGAATTCGGTTGAAGTTCGACGATGTGCTCAAGGCCCCCGACTTGGCGCGCATTGCGGCCTCGCGATTAAACCCCCAAATGCAGGTGCGCGACTGGACCCAAGAAAACGAGGCCTATTTTCGCGCCATTCGCATCGAGAAGACCATGATGGGCCTGATCTTGATGCTGATCGTAGCCGTGGCGGTGTTCAATATCGTGGCGACGCTGGTAATGGTCGTCAACGACAAGCGTACCGACATCGCGATCTTGAGAACCTTGGGATTGAGTCCCCGCGGAGTGCTGGCGGTATTCATGACGCAGGGCGTGCTGATCGGATGGATCGGCACGGCGCTCGGTGTGGGCTTAGGTCTCGCGCTGGCCTTGAACGTCGATGTGATCGTGCCTTTTCTGGAAAATAATTTCGGCTTTCACATCTTTGATCCTGACGTATACGCCGTTTCCGGCATCCCGAGCGAGCTGCATCCGCCAGATGTCATCCGAATTGCGTTGGCGGCCTTGTTGCTAACTTTGGTGGCGACGGTGTACCCGGCTCGACAAGCGTCGCGCACGCAGCCCGCCGTGGCGCTGAGATACGAATGACGCGCTATTGGTACGAGGGATTCCTAGGGTTTAGGTATTTACGCGCATCGCCGCACCGTGGCTTCGTGTCCTTGATCGCAGGCATCGCCATCGTGGGATTGGCCTTGGGCGTCGCCGTACTGATCATCGTGCTCTCGGTCATGAACGGCTTCGAGGAAGTGTTGCGCACCCGGATCTTGAGCCTGACGGCACATGCCACCATTTCCGGAATCGAGGGCCGCATCACTAACTGGCGCGCCGATATTGCAAAGCTGCAAGTCTTCCCCGGCATCAATGGCGCCGCGCCCTATATCGAGGAACAGGGTCTGATGACCTACGGCGACAAATCATCCGGCGTGCAACTGCGCGGCATTGACCCTGAGGCCGAATCGCACGTGGTGGATTTAAGCCCGCATCTATTGAGCGGCCGGCTGACAGACCTCACTCCAGGCAGTTATCGGGTGATTCTCGGCAAGGCCTTGGCGGAAGAGCTTGGCGTGAAAGTCGGCGATCGTGTGGTGTTGATTGTCGCGCTCGGCGATGTCACGCCGCTCGGCGTGCTCCCCCGCATGCGCGCCTTCGAAGTCGCGGGAATTCTCTCAGTCGGTATGTACGAATACGATCGGCGCATCGCCATCACCGCAATACAGGATGCGGCGAAATTGCTGCGCATGAGCGACGATGTCTCCGGAATACGCTTGAATCTCGTAGATATGTATGCTGCGCCGCGGCTCGCGCGCGCCGCCGCCATCGCCATCGGCGGCGGCGTCGAGATTCAAGACTGGACCAACGAGCATGTGAACTTCTTTCGCTCCATCGCGATCACGAAGCGAATCTTGTTCGTGATCCTATCGTTGATGGTCGGTGTTGCGGCGTTCAATATTGTCTCGACCATGGTCATGGTGGTGAAGGACAAAAGGCGCGACATCGCGATCTTGCGTACCTTCGGTTCTTCGCCGCGCAGCATTCTGTGCGTATTCCTCGTTCAGGGCAGTCTCATTGGAATGCTCGGCATTCTCCTCGGCGTGGCGATCGGCGTAATCATCGCCGTGAATCTGCAGGATCTCGTGCAAGCGCTCGAGACCGTTGTCGGATTCAAATTTCTGGACGCACGCGTGTACTTCATGAGCGACTTGCCCGCGCACGTGCGGGCAGCCGACGTGCTGCGCATCTGCGGGTTTGCGTTCGTTCTGGCCTGCGTTTCCACCGTGTACCCCGCGGTGCGAGCCGCTCGATTGTTGCCGGCGGAGTCCTTGCGCAATGACTGAGAATAAATCGATGTCGACTGCAAATGAGATGGTGCTCGAGGGTGTGGACCTGGTCAAAGAGTTCGTCCAGGGCGGCGTGACGCTGCAGGTGCTGCGCGGCGCGAGCATCCAAGTCCGCAGCGGCGAGCGCATCGCCATCGTCGGCGCATCGGGTTCGGGCAAAACCACGCTGCTGCAGCTGTTGGGCGGCTTGGATTTGCCGACGCGCGGCACGGTGGGCATCGCGGGATCCGCCATGAATCAGTTAAACGACGCCGAGCGCGGACGACTGCGCAACCATGCGGTCGGCTTTGTCTATCAATTCCATCATTTGCTGCCCGAGTTCACCGCGCTCGAGAATGTGGCGATGCCCTTGCTGGTACGGCGCATGAGTCCGCGGGCCGCCAAGCTCGAGGCCGGGGCTCTATTGTCGCGCGTTGGATTGGCGCAACGACTGGATCACCGTCCCTCGCAGCTTTCGGGCGGAGAACGCCAACGCGCCGCCGTCGCTCGCGCCCTGGTTACCCGACCCAAGCTGGTGCTGGCTGATGAGCCCACTGGAAATCTGGACGGCAAGAACGCGGCACAAGTGTTCGAGTTGATGCTGGAGCTCAACCGGGAACTCGGTACCAGCCTGGTGATCGTGACACACGACGAAAGATTGGCGGCGCGCCTGGATCGTGTGCTCACGCTGACGGAGGGAATCCTAGTCGAGCGCGACGCTGCGGCTGCTTGAGCGCGCCCGACGGCGACGCAGCTGGTAGATTACTCGGGCACGCCAGACCGCCTGCGCCAGCACATACCCCAAGGCGGCGGCGATTAAACCGAGTACCAACGCCCCGAGCAGCAACGGCGGCCAAAGCACGCCCATGTCCGCCCACAGGGTGCGATGCCTGATGGCGTGCAGGAAGGGCATCAAATCCAAACCAAGGAGCTTTGCGCCCACCCAAAGTGAGCCAGCCACCTGGGGTAGCCAAGTAAAAGGATTGCTGACGAAAACCGTAGCAAACAGCACCGGCAGGTTCAACCGAAAGTAGACGCCAAGCAATGCGCATGCGACGAGGTGCACCGGCAGTGGTGTCGGCGGAATAAAGGCGATAAACAAACCCAGCGCGAATGAGCGGGTTACGCTCGAGCGATTGAAGGTCCAGCAACGGCGGTCGAGCATCACGGCAGTGAAGTGCTTCAAGCACCAGTGATTTTCCAGCGTGCTTCGATCCGGAGTGACGCGTCGCAGCCAGCGTTTCATGGTTTTGTTTTACGCCTCCCGAGTGAGCATTATGCCGATTTCGTGACGCCTGCACTCGACTCTGAGACCGTTTGGTAAATCAATAGCTTGTAGCGGGTGGCAAAAGCACTGTCTGAACAGTCGGCGGTCAAGTATCATGCCCCGCAGCTTTTGTATTTGACTAAATGAGGACGCAATGTGGGAGATCATCCGCGCGGGCGGCGGCTTCATGTGGCCGATCATTTTATGTTCCATCGCGGCGGTTGCCATCATATTGGAGCGACTCTGGACTCTACAGAGCAATCGCGTCATCCCGCGTGACTTGGCTCAAAAGGTCTGGAATTGGATCGAGGCGGACCAATTGAGCGATAAATTGGTGGTGGCGCTCGAACAGAACTCGCCTCTTGGCAAGCTGCTCGCCATCGGGCTGGCCAATCGCAACAAGCCGCGGGAGATCATCGTGGAGCGCCTCGAAGACGGCGGGCGTCATGTGATTCACGATTTGGAGCGGTTTCTCAATACGCTCGGCACCATCGCGGCGGTTGCTCCGCTGTTGGGACTCCTGGGCACGGTCGCCGGCATCATCCATGCGTTCAATGCCATCACCGCCAGTGGGCTCGGTGATCCGAGAACTCTGTCCGGCGGAATCGGCGAGGCACTCATCACGACCGCCGCCGGTCTCACGGTGGCGATCCCCTCGCTGATCTCTTATCGCTTCCTCAGGGGCAAGGTCGAGCGCCTGGTGATTCGAATGGAGAAGGAAGCCATGAAACTCGTCGATGCGCTCGACGAGCGTGGGGGATTTGCCAGAAAATGAATCTGCGCCCGCGCCGTCAAGAAGATCCTGAGATCAATCTGATCAACATGATCGACGTGCTGTTGGTATTGCTGATTTTTTTCATGGTCTCAACCACGTTCAATCAAGAGGGACGAGTCAAGGTTCAGCTGCCGCAGTCGAGCGATACGCCGATACCGCGCGGCTCCCATGATCCTCTGGTCATCACCGTGACGGCGGAGGGCGCCTACCGCGTCAACGAGCGAACCTTGATTAACTCGAACCCCGACACGCTGCGCGCCGCCTTGCAAAAGGAGGCCGGCACGGACCGCGGTCCCATCACGATTCGTGCTGATGCTCGCACCACGCACCAAGCGGTGGTCACGGCTATGGACGTCGCGGGAAAGCTCGGGTTTGCACAGCTCAACATCGCGACTGTGCACGAGGATAACGCCCCTTGAGCGTCGCGCCTGGGGCTGCGAAGCCCGGCCTCGAGGGCTGGACGATTTATCGCCGTTTGGTCAAATATGCGAGGCCCCACGCCGGCATGTTTTTCATCGGAGTGCTGGGCGCGATTTTGTTCGCGGTGTCCAATGCATCGCTGGCGTATCTGGTGAAGCGCTTCATGAAGGGCACGTTCGTGGTCCAGGACCCAAACAACATTTGGCAAATCCCGATCGGTGTGGTGGTGCTGTTCACGCTGCGCGGCTTGGGCGACTACATCGCGAATTATTTTCCGAGCTATGTGGGCCGGCAAGTCATCAAAAGCCTGCGCCACGATCTGTTTCAGCACTATATGCGTCTGCCGATAGCCTACTCGGATCAACAGCAATCGGGTCACTTGCTGTCCAAATTGACCAACAACATCGAGTTGGTCGCGGCGGCCGCCACCAACGCAGCCATTTCGCTCATCAGCGATTCCTTGAGCATCGTGATTCTCGTGGGGTATTTGTTTTACTTGAACTGGCACCTCGCCGCATTTTGTATCGGCGCGGCACCGGTCATCGCCTGGCTCATGCAAATCGCCAATCGCAGTTTCCGCCGCTACAGCCAGCGCATCCAAAACTCGATGGGCGATATCACGCGTGTCGCGAAGGAAGCCATCGATGCTTTGCGCTTGATCAAGATATTTAACGCCGAGGATCATCAAACGCAGCGCTTCGAGATAGTCAACGAACACAACCGCGCATCAAACATGAAATTGGTGCGCGCCAAAGCCATCAGCAATCCAGTGGTGCAATGTATCGCCGCGATCGCGTTGGGCAGCGTGCTGTTCGTGGCCATTCACCAGGTGCAAGCCGGCGATCTTGAACTGGATGCCTTCTTCGGCTTTTTAACCGCACTGTTCCTCATTCCATCGCCGCTACGCAGCCTGGTGAACATGAGCGGTCCGCTGCAGCAAGGCATCGCCGCCGGCCAAAGCGTGTTCGAAATCATAGATCAGCCGACCGAAGGCAGCGGCGGCACGCTGGCAATCACACGCGTCCGCGGCGAGATCGAGTTTCGCAATGTGTCCTTTGCCTATGGAGGTGAGAAGTGCGATGTCTTGCGGGATGTGAGTTTTCATGTGCGTCCGGGCGAAACGGTCGCCATCGTTGGCCGATCCGGCAGCGGCAAGACTACGCTGGTGGGCCTGGTGCCGCGTTTTTACGACGTGCAACAAGGCTCCGTGCTGCTCGACGGGATCGACGTGCGGGAGTACCGCCTGACCGATCTACGATCACAGGTGAGTCTCGTAAGTCAGGAAGTGGTGTTGTTCAACGATACCATCCGCAATAACATTGCCTTCAATGCCGTCGGCAAGACCGTTGCCGAGGTTGAAGAGGCGTCGCGCGCCGCGAATGTCATGGAATTTGTCATTCAACAGCCGCACGGCCTGGACACCATGCTCACCGATCGCGGGCAGAATTTTTCAGGCGGTCAGCGGCAGCGAATTTCCATTGCACGCGCGCTGCTCAAAGATTCCCCGGTGCTGATTCTCGATGAAGCGACCGCCGCGCTCGACAACGAATCCGAGCGCAAGGTCCAACAAGAACTGGCGCTGCTCATGCTAGGGCGCACCACGCTGGTCATCGCTCATCGGCTAACGACTGTTGAAAGCGCGGATCGAATTATCGTGCTCGATCAAGGCAGGATCGTGGAGACAGGCAGCCATCAGGATTTGCTTGCGCGCGGCGGCCTCTATGCGGCACTCCATGGAATGCAGTTCAACGCTTGAGCAAAGGTCACAGCATGTCGGCGCAATCCTGGCTCAACAAATTCTGGTACGGCGGCGAGCCGCCGCCGTGGTGGCTGACGCCGCTGTCCGCAGTCTTCGGTGCGGCGTCGATGATGCGCCGCTTCGCCTACTCGAAGCATTTGGTGCGCTCGACACGCCTGCCATGCCCTGTCATTGTGGTTGGCAACTTGACCGTCGGTGGGACCGGTAAAACTCCTTTGGTCTGTTGGCTGGCTGGTCAGTTGCTGGAGCTGGGATTTAAACCGGGCGTGGTTACGCGCGGATACGGCGGAGCATCTCGAGCGCCACGGCTGCTTCAGAATTCCGATGATTCGAATACGGTTGGCGATGAAGCCATACTGCTGGCGCGCCGCAGCCGCGTGCCGATTGCAACCGGGCGCAATCGGCCGGCGGCAGCACAATTGCTCATCAACGCTGGCTGCGACGTCATCGTCAGCGATGACGGGTTGCAGCATTATGCTCTGCAACGCGACTGCGAAATCATTGTCGTCGATGGCGATCGGCGCTTCGGCAATGGGCGCCTGCTGCCCGCAGGGCCGCTGCGCGAGACCGCAGCTAGGCTGCAGAGTGCGGACGCCGTCGTGATAAATGGCGGTGATGGGCGGAGCGACGGTTCAATGCGCATGCGATTGCTCGCGACCAGCGCCATTGCGATGAAGTACGGCACCGCCAAGCCATTGCGCGAGTTTACCGGTCAGCCGGCGCATGCGATTGCCGCCATCGGCAACCCGCAGCGATTCTTTGCGATGTTGCGTGCCGTCGGCATCAGCGTCATCGAACATCCGCTGTCGGATCACGCACGGCTGGGGATTGACGATATATCTTTCGCCGATGATCTTCCGGTGCTCATGACTGAGAAGGATGCCGTAAAGTGCCGGGAGATAGCAGGACCGCATCATTGGTTTGTTCCCGTTAATGTAGCCTTCGCCCCGGGTGATTCTGAAAAGCTGCGGCGCATCGTGGCCAGCTCTGCTGAAAGGCGCGCAGCGCGCGTGTGAGGACCTATGGATAAGCGTTTGCTCGATTTGCTGGTTTGCCCGATCTGCAAAGGTCCGCTGCGCAGCAGCGGCTCAGACAACTCGCTCGAGCTCGTCTGCCGTCCGGATCGACTGGCCTATGCGGTGCGCGATGGCATCCCGCTGATGCTGCCCGAAGAAGCGCGCGCACTGAGCGCGGATGATCCCCTGCTGGAAACCTAGCGTTAGCGGTGTTTCACGTCATCATACCGGCGCGCTTTGGATCGACACGGTTGCCAGGAAAGCCTCTGCTACAAATCGGCGATCGGCCGTTGATTCAGTGGGTATGGCAGAGCGCAGTCGCCAGCGGTGCCGCCTCCGTGCTGGTGGCCACGGACGATGAGCGGATCCGCGCCGCGGCGTTGAAGTTTGGTGCGAATTGCACGATGACTTCGCCGAATCACACCTCCGGCACGGATCGCATTGCCGAGGCCGTTCGCACTACAGACTTCTCAGGCGACGATATTGTGGTAAATCTGCAGGGCGACGAGCCGGCGATGCCTCCAGAGGTTGTCGCGAAAGTTGCGCAGGGGCTGAGCGAGGTCGCCGGCAGCGAAATCAGCACGGCGGTCGCGCCCATACAATCGTTGCGCGAATTTCTCGATCCCAATTGCGTCAAGGCGCTGCGGGCTCGCGATGGTCGAGCCTTGTATTTCAGTCGCGCTCCTGTGCCCTGGCCTCGCGACAGCATCGCCTCTGACCTCCCGACGTCATTCGTGGGAGCATGGCGCCACATTGGTATTTACGCCTATCGGGTGCGCAGCCTGCTGCATTTTGCAGCGTGCTCGCCAACGCCGCTCGAAATCACGGAAAAGCTTGAGCAACTGCGCGCTCTCGAGCATGGCATGCACATACACCTGGTCACGCTATCGGAACCGCCACCAGCGGGCGTCGACACGCCTGAGGATCTTGAGCGCATCAGGGGCGCACACTGATGTTATAGTTCGCCTCGTTGGCCGTAGCGAGAGGGCGCCGAGCACTCTCTGCATGGCGGGAAACTGACAAAGGCTGAACGCCGTGTATTCATCCTAGCAGTGCTTAAAAATCAGCCTTTCCGCATCTTGTTCGTCTGCCTTGGCAACATTTGCCGAAGTCCGACTGCAGAGGGCGTGTTGCGGCACCTGGCCGCGAAGCAGGCCCCGGAGTTGGCGCTGGAAATTGATTCGGCGGGGACGGCCGATTATCACATCGGCGCGCCGCCTGATCCGCGCAGTCAAGGCGCTGCGCTCCGGCGCGGCATCGATATCGGCGGCTTGCGGGCACGCCAGGTTGCCGTGGAGGATTTCGCGCGCTTTAATCTCATCCTGGCGATGGATCAGGAGAACTTGCGGGAGCTGCAGGCCATGCGGCCACGCAACTCACACGCATCGCTGCAGCTCTTTCTCGATTACGCGCCCGAGTCGAGGTTGCGCGATGTACCCGATCCCTACTATCGCGACGCCGGCGCCTTCGAGGAGGTGCTCGATCTGACTACCGCCGCCTCGCGCGGATTGCTCAGTGCCTTACAAAAAGGTCCGTAGTAACCAGTCGAGGCCGCCCGCCAGAGCGATCGACACCGGATGGTAGCCATTGCCCACGATCTCTGCCGATGCGCCTTGCGCGTAGGTCATCGTGCCCAAGCCTAAGGCAATGGCAACCGCGAGCTTTACCCAGGTCGGAATGAACTTGGTGAAGTGATCGAGCTGTTTCTTGTAGACGTCGAGCGAGGCCAAGTCTGAGCTATTTACGCCCTGCTCGTGCATGGTGCGATTGAGCGCATAGGCGGTTGGCACCGTGCCGATGAGAATGTGGCGACGCTATTGGCCATGTCGTGAAATCCGTTGACGAATTCGAACCCCAATGAGATTACTAAGGCGATACCGAGCAGAATGTACGGATAGGCAAGAGTGTCGTGCACTACTTCGACGGGGCAGGTTCGGTAATTGCCAGAGAGGCCGGGTCGAGCGGGGCGGTATTGGCCATTAGGTATCCGGATATTTATGAGGCGCAGTCCGCATTATATAGATTCGATTTGTGACAATTAGATGACAGTTTGGAGTCGCACGCGTGCCGTTCACCATTTCACACACTGCCGTTGTCTTGCCGTTCACGCGATTGCTGGCGCGCTGGCAACTATTATCCGCCGCGGCTATCGGCGCTATGGTTCCGGATTTTAGAGTATTTTTTCCGGGCATCCCGCGCGTGGAAACGCATAGTTTCGTTGCGTTGTTCACTTTCTGTCTGCCGGTCGGGCTGACAACCTATTGGTTATTCCAATTCTTAATTAAAACTCCGGTGCTGGAAGTTTTGCCCGACGGTCCGTACGCCCGCTGGCGTCCGTTCGCCGCCGAGGCAAATATCCACTCGTTGCGACAATGGCTGCTCGCCGCCGTCGGTGTTCTAGGCGGCGCCTTGACGCACTTGATTTGGGATGGCTTCACGCACGACGGTGGCAGAGGCGTGCGTATGTTCCCCGTGCTCGATGATTCCATCATCGATATCGGCAGCCGGCACGTCCCCGGCATGTATGTATTGCAGGATCTTGGCTCACTCATGGGTCTGGCTGCGGTGCTGGTGATGATCGGCTACGGCTTGCGCCGTGGGCGGCAATCAGCGGTGCCGAATCGGCCGCTGCCAAGGCGTGAGCGCCTTGTTTGGATGCTGACCTATGGGCTCGCCGCCGTAATCTTCAGCGCCGGGTTTTATTTTTGGGCAAGGCTGGGCCAGCCGCCCACGCGTTCGATAGTCACGCTAATCTCCGGCTCTGCGATTGCCAGCTTGCGCGGCCTCGCGGCCGCGCTAGTGACTGTCAGCGTAGCGCTTGACCTAAGGTTGCGCGAGAACCATCAGCGCTCTTCCGGTCCCGATCGTTGAATGTCCGTTGGCGCTGAGGACCAGACAACGTACTTGTTATCCGTTCCTGTGCTCGCTGGAGCCGTTTCAGCCGAGCGTGCTGGTGCGGCCGCCGGCGCCTGCGTGGGTGCGGAATCACGCGAGGGGCTCGGCTCAGGCGCTGAACTCATCGCTGGCTGCTCACGTACGGTTTCCACAGATGGACGCTCGATCGGACCCTCGTCAGAGGGTGTCCTCGAAGAGGATGTCATCGAAGAGGGTGCGGTTTCGCCCATATTGGATTCGGTTGCGCCAGGGAAGTTGTTGGCCGCACCGGGTCCTCCCGATTGGTTGGCGCCACCGCCATTAGCGTTGTTTTCTCCGCCGTCACGTCGGCCGCGGCCCCGCCGGCGGCGGCTTCTGCCTCCGCGCTCACTGCGTTCGTTGGCGCTTCGCTCGGATTCATTGCCGGAGCGAGGTGCTTGGTCTTGGCGAGGCGCCCCGTCCTGGCGAGGTGCCTGGTCCTGGCGAGGCGCCTGGTCCTGACTAGGGGCCTGGTCTTGGCGAGGTGCTTGCTCTTGACGGGGAGCTTGTTCCTGGCGATACGGCTCGCTGCGCTGGCCGCCGGCATTGCGATCCGCTTGCGGGGACCCCTCAGGCCGCCGTGGGTTGGATTCATTGCGATTATCGCGCGGATTCTCGCCTCGTGGACGGCCGTCGCGGCGCGGATCTCGCGGACCGTCACGCCGAATATCGCGATTGCGATCCCGATCGCCACGATCGCGGTTCCGGTCTCGGTCGCCACCACCGCTGCGATAGCGATCGTGGCGGACGTCGCGATGCTGCGGCCGGTCGCGTTGCGGTTGCGCCGGCGCGGCGGCGGATTTCGCTGCCGCACGCGCGCCCGGATCACCGAACAACCATCGCCAAAATCTGACCAGTGCGCCAACCTGGACGGTCTCGGCGGGAGCTTTGGCCGCAACCTGCACCGGCATCGGAACAATGGGTGCTGTGGACGCGGGTAGGATGCTCGGAACCAACGGGACATCCCCCGGTGGCTTCTTGTCCCGATTGCCGATATTCGAGTCATCGACGCTGGGCTGATCCGCCAATTGATAGCTGACGGTGCTGTTCTCCGCCAGTTCCTTTTCATCATCGCGGACGCGGCGCAAAGTATACGCCGGAGTCTCCATGTGAGGATTCGGCACTATGACCAGAGATACCTTATCGCGCGATTCGATTTGGTTGAGCTGCTCGCGCTTCTCGTTCATGAGGTAGGTTGCGACGTCAACCGGGACCTGCGCGACCACTCGGCCTGTGCGCTCCTTACGCGCCTCTTCGCCGATCAGGCGCAACAAGGCCAGCGACATCGATTCTACGCCGCGTATCGTGCCCATGCCGCCGCAGCGTGGACAGTTGATATGCGTCGTCTCGCTAAGCGCGGGCCGCAAGCGTTGACGCGACAACTCGAGTAAGCCGAAACGCGAGAGTCGGCCGAGCTGGATGCGGGCGCGATCCATTTTGACCGAGTCGCGCAGCATGTCCTCGACGGCGCGCTGATTGGCAGTGGATTCCATGTCGATGAAATCGATGACAATCAGGCCACCGATATCACGCAACCGCAATTGCCGCGCGATTTCTTCGGCGGCTTCCAAGTTGGTGTTGCGCGCAGTGGCTTCGATGTCACCGCCGCGCGTGCTGCGGGCGGAATTGATGTCGATCGACACTAGTGCCTCGGTGTGATCAATCACCAAGCTGCCGCCCGAGGGAAGGGTGACCTTGTGCGCATACGCCGATTCGATCTGACTTTCGATTTGATACCGTGTGAACAAGGGCACGGGATCGGTGTAGAGCTTCAGCTTGCGCTGCGCATCCGGAGGCATGAAGCGTTGCATGTACTCCTGCGCCTTTTGAAAGGCCTCAGGTTGATCGATGAGACACTCGCCAACATCATCAGAGAAGTAGTCGCGCAGGCCACGCGTGACGGCATCGCTTTCTTGGAAAATCAGGAACGGCGCCGGCCTGCCGTCATTGGCGAGGACAATCGCGTCCCATGCCGTTTTGAGATTGTTTAAATCCCATTGCAATTCTTCAGTGGTGCGCCCCACGCCGGCGGTGCGCACGATGGCCCCCATGCCGTCGGAAATGACCAATCCGTTCATGGCGTCGCGCATCTGCTCGCGATCCTCGCCCTCGATGCGCCGCGACACGCCGCCGGCGCGAGGATTATTCGGCATCAACACCAAGAAGCGGCCGGCGAGACTAATGAAGGTCGTGAGCGCGGCACCTTTGTTGCCGCGTTCCTCTTTCTCGACCTGCACGATCAACTCTTGGCCTTCCAGCAGAAGGTCCTTGATATTCAGGCGTCCGCCGTTCGCGGGTTGCGCGCGGAAGTATTCCTTGGAGACTTCCTTCAGCGGCAGGAAGCCATGGCGCGTGGCGCCATATTCGACGAACGCCGCTTCGAGACTGGGCTCTACGCGGGTGATTCGGCCTTTATAGATATTGGATTTTTTTTGTTCCCGAGACGGGATCTCAATCGATAAGTCGTATAACTTTTGACCGTCGACTAGCGCAACTCGCAGTTCTTCTTCTTGAACTGCGTTGACGAGCATTCTTTTCATGTGCCCCAACTAATATGATAGGGGCCGAGGAGAGCTTGAGAATAAAAGCCGGGGTAGCACGCATGAATGCGGCAAAGAATAGCGATGTGCCGAACGCGAGGTACGCGACCGGTATCAACTCCACCACTTTAAGCCAAAACGTATACGGCAAGCCCGGGGCCTTGTTCTCGGTTAACCGCTTATCAGCCGCCTAAGCTCAAGATTTAAGCTTTCACGCGTCTGTCTCATCGGCCGAGCGATGGTCTGGAGTTCCAGAACCAACTAATATGCGGCTCCCCAACGGATGGGGGACCACTGGAAACCGGTGTCTATATGCGTCACCTAGATTGGGCGTCGCGCCTTTATAAGGTTGTCGCGCCTGACACGGCTTTAAGACATTATCACGACATGGCGCCAGGGTCAATGTAATCAATACGTTAGATCAACGCCAGCATAATTTAGACGAAATCATGAACATCCCTGCTACCGACGTGCTGCCTCCGCGGGGGCCTAAAAGTCCGCTTACTCTGCGCACTGTGACTGCCGATGAGGCGGGCCAACGCATCGATAATTTCCTGATGCGCCATTTCAAGACTGTGCCGCGCAGCCGGGTTTACCGCCTGCTGCGAAAGGGCGAGGTGCGCGTCAATCGCAAGCGTGTGAACGCTGAGTACCGGATACAGGCGGGCGACGAAGTACGCCTGCCGCCTGTGCGGATCGAAACCGATGCGCAGCCCGGGCGTCCTTCGAGCAGCCTGCTCGAATTGATTGAAAGGGCAGTCATATTTCAAGACCGGCATTTGTTGGTCATCGACAAGCCCGCGGGCGTTGCGGTGCATGGTGGTAGCGGCATGAGTTTCGGAGTTATCGAAGCATTGCGGGCGTCGCGGCCGCGCGAAACCCTCGAGCTGGTGCACCGCCTCGATCGCGATACCAGCGGCTGCTTGCTGGTTGCGCGGGATCGCAGCACGCTCACCGCGCTACATGCCTTGATTCGCAACGGCGGCATGCACAAGACCTATCTGGGTCTGGTAAGCGGCAGCTGGCAATTGGGAACCAAGCGGATCGATGCGCCGCTGGCGACGGACAATCGGCAACACGGCGAGCGCCATGTGCGAGTGGCTGCCGCCGGCAAGAACTCGGTGAGTGTTTTCAAGCCGGTGCAGTTCTTCGGCTCGCTCGCGACGCTGATGGAAGTGGACATTCCCACCGGACGCACGCACCAAATTCGTGTTCACGCCTCATTCGCGGCTCACCCGCTTCTGGGCGATGACAAATACGGCGACCGGGCCCGCAACGCGGACCTAAAATCCCACGGACTGAAGCGCATTTTTTTGCACGCACAATCCGTCGCCTTTGAGTGGCCGGGTTCCGGTGTTCCGTTTCACGTCAGCGCACCGCTGCCTGAAGAATTGGTCGCGGTGCTCGATGCCATCACGCCGGTGAAGCGGACAGGCGCAAAAACTGGGCGCCTATCTAAGCGCGCAAAGCGCTAAGGAACCTCGAAGCCGGCGCAGCGCAATGCCGCGCTCAATCGTATCAAGGGCAGTCCAATCAGTGCGCTCGGATCGGCGCTGTCGATCGATTCGCATAACGCGATGCCAAGGCCTTCACTCTTGAAACCGCCCGCGCAATCCAGCGGCTGCTCTTTTGCGACATAGCGCTCGATGGTGGACTGATCCAGGACGCGAAACGCGACTCGCGTGGTGTCGATGAATTCGAGCAGCGCGTTACGTTCCCGGCACATCACGGTCACCGCGGTGAGAAATTCAACGCTGCGGCCGGAGCAGCTCTGGAGTTGCTCATGGCAGCGAGCTGCGGAACCGGGCTTTCCGAGCAACGGTGACCCGGCTGACGCGATGACGGCGATCTGATCGGAGCCGATTATCCACGCATTGGGCTGTCGAGCCGCGACCGCAGAAGCTTTTGCCTTGGCCAATCGCGTAACCAGAGCCGTGGGCGCCTCATCCGGGCGAGCGGCTTCATCCACTCCGGACGGGACACAAGTGAAGCTCAGACCGAGTCGGCTTAAGAGCTCCTTCCGGTAGGGGGAAGTCGAAGCCAAAATCAGCGGGGGCGGAGACTGCAAAAACAAAGACTTGCACCGGATTCGTTTTGACAGGGGTGTACCTGCACCCTATTATACGCGGCCCATGGCATCGGGCCTGCCTGACCGAGTAGATTGCGAGCGCATGGCGGCGGATGCTGCGGTGTTGGAGCGCGCCTACCCTTTAAGTGAGCTGTCTCGATTGCAGGACTTATTGGCGGATACGCGCGGCTCGCTGAAGGCGCGGTTCGCTTTTTCGAGATTGGAGGCGGGACGTATCGGCGCGACCGTCGCCGTGCAGGCGAATCCTCGGCTGGTTTGCCAGCGTTGTCTGCAGGTCTTCGATTTGCCGGTGAGCGGCGAGAGTGAAATTGAATTTGTTAGGAGCGAAACGGAGGCGCCTGCGGAGTCGCCTCGAGAGGTTTATCTGATGGATGAAGGCTCTGTTTCGCTGCGCCAGTTGGCCGAGGAAGAATTATTATTGGCCTTGCCTGTCATTGCCTCTTGTAGCAAGCCGGAGGCTTGCGGTCGGGCACCGACGCCGGACGTGCGGCAACGGCCATTTGCAGTATTGCAGGATTTATTGAAGAAAACTTGATAGGACAGACAACCCATGGCAGTTCAAAAAAGTAGAAAGACTCCGTCGAAGCGCGGCATGCATCGCTCCCATTCGGCGCTCGCAGCACCGGCGGTATCGATCGAGCCCAAGAGCGGCGAAACTCATTCGCGACATCGCATTTCGCGCGATGGCTTTTATCGCGGCAAGAAGGTTTTGCAGACCAAGGCCGATGCGGCAGCAGCCGAAGAATAAACCGTCAATCTAGCCGCCGACGAACTGCGCACCGTGCCTGCGCCGCTGCATATTGCAATCGACGCCATGGGCGGCGATCGAGGACCGTCGGTTTCCGTGCCGGCGGCGCTTGCGGCGGCGCGCGAGTTCAGTGATGTGCGTTTTACTTTGACGGGTCGACAAGCCGACCTGCAGCGCGAGCTTTCGGGAGCGACGCTGCCCAATGTGTCTTGCTTGTTCGCAACCGAGGTGGTCGAGATGACCGATCACCCGCGCGAGGCTCTGCGCCGCAAGAAGGATTCCTCGATGCGTCGCGCCATCGATTTGCTCAAAGCCGGCGACGCGCACGCCTGCGTCAGCGCCGGCAATACTGGCGCACTCATGGCGACCGCGCACTTCGTTTTGAAAATGCTGCCGGGGGTCGAGCGGCCGGCAATCGCCTCGGTCATCCCTTCGCGCGGCGGCCATACCTACATGCTGGATCTCGGTGCGAACGCCTCGTGCACGCCCGCGCAGCTCTGTCAGTTCGCCGTGATGGGATCGGTGGTGGCTGCCGATTTGGACGGCGCGCACGCGCGGCCACGCGTGGGACTGCTCAACATCGGCGAGGAGGAGGTCAAGGGCAACGAGGTTGTTCGGGCGGCGCATATTTTGATGGCTGCGGCCGATATCAACTACGTCGGTTTCGTCGAGGGACATGATATTTTTTCCGACGAGGTCGATGTGGTCGTCACAGACGGATTTACCGGCAATATTGCGTTAAAAGTCATGGAAGGTACGGCACGCCACATTACCAACGCCATGCGCGAAGAGTTCGAGCGCTCGCCGCTGCGCAAGTTAGGTTATCTGGCTGCGCGGCCGGCCCTCAATGCGCTGCGCGCGCGGATAGATCCGCGCCGCTATAATGGCGCCGCCATGGTCGGCTTGAACGGCATCGTCATCAAGAGCCATGGAGGCACTGACCTGTTCGGTTTCCAGCGCGCCATAGAGGTTGCGGTCTTGGAGGCGCGTAATGGTATCCCGGCTCGGATCGCGCAACGATTGGGCGTTTCACGGGACGCTTGAAGGGACTTCCATGTACTCAAGAATCGCCGGCACCGGCAGTTATCTGCCGACAAAAATTCTTACCAATCGCGATCTCGAAGAGTTGGTCGATACCAGCGACGAATGGATCCGAACGCGCACCGGCATCTCGCAGCGCCATGTGGCCGCAGAGGGGGAGACGACCACTGATCTTGCCGAACATGCCGCCCGCCGCGCCATGGATGCGGCGGGGATCAAGGCCGCGGACATCGATCTGATTTGCGTCGGCACGACGACACCGGATTTGGTATTTCCAAATGTGGGCACGTTGTTACAGGACCGTCTGGGGATCCACGGCTGTCCTGCATTCAGTTTGGAGGCTGCTTGTACGGGATTCGTCTACGCCCTGAGTGTCGCGGATAAATTCGTTCGTCTCGGCGAAGCAAAATGCGCGCTGGTGGTTGGCGCGGAAACACTCACGCGAATCATTGACTGGACCGATCGCGGCACTTGTGTGCTGTTTGCCGACGGCGCAGGCGCGGTGGTTCTGCAGCCATCGAGCGAACCTGGAATCATCAGCACGCGGCTGCATTCCGATGGCAAGTACAAGGATCTGCTCACCTATCCGGACGGCGTTTCGAAGGGCTTCAAGTTGATTCGCGAAGGCAAAGCCAGCGTGCAGATGAAGGGCAACGAGGTCTACAAGGTCGCGGTAAATACTTTGGGTCAGTTGGTCACGGAGACCTTGAACGCCAACAATATTTCCAAGGAACAACTTGATTGGCTGATTCCACATCAGGCCAATATTCGAATCATTGAGGCGATTGCGAGACGCCTCGATTTGCCGATGGAGCGCGTCATTGTGACCATCGACACCCAGGGCAACACCTCGGCCGCGTCGGTGCCGTTGGCGCTGGACACCGGGATCCGCGACGGGCGCGTGAAACGCGGGCAGCTGCTATTGCTCGAGGCGTTCGGCGGCGGATTCACCTGGGGATCGGCGCTGATTCGTTATTGATGCGAGCGCTTGCGCCGCTATGAGACGCGCAAAGAAAAGCGCCGCGGGTTACCGCGGCGCTTAATATCAAAAGTTACTGCTCGTTTACTTCGAGACAGACTTCTTGAACATGCGATCGATCTTCTCGTTGATCGCTTCGATGGCGGTCGAATTCGCCTGTGCCGTCGACAGGGCTTGATTCGCCGTGCTCTGTGCGCCTGAGGCCGCCGACTGAGCGCTGTTAGCCGCAGCATGCGCAGCAGCCGCATCGCTCGAGGCCCGTGCCGTGTCGCCCTGCAGCTTGCTGACCTGTGACTTCAGGTCATCGATCTGCGCCTGGATCGGCTTCAGGTCAGTGCATCCCGCGAATGCGATGACGCAAGCCGCGGCGAGAGAGGCCTTAAGTGTGGTTGTCAGATTCATAAAAATATTCCCCTAGGGTTAATTCATTTGTGTCGGAAGACTCCGATGTGTTGCCACAGCAGGTACAGTCACGCTATCGAGCCCGCCCGCGTCGCAGCACAGTCCTACATAAAGCCAAATTCGCGCGTCGAATGCAACTGAAAATAACGATTTGTCAGTATATCAAGACGCTTTCGAGCGTAGTTCATTTCTGACAGGCGTCGATATCATTAAGAATGCGCCATCTAAATGCAATTTTTACAGGTGCGTTGAAGCCAGATCGATTGCATCGAGAAGTTTTTGGCGGCTTCGATTGCTAACGAATTTATTTCCGTAGGCAGTCGGCTATTTTTCGGTGCTTGTGCCGGTCATTTTTGCGTGTGTGGATAAGTAGATCTCCAGTCTGCTTGAGCTGCTTTTGATTCGCGGGATCTTTCTGTCTCAGGACTTGCCAAGATCCCATGACTGTATATAATGCCAGTAACTGTCTACATATACAGGTGACGCATGTCAGACCTTACGCCTCGTCAGACTCAAATTCTTAGGCTGATTCAAAATGCCATTTCAGAAAGCGGCATGCCACCTACACGTGCGGAAATAGCCCGCACGCTGGGCTTCAAGTCTCCGAATGCGGCCGAAGAGCACTTACGTGCCTTGCAGCGCAAAGGTGTGATCGATCTTATTCCCGGTGCCTCTCGCGGCATTCAACTTAAAGATAT
The DNA here is from genome assembly GCA_041690895.1 of Gammaproteobacteria bacterium. GTDB lineage: Bacteria > Pseudomonadota > Gammaproteobacteria > Steroidobacterales > Steroidobacteraceae > Bog-1198. The sequence continues at coordinate 27,920 of JBEPVT010000036.1, forward strand.
TTTGCGTGAACAACTAGGCCTGCCGCTTATTGGTCGCGTGGCTGCCGGCCGGCCGATTTTGGCTGAAGAGCACATCGAAAGACGTTATCAAATCGATCCGCAATTGTTTCAACCGCAACCGCATTACCTCCTGAAGGTGCAGGGCATGAGTATGAAAAATGCCGGCATTCTCGATGGTGATTTAGTTGCCGTGCATCGCACGCCCGAAGTGCGCAATCGTCAAATCGTGGTCGCGCGTTTGGAAAATGAGGTCACGGTCAAACGTTACCGGCAAGAAGGCGCGATTGTTTGGCTGCTGCCCGAAAACGCCGACTTTGAACCGATTCGCGTCGATCTCAAAGAACAACCCATGATTATTGAAGGGGTGGTCGTCGGTGTCCTGCGTCGTGGTAAAGACGTGGATGCCGCGTGAGATATCATCAATTGCGGAAATTTTGGCTGATGCGCGAGTCTGGAAGTTAAAAGACGCCTCGGCTGCCCCCGCTCGTCCGGTTTGGTCCACCGGTAAGAGCTCGCTGGATGCCCGCTTGCCGGGGGGTGGGTGGCCGACGGCGTCGCTCATCGAAGTGCTGTTGGACGATACCGGCCTCGGCGAAGTACAGCTTTTCTTGCCGGCGCTCGTGGCATGCCAACGCACCGTCTCCCAAGATAGTGGTGATGCACCATGGCTCGTATGGATTGCCCCTCCTCATGAACCTTATGCGCCTGCCTTGGCGCAGCAGGGCATCGAACTCGGGCGTTTGTTGGTGGTTCGACCGACAACGGCCACTGAGGCTTTGTGGGCGGCTGAGCAGGCATTGAGTTCCGGCGTTTGCGCTGCCGTTTTGCTGTGGTTGAAAGGAACTGACGATCGCTGGCTGCGGCGTTTGAAGCTCGCAGCTGAGGCGGGTGGTTCGCTCGCAGTGCTGTTTCGTCCCGAGAGGCATCGTTTCGAATCTTCACCCGCCAACTTGCGCATTGTCATGAGCCGAGGCTCGCCGAGCGCGCGCGTCGATTTGCTCAAAGTGCAGGGCGGCCGGCCCGGTCCAGTGGATTTCGGTGAGTCTTGAAATTGCGCTCAGCGAAATCGCAAACGGCAGACTTATTTGCCGCAATCACAGAGCTCCGCCCTGATGTTTCGCCTGCGCCTGCTGAAGGCTTGTCCGCGCCGGTATCCCTAGCGCCGCAGGCGCGCGCGCAGCACTCCCTCAATCGGCTGCGTCCAAAACAGCTGTGGTATGCCGCGGTATTCCCGGAAATGGCTCAATTGGAACCATTCGCCGAACTGCAGAAACTCTGCTTGCATGCGCACGCCTTCACTTCTTGCGTCAGCATCGAGCCGCCCAATGCACTGCTGCTGGAAATCAAGGGCAGTGTGAAATTATTTGGTTCACTGAAACAGCTGCATGCGGACATTGATGACTGTTGGCGCCGGCTTGCAGTGTCGGCGCGCAGTGCCACCGCGCCCTCGACTCTGGCGGCGTTGTGGCTGGCACGTGCCGGTGGCTCGTCTCAAATTGAAGATATCGAGCTGCTGTCAAGTCATCTGGCAAAGGTGCCCATTGCTTGCACGGCTTGGGATATCGAGCGGTTGCAAACCTTACGCGCCATGGGCATAACGCATCTGGGCGAACTGATGCGTCTGCCGCGCGCCGGTCTCGCACGTCGACTAAGTCCTGCTCTGGTGCAGGATCTGGACATTGCGTTGGCGCGGCAGCCGGCACCTCGCAAGGCATTCGTGCGGCGTGAGCGCTTTCGGGAGCGCTGTGATTTCGAAACAGAAATCGAGAATGTTGCCTATTTGGAAAAAGCGCTCGAACCCCTGATCGAGCGTTGCGCGCGATTCTTGCGCCAGCGCCAGGCCGGTGTCCAAGCATTGCAGCTGAAGCTGAAGCATCGGGAAGGACCGGCGACTCGTGTGCAATTGGGTTTGGCCAGCATCACCAGCGAACGGCGGCGCTTGAGCGATGTGCTTTGCCAAAGACTGACGCGGCTGGATCTACGAGCGCCGGTTCGAGGCATGGAACTGATTTCTGGTTCCTTGCGGGGGCTGTCGGCCAGTTCACTCGATGTCTTTGCGGGATTCACGGGCGCGGGCAGCCGCGACAGTGCGCCGCAACTGGTGGAGCGTTTGCGCGCACGTTTGGGTGAGGCAGCGGTGTATGGCGTTTGCTTGATTCCGGAACACAGACCGGAAGCAGCATGGCGGCGAGTCCATGAATTGCGCTCGAACGCCGCGGCCAGAGTTGCAGGGCAGATCGTCGATCAGCTGCCGCGTCCGGTGTGGTTGTTGAGTGAACCGTTGCCTTTGTCCAAGCCGGAAATACTCCAAGGCCCTGAACGTATCGAAAGCGGTTGGTGGGATGGTAAAGGCGTGGCACGCGATTACTACGTTGCACGCCAATCCCCTGGCGTGCAGCTGTGGGTCTTTCAGGAGCGTCAGTCCAAGCGCTGGTACGTGCACGGCGTATTCGCCTGAAGGCCTCGCGTGTACGTCGAACTACACACCTTAAGTAATTTCTCCTTCTTGCGCGGCGCCTCGCAGCCTGAAGAATTGGTCGTGCGGGCCAAGGCATTAAATTACAGCGGATTGGCGCTTACCGATGAATGCTCTCTGGCAGGCGTGGTGCGCGCCCACGTCGCCGCCAAAGAGCTTGGGCTGCCCCTGATCATCGGCACTGAGCTGAACTGTCTCGATGAACTTAAAGTAGTAGTGCTGGCCACCGATCGGGCGAGCTACGGCGCGTTGAGCCGCTTGATCAGCAAAGCTCGCCGCGCCACTCGCAAGGGCTGCTACTCGCTGGCACGCGCCGATCTTGAGGACGCCCTTCCTGGATGCCTGATCATCTGGCTGCCGCGTCCGGATAAGGTGGATCTGCTGCGCCAAGAGCAAGATGGACGCTGGTTGCGCGAGCGATTCCCCGGATGCCTATGGATCGGCGTGGAGCTTACAACCTGCGGCTCCGATGCGCGGCGTTTGCAGTTGCTCGAAGCACTGGGAAAAACCTTGCAGTTGCCGTGCGTGGCGGCAGGCGATGTGCATATGCATCGACGCAGCCGCCGTGCCTTGCAGGATGTGTTGACCGCGATTCGCTTAAGACAGCCCTTGCAAGCTGCAGGCTACGCCTTGTATCCCAATGGCGAGCGCTGCTTGCGCTCCCTGCAGCGCCTGCGTGAACTCTATCCCGCACCGCTGCTGGCGCAAACATTGGCAATCGCGGAGCGCTGCACTTTCAAGCTCAATGAGCTGCGTTACGAATATCCGGAAGAGATCGTGCCTCCGGGAGAGACTCCCACGAGTCATTTGCGAGCGCTGACGATGCAAGGTTGCGCCTATCGATGGCCTCAGGGGGCGCCTGCTGCCGTGCGCGAGAACATCGAGCATGAATTGCGCTTGATCGCTGAGCTTAAGTTCGAGCCCTTCTTTCTGACCGTGCACGATGTGGTCGAATACGCGCGCTCGCAAAAAATCCTCTGCCAAGGACGAGGCTCTGCGGCCAACTCGACGGTTTGCTACTGCCTGCGCATCACGGAGGTGGATCCTTCACGCATGTCCATGCTGTTCGAACGCTTCATTTCCAAAGAACGCAACGAACCGCCCGATATCGATGTGGATTTTGAGCATGAGCGGCGCGAGGAAGTCATTCAGTATATCTACGGGAAATACGGACGTGAACGGGCGGCGCTGGCCGCCAGCGTGATTTGTTACCGCCCGCGCAGTGCGCTGCGAGACGTGGGCAAAGCACTGGGACTCGATCTTGCACAAGTCGACCGGCTTGCCCGGGGCATGCAATGGTGGGATGGCCAGCGCATCGATCCGGAACGCATTCGCGCATCGGGATTCGATCCTGAGAATCCGGTGATTGCACGGCTCATTGCGCTTGCGGCAGAAATTCTGGGCTTCCCCCGTCATCTGTCGCAGCACGTGGGCGGCTTCGTCATCGCCCGCGGCCGCTTGGACGAACTGGTGCCTATCGAGAATGCGACGATGCCCGAGCGCACCGTGATCGAGTGGGACAAGGACGATCTCGATGCGCTGGGACTCTTAAAAGTGGATGTGCTGGCCTTAGGAATGCTGACCGCGATACGGCGCGCGTTTAACTTGGTCAATGAATTCGGCGGGCTGGCAGGCCAGAACTCCTCCGCTGCCGCAGGCGAACTCGAACTGGCGAGCGTGCCGAGCGAGGATAGTGCGGTATACGACATGATTTGCCGCGCCGATACCACCGGCGTATTTCAAATCGAATCGCGGGCGCAAATGTCCATGTTGCCGCGCTTAAGGCCGCGAAATTTCTACGATCTGGTGATCGAAGTGGCCATCGTGCGTCCCGGGCCCATTCAAGGCGAGATGGTGCACCCGTATTTGCGCCGCCGCAGCGGCGAAGAGCAGGTGAGCTATCCCAGTAAAGAGGTCGAGGCGGTGCTCAAACGCACGCTGGGCGTGCCGATTTTTCAAGAACAAGTCATGCAGCTTGCGATCGTCGCAGCCGGCTTCTCAGCGGGCGACGCCGATCGGCTGCGCCGCGCAATGGCCGCCTGGAAGCGCAAAGGCGGATTGGAGCCTTTTCAAAAGCAATTGATTGATGGCATGCGTGAACGCGGCTATGAGGATAGTTTCGCGCAACAGATCTTCAAGCAGATTTTGGGTTTCGGCGATTATGGATTTCCGGAAAGTCATTCCGCCAGTTTCGCCTTGCTGGTGTATACCTCCGCCTGGCTGAAACATTACGAACCGGCAGCATTTTGCGCAGCGCTCCTCAACAGTCAGCCGATGGGATTTTACGCCCCGGCGCAATTAGTGCGCGACGCGCGCGCTCATGGTGTGGAAGTGCGCGCCGTAGACGTGATGATCAGCGAATGGGACTGCACGCTCGAGCGGCGCGAGGATGGGCGTCCGGCCTTGCGCTTAGGTTTGCGCCTGGTGAAGCATCTATCGCAAGAGGGTGCCACGCGGTTGCTGGCCGCACGCGCATTGCATGCTTTCACAAGCATGGCCGATATGGCCGAGCGCGCGGCTCTCGATCGGCGCGATCTTGAGGCCCTGGCCGCCGCGGATGCCCTGACTCACTTAAGCGGACATCGGCATCGTGCGGTATGGCAGGTGACTGGCGTGGAACGGGCACTGCCTTTGTTGCCTGCGGCCACGGCGATCGATGAGGGCATCCCGCTGCTGCGCGCGCCGTGCGAGGGCCAGGACATCGTTGCTGATTATGGCAGCTTAGGATTGACGCTGCGCCGTCATCCGCTCGCGCTTTTGCGCGATAAACTGCAGCGGCGCGGCGTAGTGCCCACACAGGAACTGTGGGAGCAGCCCAACGGCAAACGGGTAATCACTGCGGGTCTTGTCATTACACGCCAGCGGCCGGGAAGCGCGGGTGGCGTGACTTTTGTCACGATGGAAGATGAAACCGGCTATGTGAATCTGATCGTGTGGAACCGTGTTGCCATCGAGCAGCGTTCGGCCTTGCTGGAATCGCGCCTGCTCGAGGTGCACGGCAAGCTGCAGCGCGAGGGCGATGTGCAGCATGTGATTGCGCAGCGCCTGACGAACTTATCCTCAATGCTCGGCGATCTCGTCGTGGCATCGAGGAATTTTCATTGAGGAGCCGCCCCCGCCCCGCCCTTTAAACATCCAGCCCAATCGAACGCATCAGCTCAATACCATTGCTCTTGGTGACAATGCCGGGCTGCAACTTGAAGTCAAACTTGAGCTTGCCGTTCACCAATTCGTCCTGGAAGTGAACATTGGCGATGGCGCCGGGTTCGAGTTCGGCGATCTCCGTGAGTGCAAGATCGTGCGTGCTGATCAAGCCGATGGCACCTCTGCGCATCAAGGCTCGAATGAGTCCCTGCGCGCCGACGCGTCGATCCGCTGAATTCGTGCCCTGCAATAATTCGTCCAGTAAAAATAACAGTGGCAGCGCAATCGGCTCGAACAGCCGGCGCAAGCGCGTGATCTCGGCATAAAAGCGCGAGCTTCCCTCATGCAGCGAATCATTGATGCGAATACTGGCGCCGATCTGTACCGGCGTTAGCTGCAAAGATCGCGCACGCACCGGCGCCCCGGCCATCGCAAGCACGCTATTGATGCCGATCGTGCGCAGCAGCGTGCTCTTGCCCGACATGTTCGAGCCGCTCACCAGCAGCACACGGGTTTTGCCCGCGATCGCAACATCGTTGCAAACCCGCACCGCAGCCGGAATTAGAGGATGACCGAGGCCTATTGCCTGGAAGGCCGGCGCGCCGTCGAGGAATTCCGGAAACGGATCCGCCGGCTGTTCGTACGAATATTGCGCCAGGGAGAGCAGTGCCTCAAAATCACCCAGTACCTCGAGCCAAGTATGAATCACGCTTCCGTGCGCGCTGCGCCAGCGCTCAGCCGCGAGAGCGGTTTGCAGCGGGTACAGCAGCAGCAGCATGAATGGCGCCAGAATCGGGTTGCGGCGGGCTGCGACGAAATTCACGATGGTGGCGAGTCTGCAGATCGCGGCCGAAGCGCCCAAGCGCTGCGCCGAGAGCTTCGATTGCAGCTCGCGTAAAGGCGCGGCTTCGAAGCGCTGCGATTCGATCAGCTTCACGAGTCCCGATAGCCCTTGCAAGTCCTCGAACGCACTTTCGACAGTAGTAATTGCCGCGTGAATCGGCTTCCTAAAAAAATAGCCGAGCGCGGCCTCGATTATAATGACGGCGAGAAGCGGATATAGCAGGTCCCAAACTGCCCATATGGCGATAGTACCGATCGCAATGCCGGCGATCGAAGGCGCCGTCCACCGTATCCATCGACTATCGAGCCGATTTGGTGCGCGTGCCCAAGCGTCCAGCGTCTCAGGGTGCAACTCGATTTTTATCGAATCGCCGTCAATTGCCATGGACTCCCGAAAGTCAAAGCGCGTGCGCAGGTCGATAATGCTTGCGTGGCGAGCGCGGATCGTCTGGATGTCCGCTGGAGCCAGAAGCCACTGCGCCAGAATGTTCTCTCCCAGCTGGGTTCGCGCGGCACACAGCAGCGGATACAGGCTGTCCGTACCGAACAAATCCAGGTCATCGCCGTAGATGTGATGCGGTACTTCGAAGCGCGTGCCGCTCGTGCCTTTTCCACTCCATCGATCGTTGATGCGATCGAGGCCCGCTTGATAAAAATCCACCGCTCGCTGTGCCTGCGCCCGGCGGTTGCGGATGCGCTGGTGGTAGATCAACAAGCCGATGAATCCAACAACGGGGATGCACAGCCACAACGCAGGCGCGTGGCTCGGTCCAAAACACAGCCATGCGATGCTCAAAAATGCGGCACCGATGCCGAGACGAACGCTCTCAATCCGTGCATTGAGTGCATCGAAGCGCGTGAGACGCGTTTTGCGTTCTGCCAGACGCTGGGAATATTGTTCTGTCGGCGACACCAAAAATAGTTTGGCACATTTTAGCCTTGACGCACGATTCAGGCGCTGGCGTTTCGGGCCGCGGACCCGATGGGCGGATCTGCCCGCCGCAATGAGGTCTAAATTACAGGCTCACTGGCGGTTTTTCTTCTTCTTGCGCGCCCCCTTGGCCGATTCGCCCGCATCGCCCGAGTTGCCCATGTCGGAATCGTCGGGATCGGAACCGCCAATTTCATAGTCGTCGAAATCGCTCATCAACTCGGCGGTGCGTCTCTCTTCCATGACGCGCTCCAAGCGTCGCCAGGCGGGTTCGGCTCCCTTCGGTGCGCGGCGCCGCTGCGAATCGACGTCGCGCATAATGTGATCCACATCCACATCATCGCCGCCGGGCGCGGCGTCTTCGGCGTCCGCTTCCTCGAACTCTTCAGATTCGGGTTTCTCACTTGACACGCGCGCGTTATAAACGGAAACGCGGTTCCCGTGCAATACCCCGGCGCACAGACCGGGGAACCTGGACAGGCTTCGGGCTATTTGACCAGGTCGTTGAGCTGGAATATTGGCAACAAGAGCGCAATTACGATGAACATGACGATGGCGCCCATGAACACCACCATCAGCGGGCCCAGCAGGTTGGTCATGTTGGACAGCAGGCCATCCATTTCACGTTCCTGGTTGGTGGCGGCTCGTTCGAGCATTTTTTCCAGCTCGCCGCTGCTCTCTCCGCTGCTAATCAGGTGAATCATCATGGGCGGAAACAGCTTGCGCGCGGCCAAGGATCGGCCGATAGGCGCGCCTTCACGCACCCGCAAAGCCGCCTCTTCCACCGCTCGCTTCATCGGTAGGTTGGTGACGACTTCGGCCGAAATTCGCAGCGCCTCGAGCACTGGGACGGCACTGGCGGTTAAAATGCTGAAAGTGCGCGAAAATCTACCGGTATTGAGTCCGCGGATCAGTCGTCCGACCACGGGCACCCGAAGCAGGAGCCGATCAAAGCGCATGCGCGCTTCCGGGGCCTTGAGCCAGCGCAAAAATCCCCAAACCACGGCGCCGACAACGATTAGTCCATAAAACCAATAGTGGCGAATCAGATCGCTCATGCCAATGAGGATTTTGGTCGCAATCGGCAGTTCCTGATTGCTCGACTCAAATACGGCGACCACCTGCGGAACTACATAGGCCAACAAGAAGGAAACGATGCTGAACGACAAGATCAACAGGACGATGGGATAGACCAGGGCGTTGCTGACCTGTTGTCCCATGACCTGGCGCGACTCGGTGTAATCCGACAGCCGCTCGAGGACCTGGTCCAGTTTGCCGGACTGCTCGCCCGCCGAAACGGTAGCGCGGTAGATTTCCGGGAAGGCTTGCGGGAAATCCCTCAATCCATCGGCCAAGGGGTGGCCTTCAACCACCTTGCTGCGCACGCCCAGCACGATGCGTTGTACTCGGGGCTTTTCAGTTTGCTCGGCCACGGCTTGCAAGGTCTCCTCGAGAGGCAGACCGGATCGCAGCAGCGTTGCCAATTGACGGGTGAGCATCGCCAAATCCAAGCTCGACAAGCCGCGCCGCAGAAAGCGCTTGCGCCGGCTTTGCTTCAGCTCTTGTGCAGCGGTCTCTTGGATATCCATCGGCAGCAATTGCTTTTCGCGCAACAGCTGTCTGACGTGCTTGGGGGTATCGCCTTCTATCAGGCCCTTGCGTTCCCGGCCTTGGGCGTCCAATGCCGTGTATTCGAAGGCACCCATTAAGAGTTTTTTGTCACTGCCTAGTCCTCGCGGGTTACGCGCAGGACCTCTTCCAGGGTCGTCTCACCCTCCATCACCTTGCGGCGGCCGTCATCACGGATGCCGGGGCTGGCGATGCGCGCATAGCGCTCAAGCTCCTGTTCGGAAGATCCATCGTGAATCATCGTGCGCATGTGATCATCGACCGCGATGAGTTCGTAAATACCGGTGCGCCCGCGATAACCGGTGCCAGGATCGCTGCTCGGCCGGTACAGATCGACCGGGCCGCGCTTCGGGTCGAGATTCAACAGCCGCCGCTCGTATTCGCCGGCAGTGAACTTCTCGCGCGTGGAGGGGTTCAGCACTCGAACCAGGCGCTGCGCGAGCACGCCAATCAAGCTGGAGGATAGCAGGAAGGGCTCAATACCCATGTCACGCAAGCGCGTAACGGCGCCGACCGCCGTGTTGGTGTGCAAGGTTGAAAGCACCAAGTGCCCGGTCAAACTCGCCTGCACCGCGATCTGCGCAGTCTCCAAATCGCGGATTTCGCCGACCATGACCACGTCCGGATCCTGCCGCAGAATCGCACGCAGGCCCCTCGCAAAAGTCATTTCGACCTTGGTGTTCACCTGGGTCTGGCCGATGCCGTCGATGTAGTACTCGATCGGATCCTCAACGGTCATGATATTGCGCGTGTTGTCGTTGATGCGCTCAAGGCTGGCGTACAGCGTCGTGGTCTTGCCGGAGCCGGTGGGACCCGTCACCAGGATAATGCCGTGCGGCTTGTGGATGATCTCGTCCATCGTGTCCTGGGTGCGCTGATCCATTCCAAGCGAGGTCAGCTCAATTCTGCCCGCCTGCTTGTCGAGCAAGCGCAGCACCACGCGTTCGCCGTGCCCAGAGGGCAGGGTGGATACCCGCACGTCTACGGCGCGACCGGCGATGCGCAGCGAAATTCGCCCGTCCTGCGGCAGCCGGCGTTCCGCTATGTCGAGCTTCGACATCACCTTGATGCGCGAAACGACCAACGGCGCCACGGCGCGCTTGGTCTGAAGCACCTCGCGCAGCACCCCATCGACGCGAAAACGGATCACCAGCCGATTCTCGTAGGGCTCAATATGAATGTCGGAGGCGTTCTCCTTGACGGCCTGGGTCAACAGCGCATTGATCAAGCGGATGATGGGTGCAGCGTCGTCGCTTTCCAGCAAGTCAGAGGATTCGGGTATGTCCTCGGCCAGATGAGCCAGGTCCGTGTTGTCGTCCAACCCTTCAAGCATTTGCATCGCGGCGCCGGAGCCCGCTTCATAGGCGACGCGCAGCATTGAATCGAAAATCTCGACCGATACGCGCTGCAGCTTCAGTGGAACGCCGACAAAGCGTCGCACCTCGGCCAAGCTTTGCGGCGTGACGCCGGGTCTGCAGACCGTGTCAGCCAGACCATCGGCGACGCCACGCACCAAAACGCCATGGCGCTTGGCAAACGGAAACGACAGTTTGCGCGGCTGATCGGGAACTTGAAGTTCTGCGTTCATGGTGGCGGAGCGGGCGACGGTGGCGGTGCCGTCGGCAGCGCAATACCGGGCGGAATCGCCGGCACCACCGGTTGCTTCTGGCCAGGCAACAGCGTGATATGACCGCCGTTGATGCCCTGTTGCATGCGCCGCACATCGTTGTACTGCGCTTCGCTGGTACTCTCGGTGGCGTCCGCATCGCGCATGATGCGGGGGCGAATGAACACCATCAGGTTCTTCTTCTGCCGCGAACCGCTGCGCGACTTGAACAGATTGCCGATGATCGGAATGGCCCCTAGCCCCGGCACGCGATCCTCGCTCTCCGTTACTGTATCGGACATCAGTCCGCCCAGCACGATGATGCCGCCGTCTTCAATCAGCACCGTGGTCTTGATGGAGCGCTTGTTGGTCGAGATGTCGGCAGAATTAGTCAGCTTGGCGCCGGGAGAGGAGTCCTCCTGCTCGATCTTCAGCTGCACCGAGTTGCCCTCGTTGATATGCGGCGTGACCTTCAATATCGTGCCGACCTCTTCACGTTGAATGGTTTGGAAGGGGCTGCTGGTACCAGAGACGCTCGCGGTGGTATTGGAGAAGGATCCCGTGATCAGCGGAATCTCTTGCGTCACCTTCACCTCGGCTTCCTCGTTGTTCATGGTGATCAACGAGGGCGTGGAGATGATGTTGCTGCTGCCGTCGCTGCGCAACGCCTGGATCAGGGCGGCAAAGCTCACGCCGTTGTTGACGACCCGGCCGATCGCCACCGTGGCGCCCGTACCGATGGTCGAACTGCTGATGGCAGAGGTTCCCGCGACGCCAGGAACAGTCGTGGTGGACGTGGTGCCTTGGGTAACGCCCAAGACGGCGGCCGCCAGATCGACGATGCTGGCGCCACCGGGACCGGGCAGGTTGATGACCCCCGCCGGGACGGTGCTGTTTCCTTGCCCGAACAGCAGCCACTGCACGCCCAGGTTTGAACTCTTATTGACATCGACTTCGACGATGATGGCCTCAACCTGAACTTGCGCGCGCCGAATGTCGAGCTTATCGATGACCCCCATGAGGGACTTCATGATTTTGGGAGGCGCCGTAATGATCAGCGCGTTGGTCGCGACATCGGCCCAAATCGTCACGCTGGCATCGACATTGGACGCACCGCCACCCGCAGCGGCCGACGCGGCCGACGGTGGTCCGCCTTGCGCCTTCGCCGAGGCGGTGGCCTGTCCTTTCAGCTTGTCGGCAATCTTTTCGGCGTCGGCATAGCGCAAATAGCGTACCTGGATATCTCCACCCGAAGCCATGGGCGTGTCCATGTTCACAATCAACGCCTTGAGCCTCAAACGCGCGGAACGTTCGCCCGTCAACAAGATGCTGTTGGTGCGCTCATCGGCGACAACCTTGGCCATCCCACCACCTTCGGCGCCGGCTCCAGAATTGAGCGAATTGACGATTCGCACCACATCGGCTGCACCGGCATTGTGCAACGCGATGACCTCGATGGGTTCATCGCCGCTCTCATCCATGCGTTCGATAATGTGCAAAATTCGGCTCACATTGCTGGCTCGATCGGAAATAATCAGCATATTGCCGCCGGGATAGGCCGCGAGATGTCCGTAAGTCGGTATCAGGGGTCGTAACATCGGCACCAGCTGGGCTGCGCTGACGTTCTTCAGGGTGACGATCTGCGTGACGATTTCATCCGAGGTCGAACTCACATTGTTGGGCAGGTCGTTGGCCGGCAATTGCCGAAGGTCGGTGTTGGGGACGATCTTGATGACTTTTCCGGCCGGCACCGCCACATAGCCATAAACCTGCAAGACTGCCAAAAACGCTTCATAGAAGGCCGCCGGCGACATGGGAGTCGAGGACAACATGGTGACCTTGGCATTGACGCGCGGGTCGATAATAAAGTTCTTGCCGGTCACTTCGCCGACGGCTTGGATAATCTGACTTAAATCCGCATCCTTATAGTTAGGCGTGATGGTCGCGCCTTCGTGGGGTTTGGGTTGCGGTTGCGGAGCGGCGGGCAGCATCACCGACACCAGCAGGCTCGATATTGCCATTACGGCCGCGATCCGGCGTTTGCTACGATATTCAGGTGGCTCAAGAGTCATGGCTACTCGCATATTGAACGGCTTCGACCGCCGTCGGCACTATTCGTTTGAAGTTTCATTGGGGCGTATTTGGCCACGAATTGGGCGGCGGCGCCGTGCCGTTGGGCGCAGGAGCGCCATTGGACTCGCCCTCGAGCTCCTTGGTGGCCTGTGCTGCTACTTGTGCGATGTTCAACGTGATGTCCTGTTTCTGACCGCCGCGCTCAATGGTGACGGTGACGTGATCGGAGGTCTGAATCGTGTTGAAGACTTCCTGACTGCGCTGCGGGTCATCCAAGGGTGTGCCGTTGATGGCAGTTACCAAATCGCCGGCCTTTAAGCCCAACTTGCTGAATATCGCGCGATTCCGTCCCGGATAAGCTCGAAAGCCTCTCAGTTTTCCCGCTGCGTTGTCATAAGAGGCTACCGTGCGCATTACCTGATCAAGAATGGTGGGGTCTTGCTGCACCATGCGCCGGATGTTGTCCACCGCAGCCACGGTACGTGGGTCGGCGCCCGGGAAGCGTCTCGGCACCGCCGCCGCACGGCCGGAAGACGGTAATTGCCGCGGCAACAGCAGGGTCTCAAGCGCACCGGCGCGATCCAGAATAACGTGGTCTAGGTAGACCGAATGCAAGGATGCGCCGCTGATGCGCTCACCGACCGAGTAAATTTTCGAAGGACCGCCGCCGTCGCTGATGATGGCGATTCCGCGCTTTGGATCTTGGGTTGCAATGGTTCCCGCCAACAACAGGTTGGCCGAACTCTGCGGCGCGTTCGCCGGGTCCTGCGTAGAGGCATCGGCCGCAGGGACACCGAACAGGTGCGCGGATACCACGGTTTGAATGTCCGCGCCGAAACGCTGCGCGCGGGGCAGGACCGCGGCCGCAACCGGCTGCGGGGTCTTTAGGGGTTTAGAGATAAACGAGTAACCGATTTGAAGCAGCTGCAGCAAAATCAGAGCGCCAAACACCCACGACGCCAGCTTAGGTCCATTGGTCTGCAGCCGGGACAACCACTCGTTTGTGCGCGTATCGAGCATCAAGCTGATCGGCGCCGTTGCACTGTTCGCGTGTGAGGCAATGCCAGTTACCTTTATGTGGTCTGGCGGCAATCATACGGGCTCTGCGCTTGTACGCTCAAGCATTTGTTTTTACTTGTGAAAGTAAAGTGACACCGATTGGCGACAGTTGCCGGCATTAGGGTGTATGAAGGCGTCTGGTTTGATGCAGTAAAGCAGTGGGTTTTGCTGCCTATCTTGTAAACGGTCTAAACGCGCCCTATAAACTGATAACTCATGAGTGACATTGAACGCGGGCGGGACGGAACGAGCCTAATCGTCGAGGAAGCGGCGCCGAAGCTCAAAAGACCGCCTCTCTATCAAGTAGTTCTGATTAATGACGACTACACTCCCATGGAGTTCGTGGTCGATATCCTGC
>JBEPVT010000037.1:0-41339 GCA_041690895.1 Gammaproteobacteria bacterium
CCTCTGGGCAGGGTGGATCCGGGTTTGATCTGCTCCGCCTTGGCGCGCGCTCGATCGATCTTCTCGAGGATCTGTTCGACGCTGGCCCTCCAGACAAAGGGCTTGGGATTTAGGTTCCAGCCTTGCATGAATTCCTCGATCGCCTGAATCAAGTCCGGCACACTCACAAAGCTGCCGCGCCGAATCGCTTTCGTATCCAGTTCTCGAAACCAGCGCTCTACCATGTTCAACCAGCTGGAACTGGTCGGAACAAAATGGCACACGAAGCGCGGATGCTTCTTCAGCCACGCCAGCACATGCGGTTCCTTGTGCGTGCCGTAGTTATCCATCACCAGATGCAACTTCAGCGCCTCAGGAAACTCACCGTCCAGTCGGCGTAGAAATTTTAGCCACTCCTGATGACGGTGCCGGCTGTGACATTCACCGACCACCTTGCCGTCCAACATGTTCAACGCCGCAAACAGCGTGGTGGTGCCGTTGCGCTTATAGTCATGCGTCATCGTGCCGCACCGGCCTTTCTTCATCGGCAGTCCCGGCTGCGTGCGATCCAAGGCTTGAATCTGGCTCTTTTCATCCAAGCACAGCACCAATGCCTTCTCCGGCGGGTTCAAATACAGCCCCACCACATCGGTCAATTTCTCCAGAAACTTTCCGTCACGCGACAACTTAAAAGTGCTGCTCAAGTGTGGCTTCAGATTGTGCAATTGCCACAAGCGGTTCACCGTGCTCCGGCTGACTCCTTGCGCCTGCGCCATCAGCCGAGTACTCCAATGCGTCATGCCTTTCGGTTTACTCTCCAGAGTCGCTTTGACCATCGCCTCGCGTTTGACTTGATCGTAGCGCGGTTTGCGTCCTCGCCCCGGGGCAATCTCCCACACTTGCCCAATCCCGTGCTCGCCGACCCGCTTGCGCCACAACTGCACGGTGGGCCGGCTCACGCCCAGCTCTTCCCCAATCGACACATTGCTGTGACCCACCAAAATTCGCAAAATAATCCGACAGCGCAGCGCCACCTGTTGTGGCGTCCCGTGTGCAGCCTCCCATTCCTGCAACTGCGTCCGTTCAGCCCGCTGCAATTTGATGGACACGCCCGTGTTTGACATGCGCCAATCATAGCAAGCACCGAAAAAACTGTATAGTTATTTACGAGACACTACATTAGATCCAGATAATCATTTAAAACGGAGACACTCGAACCCATTAAGCAGAATGCGACGGCAGCGAGACACGTCGCCTCCAACAGTGCTGAATTGCAGAATTGGGCGCCGAATAGGATGCCCGCGAACACAAAGCCGTTCTTAACCCATTGTTTCGGTCGTAAGAGCCTGCCCAGAGCCAGGATATTGATTTTCATGTAGGCGTGGCCCGCAGATCCTAGCCGTGTCCCGAACTGCCGAACCCACCGCTGCCGCGCGCAGTAGCCGAGAAATCCTCGACCACTTCGAATGCGACCTGCACGACCGGCACGATTACCATCTGCGCGATGCGATCGCCGGGGTTGATCGTAAAAGGCGCCGTGCCGCGATTCCATATCGAGACCATCAAGGGCCCCTGATAGTCGGAGTCGATCAAGCCGACTAGATTGCCCAGCACGATGCCGCTTTTGTGGCCCAGACCCGACCGCGGCAGCAGCATCGCTGCGAGCGCCGGATCGGCGATGTAGATCGATACACCCGTCGCGATCAGTTCCGCGGCGCCGGGCTGCAATTGCAGGGGCGCATCGATGCAGGCGCGTAAGTCCATGCCGGCCGAGCCTGCGGTCGCGTGTTGCGGCAAAGGAAATTCGCTGCCGATGCGTGGATCCAGGATCCGCAGCTTGACGGTACGTTGCATCAGGCCCTAGCCTAGCCTCGGCGTGGGCGGCGGCCGCGATCGCGCGGCGCAGCGGCAGCAATCCTGCGCTTTCTGTCACCGCGCCGCGGGCTGCCCTCGCGCGGCGGCAAACGCTTGGCGATGAGCGCGATGAGTTCGCGCGCGACGTCTATTTTGGGTCCGCGCGAGACGTCCATTTTGCCGCCCGGCCAAATGACGGTCAGCGCGTTGTCTTCGCAATCGAATGCGATTCCATTGCCGACTTCGTTCGCCGCAATCATGTCCAATCGCTTGCGCTTGAGCTTGATGCGCGCATTCTCTTCCACGTCGTTCGTCTCGGCGGCAAAGCCGACAACGAACGGGCGCTTGGTCATGTCGGCGACGGATTTAATGATGTCGGGTGCCGGCTCCAGCTGCAGCTTCACCGAGCCGCCTTGCTTCTTGATCTTTTGCTTGGCCACCGTCACCGGTTGAAAATCGGCGACTGCCGCCGCTGCAATGAAGATATCAGCATCGCCCACTTGCCGGTGAACCGCAGCATACATGTCGCGCGCGCTTTCCACATTGATTCGCGTCACACCCATCGGAGTCTGCAACTGCACGGGACCAGAGACGATCGTGACGTGGGCTCCCGCTTCGCGTGCCGCTTCCGCCACCGCGAAGCCCATCTTTCCGGAACTCCGATTGGTCAGATAACGCACCGGATCGAGGCGCTCACGCGTCGGACCCGCGGTGATCAAGACATTCATGCCTGAGAGCAGACCCGCATTGGCGGGCGCAGCAAGCACGGTCTCCGCCAACTGTGTCGGCTCCCACATGCGCCCGGCGCCGACCTCCCCGCAAGCCTGATTGCCGGATGCCGGTCCGAGGATGCGAATGCCGCGCGCCGCCAGCGTCGCCACGTTGGCTTGCGTCGCCTTGTTGGCCCACATGACGCGATTCATCGCGGGCGCCAGCATGATGGGAGCCTCGGTCGCCATGCACAGGGTGCTCAAAAGGTCATCGGCGCGACCCGCCGCAAGGCGCGCTATGAAATCTGCGCTCGTCGGCGCAATCAACACGATCTGCGCCCAGCGCGCCAACTCGATATGTCCCATGGCCGCTTCCGCGGCGCTGTCCCACAAGTCGCTGCGGGTGGGGCGGCCTGATACGGCTTGGAAAGTCATCGGTGAGACGAAGCGCTGAGCGGCGGAGGTCATGACGACTTGGACGTCGGCGCCGCGTTCGATCAACCGCCGCACCAGGTCCGGGCCTTTATAGGCGGCGATGCCGCCGGTGACGCCCAGCAGAACGCGAATTTTCGGCGTCATTGCATGTGTTTCAATTCTTTGAAACGATCGATGTCGCTCTCGAATTGAATGCTCATCGTCGCCTCTTCGCTGCGCTTCTGCTTCAGGTTCTGTTCCTGTGTACGCACATCGGTGGTGAGACGCACCAAATCTTCCGCCATTTGGTCCGGCATGCTGGGCGCCTTGGGGTCGCCGTTGTAGGGCCTGAACCGCATGCTGTCGATGCGCATTTTCTTCATGCGGCCATTGAGCGTGTCGAGGAACTGGTTCGTGACTTTGATCTGATCGGCCAGCAAGGTGAGGCGCTGGTCGCGCAGACGTTCGATCTCTTGCACCGAGGCGTAGGTGCTGAGCAGATTCCTATCTCGAAGTTGGCGCTGCTCCGCGTCAAGCCTCTTTTGCTCGTCAGCGGCAGCCTGATCGGCGGACTTCTGCGCGTCCTGATGCCTTATCTCGTAGCCCTGCGAGTTAAGAATATGTTGTTCCTGCGAGGCGTATTCGGGCGGCACGTGGTCGCCATAGTGAGTCACGCCGTCCTTATCCACCCACTTATAAAGAACACGGCCGTCACTGGAAGTGGGACTTCTAGGCGTAGGAGCGCCTTGCGCAAACCTGAAAGCCAGCAGTGCGCAAACACAAAGGATCCAAGCGACATTCTTCAAGAGCCTATCCTCAAGATGAAGCGGCCGCCATTGTGAGGGGAGGCGGCGGCGTTTTCTAGGGGCAATTCCTCAGTCTGCGAGGCCATACCGCTCGCGGTACAGCCGCATGCTCGAAAGCTCGCCGGCCTGGCCTATCTTCAAGACATGCTGCATGAGGTCGGCCAAATTGATCACCGACACCACGGGTATTTGGTACTGGCCGCGGACTTCCTGCAGCGCCGAAAAATCGCTGCCGGAAGCCCGCTCCTGGCGATCCAGCGCAAGCAGGACCCCGGCGGGCGCCGCGCCTGCGCTTCGAATCATGTCAATGGATTCCCTGATCGCCGTCCCGGCGGTAATGACATCGTCGACGATGAGAACACGGCCTTGCAGGGGACTGCCGACTGTTTGGCCCCCTTCCCCATGATCCTTGGTCTCCTTGCGGTTAAAGGCAAAGGGCACGTTGCGCTGGTGGTGTTCGGCCAACGCCGCTGCGGTGATAGTAACGAGAGGGATGCCTTTGTAGGCGGGTCCGAACAGCATGTCGAATTTCAAGTCGGAGGCGGCAAGGGCGGCTGCGTAGGCACGACCCACGGCGCCGATGGCGGCGCCGGTGTTAAATAAACCCGCGTTAAAAAAATACGGACTTTCACGGCCCGATTTGAGGGTAAAGCTGCCGAATCGCAACACACCTAGCTGCAGGCACAATTCGATGAACTCACTTTGATACGCCGCGGTCATGGGGACTGATACTATCGTGCGCGATGCGCATCGTCACGACCACCGCCTCCCTTTGACGGAACAACCCAAGCTCACACTGCGCCAGGCTTTGGGCGACAAGCGCATCATGGCGGTCTTGCTGATGAGCTTCGCCTCTGGGCTGCCTTTCAATCTATCCGGGTCCGGATTTGCCTTTCAGGCCTGGCTGGCTTCCGCAGGCGTTAACTTGAAGGCCATCGGCTTCTACTCGCTGGTGGGTCTGCCCTATATTTTTAAGTTCTTGTGGGCGCCCTTGCTCGACCGCTACTTGCCGCCCCTGTTGGGCAGACGTCGCGGCTGGATCGTGGTGTTTCAGGCCTGCTTGTCGGTAGCCATCGGCGTGATGGGTTTCAGCTCTCCCACTGAGGCCCCATATTTTTTGGCGGCCATCGCATTGCTCGTGGTGTTTCTCTCCGCCTCGCAGGACATCGTCATCGATGCCTATCGCGTCGACACCATTCCCGCGAGCGAACGCGGTATTGCCGCTGCTGCTGCGGCCTTCGGCTACCGCACGGCGTCGATCCTGGCGAGCACGGTGCTCGTGCTCATTGCTGCGCACACCAGTTGGCACGTGGCATTTCTCGTCGTCGCTGTGATCATGGCGGCGACCATGCTGTGCACATTCTGGGCGCCTGAGCCCGTGACGCCGGGCCGGCCGCCGAAAACTTTGGCCGATGCCGTCTGGCATCCGCTGCGCGACCTGGTCAGCCAGAAGAGTGCGTGGGGATTTCTCTTGCTGGTGCTGCTCTATAAAGCCGGAGACGCCTTTGCCTTGAGCCTGTACAGCGCCTTCATGATCAAGGGCGTCGGATTCTCGCTCGATGAGCTGAGCATCGCCGGCAAGGCAAACATGACTGTGTCAACCATCGTTGGCGTGACCCTCGGCGGCTGGATCTACATGCGCTGGGGCATGTTCCGTTCATTGCTGGTCTTCGGCATCGGTCAGGCACTGACGAATTTGCTGTACACGGTGCTGGCGTTGTCCGGCAAGAAACTCTGGCTGATGGCGCTCGCCACTACGTTGGACACCGGCATTGGCGGTATGGGGCAGGCCGCCTTCGTGGGATTTCTCATGTCGCTGTGCAGCTCGAGCTTCAGCGCCACGCAGTACGCGCTTCTCTCCGCCATGGCTTCCGTCCCACGCGTCACCACCGGCGCTATCGCCGGCACGCTGGTCTCCACCATCGGATGGCCGAAATTCTTTGTCGTGACCTGCCTCACGGCGGTGCCTGGGCTCATCTTGCTGGTGATTCTGCGGCGTCCATTGAAAGAACTTGCCGCGCGCGACGTCGCGGATGCGAAACGCTAGGCGCAACTTGAGGCGTGTTTAGCGGTAGCCGGTCAGCGGCGCATCGAGCGGTCGTGCGGATTGGACCAAGCCATTCTCGCATTGTCCTCGAACTCGCGGCCCAGGTCTTCGGCCTCGACATCGATGGCGCCCGACCAATCTTCCGGCGCGTCGGCAGCCTCGATCAAATCGTCCAACAGATGTTCGTTCCAAGACTCGAAATCCATTTCCGCAACGGTGCCGTCGAAGTATTGAATCTCGATGGTCTGGTCCTGATCATCGATGGCCACGACTTCAAAGAGCTCGTTAGTGCCACCCCGATACCATTCGCCCACGACCGGCCTGATAACGTTCATCGGCGCCTCCGTCTGCTATGCTCATCGCCATTCAACTCTCAATGAGCCTTGCGCGCAATATGTAATTTTTGCGCGCAGCAACATTACATGATCGAACAGCTCATCAAGTTCTTCGTAGTCTTCTTCGTCGTGGTCGAACCCATTTCTCTGATTCCATTGTTCGCGGGTTTAACTCAAGGCGCAAACGCTCGCTACAAGAATAAAATGGCTGGGAAATCCGCGGCGATTGCGCTGATCATCTGCGTGCTGTTCGCATTGGTAGGCGCGCGATTTCTGGATGTTATGGGAATTTCGCTGGCCT
The DNA here is from genome assembly GCA_041690895.1 of Gammaproteobacteria bacterium. Classification (GTDB taxonomy): domain Bacteria; phylum Pseudomonadota; class Gammaproteobacteria; order Steroidobacterales; family Steroidobacteraceae; genus Bog-1198. The sequence continues at coordinate 6,447 of JBEPVT010000037.1, forward strand.
CGTTTCGCATCGCCGGCGGCACGTTGCTGTTCTTGATTGCGCTGGACATGGTGTTCGCGCGCACCTCGGGCACCAAATCAACGGCCCGCGAAAAGGAGGAAGCCAAGACGCGCGACGACATTTCGGTGTTCCCGCTAGCGTTCCCGTTCATCGCCGGTCCCGGCGCGCTCGCCACGATCTTGCTGACCTCCGGTGAGCTGTGGGGCAAGCCGCTTGAGTTCGCCGCATTCCTCGGCGTGGTCTTTCTGGTGATGTTCATCTGCTGGGTGATGATGCTCGCAACGCCACGCCTCATGAAGGTCTTCGGGGTTACCGGCGCCAATGTCATGAGCCGCTTGTCTGGCGTCATCCTCGCTGCGCTTGCCGTGCAATTCATCGTCGAAGGAATACGCGGCAGTTTTCTATCTTGAGGTTATTTGGGCCGCTCATCTTGGCGCTTCGCATACGCCAAATCCCAAACGCCGTGACCCAGGCGCGCACCGCGCCTCTCGAACCGCGTCGGCGGCCTGAACGCCGGCCTAGGCACGTAGGTTGAATCCGGGCTCAATGATTGCAGCGCCGGATTCGCGTTGCACACCGTCAACATTTGCTCTGCGTACGCCTGCCAGTCCGTCGCCAGCCGCAAGATTCCGCCGGTGCGCAGTTTGGCGGCCGCCAGCGAGACGAAGGACGCCTCGATTAGACGGCGTTTGTGATGGCGCTTCTTGTGCCACGGGTCAGGAAAGAACACCAAGATCTCATCGAATGACGCATCCGCGATGTGATCGCGCAAAACATCGACGGCGTCGTTGCAGATGACACGCAAATTCTTCAGGGCGCTTTGATGAGCGCGCAGCAAAAGCCTGCCGACCCCGGCTCGGTGCACCTCGATGCCGAGGTAGTGGATGTGGGGATTGGTCTCCGCCAGGGTCCCAATCACTTCCCCGGCGCCGAAGCCTATTTCCAAGCAACGCGGCGGCCCACGCGCAAAGACTGTCGCAAGATCCAGCGGCGCCGTCGTCAAGTCGATGCCGTAGGCTGGCCAGAGCTCGCGGAGCGCGCGCTCCTGCGCCGCGGTCGTGCGGCCCGCTCTCAAGACGAAACTGCGTATGCGCCGGTGTGTCTGCATTGATGCAAAGTGTGCCTGATATGATGTTCAGATGCGCAATGCACTTAAGCCCCTGCTGGCCGCCGCAATTCTGGTGCTCGCCGGCTGCGCGGGCTTGCCGCGGCATGTGCAGAGAACCCCGTCCGCGGCCTTTCAGCACCCTGAGGCCACGACGCTCGGCCGGCTAGTCGCCCACGACGAAGTCGGCAAGAATCTTTCGGGCATTCGCCTGCTGTCCTCGGGTGAAGAGGCGTTGGCGAGCCTCATTGCGTTGGCGGATCATGCCGAGCGAACGCTGGATATTCAGTACTACATAATTCACCAGGACGACTCCACGCGCGCCTTCCTGCATCACGTGCGCCTCGCTGCGGATCGCGGCGTTAGGGTGCGCGTTCTGGTCGATGATTTGAATACCGCCGGCGAGGATCGGCGCTTCATGCACTTAAGTTCGCACGCCAATGTCGAGGTTCGCGTCTTCAATCCCTTTACTGCCGCAAGATTCTCGAACTGGACCCGCTTTATCGCGTCTGCGACGGATATCCGACGCATAAATCATCGGATGCACAACAAGCTGTTTGTCGCGGACAATGCGCTCGCGATTACCGGCGGGCGCAACATTGGCGACCAATATTTCACCCTCGATCCGCGCAGCAATTTCGTCGATTTGGATGTGGTTGCGGCGGGCGCCGTCGTGCCGCAATTGTCGGCCTCATTCGATCAGTTCTGGAACAGCAAGTACGCCTTTCCGATCGCCTCCGTCGCATCGTCGGTGGCTAGCGAGGCCAGCTCCGCACCGCCGGTGGAAGCGGCTTCCTCCCCTAGCGACAGATGGCTGGAGCACGAGATCGACACACACAAGTTGGATCTGATTTGGGCGCCGGCCTCGGTGCTCGCGGACCGGCCCGCCAAAATCGCCAGCGAGACCTCGGCGGAAGAGGAAGTCACCATTGCCAACGACATCTCTGCGCTGATGAGCACCGCGAAGCAAGAACTCAGCATCATTTCGCCGTATTTCGTGCCGGGCAAACAAGGCGTTGCGTTGATTGCCAAGCTAGTGGAACGCGGCGTGCGAGTGCGAATTCTAACCAATTCCTTGGCGACCACGGATTCTCCGCTGGTGGACATCGGCTATGCGCGTTACCGCGTGCCGCTGCTCAAGCTCGGCGTTGATTTGCGGGAGATGCGGCCGAAACTCGGGCAAAAGCACGTCCGCTTTCATCCCTTCCGCAGCTCCAATGCCAGTCTGCATGCCAAAGCACTGATGATCGATCAAAGGATCGTCTTCATCGGGTCTTTGAACATGGATGAACGTTCGGCGAAATTCAACAGCGAGTTGGGGCTGGTGATCCGCAGTGCCGAGATTGCGCGCGAAATCACCAGTCTGCTGGATGATATCAGCGCCGACGGCAGCTACAAGCTGCAATTGGATCAGAACGGCCGAGTCGAATGGGTGAGCGGCGAGGGCAGTGCTCAGCAAATCTGGCATACGGAGCCTGGCACCAGTCGAACCGAGCGCGTTTGGCTGAAGCTTCTCTCGGCCTTTGCGCCAGACGAATTGCTCTGAGAGAGCGGCACGGCGCCGCACGGCACTCCACTCGCGAGTTCCGCGCGAGATGTGCCGCCTGATGAGGTTTGATACCGTCCAGAATCTCCGCATTGAGAGGGTCGTCATCGTCCGCGAGGGTCATGGGCACGTAGCCGTAGTTCGCCGCATAGCGCATCGCTGTGAGCATAAAGCGCTCGACGACTAGTCGATCGCGATGGCGTGCGGCTGAACACCGGCCGCAAAGGGCGAGCCGGCGACCGGCACGAGCGCACCGGTGGCACTTAACGTGTACGCGGAAACATTGTTGGAATTGAAATTTACTGCATACAGGAACTGTCCCGAAGGATCGATGGCCACGGCGATCGGCAGAGAGCCGGAGCTGGCCCCCGACGACAAAGTCAGCGCGCCGTTCGCCGGCGTGATGTTAAAGGTTGCGACTTGATTTGTAGCCTCGGCATTGGCCGCAAAAACGTAACGCCCGGTCGGATCGACGGCCAATGATTCCGGAGTGGTTCCCGCCGCAATGGGCGCGCCGGAGATCGGCGTCAAAGCGCCGCTGGTCGCGCTGAGCATATACGAGGCAATGCTCTGGTCCGAATTGTTGGCAACAAATGCGAACGCATCGGTGGGGTCAATGGCGATTGATACGGGGCCGGCGCCCGCGCCGAACGGCGATCCGGGGATGTTGCTCAGCATGCCGCTTGCCGGATCGATGAGAAATACGGAAATACTGTTGCTGTTAAAATTCGTGACGTATAGAAAGTTGCCGTTGGGATCGATGGCTAGCGACGCCGGCTGCGCTCCGACATTGAACGGAGAGTCGAGGATCGGAGTCAAGGTGCCCGCATTGATCCCGAAGGCCGACACGTTATTGGAGGTTAGATTGGCGACATAGAGAAAGTGATCCGTGGGATCGACGGTCATTGCGCCCGGACCGGTTCCTGCCGCAACGGGAGATCCGACTGCGGTCAACGCGCCGGTCGTGGCATCGATCGAATACGCCGCCACGGAGTTGGAGTCGTGGTTCGCGACGTACAGGAATTGGCCGTCGGGATCGACCGCGAGTGCGCTGGGCGTCGTGCCGTTCGAGGCAAATGGTGAACCGCTCAAGGGTACGAGCGCGCCGGACGGATCGATGGCAAATGCCGAGATCGAGTTCGACAACCGATTTGCCACGTAGGCAAAGCGTCCGGTTTGCGTGCAGGCGACGGTGACGTTGGTGATGCTGGCTTTGCCGATAGCGCCCGAGCCGTTGTGCACCGTGCAAGTCTGCGACGGATTGGAGGGCGGCGTGCTGACCGTAACCGAATAGGTGGCGCTGTTCGCGAGCCGCGTGCCGAAGACGAAGGTGCCGTTGCCGCTGAAGCTCAAGGAATCGCCGCCGTTGAGCTGCAGCGCGAGACCGGAGCCGCTCAAACCGGTCACGGTGCCGCCCACGGTATATTTAGCGCCGGTGATCGGGCAGCCCGACAGGGCGAGAGCTGCGGCGCTCAACGCGACGATGGTCAGTATTCTCACGAGTGCTCTCTCCGGAAAATTTTACAACTGCTACGACCGCGCTGCGAGTTCATGCGCCGGATTTACCAAAACCGCGTGAAGAAATGTGTAGTTCCATTTATTGTAAGCTTCCGCTGCAACGAGTACTCGCCAAATTAATTTATCGGAGTGACACATGCGCGATCGCTTATCGGAGCAAACCGGGCTGTACGTTTCGGAGCTTTGCCTTGGCACCATGACCTACGGCGGCAACGGCGGAATTTGGGAGGCGATCGCAGATCGCTTTGGCATGGCTGCAAGCTAAGCCTTTTGTCACAACTGTGATCATCGGCGCAAAATCCATGGATCAATTGCGGGACAATATCGACTCGAAAGCCTGCGCCAAGCCTGCGGTGAAGGAGTGATGTCGCTGATGCCCGACAAATGCAGCTCTGGTGAACCAAATTACGCAGCACCCCTCCAATGACAGCAAGGATAGTCATGCCAGCATTTCAATCGGATAGTCTCAGAAGGGCAGCGCTCGGCGCGCTACTCATCGCGATCATCTATCCGCGTATTGCCACCGCGACCTTGGGTGAACCGGAGATCACGGTACAGACCGATGTTGCACAGCTTCGCGCATCGATCAAATCCTCGGAGGATCGTGCGAGCTATCGCATTCATGAAATCCAATTGCCCGGCGGTACCTTGCTGCGCGAGTTTGTCGCACCGAACGGCAATGTGTTTGCCGTGGCCTGGAACGGGCCCACCAAGCCGGATCTGCGGCAAGCCTTGGGCAAGTATTTCGATGCCTATGTATCCGCGCCCAAATCGAAGTACGCGGATCGCCGTCACGTGAACATTCAGCAAGGCGATCTCGTCCTGCAGGGCAGCGGTCATATGCGCGCCTTGTCCGGCCGAGCCTACTTGGCCAGTGCAATCCCCAGCGGCGTTAATCTCGGAGACTTGCACTAATGGCTTTGATGCGCGCGCTGCGGATGGGCCTGAGCGTGGCCCTGTGCTTGTCGGCCATTTCCTGCGGAGGTGGCGGTGGTGGAGGCGGTGGCAATACAGTAACTCCTGTACCACCCACCGCCACAGCCAATACGGCCATGGTGATCGTCGATCAGGGGCCCTCGAGCAACAGTGTCAATACTTTGTTTACGTCGGTCACGATATGCCTGCCCGGCAGTACGACGAGCTGTCAAACCATCGATCACATTCAAGTAGACACGGGTTCGTATGGACTGCGCCTCTTGGCGCCGGTGCTGACGCTTACGCTGCCGGTGGAGACTCTGTCGAGCGGCGGTTCGCTGGTGGCGTGCACGCAATTCGTCGATGGCTACAGTTGGGGACCTGTCGCCTTGGCCGACCTAACCATTGCCGGCGAAACCGCGAAGTCTCTGCCGGTTCAGGTCATCGGGGATTCACGCTTCAAAACCGTGCCTTCTCAGTGTTCGGGCACAGGCGGTACCCAAGAAGATACGGTCGCGAGCTTCGGTGCCAATGGCATTTTGGGAATAGGTCCGTTCGAGTCGGATTGCGGCGATTGCGATACGGTCGCTCACAACCTGTACTACGCCTGTGCCACCACCTGCACGGAGACCACGGTGCCGCTCACCATGCAGGTGCCGAACCCAGTGACGCGCTTCGCCGCGGATAACAATGGCATCATCCTCGACTTGCCGGCAGCCGCAGCCGCAGGGCAGGCCACGCTTTCTGGCTCGCTTATCTTCGGCATCGACACCCAGTCCGACAATCAATCCGGGACGCAAACCGTGTTGACCGTCGATGACACGGGACGATTGGTGATCACCTTCAACGGTCAGACCCTCGCCAGCAGCTTCATCGATAGCGGCTCGAACGGCATTTATTTCGCTGACAGCAATATCGCAACGTGCACCACCACGGGGTTGACGACTTTCTACTGCCCCGCGAATACCCTCAGTCTGGGGCTCAGTATCCAGGGCGCCAACGGGGTCATGGTGAACAATCTGGTCTTCGAGGTGGGCAATGCCGAATCGATGTTGACGGCGAACCCCACATTTAACGTTTTTCCCGAGCTGGCCGGCACGCTTCCGGCCGGGAACTCAGGCAGCTTTGACTATGGTTTGGCTTTCTTCTACGGCAGGCGCGTCGCGGTTGCGGTGGCAGGCGACAAGACATCGGCCGGAACGGGTCCTTACATCGTCTTCTAAGCCAAGGCCTGGCGGCTACCCTTCAACTTGCGAGGCAGGATAGACTGCCTGTCCATGAACAGCACGGCGTCCTCCGCGGCATCTTTCACGGCGACGGGCACGGGAACTCTCCAACTCGAGGTTGTGCCTTCCCATAGCCTCGCCTCGCAGCCCGCGTCATGGTGGCAGAGCGTCCTGGGTGTAGTGGGGTTTGAAAAGCCGCCGACCCTCGATCGAACTCTCGTCCCGGTGACTGCGAGCATGACCCCATCATTGAGCGCGCGCGACCTGTGCGAAGTGTGGCGAGTCACGGGACCCGAAGTTCACTTGTCCAGCGGCGAATCTGCGCGGACCCGCGTGCGCTATCGCTGTTCGGAAGATCTTCTATTTGGCGCTCTGACCATCACGGAGCGGGCCATCGAGGCGCGCGGCGAAGCGGAAGCGCTGGTGCGCGCCACTGCGGCCGCCTATCAAGAAATTTTCAATGTCCTCAGCGAAACCGATCATCGGCACTTGATTCGCATTTGGAACTATCTGCCGGAAATCAACGCGAAATCCGGCGACGATGAGCGTTATCGGCATTTCAATTCGGCGCGCCAGATGGCGTTCCGCAATTCGGGGCGGGCGACTATGGGGACGGTGCCCGCCGCCAGCGCGTTGGGCTCGCCCGCCGGCAGCCCGATTTCCATTTATTTTCTGGCGGCACGCGGGGCCCCCAGAATGATCGAAAATCCGCGCCAAACCAGTGCTTATCATTACCCTCCAAAATTCGGCAGGCATAGTCCGATTTTCTCGCGCGCCTGCGTATGGGGTGAGGCCGCCGGCGGTACATTATTCGTCTCCGGTACCGCCAGTATCGTCGGCCACGACACCATTCATCCTGGCGATGTCGTCGCGCAGACGCGCGAAACCATGGTCAACATCAGTGCCCTGTTGGAGGAGGCAAATCGCATCGTCGGTGCGGAGCGCTATTCTCTCGAGGGTCTGAGGCTCAAGGTGTACGTGCGCAAGCCGGCGGATCTGGCGGCCATCCAGGCCACATTGTCGCGGCTGCTGCGCCGCGCTGCGGACATCGTGTATCTGCAAGCCGACGTCTGCCGCGAGGATTTACTCGTGGAAATCGAAGCCGTCGGCTGAACGGCTGCCGAGCGCGGCTCATGGCTTGTACGGAAACGCCTTGTTCGGGTACGGCGGCGGCCCGGGAATGGGACGCGGATCGCTGCGAATCTGCTCTTTCAGCAGGTCGAGTGCGGCTTTGAGCTGCGCGTCGGATCCTGCGAAGGTGGCATGGGGAAGATTGTCGATGACGATGTCCGGGTCAACGCCATGTCCCTCGATCAGCCACTTGCCTTCGGGTCCGTAAACGCCGAGTTCCGCCGCCGTGGCGATTCCGCCGTCGGCTTCGAAGTTGCTGCCGTTCAGCCAGATCTCGCCTCCCCAGGTGCGCACGCCGAGGGTCTTGCCCAACTTGAAGCGGTGAAAACCTTCTGCGAACGCCTCGCCATCGGATGCGGTTTCCTGATCGCACAGAACGACCATGTGACCGCGAAAAGCGTACTGCATGTTCCACTCAGCATCGCCCACCCGCGGCTGCCAGTAGAACCAGGCTTGCCGCAAGAGCTTTTCCAGCAGCCACGAGTCGATATTCCCGCCGTGGTTGTGGCGAACGTCGATGATCAGGCCCCGGCGTTTGTAGATGGGATAGTAGTCGCGCGCCCACTGATCGATATCATCGGGGCCCATGGCCCTCAAATGAACGTAGCCGATCTGGCCGCCGGACTCCGAATCCACTTTCAGGCGCCGCGTGTATTCCCATTCCGCGTAACGTAGATTCGCCTCGTCCCGCAGCTTTGATGGGCGTGACCAGCACGTCGCGGGTCTCGCCTGCGGAGGATCTGACACGCAGCAGGACTTGGGCGCCCGCCTTGCCTCGCAGCAGCGCGCGCTCATCGGATACGCCAAGGGCACTTTCTCCATCGATGCTGACGATGACTTCGCCGTCCTTGATGCGCGACTCCGGGCGATCCAACGGGGGCGCATTGTTGGGCAGATCCGGATCGTGCAAGAATACGTGCTCCACCACGAAGCCGCCGGCCCTTTCATCGCGTTTGAGCTGAGCACCCAAGGCCGCCAGGTCGACTTGATCGGAGGGCTTCCGAACATCGCCGCCGCGAACGAAAATGTGCAGCGCGGACAACTCGCTGACCATTTGCGCGATCACATCATTCAGCTCTTCGCGGTCGGACACCCGATCCACCAGCGGCAGATACCGGGCGCGCATGGCATTCCAGTCGACGCCCTGCATATTGCGGTCGTAGAAATAATCTCTCTCCAGCCGCCACGCATCGGCGAAAATGCCGCGAAATTCCGCGCGCGGATTCGTGAAGAAAGTCCAACCCGATAAGTTGATCGTCAACTTCGCCAGCACTTTTGGATCCGCGAATGCCGCTGCTTTCACATCGGAGTCGAGGATGTAGAAGATGCGATCCTTCGATACCAGCAGTTTCTTCCGATCGAGCGAAATTTCATAATTCTTGATGTCGCCGGCGATCGTTTCCAGCTCATCGCCTTTGTTGGCAATATCCACACATTTCAACGCCAGCTTGCGCGGCGCATCGTCGGAACCGTCAATCCAGCACAGACGCTTGTCGGTGATTTGCAGATTGTCGTAGTTGCCCGGCGGCACCGGAACTTCGCTCAATCGCTGCGGCAGATCGCTGAAGTCGATTTTCACGTCTTTCGGCAGTCTCGTAGCGGAGACGACAGTGGGTTCATTTTCCCCCGCCGGCGCTTTTGAAGCGGCAGCTCTTGACTCCGCAGACTTGTCATCTTCCTTGGCAGGTGCGTCCGGATGCAGCTCATCGGGACGCAGAAAAGGCGAACGCAGGCCCTGGCTCAAGGCAAGCTCGTAGATCTTCACGGGGCGATCAAAATGCGGTTCGGGCTGGCGCGCGCCCCAGGGCGATTCAACCGTGGTCTTGAGCGATCGATCGGACAGAAAGTACAGCCATTTTCCGTCGGTGCTCCATGCGGGACTCACGCTGTTGTACCGATCGGAGGTGATGGGTTGAATGGCGCCGGAATCCACGTTGAAAATGTTGATCTGAAGGAATTGGTTTGCCGCGGGTTGAACGAAGCTCAGCCAGCGGCTGTCGGGGGACCACGTCAGGTTGTCGAAGCCGCCGTATTTAGATTGAGCAATTCTCTTATCTTGTTTCGTGGCAATGTCATAAATCCACAGTTGCTGATCCTTGTCCCGATGCGCCAGCCATCGCCCATCGGGCGAGGGAACGCCGTCCCAGCGCAGTACCTTGGAGTTGCGCGTCCATTGCTGCGCGGTGCCTGCACCGTTTGCCGGGTATTTCCAGAATTCGGTTTCGCCGCTCTCGGTTGAAACCGCGATGACATTTTTGCCGTCCGACAAAAATCGCGCTTCGCGATAGCGAACGCCCGGATTGCCGGCGACCTTGATGATGCGTCCGTTCTTCGCGGGCAACGTAAAGACCTCACCGCGCGCGGTGAATACGACGCGAGAGCCGTCCGGAGAAGTATGCACGCTGGTCAAGTAATTGAGCGGCGTCTTTACCCAGTGCTCGCGCAGCTGCTCGAAATCCGACAGCGTGGAAATGGGGATCATTTCCTCGCGGCCGGTTTTCAGATCGAGAGACCAGAGGTCCGCGCCGCAGGCATACACCACGCGCCCTTCGGAGAGCGACGCGCCGGCAATGTCAAAACCATGCTGCTGGCTCTCCTGCTTGAGGTCGCGGCCTTGAGCATCCATCGAGTAGACATTCATGACGCCGTCGCGGTCCGACAGAAAATAAATACGTCCGTTCCAATACATCGGATTGCGCGAGGTGCCGGCCCAATCGGCCGTCAACGGTACCGCCTCGCCGGCGCCGTCGAAGCGCCAGATGGTTTCGTTGTATCCGCCTTGATAGCGCTTGGTGAAGCTGGGCTGCTTTCTCCAGCGGGTAAAGAAAAGCGTACGGCCGTCGGAGGAATAGGCGGCTTGCGACCCTTCCGCCAAGGGGATGATTTCGTGGCCGCCATGGGCGTCGAGGAGCACCAGTTTCGGGTCCGGCAGCGTCGAGTAGCGGTTGGTGCTCACCAGTAGCCGGCCGTCCGGTGCCCAGTCGGCAGGAATCGAATCGCCGTTCCAAGTGCGTCTTTCCGGAATCCCGCCGGCGAGCGGCACCGTATACACGTCGCTTGGCCCTTCGTACTGTCCGACGAACGCGACCATCTGCCCATCCGGTGAGATGCGCGCCATGGATTCCACACCGGAGTTGGAGGTCAGGCGCCGCGCGATACCGCCGCGAATGCCGACAGACCAAAGATCGCCTTCCGACGTGAACACCACGGTGTCGCCGTGCACCGATGGATAGCGGTAGTATCCGCTGCGCTCGGCTGATGAGTCGCTTGCAGGCCATGCGGCGCAGGCGATGCAGGCAGCGATGAGAGCGGCGGCCCCCGGCAAAACATTTTTGAGCGGCATGTCTTGTTCGATCTTCGACAATTCCTGGTAATAATTGCACAGTGCTCTGCGGTGCGATAGTTTTGAGGCGAGGCGGCGATGGGGTGGGTTAAGGTCGCGCTGTTTTTGGTTCGCAACCGGGAAATTGAAAAATGAAAGACACGCAAACGAGCGCCAAGCACTATCGATGGGCAGATCTGCCGGCCGAGCCGATGAAGGGCGGCATCACACGCGCGCTCATTACCGGTGATCGCATGATGATTGCTCATGTGCGTCTGAAAAAAGGCGATGAGGTGCCGCAGCACTCGCATGAGAACGAACAGATCACTTATATCCTCGAGGGGGCGCTGCACTTCTGGCTGGGCCCCCAAGGCGACCGCGAACAGACCGTGCGCGCCGGAGAGGTGCTGGTCATCCCTTCGAATCTCGAGCATCGTGCGGTGGCGCTCGAAGATACGCTCGATGTCGATGTGTTCAATCCGCCGCGGCAGGACTGGCTGGACGGCACCGACGCTTACTTGCGCCGCTGAAGTCCCGGTGCCCGTGCACGCGGGACGCCACTTTCGGGGGTTAGCTCAGGAGATGCGGCGCTACGCGTGCATTGGCCGCGCGTTCATAAGCTCTCGCGACTTGCAGCAGCAATCCGTCCTGGTTGCGGCCCGTGACCAGGGTAATGCCCACCGGCAGCCCGTTGATGAGTCCAGCGGGCACCGTGAGGCTGGGGTAGCCGGCAATCGCGGCCGCACTGGCGATTTGCGAGGATCCACTACCGCGCCGATCACCCCAGACAGGGTCGATCAGATCCGCCGGTCCGTTGCTCGGGCCCATTAACAGTTCCACTCCTTGCTGACCGAGCAGCGCCGCGAGACCCTCGACATCCGCAGTGCGCTTCAAGCCGGCAAGCGCGGTTTGATAGGCGGCATCGCTCAACGGTCCTTTTGCATCGGCCATTTCAAAGATCTCCTGGCCGAAAACGATCAGTTCTTGATCCGCATGCGCCCGATTGAAGGCGATCAAGTCGGTGAGAGTCTTGCAATCGACCTGAGAGGGGTCGAGGGTCGCAAGATAGGCGTTGATGGCGTCCTTGAACTCATAGAGCAACCCGTCGAGTTGAAATTCACCGCTCTCATCAAGCGCCTTCGGGGGCTTAAGATCCACGGTCACCGCCCCTTCGTGCTCGAGCACCGCGCGTGCATTGGCGAAAAGCGCAGTGGTGTCCGGATGTGCCCCCTGCGGTACGGGCATGACGCCGATGCGCACGCCTCGCAAGCGAAACGCTTCGATGTCGGTGCCGTGTGCGCCGTAGCCCAGCGGTCGCTCGGCGATCACCGAGGCGAGAATGGCTGCATCACCCACGGTGCGGCACATCGGGCCGGCCGTGTCTTGCCGTGGGGAGATCGGAACCACGCCCTTGCCGCTGACGACGCCAATCGTGGGCTTGAGGCCCACCAGTCCGTTGATAGAGGCGGGCGAAAGGATGGAACCATTGGTCTCCGTGCCGATGGCCGCGGCGCAGAAGCTGGCGGCAGCCGCAACGCCGGACCCTGCGCTCGAGCCGGAGGGGTTGCGGGCGGGGTCGTAGGCATTGCGAACCTGGCCGCCCACACCGCTCCAACCACTGCATGAGCGCGTAGAGCGAAAATTTGCCCACTCGCTCAAGTTCGCCTTGCCCAAGAAAATCGCACCGGCCGCGCGCAGCCGGGCAGCCAGAGGCGCATCGGCGGGGCGCAAGGACCGAGCAAGCGCGTACGATCCGGCCGTGGTGGCGACCGGATCGCGGGTTTCAATGTTGTCTTTGAGGAGGATCGGAATGCCGTGCAGGGGACCTCGAAACTTTCCTGATTTCCTTTCCGAATCAAGGGCCCGCGCGGCACTGAGGGCATTCGGGTTGAGGGCCAAAACCGAGCGATATTCCTGGCCGTGCTGATCGAAGCGGGCGATGCGGTGCAGGTACGCCGCCGTCAGTGCTTCCGAGGTCACCGTCCCGGCGGCCAGTGCGCGCTGCAAGGACCCGATGGTCTGCTCCGTAGGGTCAAAATCGCGACCGGCGGCCCTAAGATCGCCCACGGCGGCGGCGAGCGACAGGGCACCTGCTGTTGTAATAAAGCCTCGACGATCCATGAATTCTTGCCTCGTGAGTGACTAATTGGGGTTTGCTGCGAAGCCGTGCCATTCTAGGCGCGAACAACGATGACAATTATTTTCTTGGGAATCCTTTACAGGGCTTGCTGGATTTGTTACTTATTCGCACCGCCTCAAAGATATATCTTTTAGCGCGATATTTGCCAAATATAACGTTGCAAGGGACCAAAACCAATGATGACTACCCGATCACGTGGATACCGTGCGTGGCGCCGAGGGATCGCGCTGCCTTGTCTAGTAGCTCTGGGGATGAGCGCGCACGCCCAGGTGACCCCGAAAGCGGCCGCCGCGGAAGACACCAGCCTCCAAGAAGTGGTGGTGACCGGTTCGCGCATCGCGCGCCCGGAATTCGACAACGTCGAACCGACGACCGCAATTGACTCGAAAGCCTTCGATCAGCGCGGTTATCTAGATGTTGGCCAAGCACTCAATGAACTGCCGGCATTCGGCGTGGCGCCCTCGAGCGCCGCGAATCAACAGGTCGGCTTCGGTGTCGCCCAAAGCTTCGTCGATCTGTACGGTTTGGGTTCGCAGCGCACCCTGACCTTGGTCAACGGCCGCCGTTTCGTCTCCGAGAGCACGGCAAGCTTGTCCAATTCAAACGCCAACACCAATAATGGCGGTAACGGCACGCAGGTTGACCTGAATGTCATTCCCACGAAACTGATCGACCATGTCGAAGTGGTCTCGGTGGGTGGCGCACCGATTTACGGCGCGGATGCGATCGCCGGCGTGGTCAACATCATTTTGAAGAAGGACTACCAGGGTCTCGATGTCGATGCTCAAGTGGGCGCTTCAGGCCAGGGAGATGCGTGGAACTATCGCACGCGCGTCTTAGGCGGCCAGAACCTATTCGACGGCAGGGCCAATATCACCGCGGTCGCGGAGTTCACGAAGACCGACGGCCTGCTGGGTACCGCTCGGCCGGTTTTTGCGTCGGACTTAGGCTTCTTGGCGCCCCTCAACAAGCCGCCGAAAGGCCAATGCTGCACCAGCGTGTTGACGCCCAACAACACAGTGCCGCCCGTGAGTTTTGGCGGCGTTCCGACGGTGGACGATCTCTTTGTGGCGCCCGGCGCCGGTCTCACCGGTGCCTTGATCGGCGTGACCAATGCCGCCGGCCAAACCCAGGCTTTCGGTCCGGGCGGCGCGCTGCAGAATTACAACACCGGCAAGATCACCGGCAATCCCATCTTTGCCGAAGGCGGCGATGGTGAACGGCTCTCGCAGGTCAGCAACCTGCTGGCACCGACCGAGCGCACCAATATCGACACCTTGATGCACTTTCAGATCAACGATCGTCTCAACGCGTTCGGCGAAGGCTATTTCTCCGAGACGCACGCGAGAAACTTGGTGTCTCAGTCCTACAACACCTCTTTATTCAGCAACACGTCCCCGTATGGCATCGCCGGTACGCCCCAAGGTTCGTTCGTCATCAACATCAATAACCCGTTCTTGAGTCCCGCCGATCGCACGACCATTCAGACAGCGCTGAACAATTATGCCGCGGCATTGCCATTCGGTGCCCCCATATATCCCGGCGTCAGCGTCGGCCAGCCGCTGTTTCCGGGATACGTCGGGCCGGGGCAGCCGGTGGCTTACCCCGCGTGGAACACCAGCCAGTTCTATGTGAATCGAGCAAATGTGGACCTGGACAACGGTGCGGCAACGGACACTCAAACAGTGGTTCGCGGTGTGGCGGGATTGAATGGCGACTTCTCATGGGGGGAAAGAAATTTCAACTGGGAAGTGTCCGTAAGCTACGGCACGGCGGATAACAAGCAAGACACGCCTTTATTTGTGTTCCAGAACTTGGCCAATGCACTGAATGCCACCACGAATGCAGCGGGCCAGATCGTCTGCGGGGGCACGCCAGTGAACGGCCCGACATCGACGGCATCGAGCACGTGCGCACCGCTGAACATTTTCGGCAAGGGGTCGCCGAGTCAGGCCGCGTTGCAGTACATCACGCATCTGGCGACGGTCGATTCATTCAATACGCAAAGAGACACCAATGCCTTCATCGGCGGGGATATCTTGAAGGTCCCGGCCGGCGAATGGAAGTTTTCGGCCGGATTCGAGAATCGCCGCGAGTCGGCGGCCTTCTCACCCGACAGTTTCTATACCATTGATTTAGGCCAAAATCAGTTCTTACCGATTGAGGGTTCCTACATCACCAACGAAGCGTATTTCGAGACCTTGCTGCCGATCTTCTCCCCGGCACAGGATATCCCGGGATTGAATCGTCTCGAGTTCGAAGGCGCCGCGCGGCGTGTCGATAACTCGATTGCCGGCAACGCCACCACGTACACCTATGCCGTGCGCTGGTCACCGATTGAGGATGTGGGGTTCCGCGCCAACAAGACCAAGTCCATTCGGGCGCCATCGATCACGGAGCTGTTCCTCCCGCCGGCAACGGTCGGATCCTTCGCCAATGATCCCTGCGACCAAAACTTCGTGGGCCAGGGCTCGGTGCCTGCGACACGCCTAAAGAACTGTCAGGCAGCGCTCGCGGGCATTCCCGGTGGTTACAACCCAAACACCTTTCAATCACAGGTCGTGAATGCGACTGCCACCGGCACGCAGTCGGGTAACAGCGGCCTGCAAAGCGAAATCGCATTTTCCAAGACATTTGGTGTGGTGCTGCGCCCGCGCTTTCTGCCGAAATTCAACGTCTCCGTGGACTACATCGATATCGCTCTGAAGGAGGCCATTCAGTCTTTGACGCTGACGAATAATCTCGACGCCTGCTTTGACTCGGCGAACTATCCGAACAATCCGTCCTGCAATACGTTTACGCGTAACCCCGCCGGCCAGGTCTCGAATTTCCATACCGGCTTCGTCAATGCGGGCTTGCTGGAGTTCACGGGTATCCAGGCGGCGCTGGACTACACCTTCGACCTGCCGTGGTCATTGGGAAGCCTGCAGACCAGTGCGCATTACCTTGACACCTCGCGGCTAAAATCGCAGGTTGCGACCGCAGCTCCGAACGACACTGCGGGTCAGCTCGGTTACAGCAAGAGCAAGGGTTCGATCGATTTGCTGTACGCGAACAGCGGGTTCTCGTGGGATTGGCAGGGCATCTTCATCGGACCGGCGAATTTCAACAACCAGAATACGGCGACGTCGCAGGACATCCTGCGTGTGGGTTCATGGTGGCTCATCAATTCGACGGTTGGCATGAAATTCACCCCCCAGTTCCAAGGTCGCTTGATTGTCGACAACGTGTTCAACAAACTACCGCCGTTCCCAGCCATTGCCGGCACGGGCGGCAACTTTGTGAACGGAACCACGACGTACTTCTCGGGAATTCTAGGACGTACCCTGCAGCTGGAAGTAGACTATAAGTTCTTCTAGACGCTAGTTCGTTCGTTTGTAAGTTGCGAAGGGCGCCATAGGGCGCCCTTCTTTCTTTCCGGGAGGCTGATTTGCTAGAGCTGCGGTAAGGCGTCTAGAATCCTTACGGCAGAGCGGGCGTCGTATAATGGTAATACCCAAGCTTCCCAAGCTTGAGCCGTGGGTTCGATTCCCATCGCCCGCTCCAATCATTTTGCTATGACAGCCAATGTACGACGACGTGGGCCAACTTGTGCGGTTGGTTTTTTTGCGGAATGGCAGCCGTTGTTGTGGGATCTGCGAGTTGGCTGACGTTGGCTTGCCACGAGCTGAGTTGGCGTTGGCTTCACACTCGGATTACATGACTGATACTGCCGCCGCGCTGACTGCCTTTAGAGGTTGAACGAGCCTACGAACTGAGGTGCTGGGATTTTCGTTGATAATCCCTGGGCGGCTTGCGAGCCAGAGCGAGTTTTCGAGGGCCGCTGCGGTTTCCGGCATGGCGTCCGCGCGCCGCCTCAACCTGCAACAGGCGGAATTGAGCGCTGCATTGGACATCTATATGCGCGTAGGGGGATTTCCGGCGGCGCTGCGGGGATTACGCCACCACGGGAAGCGTTGCCTATACGACAATCGCTGCGATGTGGGCGATGATCGCGAATGAAATACGCTAAGCCGAACTCGACCCCACTGCCGCGTTGAAACTCATCGATCGCGTGGGTCGCTCCCTCTCACACGCCAGTCACACGTGTGGCGGCCGAAGGTTCCCAACCATCAGATTTGGATAAGAATTTAAAATATTTCGTGTGGGTTCGATTCGTGTTCAGCACGGTTTCTGCTCCGAGTGCCCAAGCCGTGCGATCACTGCTCACAGGCCAGCTGCCGCCCGAACCGGTATCCGGATGGGCTGGCCTGCGTTGTAGGCCACGTCACGGATCGAGCTCACGCTATCCAGGCGTGCACCATCGATGGCCTGAGCAAATAGCGCATCGAACAGGAGACTGGAACTGTGCACCGCCAGCGCGCGCGTCGCTTCGACGATGCTGCGCACCTGGGGTCCATCATAGCGCTGGCTGGCAGTTGTCGTCAGAGCGAAGCGACGGGCAGCCGCACGCTCGGTTCCAACGCTGACCCCAACCGTTTGCGACTGACCCGCGGGGTCTTGCACGTAGGCGGGGAAAGCACCCTTTCAATCTTACGCTGTTAGCATCGCAATTTGGAGCTTGCCGGCCTGGTATAACCGCAGTTATACTTTGCTTCATGAAGACCGCGATCTCCATTCCCGATTCTATTTTCGAAGAGGCTGAACGACTTGCCAAAATGCGTGGCTGGTCGCGTAGCGAGCTCTATGCGAATGCGGTGACCGCATATGTCAACAGTGAGAGATTTGCGGGTGTTCGTGAAAAACTCGATGCCGTGTATGGACACGATGCGGAAGACTCCGCCATCGATCCACTCCTTGCAGAGGCACAGGTTCGGTCGCTGCCAAGAGAAAAGTGGTGATGCGGCGGGGCGAGATTTGGTGGGCATCCCTCGGCGAGCCGCAAGGCTCGGCGCCGGGGTACCGTAGACCTGTATTGATCGTGCAGTCGAATGAATTCAACGAAAGTGCGATTCGCACTTCAATCTGCGCTGCGATAACGTCGAACATGCGACTAGCCGGCGCCCCCGGCAACGTTCGCTTGACCCGCCGCGCCACCGGCCTACAACAGGAATCGGTGGTTAACGTGTCACAGCTGATTACGCTGGATAAGCAGAGGCTGACCGAGAAGGTCGGCCGCCTGCCTGATGAAGCACTGCGTGATGTGGAGGCGGGGATCAGGCTGGTGCTGACACTATAGGTTTGGATGGACGCCGCTCATTTGCGATTTAAGACGATCGGTTGAAAATGACAAAACGAGATTTTGGCGATTCCTCAAACGCCAGTCTCACGCAGTCAGGTACGCGCCTCTGCTAGTTTCACGAGTGTGAACAGCGCGTGATTCACGGGCGTCGGTACACCAAGTTCCGATCCTCGCCGCGCGATGAAACCGTTTAACGAATCAATCTCCGTGAGCTTGCCGCGGTTCAAGTCTTGTGCTGTCGAGGAAATCGCCTCCGCCATTTGCGTGGCTATCTGCATTGCGCCCGCCATCGCGCTCTCTACATTCTCCAGCCCAGGAAGTACTACATGCGCCGCCCGCGCCACTGCCAGCACTTCCTGGATCACGGTCTCCATCAGACTACGCGCATCGGCATTTTCGGCAATCCGGCGGTATTTCGCTCGACCAAGCGCCGAAATGGCATTCAGGGCACAGTTCCAAATAAGCTTGGTCCACAATTCACCTTCGATATTATTGCTAATTCGACAAGGTATCTCGGCGCGTGCAAGCAGCGCCGCAATCATTTTCGTCATTTCGCTTTGTGGTCCGATAACGAGATCACCACGGCCGACATGCTTTACGTGGCCGACTTTCGGTACCGATGCGGCAACATAAACAACTGCTTGGGCCGCTGCGATTTTTGCGGCTGCTTGGATCTGCTCCACGTTGTCAACACCATTCTGAAGGCTGAGGACAATGGATTCAGGTGCCAGGAACGGTGCAAGCCCGCGTGCCGTTTCGACGCTATCGGTCGTTTTCACGCAAAAAAATACAAGATCTGCGCCACGTGCTGCGCTGAGTTCTGTCGAGGCTTCGACACGCACAAACTCCTTGAAGTTTAGTGTGTCGAGAAAGATACCCTTGGTCTTGACCGCCTCAACAAACGACTCTCGTCCAATCATGACGACGGATGCGCCGGCACGTGCCAATAGGCCGCCGAAATATCCACCGACAGCTCCCGCCCCAACAACTGCGAGCCGCGGCCATCCATCATGTTGCGTCATCTCTTGATTCTCGCAACTACTCCGCAACTTCTGCAAATCCATTTTTAGGTTGAGACCGCTGCTTCGCTCTCATGCGCCGCGATCATTCGCTCATTCCACTTGCCGATGTCGACACCTTCAAGAACGGCAGCACTAAAAGCAACAACAGCTTGCTGACGGCTTCCACGGCGAGAGACACCAGTGTAAAAAACACATCGAGCAAAATCAGGCTTTTGCTGACCGGACTCCGCAACACATAGGAAATCCATACACCTGCCACGGCGATGATCGGGATGATCAAGTCGTCGGCGACGGCGAGCTTCCATAGCCCCTGTGATGCCATGACGTTATGGGCTGTCGTTGCCGCATCACCGGGCACAACGAGCTTATTCATCACGAACCCTTCAGCAAATGCGCCAAACAGGATCGTCACCAGGTAAAGTCTTGTTTTCCGTGACCGCACGGAAGGCGTGGGTCGAGCCGGACTTAAGTTCGCGGCCGTTTGCAGGGGTATGACTCCGCGTGCACGTATCGGCGGAGCAAGCGCAGATCTAACACATGGATCCAATTTTGGGATCTAATATTGGTCCTGTGCCTTGACGCCAAATCTGCAGCGGATTCATGCCAAGGTAATTTAGAATAAAGAAAATCGGGAGATACGTTGAAAAACTCACGCAGACGTTTCTTGACCAGCGCATCCCTGGGGGTTGTCGGCGCCACCATTGGCGCGTACGAAGTGGCCTCAGCGCAGAGCAGCGCGCCCCCCGGCGCGCCCTCCGCATTTGCCACCTCGCCGCCCGCGGGACCCGAAGTCTCCGCCGCCACTTTCGCGGAAGCCGAGAAATTGATGCAGATCGAATTGAGCCATCAGGAAGCTCTTGACGCAGCCGGCACTTGGCGCGAGGCCATGGCCCCCCTTTACGAACGGCGTACCGGGCCGAAGAAGATACGGTTGGAAGCGGCACTCGCACCGGCATCGCGATGGGAACCCAATCAGTACGGACAAAAGGCGCGCCACAGCTCAGACCGGTTCGTTCGCACCAAGATCGAGCCGCGGCCTCTGCCTGCCGCCGATGCAGATATTGCCTTTGCCTCGGTGACACAACTTTCACACTGGATTGAGACGCGGCAGCTCTCTTCGGAGAGGCTCACGCAGATCTACCTTATGAGGTTGGAACGCTTCGACCCAAAGCTCAGATGCGTCATCACGCCGACTCGCAAGCTGGCGCTTGAACAGGCGAAGCGCGCAGATGCCGAGATTGCCGCCGGAAAATATCGGGGACCGCTACATGGTATCCCGTGGGGGGCCAAGGACCTGCTCGACACGGCAGGTATCGCGACGACTTATGGCGCGGAGCCATTCAAGGATCGTATACCCAGCGCGGATGCCACCGTGGTTCGGCGACTTCACGAAGCGGGTGCGGTACTGGTTGCCAAGCTGAGCCTGGGAGCCCTCGCCCTCAATGACATTTGGTTCGGCGGCCAGACCATGAATCCGTGGCTCCTCGAGGAGGGCTCTTCCGGATCAAGTGCCGGGCCGGGCGCCGCCACGGCCGCGGGTCTGGTTGGTTTTTCGGTGGGAAGCGAGACCGGCGGCAGTATCGTGGCCCCGAGTATGCGCTGCGGTGTGACGGGATTGCGTCCCACTTATGGCCGCGTGCCGCGAACCGGGGCGATGACCCTTTGCTGGTCGCTCGATAAGCTCGGCCCGATGGCGCGCAGCGTCGAAGATACTCTCCTGGTTTTGCATGCCATCTCAGGACCTGACCATCAGGACGTAGCCTGTGTGCCGAGTACGCTGGACTATGACGCCGCAGCGCCGATCACCGGCCTGCGTGTCGGTTATTTTCCTCAGTGGATGAAGGAAGCCACGGAGGTGGACCGTGCCGCTCTCGATACGGTTCGCAAACTCGGCGCGACAGCCACGGAGGTCTCGATTCCGGACTGGCCCTATGATTCGCTGAATGTGATTCTTTTCGCGGAGGCGGCTGCGGCCTTCGAAGAGCTGACGCTCAGCGGTGGCTTGAATCAACTGAAGATGCAGGTCCCCGATGCGTGGCCCAATATCTTCCGACAATCACGATTCCTCTCCGCGGTGGATCTGGTCCAAACCGACCGATTGCGGCGCAAAGTCGCGATGGAAATGGCGCGAGTCTTTTCTCAAGTGGATTTGTTGCTGGTGCCGTCGTTGCGGGATGAAATACTGGTCATTACGAACGCCACAGGCCATCCTTCCTTGACCCTGCGCGCGGGCTTCGTTGAAGTCTCCGAGGCGCGCAGCGACTGGGCGCCAGACGCTGCGAAACCGCTGCCGAAGTTCAATCCGCCGC
Organism: Gammaproteobacteria bacterium; assembly: GCA_041690895.1. GTDB lineage: Bacteria > Pseudomonadota > Gammaproteobacteria > Steroidobacterales > Steroidobacteraceae > Bog-1198. Next base: position 27,863 of record JBEPVT010000037.1, read on the forward strand.
GCCGCGTACCACACGGCGTGACCTTGATCGGGCGTCTTTTCGACGAGGGTACTATCGGGCGAGTCGGCCTGGCTCTCGAACGCGAGCTAAACGTGGCAGCCGACAGACCCCCGGGGTTTGAAGGATAAGAAATCTCACGCCACGCGTGGTTCAGGAAACACAGAAAGAGAAATGCAATGAATAAACTGTTATTTGCCACGGTTTGCGGCTGTTTTGTCATAGGCTGCGCCAAGGCACCGCAAGTTCCGAAAGCTGCCGAGCCGGCGATCCCAGCACTGACTTCCGGCATCGACGTCCAAAATGTTGACGACGGCGTTCGCCCGCAGGACGACTTCTTCAAGCACATCAATGGCAAGTGGCTGGCGAGCACCGAGATTCCGGCGGACAAGGCCAGCTACGGTTCGTTCGATAAGGTGTTCGACGACTCTGAGGCGCAGTTGCGGAGTATTGTCGACGGTTTACAAAAGCCGGCCGCCGCCAAGGACGCGGACGAGCAGAGGATCGCAGACCTGTATGCCAGCTTCATGGATGAGCCTGTCCTCGAAGGCTTGGGTTTGAGGCCGCTGGACACCGAGTTCGCCAAGATAGAAGCGCTCAAGGACAAAACACAGATCGCCGGATTGATCGCTCATTTCAACAAGATCGGCGTCACCGCACCGTACACACCAAGGGTGCATCAGGACGCCAAGGACTCGAGCAAGTATGTATTCGATTTGGGCCAGGACGGGCTGGGGATGCCGGATCGCGACTACTATTTGCAGCACAATGAAAAGATGGAGCAGGCTCGCAAGCAGTATGGCCTGTACGTGGAGAAAATGCTGAGCCTCGCCGGCGATAAGGTCGCGGTGAAGGACAGCAAGGACATTGTGGCGCTGGAGACCGAACTGGCAAAGGCGCAATGGACCAAAGTCGAGAACCGCGATCCGGTGAAGACTTACAACAAGGTGGAGTTTGCAAAGCTTGCCGCCCTCGCTCCCGGCTATGATTGGCAGGCGTATCTCGTCGACTCGGGCGTGAAGGGCAAAACGGACAATTTAGTGGTCGGCCAGCCGAGTTACATCAGCGGCTTCAACAAGCTGCTGCAAAAGATGCCGCTGTCGGTATGGAAAGCCTACTTCCGATGGCAATTGCTGAACGAATTCGCGCCCTATTTGAGCAAGAGTTTCGTCGACGCGCGATTCGCCTTTTACGGCACGGCGCTGAACGACATCCCGCAGAACCGCCCGCGCTGGAAGCGTGCGATCGCATTGGTGGAGAATTCCATCGGCGAGAGCTTGGGCAAGCTTTACGTGGCCCAGTACTTCCCGCCGGAGGCCAAGGCGCGCATGGACCAATTGGTGCAGAACCTGCTCGCCGCCTACAAAGCCGACATCGATACGCTCGATTGGATGAGCCCGCAGACCAAGCAAAAGGCGAAGGAGAAGCTGGCCAAGTTCACGACGAAGATCGGCTATCCATCGAAGTGGCGGGACTACAGCGCCCTCGATATCGCCAAGGATGATCTGACCGGCAACGTGATCCGCGCGCGGTCCTTTGAGTACAACCGCAATCTCAACAAACTGGGCAAGCCGATCGATCGCGATGAGTGGGGCATGACGCCGCAAACCGTCAATGCGTACTACAACCCAGAGATGAACGAAATCGTGTTCCCCGCGGCCATCCTGCAGCCGCCGTTCTTCAACCCGAAAGCCGACGATGCGGTGAACTATGGCGGCATCGGCGGCGTCATCGGTCACGAGATCAGCCATGGTTTCGACGACCAGGGCAGCCAGTACGACGGCTACGGCATCCTATTGAGCGCCCCGGGTTGGTTCACCAAGGAAGACCTCGACAAGTTCAAGGCGAAGACCCATGCGTTGGTGGAGCAGTATGCCGCCTATGAGCCGGTACCCGGCTATCACGTCAATGGCGAGCTCACCCTGGGCGAAAACATTGCCGATAACTCTGGCCTGGCCATCGCTTATAAGGCTTACAAGCTGTCCCTTGGTAACAAGGAAGCGCCGATGATCGACGGTCTGTCCGGCGACCAGCGCTTCTACGCTGGCTGGGCGCAGGTGTGGCGCGGCAAGACGCGCATCAACTCTCTCATCGTCCGCATCAAGATCGATCCGCATGCGCCCGATGCAATTCGCGGTACTGTGCCGGAGATGAATCAGACCCCATTCTACGATGCCTTCGGCGTCAAGGAAGGCGACAAGATGTACCTTCCGCCGGAGAAGCGCGTGAGCCTCTGGTAGGCACAGTTCGCGGCGGCGTCTTGCCGGGGGTTTTGGGCGCTCTCGTACTTGGCATGCGGGCTGGAAGCCGGCCGCGAATCCGCGCCACTCAATCAAATACACAACGCGCAAAAGGGTAATTCGCAGCAGATCTTGATCTCTATGGCCAGATCCGTTCCCTCATCGAGGGCGGCGCACTGCAGTTGGGCTTGTTCGATGAACGCAACCTATTTGAGCTTGCCGATCCGGCCTATCCTGATGAGCGGCTCATCGCCTGCCGCAATGCGCAGCTCGCGCGCTTGCGCAGTCACAAACGCCAAGCACTGCTCGAGGCCACCGCACTCGAACTCGATAAAATCCGCGATCGCGTGGCAAGGGGTAAATTAAAGGGTGAAGCGCGCATCGGCGTGAGCATAGGCCGGGTGCTTAACAAGTACAAAGTCGCCAAGCACTTCGAGCTGACTATCACCGAGGCGAGCTTTAAGCACCGCATCCTTCAGGGCAAGGTCACTGCCGAGGCCGCACTCGAGGGCATCTACGTCATCCGCACCAGCCTCGCCAAAAAACAGATGTCGGCACCAGATGCGGTGCGCAGTTACAAATCCTTAGCGCAGGTCGAGCGTGCGTTCCGTTCACTGAAGACGGTCGATTTGAAGATCCGTCTCATCCATCATCGACTCGAGAATCGCGTTCGTGCACACATCTTTCTGTGCATGCTCGCCAACTACGTGGAGTGGCTTCTGATCGAGGCGTGGCGAGCCCTGTTGTTCACCGACGAAGATCAGGCCGCTAAAGCCACCCGTGATCCGGTGGCGCCGGCCAAGCGCTCCGCCGCGGCCAACGCGAAAGCCGCCGCTCATCAGCTACCGGACGGCACGCCCGCGCATAGCCTTCGCACGCTGCTCGCCGAACTCTCGACTCTGGTGCGCAACACTTGCCGCCCTACCGATCATCCGGCAACCTTCGATATCCTCACCACGCCGACCGCATTACAACGTCGCGCCTTCGATCTCGTCGAGCATATCACCCTGTAGTCAGAATCAACGCACCGTAAAATCATCTATGTCGTTGTCAGAGAAACGAAAATCCGTCGGAGCGGTGCAGGAACTTCAGGTTAGCTGTCTTGCTTCGGACGCAGAAGCGGCGGAATCCGAGTACCTGCACTGGAATAGGGTCGGCCAACCCACCTATCGCTCAACTGCAATCTAGCCCTGCCGCTAGTTGGCCCGGCGCTTCGCACGCGCGGCCTTCACTTGGTCCGCAGTGATCAACTTGCCCTGGTTGCCCCACGAGGTTCGCTCGTGGTTGGAGATGTCGGCGATGTCGGCATCGCTCAGCGACGCGCCGAACGGCGGCATCGCGCTTGGGTAGGTCACCCCGCCTATCTGCGCACCTTGCGCACCGTGCAGGATCGTGTCGACCTGCGTGGCGGGGTCGGCGTCGAGTACGGCCGCATCGCCCTTGAGCGGCGGGAACGCACCAGTCAGCCCCGTGCCAGTGGCTTGGTGGCAGACAACGCAGTTGGTGGTATACAGCGACGCGCCGCGTGCAGGCTCGAATCTGTACGGGCCCGCCGCTGCGGGCGGTGCGTTGGCTGAAGCCACCGCGACCGAAGCCGACGGAGTCGACGCTGGCGCCGCCCGTTCGATCGGCGGGGAGGAAGGCGCCTGCGCGGTCCCCAGTACTTGCACGTCGAGAAAGCCCTGCGCGCCGATCATGACGTGCGCGAAATCGTGGTCCACGAACGCGTATTTGCCCGCCTGGGGAATCACGAGGTCGAAGATGGCGCCCGCACCGGGTCCGACGGTCTGGGTGGAAACACCGGTCAGCGCGTGGGCAGGATCGCCATCGGGGTAAACGACGTTGAAGATCGCACCGATGACGTGGAACGACGACCAGAGGCTCGGGCCCGCATTCACGAAGTAGATCCGCACCCGCTTGCCGGCCGTGACCGGCAGCGGGCGATCGCGATATTGGAACGCAACGCCGTTGAACACGACCTCATCCGGACGCTCGGCCAGCATCTTCTCATAGTTGGGCCCCATGAGGTGACCCGAGATCTGCTGCGTGTACCACTCGCTCTGCACGATCACGTAGCTCTCGGTCGCGGGCGGCAGGGGCGTCGCGGGGTCGACGATGATCGCACCGAACATGCCGTTGCCCAGGTGCAGCAGCACCGGCGGGGTGCCGCAATGATAGATGAATGCGCCCGGTACTTCGGCCACGAACGAATAGGTGAACTTCTCGCCAGGTTTCAGTTCGACATAGTGCAGGTTGGGCGGGGTGATGGCGGCGTGGAAATCAACCGAGTGCTCCATAGTGCCGCGGTTGATGAACGTCACGTTGACCATCTGGCCCTGGCGCACGTGGATCACTGGCCCCGGAACCTCATCGCCGAACGTCCACGCCTGGTACTCGACGCCGTTGGCGATCGATATCGTCTTGTCGGTGGATTCGACCGTCACGTCGACGCTCGACCCAGGGGTTAGCGGTGGCAACCGCGCATCGTGGGCCTTGTTGACGGGCCCCTTCGAAGCAAGTGACAGAGGTGATACCGCGGTAGCCGCGGCCGTGGGCGTGGGCGCCGCGACATGCGTCGTGCTGTACAAGCCGCCGATCAGGAAGAAAACCAGCAACCCAATCCCGACGATCGCGGTGACCTGTGCCGCGACCGACGACGGGCGCGGCGCGTGCAGCGGGATGCCATGGCTCCATTCGGCGATCCGGCCCCAGACCGGCCAGCGCCGCTCGATCAGGAAATCGACGCTGTACGGACTGGTGCCGCCACGGTAGTTGATCCCGATCAGCAACAAGAAGATCAGCACGTAGCTGAGCGCCGTCCCCATGTTCGTGGCGCCCAGGGTGTAGGGTCCGCCGAAGCCTTCGGCCGTGGCCCAGATCAGCAGGCTGAACAGCGCGCCTAGAACGTAAGTGGTCTTACGCGCGATTCCAAGCAGCAGCGCGACGGCGAGCAGGGTTTCGGCGATCCGCGTGAGCCACACGAACACCATGGCGTGTGGCGTGACCGCCGTGATCCACGCGTCGAACCACCACGCCGACCACGCTGCTTGCCCCTGGGCCGCGTTGTGGAGATAGCCGACGTAATTGGCCGCGAATTGCGACGTCCAAGTGAACGCGGCACCCATCGCCCAGATGATGCCGAAAGCAATCCTGAGCGCGGCGCTGGCTACATCCGGCCAAGCATCCGAAGAATGCTCACCGTCTCGAGAAGATGGCCCCATAGGACCGCCGAGATCGTCACTTTCCGTCGCGACCTGATGCCTCGGCTGCTCATCTGGATTCACGGGTATCTCCTGCACGGGGCAAGAATGAAGCCGAGCATCGCAACCGTCTGTACGGAAGCGCTCCTATGCGACGATCGGTCAGACATTGGCACGCAACAGCTGACTTGCCGCCTAGACCTAGCCCTCTAAAACGGACGCCCAAGCCAGAGGACCATCATAGTGGGAGATAAGATCTCGACAACCACGCTGATCGGACGTGACGCTAGAAATGTTTGAACCACGTCGATCCGACGTAGTAGATCGAACCACTTTCCGTTCGTCGATCAATCGGGAGGATTATGGGCGCGAATGAATGCCACGGTCGCCTCCAACATTTGTAGGCGGGTCTCGCTGCTCGAGAGCCAGTGGTCCTCATGTTTGAGCGTAACCATTTCCACCGGTTTGCCGGCGCGCTTGAGTGCGCTCAACATGACGTCGCTCTGCTCATAGGGTACTACGGTATCGTCGCGCCCGTGAATCAAGAGAATCGGTGCAGTGACCCCTTGGAGATGATCGATAGGTGAGATGGCCTTCAGGGCATGGTTGTCGTTCTCTGCCACCCCCCAGAACCGGTCCCAATAGCGGGTCGCCCGGCCGAGGTGGGTGTTCTTGGTCCAACTACGCATGCGTGGAAGATCGGAAACTCCCGCCACCGAAACGGCACACCGGTAAATGCCGGATTGCAGCGTCACACCCGCAAGGGCGGCATAGCCACCGTAGCTTGCGCCCACAATGCAGACTCGCGAAGGGTCGATGACACCTTCCTTGGTCAGGAATTGCACCCCATCTGAGAGGTCGGTCTGCATCTTGCGGCCCCACTCGCCGTAACCCGCCTCAATGAACTTAAAGGTTACATCCGAACCTCGGTAATTGGGCTGCAGCACAGCGTAACCTTGATCCGCCAACGCCTGCGCCCACCAATCAAATCGTTCCGAGTCCTTTACCGCGGGGCCGCCGTGCGGCAACACGATCAAAGGTAGGTTCTTTCGCGCCAGATCACGCGGCAGGGTAAGGAAGCCCGAAATGGCAACGCCATCGGCCGCAGAATAAGTGATCTTGCGGATCTCCGCGGTCTGCTTCACGCCCGTGTAGCGCGGTCCGAGCAGCTGCGCGTGATGTGTGTACCAATCAAAATACGCGTACTGGAAGCCATCCTCGGGCCCGAACACCTCCAGAATCATTTTGCAAAAGTCGGCGGAGTGGGATACCAAATGCACCGTATCTTTGGGGAAGGCGCGCAAGACGGCGTTCCAATGAGCTTGAAGCTCATTATCGAAGAACACGTACTGGCGATCGTCGCTGTTTAGCACGCCGCCGATGATGCGGCTATTGCGCGGGTCGGTGATCACACCGTGAAGCGCGGCGCCATGATTCAGCGGCTCACCCAGGATGCCATCCCTGAGCGATAGCGGACGCCACACTGGGTCGCCATCTTGCATGAACTGGACAATGGCTTGTTCGCCAGTGGCGTCAAACCCCAGTAGTTGCGGCGGATCTATCGCGGCCGTACCGGTTGCGATTGCCACCATTCGGTTGTCGCGGCGCGCACGAATGGTCCAGGTCTTCTGGGAATCGTGATACTCCAACTGAGCCGCGATACCTCCTGCCTCGTCCAGCAGCCAGGTCGTATAGGGTTCACTCCCCCGAGCTATGATCTTGGCGGTTCCGTAGTCGGCGCGGAAAGAAAACATTGCCGGTAACGTCTGATGGGTAACGTAGTACCCGGGCATATACAGTACGCTCTTGCCTTCAATTTCCCGAACCTCTATGCGGCCGGTGACCACGTTGAAGGTGCGCTCGTCTTTGATTTCGAAATTGAACTTGTGCAGCGCTTTTTTCGAGATGGTGTACTTCACAACCTCGTACCACTCGCGAGTTGACCCGCTGAATCCAAATGGGGGTGGGCTAGTCGTCGATACCACCGCTAGGACATTATCATCGTCCTGCCACATTACGCCGCGAAGCTTGGTGTTGCCGACACGCGCGCCGCCCAGCAGTTTGCCCGAGAGCTCCGCGATCCACAGGTCGCGGCTGTCATCGGTCGTCCTGACATACGCTAGCCGGGTGCCATCAGAGGAAATGGCCGCGTCTTCCAAGAATGGCAGCCGGCCATAGGCCGAGAGGGGAGCAGACGGTTCTCGGGCCGGAGCGACAATCGCTGCGAAGCCAAGGGCCGTACCCAGCACCGCGACAAGAATCCGAATACCTTTGCTCACGCCTACTATCCTTGCAGTTTCGAAAGATGCGTTTCCGTTTCCGGCGCCTCATCCTATTCACCAGTCAACAATTCTTCAAGGTCGCTCAATTCAGTGAGCTGCCTAATCTGACCGGAAATATTCTCATAGCCCAGAGGGCGGCCCACCAAATCGGCTGGAGAAGCCAATTTGGTGCAGCTACGGCAGAGGCAGTGAGTTATTCACGCGCACCGACCCAGTGTATGTATGCGTTTCATCGGGACACACCTCGCTGAAGTCGTGAAGTCGGCCGCAATGTTAATCACCGAACCGCCATTTCCGCGACCTGACGGACAAGCCGAGGGAGCCGAGGTCTACATCGGTAACTTGGCACTCGTCGGCAGCAATGGTGCACTGCTCCAAACAGCACCTTACACGCCGTCCTATTGTGCGGAAGTCCGCGATGAAGCTATGGCGTTAGTCATATTGGAGTGATTCGATGCGCTTGTCGAGTAAGATGCTGATCGCGCGAGACACAATAAGTAAAACGACTTGTTTGGGCCATTCTCACGCTTTGGTCACACTGGGCGCTCGACCTGCCTGAACAGCTATCGTCGTATTTTTTTTCGGTTTTCAATTTGTAACTGATGTTAATTAATCCAGTTCTCCGCGTGGAGGCCCTTAACGCGCCTGAATTGCTTGACGTTGTTGGTCACTAGCGCCGAACCGAGGCTCCGCGCGTGTGCCGCGATCAGTAGATCGTTTGCGCCAATGAGTTGGCCGCGTTTTTTTAAGTCCGCGCGGATCTCTGCGTAATGCTCAGCCGCCGCGCGCGACCAATCCAATACTTCTACGTGGCGAACTAGTGTATCCACGGCGATCGTGTTTGCCTTTTTCTTTGCAGAAACCTGTACGCCGTAAAGTAACTCGGCGAGTGTGACGACAGACATGGACTGATTTTCGAGAGGCACTTTCTGGATCCAATCCAGGAGTTCCGCAGAAGTGCGCCGCAGTATGAATGCGCAGGTGTCCGTGTCGAACATGTAGCGCGTGCTCACGGAAAGCCACGCTCCTGCAAAGGTAGATCCTCAATCTCTTCCATAAAATCGTCACTTGCACGCACATCGGAAGCCAGAAAATCTGCCCAGTCCTTTGGACGCGGCGACAAGATTACGTCATCGCCGACCTTGCGAATAAATATTTCCTTCATATCCTCGGGAAATCTAAATTCGAGCGGGATGGTGACAATTTGCGCTCGATTGTTCTTGCCTACTCTCGCTGTGCGCTGGTCCATATAGGTCTCTCCAAGCCGCCATGTATCGCATGTCTGTGGCAGATAATGGTATGTGTCAAGCCATATACCGCGCCGCGAGCCGCTTTTGGCCGTCGTCGGCGGCAAGTTTCTGGTGTCTGCGAAGTAGAAGAATAGCGCAATTTGATCGGTCGTCAGGGGCCGAGCCGGTTTAGCTGATTAGGGCGTCACCGCTCTGACTCCTGGTTTGTGTCGCAGAAATCTCAAGTGTTGGAAGAAAAACGAACCGCCCGAATCTCTGGTGAAAGTTGTATGTCGCATCTGAGGCCAAAATTGCCGTCGCGGGCGATGCGATTCGCTGGTCTGATGAACATAATCAACCGTGCTTTCAATCGTGGTTTTTTTCACACGCTAATCACACGCGGACGGTCGGCGCGTCAGCAACCAATGGATTCGCATCAATAAATGCACGGCTTCGTGTGGGTTCGATTCCCATCGCCCGCTGCACTTCCTTTGCCATGGCCTAGATTGGCTTTGGCTTCACACGCAGAGCGGTAATCGTTGCTCGTGTGAATGCGACAAGCGCTGGCGCCTAACAGTGTGAAGGTCGGGATCGTGCCTGCCCATTTGCAGTTGGCCACGATCGACCTCTTTCGTGCCGACAACCTCTGGCTGGCCACAACGAATTGTCGATGCAGGATAGACTGAGGTCTTCATTTCGACCGCGCGCGCACTATTCATTGTGGTTGCGAGTTGGATGGCACCATGCTCGGTAAAGGCGAGCGGAAGTTTATGGCGACCGCCCCAACTGGATGTCGCAAATTGCGACTTCAAGTTTCGCGAACTCCTCCCGTGCCTACCGCCATGCGTTACCTGGCATAACGCGCTTCATGAACTCGTCGAACATGGGAACTGTGAAGGCGGTATCGCCATGATTGGGACTCCACACCATCCCCTTTGCGATAAGCGAGCTACGCGTTGGTGCGAGTGATGAAACGAGCGCTTCGAACGACTCAGCTATATCGCCTGAGCGATGTGGCCCAGGCCCAAGCTCTGCCATGGAACGAAGGTACTTTTTCTCCTTTGGGGTAAGCCTGTCGAATCTTACTCGGAAGAAACTTTCGTCGAGTGCAGCAATCGCCGTGATCGATGCCTGGCGCACCACCTCTGGCAATATCGGTGATGTCTTCGCGGCGAGCCACGTATGGCTTCCCCACTCCTGCAGGAAATATGCGTAGCCTTGGGTAACCTGAAGGATTAAGTCCATGGACTCCCGCGTTATGCTGACGCCCTCGTCTGACAGAGGTTTCTCGATCGCAACCCTGGCGGCCTCAGGAGGCAGAGCTCCGATTGCAGGGAAATCGAACAGTCTCTCTGCGTAAGATTTTGCGTTTCCCATCTGCCCTCGCAACTGCGGGAGTCCGGCGCCAACCAGTACGACCGGAAGCCGTCGTTGTTCCGTACGATGCATGGCGGTAATTAGGACCGCCAACTGGGGTTCTTTGACGTATTGCAATTCGTCGATGAAAATAGCGAGCGCCGTATCCGCGGCCTTCGCGGCCAACCCCACTTGCTCGAACAATGCTTGAAGGTCGTGCTCGAGGTCGCCATTGTCGGCGAGGCCCGGTTCTGGTTCATAGTCAAAACCGACCTCGATATCGGCGTAGGTCACTTTGAGCATCTTGGCGAATCCGGCCAATGCGCGCAGACCCCGTACGGCGAAATCCTTCGCCTTGTCTATCTGGCTGAGCCGCAGGAGTGCCTGTCGAAGCTGCGGCGCGAGTAATGAGGGGAGGGATCGTCCTTCCGGCGCTTCGATACGCACGGTATGGATGCCTATAGCCTCGGCGTCTTCACGTACCCGATCGAGGAGTACGGTTTTCCCAACGCCGCGCAGACCGACGAGCATTGCGCTTTTACCGGGGCGTCCGATACGTGCTCGGGCAAGTGCTGTCCGGAGCGTGCCGCGCAATTCATCTCTGCCGGCCAGTTCGGGAGGCGGAGTGCCGGCGCCAGGAGCAAAAGGGTCGCGTACCGGATCCATAGCCGATTATATCAATGTTTGTTAAGTTATCAAATTGCCATAAACTCCCTAACATAGATATAAGCGCCAAGTCGAACAACGGCTTTCGAAAGTGTCTTTTTCTCATACGCTAACCACACGCGGACGGTCGGCGCGTCAGCAACCAATTGATTCGCATCAATAAATACACGGCTTCGTGTGGGTTCGATTCCCATCGCGCGCCCTACTCCTTTTGCCGTGACAGCCAACGTGAGACCACTGCAGCCAACTTGATCGGTTGGCTTTCACCGTCATTTGGCGGGATGAGAGACGCTCATGTGGGAATGGAGATCGCGAGGAACGAATTTTCCTGACTTCTCCGCAATGTCGAGAAGAATAGCGCCCGACTCGGTCAAGATGTACCCGTCATCATCGATGGCCGGGACTTGTTTGAAAGGATTAATCGCCTCGAACCCGCTGGCACCATTGAACCGCACGGTTACGAGCGTTTCCATGCTGTACGTGGCGTCGGAACACCAAGTAAGAATGATCTTTTTGTTGCGCTCAATCGCGCGGTAAACACCGTAGTGGCGCAGGGCGCAGGGGGCCGCTCGGGTGATGCATCACCACTTCGAAAGTCCCGTTCACGCGTGCGTCGACCCGAGCTGTGCTTCGCATGGTCAGACCGGGGTGCATCCACTGCGCAAGGCTCTCCGGGTCCAGCCAGGCGTCGAAAAGCTCGTCAATTGTCGCAAGTATGGTGCGCTTGACTACAACCGTTCCTGACTTGCCGCCATCACTGGAAACGGCCTTCTTTTTGCTACTACCGGCCGCTGTCATTGATTGCTTCTACGTTTGTCTGCACTGCGCTTTTTGAAAACAACATTTTTCTAGCGACCCTAGACGATCTTCCCAAAAACGTTGGTGGAACGGTGGAACGACATCCACTCGGACGCTTCAGTCATAGGTACAGCGTTAAGGGAGAGCACATGCTCGCGGCCTCGCACCGAGCGCGTCACCAATCCCGCGCGCTCAAGAATGCGGATGTGTTTGGAGGTGGAGTTGAGCGAAATAGGACATGCGCTCGCTAGCTCTGTGATCCGCGCATCCGACTGCGCAAGCCGCGCTAAAATCGCACGCCGTGTAGCGTCCGACATCGCCAAAGAGAGCATCCAGTCTTGTCGAATGATATTCACCCATAAGGATTAGTATGGAACTTGGAGAAAATGCGAATCAAGCAGTTTTCAAGGTGTAAAACAAATACACGAGTAACCGAAGGTTAGGACGTTCGCGGAGCAGATGGTCACGTTGCGACATGCCGCTCGATGTCGCGTTTGACTATTTGACGGCGCGCGTTTCAGGGAAGAACGTTCGACGTCCGCGGCCCCGCCCATGGCGCGCGTCCAAGTAACAGAATGTGCACTTGCCGATCTCGAGCGATTGTTCGACTTCATGGCGGCCCATGATCCCAAACGTGCGCGCGAGCGGATGCTCAGTGTTCGCCGAGCTTTCGAATTGCTGGCTGACCACCCGTTACTCGGACGGGCGGCCGAAGATGGTCGCCGTGAACTCATATTGTCGCGCGGTAAACACGGTTACGTTTCACCACTGGCATGGTCCTCGTTGTGTCTTAGAATTGACCTGCGCTCGCATGATGTATAGACTAGTTGATACATCGGAGCAGACTTCATGGCGAAAACAGCCAAATTGACGGTTCAGCAATGGGGCAACAGCCTGGCGGTCCGCATTCCGGCCGCGGTAGCGCGATCAGCGCGATTTGTCGTGGGGCAACCGGTTGAACTATCGGTTGGCGAAGGCGGTGTGTTGGTCAGGGCGGCGGGCAAAGCGAAATTGACGCTGGCGCAGAGACTCGCCGCTTTTGACCCAGAGCGTCATGGCGGTGAAGCTATGGCTACTAGTCCGATTGGGAGCGAACTGCTCTGATGGCGGTACGCAAACATTGGGCGCCTGACCGCCGGGACATGATTTGGATCGACTGCAATCCGCAGGCTGGCCGCGAAATGAAAAACATTCATCCGCTGATGGTGCTTTCGCCCCGAGTTTTCAATGAGCGAACAGGAATCGTCATCGGTTTACCCATGACGACAGCAATCTTTAACCAGACAAATCCCTTTGCGATTCGATTTACTGGCCCCAAGGGCGCGGTCAGTTACATTCTTGGACATCAACCTAAATCACTCGACTGGAAGATTCGGGCGGCACGGCCGCATCCTTGGAAACAAGTGCCGGAGGACGTGTTTGAGTTGTCGTGCGAGATGCTCAATCAAATCATCTCTATTGCTGTTTAATATTTCAGTCGGCATCGGCGGAAACGACTTTGACGTGCCGTTCGATTAATCAACACTTTCGGCCAAGAAACGGGCGCTCGAGTCCATGGCCCAATCATCCCGTGAGCGGTCATTCGCCCGAGACTCTCCCCAGGCAGCGTCTTACGTCATTGCCATCACTTCGGCTTCTTAAAGCGATACAGAAACTGGTCGGTGTGACCGCGGACGGAGGGGTCGAACACATTCTTGGTGTGATCGTCG
>JBEPVT010000038.1:0-39879 GCA_041690895.1 Gammaproteobacteria bacterium
GAACTGGGTGTGGGCGTCGACCACCAGATCTACACCTCGACCCGACTCGTTTTCAACGGTCATGACATCGGTGCCGGTATTGACGTGCAACACATGGCCTTCTGGGCTCAGCCACACATTGTTGAATTGACTGCTCGCCCAGATGCGCGTTGCAACCAGCGTGCCGTCTTCCTGATAGCGCGCTGCCACACGCACGAATTTTCCCGTAAGTGATGCTTCGGAAGAGAAATCCTTGATCACCGTGCGCGTCTTTGCATCCACATCGTAAAAGATGCTGCCATTGGTCGCATCTGCCAAGATCTGCAGCGACTGGGCGCCGGCGACCGCCGTCTCCGGATTTACCACCGGCTCGGTCGGGAACGCCTTGTTAATTGTGATGCTGGAATTATCGCTGGCAATTGCCGTGACATCGCCGTAGGTATGGCGCAGCACCAAGCGGGCTAAATCATGCAGCGGGTGATGACGCACGGGGCCGTTGAAGTTAACTGCCCACAGCGTGGCACCCGCGCCCGGCGGCACATGTCCCATGATGAACGCGGGGTGGCCCAAATCAAACTCAAGATCCAGCACATTGTTCTGATTTGCACTCGCAACCAGCGGCGCGACGAAATTGACGCTGACCGGAACCGTGAGATTGGGCGTCGTGCCCATCGCGTGCTGAATTTGAATATCCGAAGCAGAAATCGGCAATCCGGGAGCCGCAGCAAATCCGGCTTCCGGATCAGCAGCGACCGTCAACAGGACATCGCCTGAATTCGCGCTCACCGTTAACACGGCGCCCGTATAGGTGCCGACCGGCACGCTTACGTTGCCGAGGATCTCGGCAATTTGATCGAGTTCCGCGAGGTTGAGCATGGGAGCGGGGATAGGCGCCGTGTATACCGTAACATTGCTGCCACCGCCTTGTGGCACCAGCGCAATGGAGAGAATCTTGACGCCGATCATTGCCCAATCCTCGTTCGAGGCGTCGCTAACAAGCATCGAGACCGCCGCACTTTGCGGTGCAGAACGCGGCAGGTTCATTGAACCTCCGTCGGATCCGCCGCCGCCGCACGCGGCGAGCACGGCGCTGGCTAGACTGATCGCCAACAATCGAGACTTAGTGGAACACATGCCTGGTTTCTCCTCTAATTTAACCATAACGAAATTATTGTCGAATGTTGGCGCAGCACCCGCGCCGCTAATGCAAGCATCAACGGCGCTCGAAGAGCCGCGTTGACACGATCGTCGCGCTGACGCGCTGTCTAAAAAAGCGACAGTAATTTTTGAGAACCAGCTTGACGATTTGCGAGCGCACTAAAGTCGCAGCAGATTCAAGCCAAGAAAAACCACCGCGAGTCGAATTAACCACGCGTGCTGGTGCAACCTCTTGAAAGTTTCACCGACTGATGACTATTCAATTGTGCCCGTTTGGCAATCGATATCCGTGGTGGATGTTGCACCTGAAGCGCCATCCGTGCCTTGCGGTGTAGAGCCGAATTTATTTTGAAGTCACGAATGCTTGGAATATGACAAAACAGACACGCCTAAAGTACCCGTGAAATTCGCTGTGATTCGAGTTCGAAGTCCCGAAACCGTGCGGCGTGCGGCGCCGCTGATGGCATGCTGCTTGATCGCGTGATGCCGATCACCTTTGTGCGCCATCAATCGTGCGCGACATCACGAACGCAGCAGCAACTGACGCGCTATCGTGCGCAGTGACGACCTAGGAGCTTCAATGAAAAGTCGCAAATCGCAGTGGGTGTTCTGGATAATTGCATCCGGCGCGATCGCTGGATGTGCCTCGACTCCGGCTGGCGTCCTGCCTGCAGGACAGGATGCCTACCATGTGAGCGTTTTCGGGGCGCGCTATGAAACGCAAACCGATGCGAATCTCAAGGCGCTCAGCGTCGCCAATCAATATTGCGATCAGTTGGGAAAGCACGTGATGTTTCGCGAATCCACCGAATCGAGCGCACATGCTTGGTCGCCAAAGCAGGAAGACCTGACGTTTGTCTGCATGGATGCGAAAGATCCCGACTATATGCGTGCCGCCATCGAGCGCGATCCGCCGGTTGTCGCGCAGCAGCAGTAAGACTGCGCGATCCGCACACCATCAAGCCTTCGACGCGACCAGCAATTGCATTCAGAATAGCCCGCGCCTTGCGGCTTGACCTGCGGCGCAAGCGATGCCCATTTTGGCGAACCTGGGATCCATGATGTTTTCGCAGTGACCAGGGCTGTCGAGCCAACCTTGCACGACTTCGTCGGCAGACTTCGGTCCGTATGCAATGTTCTCACCGACCAATTTTTCTTAATACCCCACCGCACGCACTCGAGCGTCCGGTGAGCGTCCGGTGAGCGTCCGGTGAGCGACCCGTGAGAGCTTGGTGTTCGAAGTAGTTGTGCTTCGCCATATCATCGGCGTGTCCGAACGCGACGCCGGCCAACGCCTCGGGCAGCTTGACCGGCTGCGCAGGTCCGAATGAGCGTTCGCCGCAGCGGACGCCGCGTCGATACATGCCGACGTCGCGAAACGCGGGGTTGGTCACGGTGCGGCAGCCCCACGCCACATCATGAGTCTCGAGCCACGCGGGTGGCGTCGTAGTCGTTGCTTGCTGTAAGGTCTATGTCACGGTAAAAGTTGGCGCGCAGGAAGTTCATCCTCAGATTTTCTCTTCCATGCGAGAGTCCGCAACTCAGTGAGTGAAATAGCGTCGGTTCAATAGCGCGCCGACCTGCGCGTAGTGTGCTTCTAACTGCGCCTTGGTCGTCTCGAGGAACTTCCTCAGGGTTGGGTCGGTTTCGAGCCCCACCATTACCCGGGTAAGATGACGTTGCTCGTTGAGCGTGTTGTAAAACATGAGTAGCGCCTCCCGCTCGAATTCGACACCAGTCTTGCCGACGAGCGGTGCGAAGTCCTTGGCCAAGTCTTCGCCGATGGCTTTGCGCTCCTTGCCCTCGATCTCGGACGTCGCTGCTACGTCGATGCGCATGGCAGGATATTGCTTGGCTAACCTCTGCATGGCGTCGGCGAGCTGCCGGTAATAGCTGACCAGATCATTCGTGAGCCGCGCCATTTCTTCAGGTTTGTCCTTAAACATCAAGATCCATTTTAGTTTAGGAATTCCATCGGCCTCTTGGTAAAGCAGGCTGTAGCCGATGGATAGCTGCGCGCGTGGCGCGTTCTTGTCCGGGGACGGGTTTCTGGTATTACTCAAATGGCAAGCCGCGAGGGTCAGCACCAGTGTAGTCGCGACGAAGCGATTTAGGGTTGATCGTCTGAGCACAAATAGCGTTTCAATGTTCATCGGCGGCTCTTAGGTTCTGGGAGCCAAGGAGATTGACTGCGGCCCGCACACCGTTTCGTCAATTGGGAAATGCGCAACCCCATCATAGGCCAAAAGGACTGCACACATGATTGCCGAAGAGGTCTTTCGGATTTTCAAGTGGGCCGCACATGTCGCGCGACGAAATGGAACCTGGCCTCTATCAAGAAGGGCTCCGCTTAACCCAGCAAATACCGTATCGAGTATTGTCGAGAACCAATTTCTCGTCTTTCACTCGTCGCCGCGCAGTCACCTTTCCTGGGGATGCCTAGACTCGACCGAAAGCCGCGCTGTCCGCCGCGCCTCTACCGAGATTCCATATGCTGCCCGGAACGCTCCAGCGTAAGTCATGCCGGAATCGAAGAACTGCTGATCCGTTCTGTGGTGGCGCCAGATCTCGACGCGGATTCGATCACGGCGTTGTGCGCTCGACATCGGACCGTGAATCTGCGTGCCGACAGTCGAGAATTCGCGGCAGAACGCTAGGTCAATTTCGTCGGGTGTCCAGCTCACGGTTTTCCCTCTGCGCAATTATACGAGACTCGGACCCCTTCTGTGAGCCGCCCTTCCTCTTTCTACTCGCGGTGTTTCGCGTCTATAGCGAGACTAGGATTTTGCCCACGTAGTCATCGACTAGTGAGGAGGCATGCTCGCGGGTCACGGGTCCGGCAACCATGTTATTTTGATGGTATATCCACACCAGACCGCCAACATCTGTACGAATGTCGTAGCCCTTATATGCCATGGAGCAAAGCGTTTGGGACGGTCCTGGTTTGCTCATCAGACTATTTGCGCCGCCGTGAATGCATAGCGCTTGAACGCTATCCGTTCAAGGCACCACTCAGCTCGTGCCACTGGTCCTATGTCCCCGGCAATGTCCGCTTTCGCGCGCACATCGAGTAAGGTAATAACTCTCGGCTCGGCATCCTCTTCAAGGCCGTGGGAGTCATCGTAACTTTTCTTCGTTTCGATCATCAGAAAGCCAACTTAACTTACCTACCCGGTTTTCGTCTGTGCGTTGCCTAACACTGACGTCGAAGCGTATCAGCGTGCTTATTCAACTATCGAAACGCGGTGAAGCTCTGCGATTTGGTTGGCGCTCGTTCTGCTTAGGCCACTCGACCATCAAAAAGTGAGCCATTGGCTGAATCCGGGACTAAAGTCGAAGGGCGGCACAGCCTGGCGAGGCCTTGAATTTTTCATTCCTCGTCCTAAGGCCTACGCGCTCCCGTTGTTGTTCGACACAAATGTATTGATTTTTGTCGCCATGGCGCTTGCCGGCGTAGGATTTATTCGCGTTGACTCTGATGATCTCCTCGCCTGGGGCGCAAACTATCGCCCCGCGCTGCATGGATTCGGCCTTTTCAGGCTGGTCTCAAGCCAGTTCGTCCACGCTGGGGTCATACAGCTGCTTAATAACATGCATGGATTGCTTTTTGCGGGGATATTTCTGGCAGGCATTACCGGCAACCCCAGATTGATCTTTTGCTATCTCGTTACAGGGTTCTTCGGCAGCATCGCGAGCGCCGTCATTCATCCCGCGACCGTAAGCGTTGGCACATCAGGTGCAATATTCGGTCTTTTCGGCATACTGCTGAGGCTCTCGGCACTCAATGATAAGCGGCTCGAGGGCCTACGAAGGTTTGTCCTTATCAATATGGGGATTTTCGTGTCAATCAATCTACTGATCGGTGCAGGTTCGTCGGGTATCGATAACGCCGCACACCTGGGTGGGCTGACCACTGGCGTGGTTCTGGGGTTATTGCTCCGCTTCACTAAGTTCGGGGCTTCACGCGGCGAGCCACTTCTTAAGCATGGCCGGCGACACACGTGATTGTCGCTGTAGATCACATTTCCCTCTGTACGTCTCTGACGGATATACGTTCATGACGTATAATTTCGCATGTTCACGGTAATCGAAGCTCCAACGTTTCACGCTTGTGGCCTGATTACTGGAGTGAAGATGAGCGCGGCGAGTTCGTCGCATGGTTGGCCGCGAATCCTGAAGCCGGCGACGTAATCCGCGGCTCCGGCGGATGCCGTAAGGTGCGGTGGTCCCGCGACGGAACTGGCAAAAGCGGCGGCGTGCGAGTGATTTACTTCAATCGACTGAGCAACGGCGAGATTTGGCTGCTGACGATTTACGCAAAGAGCGCCCGCGATTCAATTCCAGCGAATGTACTGATTAAACTCAAGGAATCTATATCAATGGCGAAGATGAGCAGGAAGGACCTCCTAAAGCGAGACATCGGTAAGGAACTGCTGCAAGCCGTACGAGAGATGAAGGTCGGCAGGGTCGGCCATGTACATCGCGTTACAATGTCTGCTGTCACGGCCGCGCGAACCAGCGCCGGTATTTCACAGGGCCAGTTTGTCTCTCTGCTTGGTGTCTCTGCCCGGACGCTGCAAGAGTGGGAGCAGGGACGTCGGCAGCCATCCGGCGCGGCGCAGACGCTTCTGGCTATTGCCGCAAGGCATCCGCAGGTGCTGCGAGAAATTTTGGACGCTGCCTGAGGGGCATTGCTAGGATTGGTTTCGCGGGGACCAACGTAGGGCTTCAGGTAAGGCTGGCGCGCCGAAAACGAAGTGAAGCATCCGCGAATCACTCTTCAATTTAGAGGAAGCGTGAAGAAGAAGCGGGCTCATTAGCATCGCACCCCCCGCGCGGAACAGGTACTGAACGCTCACCGCGCTGGTCGCGCAACTCTTTAGATTCCCTCGGACTCAAGCGTCCCAGACCATGCGATCCAGGCACTACCCTCAATGCTCCGTTCCGCTCATCGCAATCGTCGAGGTGCAAACGGACGGCCACCAGCTGTTCGAGTACCGCGATCGGCGGCTTACCTATGCGGTTGTTTGCGATCCTTTGATGTCGTAAGTACTTGATTTCATGGCGCTCCCTACGAGATTCGAACTCGTGTTACAGCCTTGAGAGGGCCGTGTCCTAGGCCTCTAGACGAAGGGAGCGGACTGGCAGATCTTTGGCCTTGGGGCCTAAGAGGGCTGGTAGTATACGGGCCAAATTTTTGGACTCAAGCGGAACCCCCTTTTTTGAACTCATCGCCGACGCCACTCCCGCCCCTCGTTATTCCCCGATCTGAGCATTCGATATCGCGTTCGGCCATTTCGCCGAATGCCCTGAAAGTGCTGTATCGGCTTAAAGAGGCGGGCTATCAGGGGTTTTTGGTCGGTGGTGCGGTACGTGATTTGTTGCTGGGTTTAAGGCCGAAAGACTTCGACGTGGCAACGAACGCGTTGCCGGAAGAGGTGCGGCGACTGTTTCGCAATTGCCGGCTGATCGGCCGTCGATTTCGACTCGCGCATGTGTTTTTTGGCAATGAGATCATCGAAGTGGCGACCTTTCGCGCTACCGCTGCTCCGGAACGGGAAGACGCCGAAGATCCGGACGCTGAATTGGGATCCGAGGCCGGCGCTGACGGCGGCGGAGATTTCAGGGGCAATGAGCCCGCGGCCGAGTTCTCGCCGCCCGGCGACTCTGAGCATCGTGCCTTCGACACGCGCGGCCGAATTCTTCGCGACAACATCTACGGCACCATTGAAGAGGACGTGTGGCGGCGCGACTTCGCGGCGAACGGCCTGTATTACAACATCGAGGATTTCTCGATTTGGGATTTCGTGGACGGAGTCAACGATGTCAAGGCGCGCCGCCTCACAATGATCGGCGATCCAGAGACGCGCTATCGCGAGGATCCGGTGCGCATGCTCCGGGCGGTGCGATTCGCGGTCAAGCTCGACTTCTCCATCGAGCCCAATACCGAACGGCCGATCAAGCGACTCGCCTACCTTCTGGACGGGGTGCCTGCAGCGCGATTATTCGATGAAGTCCTGAAATTGTTCCTATCCGGATTCGGCGCGAAGGCCTACGAACTCCTGCAGCAGTACGGTCTGTTCGAGCATTTGTTTCCTCAATCCGCTGCAGCCTTCGCGTTGCCGCCGTATGCTTATGCCGCGGAGATGCTCAAGATGGGCCTCCTCAATACCGATGCGCGCATCGCAGCCGACAAGCCAGTGACGCCGACATTTCTCTTTGCGGTGTTGCTGTGGAGTGCGGTGCTGCGAGAGCTCAATGAAAGACAAGCAGGTCCGACTCCCGATCTTGCGCTGCTGATGCAAGCCTGCGATGCCGTGCTAAGGGCGCAGCAGATGCGGGTGTCGATTCCGCGCCGCTTCTCCATTCCAATGCGCGAACTATTGATGCTGCAACCACGCTTCAATCGCCGCAGCGGCGTCAAATCCTTGAGCCTGCTGCAGCACCCGCGATTTCGCGCAGCCTATGATTTTCTGCTGCTGCGTACGCAAGCCGGGGTCGCTGATCCGGAACTCGCGAAGTGGTGGACCGATATCCAAGTGCTGTCGCAAGAAGAGCGCGTGGCGCTGGTTCAGGCGCGACCACCGGAGCCCGCAGCGGAAGGCTTGCCTGCCCCTGGCCGTCGGCGCCGCCGCCGTCGACGCGGCGGAGCGGCGCGCAGTTAGTAATGAGTACGCTCTGGCGCCCAGCGTACGTGGCGATCGGCAGCAATCTAGATTCTCCGCGCGAGCGCGTGCTCGAGGCTGTGGAGCGGATGCGTATCTTGGGAGCGGCGCATTCGCTACTGCGCTCGCGTCTTTATCTCTCACGCCCCATGGGTCCGCAAGATCAACCGGATTTCGTAAACGCTGCCGTCGGTCTGCTATCGCAATACAGCCCCCAGGCGCTGCTGGCCGGGTTGCTCGAGATTGAACGCAGCATGGGGCGCAATCGGCAGGAGCGCTGGGGTCCTCGCGTAATTGATTTGGATTTGGTGTGGATGGTTGGTGCAGCGGTGGACGAGCCCGGTCTCACAGTGCCGCACCCCGGAGTGTCGATACGCAACTTCGTCCTGTATCCTCTGGCCGATATTGCCCCGACGCTCAACATCCCCGGGATAGGCACCGTCCTGGATTTGAAGCGCCGCGTCGGCGGCGACGGCATTTCAGCGTTGGGATAACAAGAGTCTTTAATGGCAGTTGCAGTACCGCATCGTTTTATTGTCGTCGAGGGACCGATCGGTGTCGGCAAGACCAGTTTGGCGCGACGCTTGAGCCAATCCCTGGGCGGCCAGCTCATATTGGAGCAAGCCGACCAGAATCCGTTTCTCGAGCGCTTCTACAAGAATCCGCGAGCGGCTGCATTTCAGACGCAATTGTTCTTTCTATTTCAGCGCGCCCGACAATTGGAGGAAGTCCGCCAAGAAGACCTGTTCGGCGCCGTGCGCGTGGCGGACTATCTATTGGAGAAAGACCGGCTGTTCGCGCGTGTCACACTCGACGATGCGGAATACGCACTCTACGAACGAGTTTACGAACGCGTGGTGGTGGATGCGCCCAAGCCGGATTTGGTCGTTTACTTGCAGGCGCCAGTGGACGTGCTCGTGGATCGGATCAGCAAACGCGGCATCCGTTACGAGCAGCACATCGAGCGCGCCTACTTGGAGAAACTCACGCAGGCCTACGCGCGATTCTTTCACAGCTACGACGCCTCGCCCCTGCTGATCGTGAACTCGGCGGCGATTGATCCGGTTACCAGCGAACATGACTACGCGCAGCTGTTCGCCGAAATCTCAAAAGCGCGTCGCGGCAGGCACTTCTTCAATCCGGCCGGAAGCTCATTGCTGCCGGCCGGCTAACCGCGGCGTTTAGGCGACTCGGTGCTGGGCCAGGGCCCATTCGACGTGCTCGCGCACCATGGCTGAGCGGTGCTGCGCCCGAGCACTGAGCGCTGTGGTCACCGCGGACGAGGCGGGGGCGTTCCCCAGCGCAACAGCGATATTGCGCAGCCATCGCTCGTAGCCGATGCGCCGAATGGCACTACCGCTGGTTCTTTCGAGGAAATCGGCTTCGGTCCAGGCGAAAAGATCAATGAGCTTCGAATGATCCAATCCATGGCGAACCGCGAAGTCCTTCTCTGCCGTGGGGCGCGCGAATTTGTTCCAGGGGCACACCAATTGACAGTCATCGCAGCCGTAGATGCGATTGCCGATCGCGCGACGAAATTCGATGGGAATGTTTCCGGCGAGCTCAATGGTCAGGTAGGAGATGCAGCGCCGCGCATCGAGACGATACGGCGCGACGATGGCGCCCGTCGGGCAGGCCGGCATGCAGGCACTGCACGAGCCGCAGTGCGCCGTGGCCGGCTCAGCGGCGGGCAGTTCAAGATCAATATAGATCTCGCCGAGAAAGAAATACGAGCCCGCATTGCGATCAATCAAATTCGTATGCTTGCCGATCCAGCCTAGTCCTGCATTGCGTGCCAGTGCCTTTTCCAGCACGGGTGCGCTGTCGGTGAATACCCGGTGACCGAAAGGTCCGACCGCGTCCTTAATCTGCTCGCAAAGCTTTTGCAGGCGCGAACGCAGCAGTTTGTGATAGTCGCGCCCCAGCGCATAACGAGAAACGTAACCGACCCCGCCGTCCGCCAGGGTCGCCGCCGCATCCGCTGCCTGCGGCCAATAATCCATGCGAACGCTGATGCAGCTGATTGTGCCGGGGATCAGCTCAGCCGGCCGGGTCCGCTTGCTGCCATGGCGCGCCATGTAATCCATCTCGCCGTTGAAGCCCAGTCGCAGCCAGTCGAGAAAATGCGCTTCATCCGATGGCAGCTCGATGGCGGCGATCCCCAGTCCGCTAAAGCCCAATTGCTCGGCCCAAGTTCGTAGCGAGGCCAAGAGTGCCGCTGGATCAAGCACAGTGGGTATTGCGGAGTCAGTCATGATGCGTCGCTATAATAAACCGATGCTCAATGCCTCCTTAGGATTTGACTTGCCCGATAGCGGTGCCACTGAAACCTTGGGCGCCGCGCTCGCCAGGGATTTTCCCGGCGCCGCCGTCGGCGCGATTGTTCACCTGCGGGGCGAACTCGGCAGTGGCAAGACCACCTGTGCTCGCAGCATGCTGCATGCGCTCGGCGTCACCGCGCCGGTGCGCAGTCCCACCTACACGCTGGTCGATACCTACAGCGTTTCGGACCTCACTTGCGTGCATGTTGATCTGTATCGAGTGCAGAGCATCAAGGAGGTGGAGGAATTGGGACTGCGCGATATGACAGGACCTGGGTATCTCATGTTGATCGAATGGCCCGAGAAGGGCGGCGTTGCCGTGCCGCGTGCCGACCTGCATTTGCAGCTTCTGTACGCGGGCGATGCGCGCTCAAGTTACTTAACCGCCGCGAGCGAAGTCGGCGGAGCATGGCTCTCAAAGCTAGCAACTGACACTAGCTTAGCGGCCTATGTATCTAATTTAACTTGAAAAAGGGCAGAATTCAGCGTTAACTTATTGCAATGAATCGGCTAATGGGATGCGCGGGAGGATTGTTGCTGGCAACGCTGTTGTCGCAGCCGGCTCGCGCGGTCGATGTTCGTGGTATCCGGCTCTGGTCCGGACCTGACAACACACGAGTTGTGGTGGATCTTTCAGGCGCCGCGCGGCACAGTTTACTGCTGCTTCACAATCCCGAGCGCGTGGTTTTGGATGTTTCGGGCGCGCGGCTCGCCAAGTCTGCCCACGCACCGCCTGCCGGCGCCGGCGCCGTTAAAAGTGTGCGCATGTCGCATAGTCCGTCGGGCAATCTGCGCCTGGTCCTCGATTTAGCGCGCCCTATTCAAGCTAAAAGCTTTCTAAGCACGCCGAATGCGCACTACGGTTATCGATTGGTAGTCGACCTCGGCGTCGCAACGCGTGCCGACAAACCCATTACGGTGAAGCATGCGCCATCGAACGCGCGGGATCTGATCATCGCCATCGACGCCGGTCACGGCGGCGAGGATCCCGGCGCCATCGGTAAGAACGGTACGCGCGAGAAGGACGTGGTGTTGGCGATTGCCCGAGAACTGGCGCTGAAGATCAACGCTGAGAGGGGCATGAAGGCTGTCCTCACGCGCGGCGGAGACTATTTCGTGCCGCTGCGCGATCGGATGCGCCGCGCCAGAGCGCAGCAAGCGGATCTGTTCGTCTCGATCCACGCTGATTCGATTCGCGACCGCAACATCGACGGCTCCTCGGTGTACATCCTGTCGCAACGCGGCGCGACCGATGAAGCGTCGCGTTGGCTGGCAGAGCGTGAGAATGCCTCGGATTTGATCGGCGGCGTGTCTTTGGATGATAAAGATGATGTCTTGGCCTCCGTGCTGCTCGATCTGTCGCAGTCAGCGTCGCTGAATGCAAGCCAAGTGGCGGCCGAACGAGTGCTGCAGCAACTGACGCAAGCCGGGGAGGTGCGCAAGCATGAAGTCCAGCAAGCACGCTTCATGGTCTTGAAGTCACCTGATATTCCATCGATGCTGGTCGAAACCGCCTATATTTCAAACCCGCAAGAGGAGCAGCGGCTGCGCACCCCGGCGCATCAGGCCAAGCTCGCCGCCGCGATTCACCAAGGCGTACACGATTATTTTTACGCTAACCCGCCGATGGGCACACGCATCGCACAGATCGCGACGGCGAATTCGTCGCGACCGGTACTGGCAACGGCGGCCAGCGCGGGCGGCGGGGGCGAGTGACTCAACGCGCCTGATCGAGCGCCTTAAAC
Source organism: Gammaproteobacteria bacterium (assembly GCA_041690895.1). Lineage (GTDB taxonomy): Bacteria > Pseudomonadota > Gammaproteobacteria > Steroidobacterales > Steroidobacteraceae > Bog-1198. The sequence goes on from JBEPVT010000038.1 coordinate 11,869, forward strand.
CCGCAAGCTTGTGCGAAAATGCGCGACCCGAGGTCGCCATTGCCCATTCGATTACTCTCCGACGCTCTCATCAGTCAAATCGCTGCCGGCGAGGTTATCGAGCGGCCGGCTTCTGTGATCAAGGAATTGGTAGAGAACGCGCTGGATGCGGGCGCGCGGCGCCTCGAGGTTGAACTCGAACGCGGCGGTTGCGGGCTGATCCGCGTTCGCGATGATGGCATCGGAATAGACGCATCCGACATGGCGCTGGCACTGGCGCGGCATGCCACGAGCAAAATTGCTTCGTTGCAAGACCTTGAGAACGTGTCGACTTTGGGATTTCGTGGCGAAGCCCTGCCCAGTATCGCCTCCGTATGCCGCTTGTCGTTAGCGTCGCGCACTGCACAGTCCGCGCATGCCTGGGTGGTGGAAGCGCGCGACGGCGAGATCAGCGCGCCGGCGCCGGCCTCGCACGGCGAGGGGACCTGCGTTGAGGTGCGGGACTTGTTTTTCAATGTTCCAGCGCGGCGCAAGTTTTTGCGCACGGAAAGTACTGAATACCAACATATCGTGCGCATGCTGGAACGCTTGGCGCTGGCGCGCTTTGATGTGGCCTTCACGCTCATTCACAATGGCAAGCGCGTGTGGAGCCTCTCGGCCGCGAGCAGCAGCGCGCAGCGCTTGGAACGCGTCGCGAGGATTTGCGGCGAGGAATTCGCGGCACATGTGATCGAGCTGCGCCATGAAACCGAGTCTCTGCGCCTCGGCGGGTGGCTGGCGCTGCCCACCTTTTCCCGAAGCCAGGCGGACCTGCAGTTCGCCTACCTGAATGGCCGCTTCGTGCGCGACAAGCTCATTGTCAATGCTGCGCGTCTGGCTTATCGAGATGTGCTGTTCCACGGCAGGTTCTGCGCCTATGTGTTGTATTTGGAATTGGACCCGAGCCAGGTCGATGTCAATGCGCATCCGCAGAAGCTGGAAGTTCGATTTCGCGATTCGCGCCGCGTCCACGATTTCGTGTTTCGAACCTTGGAAAAGATTCTGGCTGAGACTCGCCCTGCTACCGATTCTGCCGGCAGCGCGCCGGCGGACTGGCTCACCGGCGCGTCACGATTCGCCGCCGGTCCTTCGCAAGCTCATTTCTCCTTGCCGGAGGCGCCGCAACGTGCTTCGAGCGATGCCTATCGATCTTATGTGAGCCCGGCGACGGCGGAGGTGCGGGAGGAATGCTCGATGCAGGGCCCGCTGAACGGCGACGCGCCGCCAGGCACTTCCGCGCCCTTGGGCTATGCAATTGCGCAACTTCACGGCGTCTATATCCTGGCACAATCCGCCGACGGCATGGTGCTGGTGGATATGCACGCCGCGCATGAACGGATCATGTACGAGGGGATGAAGAAGTTGCTGGCCGGCCACACCGCGCAACAGCAGCTCTTGATGCCCCAGATCTTGTATGTCACACCCGCACAAGCCGACATGGCGGAGGAGCACCAGCAGGAATTTTCGGCCTTGGGATTCGGCGTCACGCGCTTGGGTCCTGATCAGCTGGCGTTGCGGGCGATCCCGACGCTGCTGTCGGGCCGGGATCCAGCCGGCATCGTGCGAGACGTGCTGTCGGATTTGCTGGAATCGGGGCACTCGAGACGTGTTGAGGAGTCCATCAACCATTTGCTCGCGACCATGGCCTGCCATGCGGCCGTGCGTGCCCAGCGCTGCTTGAGCGTGCCGGAAATGAACGCGTTGCTGCGCGAAATGGAGCGCACTGAACGCGCCGATCAATGCAATCACGGCCGTCCGACCTGGCTTCGCTTGTCGATGGGTGAGCTTGATCGATTGTTTCTGCGCGGACGGTGAGTTCTTAAGGTGCCGAAGCGCCGCGCGGCGGTGTTCTTGATGGGACCTACCGGCTCCGGGAAATCCGACCTGGCGGTCAGGCTGGCTGAACGGTTGCCGTTGGAGATCATCAGTGTCGATTCCGTACTGGTGTATCGCGGCATGGACATCGGCACGGCCAAACCGCCTTTGAGCATCCGCGCACGCATTCCCCATCATCTGATCGATACCCGCGACCCGACGGCGCGCTATTCGGTCGGCGAGTTCACGCTTGACGTACAGCATGCGATTGCGGACATCTGGTCGCGCGGGCGCCAACCCCTACTTGTTGGCGGCACGATGATGTACTTTCATGCGCTGACCGCCGGCATAGCGGATCTGCCGGAGGCCAACTTGAGCGTGCGTGCCGAGATCGACGCGAGGGCAGCGCAGGCAGGATGGGCGACGGTGCATCAAGAGCTTGCCGATGTCGACCCAGTGGCAGCAACGCGCATTCACAGCAACGATCCTCAGCGCATCCAGCGGGCGCTCGAAGTCCACCGAGTCACGGGCCAGACCATCACAGAACTGCAACAAGCGCGGGTGTCGGTCTTTGCTGACGTAAATGTCATGGAATTTGCACTTGCGCCCCTTGAACGCGATGAGTTACACACCAAGATCGAGCTGCGGTTTAAGGCAATGCTCGATGCCGGTTTCGTCGCTGAAGTCAGGAGCCTGTACGAAAGAGGCGATTTGAGCGCGGAACATCCATCCATGCGCGCGGTCGGATATCGACAGCTGTGGCGATATTTGGCGGGACAATGCACGTTGAATGAGGCCGAAAATCAGGCGATTGCGGCGACGCGGCAACTCGCCAAACGGCAATTGACCTGGCTTCGTCGGCGCGGCAATGCGCGGTGGTTAGATTGCATGCGCCCGGACATTGCAGACGCGATTTTTGATGCACTCGCGGAGGGCGGATTTGCGTAGCGGTCTTAGCTTGTAACGTGGGACATTGCGCTGTGCTAGCATTAATCGGGTATGTGCCTCGTGCCGCATGGAAGTGCTATACGGCAGTACAAACGAAACTAAAAACAAGGAGCTCTACTCATGGCCCGTGGCCAGTCTCTGCAGGATCCATTCTTGAATGCTCTGCGCAAAGAAAGGGTGCCCGTTTCAATCTATCTCGTGAACGGCATCAAATTGCAAGGACAGATCGATTCATTCGACCAGTTCGTCGTTTTGTTGAGAAACAGCGTAAGTCAAATGGTGTACAAACATGCCATCTCCACGGTTGTGCCTGCACGCAACGTGCGATTGCCGACGGGAGAGGATGGCGAAGTGACGGAACCGGCTATCGTCGAATGAGTGGGTGGCGTTCTGCAATTATTTGAACGCCCGCAGGGCGGCGCGCGCGCCGTTTTAGTCGGCGTCGGTATCGGGCACCCCGTCGATCCGAACGATATCGCTGAGTTTGCGGCGTTGGCCGCCTCTGCGGGCACGATTTCAGTGGGAACCGTGCTGGCCTCACGCTCGCGCCCTGACCCCAAATACTTCGTAGGCTCAGGCAAGGCTGAGGAGATTCATGCCTTCGCCGAGGCCAATCAAGCCGATTTGGTCCTGATCAACCAAACCCTGACGCCCAGTCAGGAGCGAAACCTCGAGAAATTGACCGGTCGTCGAGTATTGGATCGTAACGGTTTGATTTTAGACATTTTCGCTCAGCGTGCCCGCAGTTTCGAGGGCAAGTTGCAGGTAGAGCTTGCGCAGCTCTCGCATCTGGCCACGCGCCTGGTCAGAGGCTGGACTCACCTTGAGCGCCAAAAAGGCGGTATCGGATTGCGTGGTCCGGGCGAGACACAGCTGGAGACCGACCGTCGATTGATTGCCAAACGCATTCGGACCTTGCGCTCGCGTTTGGAAAAGCTTGACCGGCAACGCGACACCGGACGTCATGTGAGGCGCGAAGTTCCGGTGCCGACGGTCGCGCTGGTCGGCTACACCAATGCCGGCAAGTCCACGCTGTTCAATGCGCTCACCGGATCAGATAGCTTCGTTGCCGATCAGCTGTTCGCGACTCTCGATCCCACGGTGCGGCGGGTTAAATTGGCCGGCGTGGGCGAAGTGGTCCTGGCCGATACCGTCGGCTTCGTGCGTTCGCTACCGCACGAACTGATCGCCGCATTTCGTTCGACCTTGCAGGAGGCGCGAGAAGCCGATTTGCTTCTGCACGTAGTGGACGCGAGTGATCCGTTGCACGATGAGCGCATCGATCAGGTACGCGAGGTGCTGCGGGGTATTGGTGCGGCAGAGATTCGCGAGCTGCTGGTTTTCAACAAGATCGATTTGAGCGGTGACAAGCCTCGAAGCATCGAGGGAGCCGATGGCGTGGCCACCCGGGTTTGGGCATCCGCAGCGCGCGGCGAGGGTCTTGATGTGTTGCGCGATGCGTTGGCGCGAGCGGTGCGTCCCAATCAGGTACGCCGCACGTTTCATCTGCAACTGCAAGCGGCCGCGGTCAGATCTGAGTTGTACAAGCGCAATGCCGTACGTGGCGAACGACAATGCGAAGACGGAAGCTGGGATATGGAAGTCGAACTGGATTTGACCGAGATTGCCAAATTATCGGGCGCCAAGGGCGTTAGAATACACGGCTCCGTCATCCATGATCTCGGACTTCGCAACTTATAATTAGGCATATCTCATGGCTTGGAACGAACCTGGTGGGGAAAAGCGCAATCCCTGGAATCGACCGCAGCAATCGCAGAACGATCTGGACGATGTGCTGCGGAATTTCCAGCGTCGCCTGAGTGCGCTGTTCGGACGCGGCGGCGGTGGCAGAAGTCTCGGCGGTGGTCCGACTTCGCCCGGTTTCAGCAAGGGCTTGAGCAGCATTTTGGTCCTGATCGGCGCCGTATGGATCGGCAGCGGCGTGTACCGGGTTGATGCGCAGGAGCGCGCGGTCATTCTGCGCTTCGGCAAGTACATGCAGACCACGGGACCCGGTTATAACTGGCATCTCCCATGGCCGATCGAACAAAGGCGGATCGTCAACGTCTCGCAGCAGTTCAGCGTTACGGATGACGCGCGAATGTTGACCGCCGATACCAATCTGGTCGAAGTCAAATCGGCGGTGCAGTATACCAAGCCCGACCCGCGCAAGTATTTGTTCAAGGTCAACAATGTCGAAGAGACGTTGGTGCAGGTGAGCGAAAGCGCCATGCGCGAGGCAGTAGGGCAGGCCTCGCTCGACAAGGCGCTGGCGTTCGATCCTTCGATCACCGACCGCGCGAAGAAGCTGCTGCAAAAGACGCTCGATAATTACGACATGGGCGTCAACATTATCAGCGTCAAGCTGGGCGACGTCATTGTTCCTGAGCCGGTGCAAGATGCGCAGCGCGACGCCATCAAAGCGGACAAGGACCGGCAGCGCTATCAGCAAGACGCGGAAACCTATCGCAACGACGTGCTGCCGAGGTCGCGCGGCCAGGCCGCCAAGAATCTCCTGGATGCCGAAGCGTACCGCCTGCAAGTGCTGGCCCTGGCGCAGGGCGAGACCTCGCGCTTTGATCAGGTGTTGAGCCAGTACGAGCATGCACCCGCCGTTACGCGCGAGCGCATGTATCTCGAGACCATGGAAAATGTCTATAAGAATTCGCGCAAGGTCATCGTCGATACCAAGGGCAGCAATAGCATGATGTACTTGCCCCTGGAGAAACTGATCTCCCTGGGTCCGCAGTCCATCTCCAACCCCAACGACACCATGACCGTGGCGCCCTCGACGCGGTTGCCGGAGATCCAAGTGACGCCGGTGGAAGATCCCGCTCGGGCGCGTGGGGTACGCTGATGCAAAACCGACTGCTCTATGTGTTGCTGGCGGTGGTTGCGGTGATCTTGATCGTGCGCGCCAGTCTGTTCACGGTTAGCGAGGGGCAACTTGCCATTAAATCGATCGGCGGCGAGATCGTCGATTCGAATTATCAGCCCGGCCTGCATTTTCGAATTCCACTGGTCAACGAAGTCAGCCGCTACGATGCGCGCATTCTCACGCAAATGTACCCCTCGGAACATTTTCTGACGCGTGAGCAGGAGCAGCTGAATGTGGATTTCTACGTCAAGTGGCGCATTCAAAACTTGCGCCGTTACTACGAGGCCACCGGTGGCACCGAAGAGGTTGCCAACGCCCGCTTGGGCGAAACGGTCAAGGACAGCATCAAAAGCGTGGTCACGCAGCGCACCTTGCAGCAAGTCATTACTGCCGAGCGTGCGGACTTCACCGATGCCATGATGAAAACAGCGCGTCCGCTCGCCGAGCAACTGGGCATTGAACTGGTGGATGTGCGCATCACGAAAATCGATCTGCCGCAGCAAGTTCAGGACTCCGTATTCGACCGGATGCGGGCCACCTTCAAAGCACAGGCGGCTAAGCTTCGTGCGGAGGGTATCGAGGCTGCGGAAAAAATTCGCGCTGAGGCAAACAAGTCGCAAACCGAAATTCTGGCCGATGCCGCACGACAGGCGGGTCAGACGCGTGGTCAGGGCGATGCGTCGGCGAGCGAGGTGTATGCCAAGTCGTATTCCAAGAACGCGGAGTTCTACAGTTTCTATCGCAGCATGCAGTCCTATCGCGAGGCGGTTGGCACTCAGGGCGACATGCTGGTGATCGCGCCCGACAATGCGTACTTCAAATATTTCAACAAGCCGCAGCCTCAGCCGCAGCAGCGCTGAATCCCGTAAGTCACGATGGATATCGGTTGGATCGAATTCGCGCGCTATTTGGGTGGAGCGTTCGCCTTATACCTGGTGCTCGAAGGAATACTGCCTTTCCTTAATCCGGCCGCCGCGCAGCGGCTGATGGCAAAACTGGCCAAGGCCGAACCTTCGCAACTGCGTTGGGGCGGGCTGATCAGCATGGTGGCCGGATTGGCACTGCTGTGGATGGCCCGCAATGGGTAAAAACCTGGTCGTGATCGGCTTGCAGTGGGGCGACGAAGGCAAGGGCAAAGTCGTCGACCTACTGACCGATCAAGTGCAGGCGGTGGTGCGCTTTCAGGGCGGCCACAATGCCGGCCATACGCTGGTGATCGGCGGAAAAAAAACCGTTCTGTCGCTGATTCCTTCCGGAATCCTGCACGCACATGTGAGTTGCCTCATTGGCAACGGCGTGGTGCTGTCGCTCGAGGCATTTTTTAAAGAAGCGGAAATGCTGATTGGGCAGGGCGTGCCCGTATTCGAGCGTCTGCGCGTAAGTCCCGCCTGTCCCTTGATCCTGTCATCGCACGTGGCGCTCGATAAGGCGCGCGAGAAGGCACAGGGCGAGAACGCCATCGGCACGACGGGGCGCGGCATCGGGCCGGCGTATGAAGACAAGGTGGCACGCCGCGCGCTGCGGGTTGCCGATTTGTTTCATCGCGAGCGCTTCGCCGCGAAGCTCGGGGAAATTCTCGACTTCCACAACTTCGTATTGCAGCGCTATTTCCAAACCACGCCGGTCGATTTCCAGCAGGTGCTTGAGTCCAATTTGGCGCTCGGCGAGCGCTTGAAACCGCTGGTGGCCGATGTGGCGGGGATTCTCGAGCAATTGGGCGTGGACGGCAGCAATGTGCTGTTCGAAGGAGCGCAAGGTGCAATGCTCGACGTGGACCTGGGGACGTACCCGTACGTGACCTCTTCAACGACCACGGCGGGCGGCGCGGCGGCCGGCTCAGGTATTGGTCCGCGGCGCCTGCACGAGGTGCTCGGCATCGTCAAGGCCTACGCCACGCGTGTCGGCGCGGGCCCCTTCCCGACGGAATTGCTCGACGCTACGGGCGAATATTTGTCGCGCGTCGGCCATGAATTCGGTTCGGTCACCGGGCGGCGGCGGCGCTGTGGGTGGTTTGACGCGGTTGCGTTGCGGCGCTCCATCGTGCATAACAGTTGTTCGTTGCTATGCGTGACGAAACTAGACGTGCTGGATGGCTTGGACACGATTCGAGTCTGCGTGGGCTACAGGACCGGCGCCGGCATCGCGACCACGCCCCCGCTGCTCTCGGGAAGTTACGGCGACTGCGAGGCGGTGTACGAGGATGTGCCAGGCTGGAAGGAGAGCACAGTGGGGATTAGGAATTACGATGATCTGCCGGGGAATGCCAGGAAGTACCTGGAGCGCTTGCAAGCACTCGTGGATGTACCAATCACAATCATTTCAACCGGACCCGATCGCGAGCAGACGATCATTCGCCAGAATCCCTTCGCCTAATGCACGCCGCCTCCAGTAATTCGAACCAGTCCGTCCAAGCGAGCTACGCGCCGGATCTGCAAGCTTTCGTATTTGTCTTGTTTTTCGCGTTCGGCGGCATCACCAGCTTGAATGATGTGCTGATTCCGAAGCTCAAAGAATTGTTCACTTTGACCTACGGCGAGGTGATGCTGGTTCAGTCGGCTTTTTTTGCCGCCTACTTCATTGTCTCGATCCCGGCCGCTGCGCTGGTGCGGCGCATTGGCTACATGCGATCCGCGGTCGCAGGATTGTTGATTATGACGGCGGGATGCGTATTGTTCATACCGGCCTCATCGCAAGGCTTGTTCGGCTTGTTTCTGCTGGCGCTGTTCGTCTTGGCGTCCGGTATCACCACCGTGCAAGTGGTGGCCAATCCTCTGATTTCCATGCTGGGAAAACCGTCTACGACAAGCAGCCGTCTGACCTTCGCGCAGGCCTTCAATTCGCTCGGCACCACTATATTTCCGTACGTCGGCTCGATTCTGATCTTGGGAACATTGGCGCGCGTTGATCCAAAAACTTTATCGGGCGTGGCACTCGATACTTTTCGTACCGCCGAAACACGCGTGATCGTCCACACTTACGTCGGACTTGCGGTGGCGTTGGCCCTGATCGCGTCTGCCGTATGGTGGCGTCGCAAGGCCCTGGTCGAACCGCCAGCCTCGCGCACTCCAATTCTTCGCGCCTTCAACCTGTTGACGCGTCCGCGGTTCGCCTTCGGCACGCTGTGCATTTTTCTGTACGTCGGCGGCGAGGTGGCGATCGGATCGCTGATCGTGAATTACCTAATGCAACCGAATACTCTCGGGCTGGGCGCTGAGGCCGCGGGCAAGCACATCCAGTTCTATTGGGGCGGTGCGATGGTGGGGCGATTTATCGGTGCCTACGTACTGCGGGTGTTTTCTCCGGGCAAGGTTCTGGCATGTGTTGCCGGCATCGTGATCGTATTGCTGAGCATTTCCGCCAACACCGCAGGGGCGCTATCAGCTTGGTCCTTGCTGGCGATTGGCTTGTTCAATTCCATCATGTTTCCCACTATTTTCACCCTTGCGAACGAAGGTCTGGGAGAACGGGCGGCGGAAGGTTCGGGGGTGATTTGCATGGCCATTGTGGGCGGAGCCATCGTCCCGCTGGTGACCGGCAACGCGGCTGATCTATGGGGCTTAAAATATGCCCTCATCGTGCCCGCGGCGTGCTATTGCGGCATTCTGTTGTTTGGATTGTTTGCTCGACGGCCATTGCGCGCCGCCGCGTAGGCCGCTTCGCTGAAGTTCCGGTTGGTCGCCAAGTCACGACATAGCGATAAAATTCTTTTTGAGTACACTGGTGCATACCCATTTGCAGGAGGCATCCGTGGCAAACATCCCATTGAACGGCAGCGAGCGAGTAGCTATGCCGGGCGCGCGCGTGCTGGCGCCGGCCGATCCGACCGAGCGACTAGAGGTGACGGTGCTCGTGCGGCGCCGGGCGTCCGAGGAACTGCGCGGGCGAGTGACGCAACTCGCGACGGGAATATCTGGCTTGGCTTGTTTGAGCCGTGAGGAGTTTGCAGCGCGGCACGCTGCGGACCCCGCCGATTTGGCCGCCGTGCGCGCATTCGCCGCGACACAGGGACTGGCAGTTGTGTTGGAACACGCGGCGCGGCGCACCCTGATCCTTTCAGGAACCGTGGCGCAGTTCAATGCGGCCTTCGCGGTTCAATTGCAACGCATGCAGCACGACAGCTGTAGTTACCGCGGCCGCACGGGCAGCATCCAGTTGCCGAATTCTCTCGATGACGTGGTGGAGGCGGTGTTGGGTCTCGACAGCCGGCCGCAAGCCGCTGCGCACTTCAGGGTTCGGCCGGCAGCCAGTACATCCACGTCGTTCACGCCGACGCAGATCGCGTCTCTATACGGATTTCCGGCAGCTACTGGGTTGGGCGAGTGCGTGGCGCTGATTGAACTGGGCGGTGGTTTTCGCCCCGCGGACCTGGACACTTATTTCAGGGCCCTCGGTGTGAACTCGCCCACTGTCATCGCAGTCTCGGTCGACCATGCGCAGAATACGCCGACTGGGGGCGCGAACGGTCCCGACGGCGAAGTAATGCTGGATATCGAAGTGGTCGGAGCAATTGTGCCGCAAGCGACGATCGCGGTTTACTTTGCGCCAAACACGGATGCCGGCTTTCTGGATGCCATTACCAGTGCGATACATGACACCACCAATAAACCCTCGGTCATTTCCATCAGCTGGGGCGGTGCGGAATCGACGTGGACATCGCAGGCGATGACGGCAATGGACGACGCCTTTCAGGCCGCGGCAACCATGGGGATCACGGTGTGCGTCGCCTCGGGAGACAACGGCTCCAGCGACGGCGTCGGCGACGGCAGCGATCACGTGGATTTTCCGGCCTCTAGTCCGTTCGCACTCGCCTGCGGCGGTACCAGCCTTAAGGCGAACTCCAACGCGATCAGCGGGGAAGTGGTTTGGAATGATGGGTACAACGGCGGTGCCAGCGGCGGCGGCGTGAGCGCTTTCTTTGCGCAGCCCGCCTGGCAGTCGAGCTTGAGTGCGGTTACGACCCAAGGAACACGCAGCACGCTCACGAAACGAGGCGTGCCCGACGTCGCGGGCAATGCAGATCCTGAAACCGGCTATGACGTTCGAGTAGACGGAACCGCCAGCGTGATCGGCGGCACGAGCGCCGTAGCGCCTTTATGGGCGGCGCTGCTCACTCGCTTGAATCAAATATCAGGCAAGACCGCAGGTCTGACTAATCCCAAGCTCTATCAGGCGCCCAATACACTGCGCGACATCATTTCCGGCAATAACGGTGATTTCGCGGCGGCCGCAGGCTGGGATGCCTGCACCGGGCTAGGCAGTCCGAACGGCGCAGCGCTGCGCAGCGTTATCTAAAATGAAAGGATCCGCCGGTGCCGAACAGCCCCAGCAACCCGATGACGATCAGGTACAAGGCGACAATGTAGTTCAGCAACTTCGGCATCACGAGAATGAGAATGCCGGCAATCAGCGCGACCAGCGGCGCGAGACTCAAGTTGATATTCATGGCGGACTCCGTCTAGCCGGGAGCGTCGCCCGGCGCGTTATTGAAATAATTTCAAAGCGTTCTGCAGCGTATTCCACGCTCCCCACAATAACGGAATTCCAACCACGAGCCACATGATTCCGAGTCGAGCTTTCATAATTATTTACTCCCCGCCGGCGTCGCTCCGGCCGATCCAGCCTGATAGTGATATTTAGAGTTGACCGCACGCATCGCGACATTGCATATCAGTCCAATCACCAGCAAAGCGCACATGACGTACATGGTGACGGTGTAGGCCTGCGCCTTGGGCACGCCATGATCGATCTGGTATGCGCGAATGTAATTGACCAACACGGGGCCCAACACGCCGGCGGCCGACCACGCGGTCAGCAGCGCCCCATGAATTGCGCCGACCTCCATCGTGCCGAAGATATCGCGCAAATAGGCCGGGACGGTAGCGAAGCCGCCGCCGTACATGGAGATGATGACGCAGAACGCGCCCACGAATAGCGGTATAGAGCCGGCGTGGCCGAATGTGGGCACGAGGAAATACAGCACGATCCCGAGCACGAAGAACACCGTGTAGGTATTGCGCCGGCCGATGAAGTCGGAGGTGCTCGCCCAGAAAAATCGGCCGAGCATGTTGAACAAGCTCATCAATCCGACGAAGCTCGCGGCGACGATGGCGGTAACGCGGCCGGGAAACATTTCCTGGATCATTGGCGATGCCTGGCCGAGGACGCCGATCCCGGCGGTTACGTTCATGCACAACACCATCCACAATAGCCAGAATTGCGGGGTACGCCAAGCCACGGCAGCCGACACGTTTGCGGAGGTTACCAAGGCTTTGGGGTGTTCGGACGGCACCCAACTAGCCGGCCGCCAGCCCGCAGCGGGAACACGCACGGTGATCACGCCGATCATCATGAACATGAAATAAATGACGCCCATGGTGACGAAGGTTTCGAGCACGCCCTTGGAGGTTGCCGTCGTGAAATGCTTCATGAGCAGCACCGACAACGGCGCTGCGATCAGGGCGCCGCCGCCAAATCCCATGATGGCCATACCGGTAGCCATGCCGGGGCGGTCGGGGAACCACTTGATCAGGGTTGAGACCGGCGAGATGTAGCCGATGCCCAGTCCGCAGCCGCCCAACACGCCGTAGCCTAAGTAAAGGATCCACAGCTGATGCAACTTGATGCCAACCGCGGATATGAGGAATCCGCCGCCGAAACACAGTGCCGCGGTGAACATGGACTTGCGCGGCCCGACGCGCTCCACCCATCTGCCGAAAGCGGCGGAGGACAGTCCAAGGAACACGATTGCGATGGAAAAAATCCATCCTACGTCCTTCAAATTCCAATCGTCCGGCGCCGATTCGGTCAGGCCGATGAGGCGGGTCAGCGGCAGGTTAAATGTGGAAAAGGCATAGGCCTGCCCGATACAGAGGTGCACCGCAAGAGCGGCCGGAGGAACCAAAAATCGATTGAATCCAGGACCGGCAACGGTATTCTCACGGTCAAGAAATGAGGACATAAGCGGGCCCTTCCTCTTTATGTTTTATTGCGGGGCGAGATATATGTGTAACTTGAGGCCCAATATGCTCCCTTTTTGGCGATCTTGTCACCATGGACGTCCGCAGCACGGCGATCGCAAACGCGACTTGGATCACATTCGGCCGGCGGCTGGGCGTCGCCCTTCGGCCCGTCCGCGTAGAAGTGTAAAACCGTGACATCAAGTAACGAATGAACGCCGGGAAACCCGTAATTTCCGGGCGATCATGTGTAATTCCAGGTGTGCGGCCCGACGTGCTTCCCGAGCGCGAATAGCGGGCATTTTTGCCGTGCTGCTGCTCTGCGCGCTTGCGCTGCAGCCGGCTGCGGCCGTCTGTTTGCCCAATACCGATCCGGCCATCCACGCATTGCAAATAATGGTCGACGAAGATGCCAATGCCGCGCTCAGAAAAGTAGCGGTGCTTGTGAAGACAGAGCTGGCAGCACCCAGCCCCAATCCGCAGCGACTCGCCTCGCTTTACAGCGTGCAAGCACAGGCCTACAGCATCCTCGAGCTTGAATCGAAGGCCCGCGATGCCGTTTTCAAGGGCCTGAAATTTGCAACCGACAACACGGATCCGGTGCGCATCATGCTGCTGTCGCTGTACGCCGAGAATGTATACGACCAGGCAGGCATTGCAGCGGCCGTTAAAGTGACCGAAGAGGCGCAAGCGGTGCAAAACCGCGGTTCGCTCGAGGATATCTGCCTGCTCATCGGGCGCGGCTTGCTGCAGTACCGGGAAGACCGCGAGGACTTGGCGATTGGCAGTCTCACCCAAGCTTACCGCTCCAGCACGACGCCTGCATTCGCGGAGCAGCACGTGCTTGCCGCCGGCGTGCTGGCCACCGTGCTACGTAGCATGGGCGACTATCAGCAAGCATTGGCCCTGAACCAGGAGGCGATCGATTGGGACACGGCGCAGCATGCGCCGCTGGCATTGTCCGTCGATAGATTCTTGCGAGGCCGGATTCTGATCCTAATGCAAAAGTATTCGCAGGCCATCGAAGAATTCGAAGATGCGCGCAAATTGAGCGCGATACTGAATGATACCCAGGGCGTCGCCTTTGCCGATGTGCGAATGTGCGAGTCGCGCGTCGAATTGGGCCAGCTCATTAAGGCGCGCCAGGCGTGCGAGAACGCGCTCTTTACATTCATCGCGTCGAGGTTTTCGGACGAGGTCAAGGAGACCGAAGCGCTGCTGGCTCGCATCGACCTGGCTGAAGGCCACCCTGAAAAGGCGCTCGCAACCTTGAACGAAGTACTGGATCACAGCGGCACCGATGTTCTGCCATATCGCGTCGCCTCGTTGTATCAATGGCGCGCGCGCACCAACGCCACGCTGCATAACTATCGCGACGCGTATAACGATCTGGCCGAATACATGCATCGATATGTCGCGACCAACGATTCCGATCGCACCAAACAGGCGGTGGCGCTGCGCGCTCGATTCGAAACGGATCGCGAGATCGAGCGCAACGCGCTGCTGAAGCGCGAATTGGACCTGTCGCACGAACAATCTCAACGCCAAGCGCAGCAACTACGCTGGAACGCCATCGCTACCGTGTCGGCGGTGCTGGTGATCGCACTGCTGATCTACTTCTTGATCACCAACCTGCGCTTCCGCCAGCAGCTGGTGCGCTTGGCGAGTTCAGATGTTCTTACGGGCTTGCCGAACCGTCGCCGCACCGCGGAACTTGCGACGGACGCGCTTGCGGAGGCGACCTCTTCGGAAAAACCGCTCACCATTGCGATCATCGATATGGACCATTTCAAGTTCATCAATGATCGATGCGGGCACGCAACGGGCGACTATGTCTTGCGAGAGTTCGCGCGCTTGGGCCGCGAGTCGGTACGAGCAAGCGATGTGCTCGGCCGGTGGGGCGGCGAGGAGTTCCTGTTGATTATGCCGGATGCAACCTCCGACGTAGCGATGGCGACGCTGGAACGCCTGCGCACGCTGGTGTTTGGGATCAACCTGCCGCCCTCGGGTGCCGGCTTGCGCGTCAGCTTGAGCGCGGGTCTTGCAGTGCGCGAGAAGCAAGTGCGCTCGCTTGATGAACTCATCGCGCGTGCGGATGCAGCGCTTTATTTGGCGAAGAACGAGGGACGCGATCTGGTGCGCATTGCCGATGAGAAATTCCTGACCACCTCGGGAGTACGGCGCGCCACGCGTCAATGACGAGATTTCGGATGGCGCCCAGGAGAGTCACCAATCAGGCTAGATTAGGCTAGATATCAACCAACCGGGCATCGGGTGAAGGGTAGACGGGGGTAGGGCACTAGGGCCGACCCTGAGGGGATATCAGTCTGATTTGCTCGCCACGGTCGGGGCTGAGAACAGAAGCGCGTGCGGCGAACCCATCATTGAGCCGTTCGCTGACTGGCGAGCGGAGTCGACGTCTCGATTAAGCCTCGCCCAGCAGACGTACTCTTGTCAGCAACTCGTTAGGCCATTCTAATAGAAGCCATCGTAGCCATCGCGAGATTGCGCCGCGCGTTCCGTGGTGCGATCCTTGCCGCACCATGGCTAATCAAGACCTTCAATACGGATGGGCTAACATCCGAAGCGAGATCGACGCGGAGTTACGCAGACGGTCCATCACAGATGCGACCGTTAGTGATGACAGTAAGATTGTCGACCGGATGCGTTCTATTTCCGTCTGGATCGACGTTCGAGAGAAAAGGGTGGCTCAGGAATCATTCGACCGCAAGGAGATCGATGATTCTCATACCGCAATCGACCATCAGGCCGCTGTCAAGGTGCGCGCCCTAGTGAGTGCCATTCCACGGGAGCGGTGAGGCAGTCGGTCACGGGTTCGGCTTAATGGCGCTACCCGACGCTGTGAATCAACTTTCTAAGATGGGGACCGCGACGAGTGACCCGGATGCGCGCGACCTAGCTGCGTGCGTCCCGGCGGCAACAATAGAGAAGCAGCCTACTTTAAAGGTAGGTGCTTGAAAAGTTTGATATTTTACATAATTGGCGCGGCAGCGACCGCAGAGATTGATTTGAAAATCAACGAATTACGTGATACATGGGATTTGCAGAGCAAATCGCCTCGACGAGTTACCCTAAAAATCATGAGAACGTCCGTAACTGGGGGCGGTCCGATTGACGGAAGCGTCAAGTTTATCTAGGCTGACTCGTGTAGGACGCATGAAGAGGAATTTGCCATGACGGCAGCAGTAGCAAAGCGCAGAAACACAGCTCATGACGAGCAGGCTAAAAAGCCTGTGTCCGACCGTCGCGCTTATCACATCAGCGAGCTTCCCAAGGACACCGTTGCAGCCATCAAAGCGGCACGTGTGGATCCCCGCCACGATTATCTAAACTCGCTCCTAGACCCGTAAAGTTTCAGCTCGCTCGTGGACTACCCCAAGCCCGAAGTGGGGCTTGTGATTTCGTATCAGTATCTGTGGCGAGACGAATCTGACAGCGGTCTTATTGAAGGTAGAAAGCCGCGTCCCTGCGTCATGGTTCTTGCCGTACAAAATCTTGGTGGAACGCCGGTAGTGACTGTGGCGCCAATAACGCACTCGATGCCGAGAGATCCTTCGGTCGCCGTACAAATTCCAGTCCGCGTTGCTAGCCACCTGGGCTTGGATCACAACAATTCGTACGTAGTCCTCGACGAATATAACCGGTTCACTTGGCCCGGCTATGACATCGTGCCATCCCAAGCCGGGGCATATGTGTACGGGCAAATGCCGCAGAGATTTTTCGAGCAGTTGGTAGAAAAGTTTGATGAAATAGAACAGCGGCCGGTTTCGCGCGACGATCCGCCGAAAACTATTTAAGTGTGTAAGCGCACACCAGGAAACACCAGCGAGCCGCTGCCACTTATTTCCCGTTGCGCTTTAAGGTTGGCGCGGGCTTGTTTCGATAGCGGCGCAAGCTGCGGTCTTTCATTTTCATGTGCTGCGCCGGGATGCGCCATTCCGGGTTCTTACCCTCTAGCGTGAATTCGGACCACTCGGCGCCGCGCAGCTCCGCGGCCGGGTTGAGGCCCTTGGATACCTGGCGCTTTGCGTCGACGCCTGTTTCGGCGATTCTGCTAGTGTTTGGGGGTTGATGGTGCCCAGGAGAGGACTCGAACCTCCACGAATTGCTCCACTGGTACCTGAAACCAGCGCGTCTACCAGTTCCGCCACCTGGGCAAGATGGGTCCGCCTCACGCGAGGCGCAGAAATGTACGCACTGGGTTGGTGCTTGTCAATCGCAGGCGCCCGAAGACTCCGATCACCCCATGCTAGCCGGTGTTTTCTGCGTCAATGTGCTGCGGGACGACCAAGCACGTATTTCCGATAATTTCGCAGGCCGCAGCGCGGCTCGCGGCGCGGCCACCAGGTCTTCGCGCCGCATTGATGTGGAGGTAGCGCTGCTCTACGATTTTAGCTTGAGCAACACTATGAATATTACGCCGTTGGCTGAATTGAGTCCGAATGTCCTGTTGCGGTAGGGTCATCCGCTCAGCCCCGTACCGAGCATCGCTCTCGAAGATTTGGTGCGCGAACCCATGCTGCTACTCGACTTTGAACCGAGCCGCGATTACTTTTTGAGTCTGTTTCGCGATCGCATTCTTGCACCCGCCATCGGCTTTCAAACCAAGTCCTCGGAGATGGTGCGGAGCTTCGTGGGCCATGGGCTGTAACTATCCGCTTGCGACGTCAAATTGCGCCCGTCGAAGCGCAAAGCTGATAACCTGAATATCCTATGACACGACGCGGATCGACTGGCTCACGAGGGCCCAAAACCAACCGCGCTGCAAAACCCACCGCCAACTGGCGCGGCGAGGATCCGAACTTAGAACTCGAGAAATCGCGCTACGCAGATCCGATCGCGAGCCGCGAACTGCTGCTGAAACATTTGCGTGATGCGCCGGAACCCTTGAGCGCCGCGCGTCTCGCCAAGCGTTTGGGAATGAATACTGATGCGCAACGCCAAGCGCTTGCCAAGCGGCTGGCGGCGATGGTGCGTGATGGTCAAGCGATAGAGGGTCCCAACGGATTCGCGACCGCGGGCGATGGCGAACGCGTTGCCGGGCGCGTGCGCGGACGGGCGAATGGCGATGTCCTCGTGATGCCGGACGACGGCTCGGCGCCCTTGATATTGGCACGAGCCGATACCGCGACTCTGATGCACAACGATCGCGTCGAAGCGCTCGCGGTAGGCATGAACGAGCGCGGCAGGCGCATTGCTCGACTCATTCAGCGCATCGGCGATGCACCGAAACTCATCGGCGGCATCTGGCATGGGACGGATAGTCGTGGCCGTATCGAGCCGGAGGATACCGGCCACTGGTACTCGATTGCCGTGTCCGCGCATGACCGACAAGGCGCGCGCGAGGGCGACGAGGTCATTGTCGAGGTGACCAAGCGTCCACAAGGCGAGACCCCAGCGCAGGGACGCGTCATTGAAGTGCTCAAAGAATTGCGTCCGTCGGATCTGGCGGCTCGGTTTGCCATTCTCAGGCATGACTTGCCGCAGGAATTTCCTGCTGCCGTGTTGGACGAGGCGAATCTTTTCGCCCCGAATGTATCGCCCGACGACATTCAGGGGCGGGTTGATTTGCGCGACCTGCCGCTGGTTACGATCGACGGAGTGGACGCGCGGGATTTCGACGACGCGGTGTACGCGGAGGCTCAGCCTGGCGGCGGTTGGCGCCTGATCGTAGCCATAGCGGACGTCAGCAATTACGTGCGCTACGGTACGCCCCTGGACAGCGAGGCGCGGGCGCGCGCCACGTCCGTGTACTTTCCGGACCGCGTCATACCTATGTTGCCGGAGCATCTGTCGAATCATTTATGCTCATTGATGCCGCGAGTCGAACGCTTGGCCTTCGTCTGCGACATGCACGTCAGTAAGTCCGGCAAACTGAGCAAGTCTCGATTTTACGAGGCAGTCATTATCTCGCATGCTCGCCTGACCTACGAGCAGGCATGGAGCTATCTGCAAAACCCCAAAGCGCATGCCGCTGACGTGGCGCCCGCGGTAGGCTCCTCATTGCTCACGCTTTATGCCGTCTACGGTGCGCTCAAGAGCGCGCGCGATGCGCGCGGCGCGCTGGATTTTCGCAGCGGCGAGGTCAAGGCACGCATCGGCGAGAAAGGCACGATCGAGGGATTCTTCGCCGTCGCGCGCAACGACGCGCACCGCATGATCGAGGAGTGCATGATCGCCGCCAATGTCAAAGCCGCCGTGGCGCTGCGTTCCTCGAAATCCAAAGGCCTGTATCGTGTGCATGGCCAGCCCGAGGATAAACGCGTCACCGAACTACAAAAGGTCTTGAGTGCGCTGCAGGTTAATGCACAGTTCTCGGAGAAGCCGACGCCGCGCGAGTTTCGTCATCTGGTCGAACGCCTGACCTCGCGGCCCGATGGCCTGCTGCTCGAAGGCTTGGTCATCCGCTCTCTGGCGCAGGCAGTGTATCAGCAAACCAACATTGGACATTTTGGTCTCGCGCTCGAGGAGTATGCGCACTTCACCTCGCCGATTCGCCGCTATCCGGACCTGCTGGTGCACCGGGCCATCAAGGCGGCGGTTGCGCCGGAGTCTGCATCCGGGCATCGCTATACGGCGGCAGAGTTGCAGGTGCTGGGAGCGGAAAGCTCGCAGCGCGAGCGGCGCGCCGACGATGCGTCACGTGACGTCATGGGATACCTCAAGTGTCTGTACATGCAGCCGCGCATTGGCGAGACCTTTGATGCGACGATTTCAAGCGCGCTGGAATTCGGTTTGTTCGTGCAGCTGAAGGAAATGCCCATCGATGGCTTGGTGCACATCTCGGCAATTCAGGGAGATTATTGGGAGCTGGAAGCGGGCGGCATGGGTTTGGTGGGTCAACGCACGGGCCGGCGTTGGCAACTCGGGGACTCTGTGCGGGTGCGTTTGAATAGGGTCGATCTTACCCAGCGGCAGATCGACTTCGAACTGGTCGATGCCAACGCCTCCGCCAGCCGCGGCACGGTGCGAGCGCCGAGACAAGGTCAGCGCGCTTCCCCGGCGCGGCGCGGCGCGGGCCAGAGCCGTCAGGGGCGTGGCGGCGCAAAGCGCGGCGGACGCGGCGGTCGTGGCTGATCACAAGCGCAACTATGTTTACGGTCTGCATGCAGTAAACGCCGCGCTCGAGCGGGCGCCGGAGCGCGTGCTGGAGCTTTGGATCGCGCAGTCTCGCGACGCTCAAGCTCGTGTCCGAGAGCTGAATGAACGTGCCGCAGGGGCAGGCGTGCATGTGCATTCAGTCTCCCCAGACGCACTGGCAAAGCTCGTGGGCGATGTGGTGCATCAGGGCGTTGTAGTGGCGATGCGTCCCTTGAAGGGCTGGGACGAGCACGATTTGGCCGACTCACTCGATCGACTCACCGTAGACCCTCTGCTGTTGGTTCTTGATGGGGTCACCGATCCCCATAACCTCGGGGCCTGCTTGCGGACTGCGGATGCCGCCGGAGCCCATGTCGTTGTCATCCCCAAGGATCGAGCCGCGACCCTGGATGGGGTCGCGCGCAAAGTGGCGTCCGGGGCGGCGGAATTCATGCCCGTCGCGAGCGTGACAAACCTGGCACGCACCTTAGGAGTGCTCAAGCAGCGGGGTATCTGGATCGTCGGCACCGACGGCGAGGCGGAAAAATCGCTGTATACGGCTGACTTCAAGCGGCCGCTGGCCTTGGTTTTGGGCGCTGAGGGGAGCGGCATGCGACGCCTGACCCGAGAAAGGTGCGACTTTCTGGTGAGAATACCCATGGCAGGGCATATGCAATCCCTCAATGTCTCCGTAGCTGCGGGAATCGCGCTATTTGAGGTCTTGCGCCAACAGGCCGGTTGACCAAAACTCCCTTTAACCGTATCCTTCGCGTTCTTTTTTGCCGGGTGACCGGCCTCACTCCTTGCCTCACCGCTCGCAACGGGAGGCTCAATCCTTAGGGAGATACAATGCGGCATTATGAAATTGTGCTTCTGGTGCATCCGGACCAGAGCGAGCAAGTCCCTGCGATGGTCGATCGCTACAGAGGCATGATCAGTGCTGGTGGCGGTGCGGTGCATCGATTTGAAGATTGGGGCCGGCGTCAGCTGACATTCCCGATCTCCAAAGTGCACAAAGCGCACTACATCCTCTTGAATATCGAGTGCGATCAAAAGACGCTGACTGAGCTTACCGGCTCGTTCCGCTTTAGCGACGCGGTGCTTCGCAGTCTCGTGGTCAAGATGGACGAGGCGGTAACCGAGGCATCGCCGATGGCGCGGGCCCCAGATGAAAATGCCCGTCGTCATGACGATTTTGGCGACGAGGGCGAGGATGACGACGTGCCCATGGGCATGCGGTAAAGGAGCACACATATGGCACGTTTTTTCCGTCGCAAGAAGTTCTGCCGATTTACGGCAGATGACGTCAAGCAGATCGACTACAAGGATCTCGCGACGCTCAAGAGCTATATTACTGAAACCGGCAAGATTGTACCGAGCCGCATCACGGGCACGCGCGCGCACTATCAGCGCCAGCTGCAACTCGCGATTCGCCGCGCGCGCTTTCTTGCGTTGCTGCCCTACACAGATCAGCACTAAGTCGGCGAAGGCACATGGACATTATATTGTTGCAGAAGGTCGCGAACCTCGGTCAGATCGGCGATCGCGTCAAGGTCAAATCCGGTTACGCGCGAAATTTCCTGGTCCCCACCGGCCGCGCCACCATGGCGACCGCGGCGAACATCGCCAAGTTCGAAGCGCAGCGGCACGAGCTCGAAGCCAAGGCCGGCCAAGATTTGGCTGCGGCCCAGGCTCGCGCCTTGAAGTTCGAGAACTTCAAGCTTGAACTCAAGGCCAAGGCGGGCGCGGAAGGCAAGCTGTTCGGCTCGATCGGCACTGCCGATATTGCCGAGGCGGCCGTCAAAGCCGGCCAACCCATCAGCCGTAGTGAAGTGCGCATGCCTACCGGGCCGATCCGTGTCACCGGCGACACCTTAGTCCAGCTGCACTTGCACACGGACGTTGATGTGACTTTGCTGGTCACAATCATCGCCGACGAGTAGCGGCCGGTCCGCCTCCCTTACGGGTTGCGCATGTCCGCTCGCGTCATCAATCGAACCTTGGGGGCCGGCGACGGCCTGCGACTGCCGCCGCATTCAATCGAAGCAGAGCAATCGGTGCTCGGCGGCCTGATGCTGGATTCGGCCGCCTGGGACCAAATCGCGGATCGCGTAACGGCGGAAGATTTCTATCGCAACGATCATCGACTGATCTTCGAGGCGGTCGCGGTGCTGATCGAACGCAGTCAGCCCTGCGATGCCGTGACCCTATCCGGTCATCTGGAAAGTCTGGGTCTGTTGGAGCAAGTCGGCGGCCTCTCGTATCTAGGGTCGTTGGCGCGCGATACGCCTAGCACTGCGAATATTCGGGCCTATGCGGACATCGTGCGTGAGCGCTCTGTGCTGCGTCAGCTCATATCCGCCGGCAATATGATCGTCAGCACTGCGCTCGAGCCCGAAGGCCGCGAAGCGCGCGAGGTTGTCGATGAGGCCGAGCGCGCGGTGTTCGAGATCGCGGAACGCGGCTCGCGCGGCAAAGTTGGTTTTAGGACGGTCAAAAGCATATTGCCGGATGTGGTCAACCGTATCGACGAGCTGTATCACTCGGACGGCTCCATGACGGGCATCTCGACCGGATTCAAAAAACTCGATGAGATGACCTCGGGCCTGCAGCCCGGCGATCTGATCATCATCGCGGGTCGACCCTCGATGGGTAAGACTACGCTGGCGGTGAATATCGCTGAGAATGCTGCGCTCGGTTCCAACAAATCGGCCGCGATTTTCAGCATGGAAATGTCGGCGGAGTCGTTGACCTTGCGCATGATTTCCTCGCTGGGCCGCATCAACCAAAGCAATCTGCGATCAGGGCGGCTCGAGGAACAGGACTGGCCGCGAATCGACTCGGCCATGACGCAGCTCGGCAACGCGAAGATTTTTATTGACGAAACGCCGGCGCTGACGCCGACAGAAATTCGCGCTCGTGCTCGTCGCTTGAAGCGCGAGCGCGGGCTCGATCTGATTGTGGTGGATTATTTGCAGCTCATGCAGGTTGCCGGTACGAAGGAAAATCGTGCGACGGAGATCTCTGAGATTTCGCGCTCGCTGAAAGCGCTGGCCAAAGAATTGAAACTACCGGTCATCGCGCTGTCGCAGCTGAATCGCGCGGTCGAGCAACGTGTGGAGAAGAAACCGGTGATGTCGGATCTTCGAGAAAGTGGTTCCATAGAACAGGATAGTGACTTGATTTTATTGATATATCGTGACGAAGTTTACGATGTAAACACCACGCGCAAAGGCATAGCCGACATCATCATTGCCAAGCAGCGCAATGGCCCAACGGGCGATGTGCAGCTGACTTTCTTGGGTCAATACACTAAGTTCGAAAATTACGCACCGGAGTCTTACGCCGAGGGCGTATTCCGGTGAGGCCGCGGTGAATTTCCCGTGACGCCCATGGTGAGCGTGACGATTGATACCGGCGCGCTGCGGCACAACCTCGAAGTCGTTCGTCGGCTCGCGCCAAAATCGCGTGTCATGGCTGTCATTAAAGCCAATGCCTATGGACACGGGCTCGTCACCGCTGCGCGAGCGCTCGATTCCGCGGCCGCATTTGCCGTTGCTCGATTGGGCGAGGCGCTCACGCTGCGCGACGCGGGCATTAAATCCCCCATCGTACTGCTCGAAGGGGTCTTGGATGGTGAAGAACTCGATGCGGTGGCGGCCGCCGATCTCGAACTCTTTGTGCACTCGCCAGAACAACTCGCGCTGCTGAGCGCTGCCCCCGCCGGCGCTCGCTTCAAAGTATGGCTGAAGCTGGACAGCGGCATGAACCGCTTAGGATTCAAGGGCGATGCGTTTCACGCAGCGCACGCAACGCTGAGGGCGCTAGCGTGCGTGCACGGACCGGTCAATCTTTGCACGCACCTTTCCTCCGCCGATTCGGCTGAGTTGCCCACGACGGCGGAACAGTTGATGGTGTTTGCCGCGGCCACACGCTCTTTGAGCGGCGAGCGAAGCGTGGCGAACTCAGCGGCAATCATCAACTTTCCGGATTCGCAAACCGACTGGGTTAGACCCGGCTTGATGTTGTATGGCATCTCGCCCTTCAGAGGCGCTGCAGGTGCCGATCACGGCTTACGACCCGTGATGACCCTGCACTCGCGCGTCATCGCGGTCAAGGATCTCGCACCAGGAGAGCAGGTCGGCTACGGCGGCGACTGGACCGCGACTCGTCCCACGCGTCTGGCAATCGCATCGGCAGGTTACGGCGACGGCTATCCGCGCGGCGCTGCTTGCGGGACGCCGGTGCTGGTCAATGGCGAAAGAGCGGCGCTGGCAGGCAAGGTATCGATGGACATGCTGGCCATCGATGTCACAGAAGTTCGGCGATCCGTCAGGGTTGGCGACGCGGTACTCCTCTGGGGAGAGGGGCTTCCGGTGGAGGAGATCGCCCTGTGGGCGGAGACCATCCCCTACACCCTCGTCTGCGGAATCAGTCAAAGAGTCAGCGTAGCGTTACGCGAATAGGCCAGGGCAATACCGGTTTGACCCGTCGTTGTAGGCGGGGCAGAATCTGGGCGTGATAGTCAATACAAGGAAGTTGGTGCTCGAATGCACGCTCATGTGCATGAACCTCCTGCCATTATCGTCGCTTGCCGAGTGCAAGCGCGCAGCAGTGGAACTTCCGGTGACCATATCCGGCACCCGGGCGCTGATCGACGTGAAGATCAACAATCAAGACGTTCGTCTGTTGGTGGATAGCGGCGCGTTTTTCAGCATGATTAGCAACGCGACGGCCCAGGAACTCAAATTGAGAGTGGGGCCTGCTCCCTATGGATTTACCATGAGAGGTGTCGGCGGCAGCGCCTCGATCTCTCTCGCCACTGCCAAAGTCTTCACTATCGGCAATGTGGATCTGCGCAACGTCGAATTTCTGGTCGGCGGTAGCGAATCGGGCAACGGCAGCGCCGGTCTCCTCGGTCAAAATTTTCTGGCGAATTGGAATGTTGAATACGATCTAGCCAAGGGCTCGATTCGCCTATTCAGAGATACGGGTTGCAGCAAACAGTTCCTGGCCTATTGGGTGGCTCAGAGCCAGCTGCCCTATACCGTGACTAGTATCGAGCAGGTTACGCCGCGAGCTCCGCATGCCATTGGACAGGCATATATCAATGGCCAAAAAATTAAGGTGATTTTTGACAGCGGTGCATTCAAGTCAGTGTTGTCGCTCAAGGCTGCGGCGCGCGCCGGCGTTAAAGTCGACTCGCCGGGAGTTATCGACGGCGGCCTCACCAGTGGCATCGGGCGAAACATGACCACGTCTTACATTGCTCCTTTTGCTAGTTTCAAGTTTGCCGACGGCGAGGAGATTAAGAACGCCCGCCTGCGAATCGCCGATATCAACATTGAGATCGCGGACATGTTAATCGGTGCGGATTTTTTTCTGTCGCACCGGATATTTGTCGCCAACACGCAAAGAAAATTATATTTTACATACAACGGCGGGCCGGTATTCGACCTGAGGACCAAGCCAACATCGTCGGAACAAGCACCCGCTGCTTCGGCGCAGGCTTCCGGCACAAAACCTCAAGAATCGGCTGGCAAGCCTGCGGTGGAGGCTGCCGAGGATGCCGGTGTCTTGGCGCGGCGCGGAGCGGCCTCTGCCGGCCGCGGCGACTATCAGCACGCGCTCGACGACCTGACACGCGCCGTGGAACTTTCGCCGAGCAATTCTGAGTACGTTTATCAGCGCGGCGAGGTTTTCTTGGCTATGAAAGAGCCGCAGAAGGCGAGCGGCGACTTCGACCAGGCGCTGGCGCTCAGGCCCGACTACGTAGCTGCGTTGATGAGCCGCGCCGCGCTGCGCATCGATGC
Organism: Gammaproteobacteria bacterium; assembly: GCA_041690895.1. Classification (GTDB taxonomy): domain Bacteria; phylum Pseudomonadota; class Gammaproteobacteria; order Steroidobacterales; family Steroidobacteraceae; genus Bog-1198. The sequence goes on from JBEPVT010000038.1 coordinate 37,398, forward strand.
CAAGGACATTGCCGACGCGCTCCCCGATCTAGAGGCGGTCGATAAGATCGTCGCGAAACAAGCCGATGTTCGGTTTCGAATGGCTTTCGACTATCTGTACGCCGATCTGCTGCCGCAGGCGATTACGCAATACGATATTTGGATTGCCGCGCACGGCGACGATGCCAGAATGGCCATCGCGTTAAGTGCTCGGTGCAAGGCGAGGGCGATGCTGGGACTAGATCTGCCCGCGGCGTTGCGCGATTGCAATGCTGCAATTAGCCGCAGCGATAAGCTCCACAATCCCGATTTTTTGGATAATCTTGCGCTGCTGCGATTTCGGCTCGGTGATTACGACAAGTCGATCGGCGAGTACGATGCCGCGCTAAAGTTACGACCCCACAACGCGTGGAGCCTCTATGGTCGTGGACTTGCGAAACTTAAAAAGAACACTCGTAACGAGGGACAAGCGGACCTCGAGGAGGCCGTCAAAATTTCACCGGGCGTGGCCGACGCATACAAAAGCATGGGGATCGCGCCATAGCTGGCCGCGCGGCTTGCCTGCCCTGCCCCGTGTTGCTACCTGCCGGTAGTAGCGTAAGGCGCTGGCTCGCTTAACTCTCGAAGAACCCCATCTTGACGCCGGCGAGTTGCACGACATCGTTGTCGTTCAGGCGGCGCGCCTGTGGTCCGATGGGTACGCCGTTGACCTGCGGATAGTCGTTCTCTTTGCCGCTATCGACGTGCACGATGAAATAGCCTTCGGATCGGCGCGTGATCGCAGCGACCTGCACGCCGGGGCGGCCTAAGGTAGTAAGTGCCTTGGTCAGCTCGAGTTCCCGGCCTGCAAACGCGCCGCTGAGCACCTGCAATTTGGCCTTAGGCAGCGCGGTCGCAGTGTCGGGCACGGTAGGCCGCTTCGAGGTCACCGCCCTGGCTGCCTGATCCACTGCCGCGGCGACCTTGCGAATGCGGTCCTCGCCCTGGGAGCTCGGCGTAATGACCATGGTCTTTTCAAATTCGTCTTGCTCGACATCGCCGTCTTGGCTGTCAATAAAGCGCAATTGATGATGGCCGACGGTGATGACATCGCCGTGCTGCATCGCGTGCTTCTTAATCAGCTTACCGTTGACGTAGGTGCCATTGGTGCTGTTCAAATCCTCCAGGAAGGAGTCATTCAGGATGTTGATGATGAGCGAGTGGTGACCGCTCACAGCCGGATTGTCGATACGAATATCGTTATCCGGCAAGCGCCCAATGGTGTAGCGCTCTTTGTTCATGTTGTATTCCGCGAGGACGTTACCATCCAAGCTGAGCATCAGGCGTGCCATTCAGACTCCATTTCGCTAGCCGAACCATCCCAAGATTTTGTCAAATATACGCCGGTGCGCCGGGAACGGCTCCTCGACGTGCGCCATAATTACAGAGACATTATCCCGGCCGCCATTATCGTTCGACAGCTGTATCAGCTGCTTAGCAACCGTATCAAGATTAGCACTAAAGGTGCTGATTGTTAAGTGAATGTCCTCGTCCTCGATCATGTCAGAAAGGCCATCCGAACACAGTACGTAGTAGTCACTTTTCTGCGCCGGCTGCTCGTGGATTTCGACCTCGACATTCTGCTCCACCCCGAGGGCCCGTGTAACATAATTCTTGTTCGTCGCCCGCTGCGCTTCCTGTTGGGAATAGAAGCCTCGGTCGACCAACTCCTGTAGGAGCGAATGATCCAAGGTCATTTGCTCGAAACGGTTGTCCCGGAGCCGATATGCCCGCGAATCGCCGACGTGGGCAATCGAGACCTTGTTGTCATGGAACAAGCAGGCCACCACGGTCGTACCCATGCCCTCACACTGCGGCTGAGTCTTCGAGGTGTGGTAGATGATCTTGTTTGCCCTGTGAATTGCGTCACGCAGGATGATGCTCGGCCGGGTCAAGCCGGATTCAGGGTCCTTCACGCTCAGGTCCTCGCGCAGGAAGGCGTCTCGAACCAGATTGATGATGGTCTTGACGGCAATGCCGCTGGCGACTTCACCTGCGTTGTAGCCGCCCATGCCGTCGGCGAGCACGAATAGGCCGATATCGGCCTCGCTCCCGATCATATCCTCATTGTGCTCACGAACCTTGCCGGTGTCGGTGAGGGCCACGCTGGCGATTTTGCCCTTCAAACTCATGAGCTCATTGTCGCTATTCTAGTCATGCATATGCGCATATGGGTCCACTCATGGCGATCCGCTGGGCATCCGTGCCCGACAGTCATCTAGGGCTGCCGCCATTTGGGCGCCTGAGTCATACCGTGCTTCAGGATTCTTAGCCAGTGCTCGGTCGATCACGCTCTCGACGCAGGCAGGCAAGTCCGGTCGGAATGCTCGCAGCGGCGGATGGGGCGCTTCAGCGATCTGCTGCATCAAGCCGGTCATCGAATCAGCGGTGAACGGAAGCTGGCCGGTTAACAATTGAAATAGGCTAACACCCAGGGAAAACAAGTCCGAGTGACCTGTCACAG
>JBEPVT010000039.1:0-38400 GCA_041690895.1 Gammaproteobacteria bacterium
AAATTCCGGGGGGGGCCGGCCGCGGCCCAATCTTTTTTTTATTTTTTGCCGGCTTTCGCAAACCGCCCGGGGGGGCCCCCCCTCCGGGCGCCGAAACGCACCGGTCCGAAGCAGCACGAGGACGCCAATCAACATGGAGACCGCCCCACCCAACGCGCCGGCCGGCAATGCCGCCGGCCATAATTGGATACAGGGTCACGGGTGCGATTTGGGCGACTAAGAAAGACATCAAAAATACGCCGATACCGGCGGCCGTGACAATAATTCCACCCAGCTTGAGATCCGCAGGATCGGTGCGCTCATCGAGCGCGTCGGGCGATATCAGTTTTGTGACCAGGGCTGGATCGAGTGCTTGGCCCTTCTCGATGAGGGTGCGCAGCAGGTCGACATTCAAACGCCGCTTCTGATAGTCCGCAATGATTCCCGCGACGCCGAAATTTTACGGAGGCGGCGTCTTGTCCGGAGTCGTCGGCGGCCTTTCCGCGGGCTTGGCCGGCGGACTTGGGTTCTTTTCGCCGTTGACGGCCGCCTTGGCTCTTGCGGCGCCCTTTTTAGCGGTCGCCGCGACTTCTTGGGCGCTTTCCTTGGATGCCGCCGCTACATCATGTGCGACCTGTTTGGCGGTCTCAGCCACCTGTTTTGCGCCATCCTTGGCGGCATCGGCAACCACTTTGGCATCGTGCTTCACGGCTTCGCTCACCACTTTGGCTTGATCCCGCGCCAACGACGGGTCAGCAGGCGGATCATCTGCAGCCTGCACGGTCCATAGCGGCGCAAGCGCCAGGCTGAAGGCGGCGGCGAAAAGATGGTTTTTCATGAGAGGAACCTCCGGCTAGTCGAACACATTGCCATATTTTTCCCGAAGCAGTGCCTTCTGTACCTTACCGGTGCCACCGATGGGCAGGGATTCCAAGAAGATGACTTCTTCGGGCACCCACCACTTCGCCATGCGCTCTGCGAGAAAGCCACGAATTTCCGCCGCCTCCAGGCTGTGTCCAGGCTTGCGAACGATAAAGAGCAGGGGACGCTCCTGCCATTTTGGATGCTTGACGCCGATAACGGCCGCCGCCGCCACGGCGGGATGCGCGATGGCGCTATTTTCCAAATCGATCGAGCTGATCCACTCGCCGCCCGTTTTGATCAGATCCTTGGCGCGATCGCGTATTTGCAATACGCCGTGCGGATCGATGGTCGCGATATCACCGGTGGGAAACCAACCGTCGCGCAGCGGCGAGACATCATTTTTGAAATAACCACTGACGATCCACTGGCCGCGCACCATGAGTTCGCCCTGCGAGGTGCCGTCGCGAGGCAGCGTCGTGCCATCTTCGGCGACCACCTTGATGTCGATGCCGAACGCGGCTTTGCCGCAATTGGCGGCTGCCGCGTGGCGCTGCGCCGGCGTGCATTGCAGCTGTTCCTGGGTCAAACAGCTGATCGTGGCCGCCGCCGTTGTTTCGGTCATGCCCCAGCCCTGTCTGACTTCGATGCCAAAGCGCTCGTCGAACTTCGCGATCAGGGCGAGCGGCACGGCCGATCCGCCCGATAGCACCCGTTTCAGCGTAGAAAATTTCAGATTGTTCTGCTCCACGTAATTTAGCAACGCAAGCCATACAGTGGGCACGCCGGCACTCACCGTCACCTGTTCGTTTTCCATCATTTCGTACAAGCCTGGGCCATCCAAGCGGGGTCCGGGAAGCACCAATTTTGTGCCGCCGATGAGGCATCCGTAGGGCACGCACCATCCATTGATGTGAAACATCGGCACCACCGGCAACATGCTTTCTCTGGGAGAAAGGCCCAGCGTGCCCGGCATGCAGATTGTCATTGCGACGAGGACAATCCCGCGATGAGAATACAGCGCTCCCTTGGGGTTGCCGGTGGTGCCGGACGTGTAGCAAATGGCGGCGCTCGCGCGTTCATCAAATTGCGGCCACGAAAATTCTTCTTCTTGTACGGCGATTAAGGTCTCGTAGCAAAACACGTTCGCAATCTCAACGAGCGCGGGCATGTTGTCCGCATCGGTCATGCATACCCAAGCCTCGATGTTCGGGCAATGCTTGGCAATCGTTTCGATGATCGGAGCGAAACTCGAATCGAAAAAAAGCACGCGGTCTTGCGCGTGATTGATGATGAAAATCAGCTGTTCGAGATGCAGCCGCGGGTTGCAAGTGTGGATCACCAGACCGCTACCCGATACGGCGTAATAAATCTCAACGTGACGATGATTGTTCCAAGCGAGAGATGCCACCGTGGCGCCCGGCGGCAATCCGAGATCTGCAAGCGCGTTAGCGAGTCTTTTCACGCGCGCCGCGCACTGTGCGAAGGTGTAGCGAAATACCGGTCCGTGAGTCTCGCGCGAAACAATTTCGGTCCGGCCGTGCTGCGCCTCGGCATGCTCGAGGATTGTGGAGATCAGCAACGGCCGATCCATCATGAGTCCTGGCTGCAGCATGCTCATTTATGCGCGGCTGCGCTCTCCTGCGCGCGATAAGCGATCCAACTCTGCTCGATCAGGTAGGCATGCACGTTGTCAACGTCTTTATCGCTCAAAATATCGTTGAAGCGCTCCATGCCGGCGGGAGCCAGCGCGCCCCTCAGCAAGATATCCTTGAATTCCACGTGCAGCCCGTCGTTGAGCTTGCGAAGATCAGGCGTGGTGCTTGGGCCGAGTTGATGACAGCGCGTGCACTGTTCGATGAATGTCACCTCGCCGGCGTCGATCTGCGCCTGGGTGGCCTTTTGTTCAGGCGGCTTAGGGAAGGCCGGTTCGATTCGCGGCGGCGGCATTGGCACCGCGCCGCCCCCGAGCTTAAAGGCAATAATCCGATTGGTATTCTGATATTTGAGGGCAGCGCTGCTCGGTGGGATGGGCCCCACTGTGATCGAAGTGCCGCCGTATCCCACTTGGACCGCAACGTACTGTTCGCCGTTGATCGCATAGGTCATCGGCGCCGCCATGATGTGGCTGCCGGTTTTCAGAACCTTGAGCACTTTGCCGGTATCGCCCGCATAGACCCACAACTCGCCGCTGCCGCGGCCCTGAAACACAAGATTTCCCGCAGTCGACATCACGCCGCCGTCGTAACCTCGAATGCCCGATGAAGTCTCATGTTCCCACACGACTTTCTCAGCTACCGGGTCCCAGGCGCGAATCAATTCTCGGACCGGTTTGACATGGCGCGCAGCCTTGACGGCTAGCTCGTCAGGCACCGGACCGAACAGGCGAGTCGCATCCTTCGCGTCGTAGGTGTCGTCGGGAATAATGCCTTGCACCGTGAAGAATCCTTCGACGTATTTCACCTTGCTGCCGTTATGCAGCAGATCGGCCCAGATCGTTGGAACGTCGATCACCGGAATGTAGGCCAAGTGGGTGCGCGGGTTATAAGACATCGGATTCCAGGTATGCGCGCCAAACCAAGAGGGGTAAGTCAGCTTGGCGGTGTTGTACCAATCGGATTGCTTGGTCGTCACGGGCCTGCCCGTTTTCATATCCACGTGGGTCGCCCAATTCATGAACGCAAAGTTTTTAGCAGACAGCAGTTTCCCGGTCTTGCGATCCAATACATAAAAGAAGGCGTTTTTGGAGGCCTGCATAATGACGGCGCGGGGTGCGCCATCGATGACGATGTCCGCGAGCACCATCTTTTGGACGGCATCGTAATCCCAGCTGTCGTGCGGTGTTTCCTGGTAATACCAAGCCATGCGTCCAGTGGACGCGTCGAGCGCAATAATGCATGTGGCGAAGAGGCCGTCGAGTTGCGTGGGTCCTAGCTGGCGAAGATCATAGGGAGCCGCATTCGCTGTGCCGAAGTAAAGCAAGTTCAGTTTTGCATCGTAGGCAAACCCGTCCCATGCGGTCGCACCCCCATTGAATTCCGGTTTGCGATGCGGATCCCAGGTTTTATCTGCCGCAGCCAACTCCGGATTCTCGTACGCTTGACCAACCGCGGGCGGGACTGTGAAAAAACGCCACTTGAGCGTGCCGGTTTCCAAATCATAAGCAGATATGTAGCCGCGCACGGCACCATGCCCCATGTCAGCGCCGCTATTGCCTATGACCACCACGCTGCCTGCAATTTGCGGGGCACCGGTGCTCGAATACGGCAGCTTGCGATCGATGATCGTATCGGCTTCCCAGAGTTTCTTGCCGGTTGCGGCATCAAGCGCGTGCAGGCGCCCGTCTACGGACGCCACGAACACCATGCCTTGCCAAATGGCGACGCCACGGTTCACCAGATCGCAGCAGGGATTGCGTCCCATGAAGAAGTCAGCCTTGGGGTCATAACGCCACAGCTCTTTCCCGGTGGCCGCGTTCACTGCATAGACGTAACCCCAAGTTCCAGAGGTGTACATGACGCCGTCGATCACCAGCGGTGTGGCTTCCTGCCCGCGCTGTGGCTCCCCCAGATCGTAGCTCCACGCGAACCCCAGCTGTTTGACGTTGTTGACGTCGATTGTCGTCAATGGCGAAAAATAAGTGCCGTCCTTGTCGCGTCCGCCCGTGAACCAATTCTGCGGTTCGGAGTCCGCAGCCTCCAGCCGCGATGCATTCACATTGCCGGCCGGCTTGGAGGAGGAGGGTGCTGAGTCGCCGGCCGCCGTATAAGCAAGGGCCGGGCTGAGCAACAATGCAAGCGCTGTGGCGGCGCGCGCCAATAGTGGATTCGTTGCCAAAGTGGATCTCCTCCAGGGCCCCGCCCGCCGGGCCGTGTTTGCTGTGCGAGCGCAAGCGATCGTACACTTGCCGCCATGACAATGATTTTGAATCTCGACGATTTGCGGCGGCTCGCAATGCGTCGCATCCCGCGTGCGATCTTTGACTACGCCGACGGCGGTTCCTATGACGAACGCACCATTCGCCGCAATGCGGCGGACCTGGATGCGATGAGTTTCCGGCAACGAGTCATGATCGATGTCTCGAAAATATCGCTTGCCACGACGTTGTTAGGCTCGCCGGTCTCCATGCCGCTAGCCATTGGCCCCACCGGTCTTGCCGGATTGTTTCACGCCGATGGCGAGATCCTGGGCGCGCGCGCCGCTGCCGCCTGCGGTATCCCCTTTTGCCTGAGCACCATGTCGATTTGCTCGATTGAAGATGTTCGAGCGGTCAGTCAGTCGCCCTTCTGGTTTCAGCAATACCTGATGCGAGATCGCGGCTTTAATCAAGAGCTCATCGATCGGGCCGCGGCGGCGCACTGTTCCGCGCTGATGCTCACGCTCGATCTACAGGTCATCGGCGAGCGTCGCCGCGACCCGCGCAACGGACTCACCATTCCTCCCAAGCTGACCTTGCGAAATGCCTGGGATGTCGCGAGCAAGCCGACCTGGGCCCTGAAAGTGTTGTTCGGCAAGCGGCGCACGTTCGGCAATTTGGTCGGCCGGATAGGCGGCTCCAGCGGCATCAATACGTTGGCCGAATGGATTGGAACGCAGTTTGATCCGTCTGCCAATTGGCGCGACGTCGAATGGGTGCGGAGCCGCTGGCCCGGAAAACTGATTCTGAAGGGCGTGCTCGACGCCGAGGATGCGCGACTGGCAGTCGCCACCGGCGCAGACGCGATTGTCGTTTCGAATCATGGTGGGCGCCAGCTTGACGGAGCACCGTCGTCGATCTCGGTGTTGAGTGAAATTGTCGAAGCCGTTGGCGGTCGCTGCGAAGTCATGTTTGATGGCGGAATCCGCTCCGGCCAAGATATCGCTAAGGCACTCGCGCTCGGGGCACGAGGAGCGCTGATCGGCAAGGCATTCCTTTATGCCTTATCGGCGGCGGGCGAAGCGGGCGTGACCAAGGCCATCGAGATCATGCGCAATGAGCTGCGCGTGACCTTGGCGCTCACGGGAACCTCGACCATCCGGGCGGTAGGACCGCACATCTTGCGCGCCTGAGTTTCGGGCGCCCCGGCGTTTTCGATCGCGCGCTCTCGCAAGTGATCGAGAACTTGATTGTTGCGTGGTGTTTTTGGCGGCCATGGATGTTTTGGAGTATTGCCAGAAACTGGCGCACAATCATCTTTCAAACAGGGAGGTCTTGAAAGTGTCGACGCCGACCGCGCCAGCAGACCGGCCACCCGGCCTCGAATGGGATTTCACGCGCGACGGAATTGCAAAAGGCGCCCGGTCTCTTGGCGTTTTTGCGGTGCTTTATTTGCTGCTCGTGATCGTCGGGCTGAAACTGCACGAAAATGTCGAGGCACTGACCATCATGTGGCCTGCCGCGGGCCTGTTGTTCGTGGCTCTGTGGCTCTCACCTCGCCGCAACTGGGTTTGGCTGCTGGCAATCCAACTGACGGTCGAGCTGTCGGCGGGCTCGGTCATTTCCGACCATTTTCGCCTGGCAGAGCATCTGCCGTTTGCGATTGCCAACTCGGTCGACGGCATCGTCGGCGCCTTCGTCGTCTCGCAGCTCATCGCGGCGCCCGGAGTTCCGCGGATGCGCATTGTACTGCTGTTCATTGCCTCGGTCGCCGTCGGCGCCGCGGCCAGCGCGGTGGTCGGTGCGTTTGGCACTACCCGTACATTCGGCGGACCTGATTATGCGCGCGAGTGGCAGATATGGTGGGCCGGGAATTGGCTGGGATCCCTATGCATCGCGCCAATCGTGATGGGCTGGGCCTTGCGCTTGCGCGCGCGTCGGCATTCTGTCGCGGCGGGACCGGCCGTTGAAATGATGCTGATCGGCTTTGCGATGCTGGCCATGACGAGCTGGGTGTTCTCCGCGCCGCCGGGCGGCGTCACCACGATCCTCGATATGCCCTTCGTATTGCTGGCGCTCGTTGTAGTCGCGGCCTTTCGCATGCCGCCGCGGTGGTCGACGGGTCTCGCAGCCGCCAGCGCCATTTTGGTGTCTTACTTCGCGAGCCACGGCCTGGGACCTTTTGCGGGCGACCCAAGTCCCTTTGTACGCGTCGGTGCCGTTCAGCTATATCTCGCGACCCTGGTTGTAATCAACCTCTTGCTCACCGTCGTGCTGCTCGAGAAAAGAAACGCGCATCAACAATTGCGCACCAGCGATGAACGCTACCGCAACTTTATCGAGCACAGTTCCGAGGCCGTGTGGTGCGTCGAGCTGTCCTCGCCGATGGACCCTCGCCTGACTGTGGCTGATCAGATCGCATGGCTCGAGGCTCACGCATACATTGCCGAAAGCAATCTGGGCTATTTACGCATGAACCGCGAAATGGGCCTGTCCGCAGGCGACGCGCGCCAGTGGCGCGCCGACATGCCCTGGTTTGCGATGTTCATCGATCAGCTGGGCGCGGCATCGCATCAGGCATATTCAATGGACGGGTTGCAGTTCTCGCTAGCGGTCAACTCGCAACCGCGCACTTACATCACGGGATTTCGCGGCGTGATCGAGCAGGGTTTCTTGCTGCGTGTGTGGGGGGTCGCCCGCGATGTCACGGAGCTGGTTGACCTCAACGAACGGCTGCGCCAGAACCAGGAACGCTTGAAGCTTTATGCGCGCGAATTGGTAGGCGCCGAGGAGCGTGCGCGGCGCGCGACTGCAGTGGATCTGCACGATGGCATCGGCCAACAGCTGGTTGGATTGTCGATGATGCTGGATGCATTGGTGGCGCGATCGCCACCTGAGATACGGCTACTGCTCAACGAGGCGACTAACACCGTGCGCGAAGTTCAGACAATTGCGCAACGTGTCATTGCCGATTTAAGCCCTCCGGGTCTGTACGAATTAGGATTGGAGCCGGCACTGAAGTGGCTCAGCGTTTATATGCGCAGCAAGGACAATCTGCAGGTCGAGCTGAATGTGATGGCAGAGGATGCAAACATCGGTATCGATTTGCGAATCCTTGTATTCAAGCTGATCAGAGAATTGCTGCGAAATGTCGTCAAACACTCCGGCGTGCAGTCCGCGACAGTCACCGTGACGCGGAATCCTAAGGAATTGCGTGTCGTTGTCGAGGATCATGGCGCGGGTTTTGAATGGCAACCGAGCTTGTTCGAGCCCCGCGCACAGGGTTTCGGCCTATGGAGCGTTGCCGATCGCGTGCGCGATGCCGCGGGAGAAATGATGGTGGATACCGGCCCTGGCCGCGGTTGCCGGGTTACTGTGGTTTTCCCGCTGGCGCGACCTCCGCGGCCGGCTCAAGCCCACCCGGGCGAACTTGATGAGGGGACCGCGCGGCCCGCGTTCTAGCGGACTTCCAGTCAGGTTTTTGCCAGATGTCGCGACATGCGCAGCGCCGCTTCCCGGCCCTGATAGTAGCCTTGAACAACGCCCAATTGATCGAATCCCAAGCGCCCGTAGAAAATTTGTGCCGCGGCGTTTTGCGTGCGCAATTCGAGGTTGATGCGAAACACGCCGGCTTCTAACGCCGTCCTGATGAGCCAATCCATGAGCTGCGATCCAAGACCTTGGCGGCGATGTTCCGGCACCACTGCGAGCAGATTCAAATGCGCGACGTCATCGCCCAAATGCATGATGGCAAATGCCGCAATCCGCTGCTCGCGGCGCGCAACCACCACAGAGGATTCCGGCCCTGAAATAAAATGCTGAACGCGCGCCGGTGTCCACGACCAGGTCAGTCCTTGTTCGATGAGATCGCGGGACATTTCCGCAATTTCGCGCGCATCTGTTGCGCGCGCCAAGCCGATGTTGGCCAGTTCAGACACTTATATTCTCCTAACGGCTACGGTATCGATCGGTGGCGAGCACAAGTTCGTGAGTATTGCCCGGTTCAAAAGCTGAGTGTCCCGCGTCCGGCACGATCCGCAAGTCGGCTTCAGGCCAGGCGCGATGCAAATCCCACGCGCTGGTGGCTGGGCACACCACGTCATAACGACCCTGCACAATGGTCGCGTGAATATTGCGAATCCTCGGAACATCATCGATTAATTGGCTTTCGCTGCGCAAGAATCCGCGGTTCACAAAGTAATGGCTTTCGATTCGCGCGACCGAGAGCGCGAATTGGTCTTCGCCCCATTTCTTGATGTTGTCGAGGTTGCTATGCAGAAAGCTGCAAGCCGCCTCCCACACTGACCAGGCGCGCGCCGCGGTCAATGCGACGCGCTGATCTGTGCCGGTCAGACGCGTGTGATAAGCGCTCAAGTAGTCGTCGCGCTCGTCAAGCGGAATCGCGTCGCGGTAGGCCTCCCATGCATCCGGAAAAATTTCGGAGGCGCCGTGCTGGTAGAACCAGCGTATTTCGGCATAGCGCAGCAGGAAAATTCCGCGCAACACAATTTCACTGACGCGCTCCGGATGGGCTTCCGCGTAGGCCAGCGCCAGCGTACTGCCCCAAGACCCGCCGAACACCAGCCAGCGCTCGATGTTCAGGTGTTTGCGCAATCGCTCGATGTCGGCGACCAAGTGCCAGGTCGTGTTCTCGATGAGGCTCGCGCTCGGTCGGCTGCGGCCGCAGCCGCGCTGATCGAATACCACGATGCGATAATGACGCGGGTCGAAGAATTGCCGCGCGCGCTTGTCCGAACCCGCGCCCGGACCACCGTGCAAAAAGACGGCCGCCTTACCGGCGGGATTGCCGCTCTCTTCATAATAAATCTCGTGAATGTCGGAGACGCGCAAGTAACCGTGCCGATACGGCTCTAGCGGCGGATACAAGTCGCGGTGCGGCGCATTGCGGGGGCTGGGGCGGGAAATTTCCCGGGCTTTAACCGCACGCGTGGATTTTGCAGCGCTGACCGATGGTTTTTTGACAGCGCGCCGCAGCGCGGCGCTCGATGTAGCTCGCGCGGTCCTTTTCTTCTTCATCGCAGATCCTCTTTATTTTCGCATCTAAGCTCGCGCCACCATTGGCCCGAGAGGCCGTCCGCCCAAAAGATGCACATGCAAGTGATACACCTCCTGGCCACCATGCGCATTGCAATTGATAATCAGCCTGTAACCACTCTCGGCGATGCCTTGCTGTCGTGCAAGATCGCGCGCCACGATGAACATGTGGCCAATCAGCGCTTCATCCTCGTCGGCAATATCATTGGCTGTTGGAATGGGTTTGTTCGGGACAATTAATATATGCACCGGCGCCGTTGGGCGAATGTCCAAAAATGCGATCACGCGCGGGTCACGGTAGAGCACTGTCGCCGGCAAGTCACCAGCGATGATTTTCTCAAAAAGCGTAGGCATTTCATACGCCTCCGATGTATCCGGGATACCAAGACTATCAGGAACCGCCACTTTTATCGGCTGGAATATGACCCGGTAAGAGTAATGGGAACGATTCTCATATAGAATTGCGTTCATGCTGGCACCTCGTCCCGGACCCTCTTTGCCCTCAGGCGTTGCCGATATCCCGCTCATGGATCTGGCGCCGGGGGCCTCGGCGCGCGTGATTTCTGTCTCGGCAGCCGATTCGAAAGCGCCTGCGGATATCGGCCGGCGGCTTGCTGAGCTGGGATTTCTGCCCGGCGAAGCGGTACGCATCGTGGCGCGGGGGCTATTGGCGCGGGCGCCGATCGCCGTGCGCATTGGGACAGGCACCTTTGCCCTGCGACTTTTCGAGGCCGCCTGTATCCGAGTATGTCCGGAGCAGCCGCAGCTCCCGTAACGTCCATGGACGCCGCGGCAAACGCTCCGAGTCCCGTGATCGCTCTGGTTGGCAATCCCAACTGCGGCAAGACCGCACTTTTCAATATTCTCACCGGCAGCCGTCAGAAGGTCGCCAATTACGCCGGCGTCACCGTCGAGCGCAAAGAAGGCTCGCTGCTTACACCGTCCGGCTTGCGGATTCGCATTCTGGATTTGCCCGGCGCCTACAGCCTGGATCCGCTTACACCTGACGAACAAGTGACTGCCGACGTGCTGTTTGGTCGTCGGGCTGGCGAGACCGCGCCTGATTTTGTCGTCTGTGTCACCGACGCGACGAACCTGCGCCAAAACTTAAGATTGGTGTTGAGCTTGAAACGCTTAGGGCTGCCCATGGTAGTTGCGCTCAATATGACGGACATTGCGCGCCGCAAGGGCATTGTCATCGACGCCAATCGATTGGCAGTGGAATTGGGGGTCCCGGTGGTGGAGACGGTTGGCGTCAAAGCGGCGGGCGTCAAATCTTTGATCAAGTTGCTCGATTCAACCGCCATACCGGAACGCATCGTCCACACCTCAGTCTGGCAACCCTTGAGCAGAGCGGATATGGAGAACGATCAGGCACAGGTGCGCAGAATATTGGGTGTGGTCGGCGGCGATCGGCTCGATGGCGTGACCTTAAGCGATCGAGTCGATGCGTTGGTACTGCATCCTGTGCTGGGACCGGTGATTTTGGCCGTGATCCTGTTCCTGGTATTTCAAGCGGTATTTGCGTGGGCGCAAGTACCGATGGATGCAATCAAACTTGGCGTCGCTGCATTCGGCAATTGGCTGGCATCGGTTCTGCCGAACAGCCTCATCAAGGATTTGGCGATCAACGGCGTGCTGGCCGGAGTCGGCAGCGTGCTGGTATTTCTGCCGCAAATTATCATCCTGTTCTTTTTTATATTGGTACTCGAAGATTCAGGCTATCTGCCGCGCGCCGCCTTCCTGCTCGATCGCGTCATGGGCAGCGTCGGCTTGTCGGGCCGAGCCTTCATCCCGTTGCTGTCGAGCTTTGCATGCGCAATTCCGGGAATCATGGCCACGCGCACCATCCAGAATCCTCGCGATCGCTTGGCCACCATCATGATTGCACCGCTGATGACATGTTCGGCGCGATTGCCGGTGTACGCGCTCATTATCGGGGCCTTTATTCTGCGGCGCACTGTGTGGGGCGGCCTGGAATTGCAGGGCATCGTATTGTTCGCGCTATACGTTGTCGGCGTCGTGAGCGCGATGGCGGTGGCATTCGTGCTCAAACACACGGGCAGCCGCGGCGGTTTTCAAGCGCTGATGCTCGAGCTGCCGGCGTATCACTGGCCGAACTTGCGCAATTTAATGATTGGCCTGTGGCAGCGTGTTGAAATCTTCATGAGCCGTGTCGGCACCATCATTCTCGCGTTGATGGTCATACTCTGGGCGTTGAGTTCATTCCCCGCGCCGCCGCCGGGGGCTAGCGGTCCGGCCATTCAGTACAGCATTGCAGGGCATTTGGGTGCGTGGCTTGCCGTTTTGTTTAAGCCTATCGGATTTAATTGGCAGATATCGATCGCATTGGTGCCGGGCCTCGCTGCTCGAGAGGTCGCTGTCGGCGCCTTGGGCACCGTCTATGCGTTGTCTGCTACCGGCAACGATGTCAGCAATGCCTTGACGCCGCTGATCACGCAATCTTGGAGTTTGCCGACTGCATTGTCGCTGCTCGCCTGGTACGTATTCGCGCCGCAGTGCCTCTCGACGCTGGCAACCGTCAAGCGCGAGACCAACTCCTGGCGCTACCCCCTTATGATGGCGGCGTATCTATTCGCGATGGCGTACGCAGGATCATGGATCACTTTCCGCATTGCCACCGCTCTATCATGACATTCGCTCAATCATGACTCTCGCTCAACCATGAACGCAGTACTCGATAATGTTATCGTGACCGCAGTGCTGTTCGTGAGCGTGAGCTACGCGCTCGTCAAGCTCGGCCCGAAAACTTTGCGCAAGCGAATTCTGCGAGCGCTAAGCCTCGTTTTGGCCTCGGCGCCGGCATTCCTGAAGCTAGGTGCGGTCGCGCAGCGGCTCGCGGTGGCGTCCGGAAAGACTCAAGTAACTTGCGGCGGTTGCGACAACTGCGGCGCGGAGTCCTCAGCGAAGTCCTCATCCGCAGCGTCGCCGCCATCCGAAAGCAACGTGCCCATCGCGAAAATCGGCCGGCGCATTTAAGCGCGATTAGCGGCGCTATTTTGCCGATGAGCGCCAACGCTCCCTTGAGCGTTACAGCGCCGCTCACCGTCTTAGGATCAACCGTGATGTCCTTGAGCTCGGCCGCCACATCCGCAGGCACGTCTTTCTGGCTGCGCCCACCTAACCCCGCAGCTTCGATTGCAGCCAATGCTATGTGTTTCAATCTCTTATCCTATAAGCAGTGAGGTGTTCGCTGGAGTGCGTCATAATGCCAGGCTGTCCATCGGGAATCCTAGTTGCTGAAAGCCCACTAAATGCCAATCCCTGAGATCTTGCGCAATCGCCTGCGCCTGCCGGTCATCGGCGCTCCCATGTTCATCGTATCCACGCCCCGTTTGGTCTTGGCGCAATGCAAGGCTGGCATTGCGGGTTCATTTCCGGCGCTCAACGCGCGGTCAGCCTCTCAACTTGACGATTGGCTGGCGCAAATTACGGAGGAACTTGCGACTTTCCAGCGAGTGAACCCGCACCTCAAGGTCGCGCCTTTTGCAGTCAATCAGATCGTGCATAGCAGCAACAACCGGCTGGAGGAGGATGTTGCGCTCTGTGTCAAACATAAAGTTCCTATCATCATTACCAGTCTTCGGCCGCCCGCTGAAGTCGTGGCTGCCGTGCATGGCTATGGTGGGATTGTGTTCCATGATGTCATCAATTTGCGCCATGCCGAGAAGGCGGCAGCGCAGGGCGTCGATGGGATCATCGCTGTCTGCGCGGGCGCCGGCGGTCATGCCGGATTACTGAGCCCGTTTGCGCTGGTCAAGCAAATTCGCGAGGTCTATCGCGGCGCGATTATCCTGTCCGGCGCCATGAGCAGCGGCGCCGATGTCTTGGCGGCGCGGGCCTTGGGAGCGGATCTTGCTTACCTCGGAACGCGATTCATTGCGACGGATGAGGGCAACGCTCCGGCTGAGTACAAGCAAATGCTCATCGACAGCGCTGCCGAGGACATCGTATACACATCGTTGTTCAGCGGCGTTAACGGCAATTATTTGCGCGGCAGTGTGGTGCGCGCGGGCCTCGACCCCGATCATTTGCCTGAAGCCGACAAGACGAAGATGAATTTCGGCACTGGCGGCAACACGGCAGCCAAAGCATGGCGCGATATTTGGAGCGCCGGTCAAAGCGTCAGCGGGATACATGAGGTCGAGTGCGTGGAGGCGCTGGTGGCACGCATGGAGGGCGAATATGCAGCCGCAAGCGCGCGTTTCAGTTTCTAACTCTGTGCGTACGAGCCGCCCAACCAGGGCGCTGAATTAATTGCGTCTACGCGCCGAACAGCTGTCGGCAGCACTGGCCAAAGGCTTGGCCGGGATCTACCTGGTCTCCGGCGATGAGGCCCTGCTGGTCGGCGAAGCCGCGGATGCCATCCGCGCCGCCGCACGTGCCGCTGGACATGCGGACCGTCAAGTGTTTTTCATCGATCGCAGCTTCAATTGGGATGAGCTGCGTCTTGCCAGCCAATCATTGTCGCTATTCGCGGAGCGGCGCCTGTTTGAGTTGCGGATGCCGAGCGGTAAACCTGATAAGGGTGCCAGCTTGCTGGTAGAACTGGCGGCGCATTCGGCGTCCGATCTATGCTTTCTGATCATCACCGATAAGCTCGATAGAAAAACCAGCGATACCCTTTGGGTTCAGGCGATCGAACGGCACGGCGCTTGGGTGCCGATAATGCCGGTGCAAGCGGCAGCGTTGCCGGCGTGGTTGCGCGGCCGGGCCAAAATGCTGCAACTGGAAATTGATCCTGATGCCTCGCAGCTGATCGTCGATCGAGTAGAAGGCAATCTGCTGGCCGCGCAGCAGGAACTGGAAAAGCTAGGCCTGTTAACAGACGGCGAGCCCATCAGCGTCGAGTTGGTGCGGCGCTCGGTCGGCGACAGCGCCCGCTACGACGTCTTCCAGCTTGCGGAGGCTGCCGCCGCGGGCGATGCAGCGCGGGCGCTACGGGTATTGCTCGGGCTAAAGAGCGAGGGTGTGGAACCGACTCTGATTTTATGGGCCCTGCTGCGGGAGTTGCGTGGAATGTGGCAGGCGCGCGAACGAGACCGCTTGCGGTCTGCGGCGCGCGGCAGCGGCTGGAACTTGGCGTCGAATCCGTCGCCGCGCGCGTTGGCGCGCTTGAAGAAGCTGCCCTTGGCGCCCTTGCTGCTGCAAGCCAGCCATACCGATCGCATCATTAAAGGATTGGCGGCCGGCGACGCGTGGAGCGCGCTGACAGGACTTACGGCGGCGTTTGCCGGCGCTTTGCAAGCGAATGCAGATTCAGGCAGGGTAAGTCAATGAATCCAATGGGCATTTTTGGCGGAACTTTCGATCCGATTCACTACGCACACTTGCGCACTGCGTTCGAACTACAGCAGGCACTGCGCCTCAAGGAAATTCGATTTCTTCCGGCGGGCAACCCACCGCACCGCGACCAGCCCATCGCCGGCGCGAAGTTGCGCTTGGAGATGGTGCAGTTAGCAACGGCGGGCCAGCCAGGCTTCGTCGTCGATGATCGCGAAGTCCGCAAGGAGGGCCCGTCCTATTCCGTTGAAACTCTGGCCGAATTGCGGCACGAATATCCGGACCGTAGCCTCTGCTTGATCGTCGGCATGGATGCATTCTTGAGCCTGCCAAAGTGGCATCAATGGCAGGAATTGCTGCAACTGGCGCATTTGGTGGTTGCCCATCGCCCAGGCTGGCGTGCGCCCGGCATGGGACCGCTGGGGGAACTGCTGGTGGATCGAGGCACCGGCCGCATCAATGACTTGCACGAATCGCGGTCGGGTTGCATCTTCATCCACGCGGTAACCCAGCTGGAGATCTCCTCCACTGAGGTCCGCCAGCTCATTGGGATGGGTCGCGATCCACGCTTCCTCATGCCCGATCCTGTGCGTAAACTGATCTTAGACACCCATTGTTATTCCAGGAATCGGACCACGTAGTGCCAGCAAAGCAAAAGACTTCGACCAGCAAGATGCGAGACGGCAAACGAGCCATCGCCACTCCCAAACCGGTGCGCAAGCCAAAAGCACCTTCCCTCAAAACCGTAATACTCGATGCACTCGACGACATGAAGGCTCTGGAAGTAAAGATGCTGGATGTTCGCGGCCTGACCGATATTGCCGATTTCATGGTAATCGCAAGCGGCACGTCCGACCGTCACGTGCGCTCCGTTGCACAGCGCGTGGTTGAGAAAGCCAAGCAATCGGGATTTCGACCGCATGGCGTCGAGGGTCAGCAAGACGGCGATTGGGTTCTGATCGATCTGAATGAAATGATCGTCCACGTCATGTTGCCGCGAGTCCGCGAGTTCTACGGGCTGGAGAGGTTGTGGGACATGGCTGTCACAAAGCGCGCCGCGCGCGCCTGATCCCGGCATGAAATGCCGGTTGATCGCTGCAGGTACCCGTCTGCCCGACTGGGTCAACAGCGGATTCCTCGAATATCAGAAGCGACTGCGCACACCGCTGGTTCTGGAGCTTCAGGAGATCTCGGTTGCGACTCGCAGTGCGGGCGAGAATCCGCAACGAGCCGTGCAACGCGAGGGCGCGGACATGCTGGCGGCCATCGGCCGGGACGACTATGTCGTCGCATTGGCGATCGCCGGCAAACCCATGAGCACCGAGCAACTGAGCGCATGGTTGGCAGATCGCTTGAGAGATGCGCGGCCACTGGCGCTGCTCATCGGCGGCCCCGACGGGCTCGCTCCCGCAGTCCTCGAAAGGGCCGATCAATCCTGGTCCCTATCGGCATTGACACTGCCGCATGCACTCGTGAGAGTCGTGGTTGCGGAGCAAATCTACCGGGCCATGAGCATGCTTGCCGGCCATCCCTACCACCGCGCGTGAAATCCCGAGATTTCATCTACCTGGCATCAGGCTCGCCGCGCAGGCGCGAATTGCTGCAACAAATTGGCGTGTCTTTTCGGGTTATTGGCACGCAATTGGATGAAGCCGCGCTGCGGGGCGAATCCGCGCCCGCTTATGTCTCGAGATTGGCCGAGGCCAAGGCTATCGCGGGATGGGAACGCAGCCGCGATTTGCATGACGCTCCCGTGCTCGCGGCTGACACCGCTGTGGTGCTCGATGGGAAAATACTAGGAAAACCAGCGGACATGAACGATGCTGTAGCCACGCTGCAGAAGCTATCCGGCCGCGCACATCAGGTGCTAACCGCCGTCGCGTTGCGAACCGCCGCCGCAATTGAGGTCCGAGTCAGTCACAGCGTGGTCACGTTTCGATCAATCGATGCCGCCGAGGCCCGCGACTACTGGGAGACCGGAGAACCGCGCGACAAAGCCGGGGCCTACGCCATCCAGGGCTATGCAGCCACCTTCATTACGGACCTGAACGGCAGCTATTCGGGCGTAATGGGATTGCCGCTATTCGAAACCGCGGCACTGCTCAAGGCGGCCGGGGTGGTCTGTTGGCAACGCAATGAGCACTGATATTCTCATCAACGCCAGCACGCATGAGACTCGGGCAGCCGTCGTGCAAAATGGCGTTCTGCAGGAAGTATTTCTGGAGCGGGCCAGCCGCCGCGGATTGATCAGCAATATTTACAAAGGCCGCGTTTCGCGCGTATTGCCCGGAATGCAAGCAGCATTCATTGACATAGGCATGGAACGTACCGCTTTCCTGCACGCATCGGACATATTCGATCCGCGCCATGCGGACACCGGCATCGAGTCGCCGCACACTGAAAACATTCGTTCGCTGGTCGCCGAAGGCAATGAAATTCTCGTCCAGGTGGTGAAGGACCCCTTGGGTACCAAGGGCGCGCGGCTTACCACCTACATAACCTTGCCTTCCCGATATCTCGTTTACATGCCGAAGGGCCGCGGCGTAGGCGTATCTGCGCGCATTGCGGCTGAGACTGAACGCGAACGGCTGCGAGCTGCCGTGGAAGGCGGCCTAACGCCTGCGGAAAATGCCGGGTTCATCGTGCGCACCGCGGCCGAGGACTCGGCAGCGGAAGCGTTGCGGGCGGATATGATTTATCTGCGAAAATTGTGGGAGTTCGTGCGCCAGAAGGGATTGCGCACTCAGCCGGGCAATCTCGTGCACGCGGACCTGCCGTTGCACCTGCGCGTGCTGCGCGACTTGATGCGCTCGGACGTGGACAAGGTGCTGATCGATCAGCCTAGCGCGCATCGCGAGATGCAGGAATTCGCTGCGGCATTCATGCCTGAAGCGCTGGCGCGCATCGATTTGCATTCCGAATCGCGGCCGTTGTTCGAGCTGCATCACGTCGAAGAGGAGCTGCAGAAAGCCCTGGAGCGAAAAGTGCCTTTGAAGTCCGGCGGCCACCTGATCTTCGATCAAACCGAGGCGATGACCACCATTGATGTCAATACCGGCGCTTTCGTGGGCCACCGAAATCTCGAGGAAACCATATTTCGCACGAATCTCGAGGCGGCACTCACCATCGCTAGGCAGCTGCGCCTGCGCAATTTGGGCGGCATCATCATCATTGATTTTATCGACATGGATGAACCGGAACACAGCTGGCAAGTCATCCAAGATTTGGAACGTGCCTTGAATGAGGATCACGTCAAGACCAACATTTCCTCGGTGTCGCCGTTGGGGCTGGTCGAGATGACGCGTAAGCGCACGCGTGAGAGTCTGGAGCATCTGTTGTGCCACTCTTGTCCGACGTGCGAGGGCCGAGGATTTGTCAAAACGGTGGAAACGGTTTGCTACGAAATATTTCGCGAGATCGGGCGGCAGGCGCGCCAGTTCGAGTGCCGGCAACTGATGGTCTTAGCGCACCAAGACGTCATCGAGCGTCTTCTCGATGAAGAATCCTCCGCGTTGGGAGAACTCGAATTGGTCATGGGCAAGCCAATACGCCTGCAAACTGAAGCCCTCTACACCGTCGATCAATACGACGTCGTGCTGATGTAAATGACCATTCGCAAGCTCGGCAAGGTCTTGGCTTTCAGTTTCGGGGGACTACTGCTCCTCGTGCTGCTCGCGATGCTTGGCCTAAAGATCGCACTCGATCGGGCACCACGCTACCAAGCGGAAATCAAAGAATGGCTGCACGCGCAGACCGGCTATTACGTTGCTTTCGCTCACGTCTCGCCGGCGTTTCGCTGGTATGGGCCGGAGCTTTATTTCGACCGGCTGGAGCTGCGCTCCAAGGACGATAAGCGCGTGTTGGCGCGCGCCGCCGGCGGCCGAGTCGCCGCGGACATTTGGCAGCTGATTCGTAGCGGCAAATTGCTGGCGGGGCGAATCGAGGTGGAATCGCCGAACATCGCCGTGGTGCGTTTGGGTCCTGCGCGCTTTGCCGTTGCTTCGGAAATCGAATTGGGCGGCGAGGACTCGTCCTTGGGATCGCTGCAGCTCGGCGACCTGCCGGCAGGGCGGCTGGTCATTCGGCACGCAGTGCTGCGCATGGAAAATTGGAACGAGGCATTGCCGCAGTTGATCTTGCAAGGCGTCAATATGGATGTAAGCCGGGACGCGGGCGAGATCGCCGTTAAATTCAGCGCGCAGTTGCCGCCGGCGCTCGGCGCTAGCGTGAGCTTCGAGGGTCGAGCGCGCGGCGGCGGCGAAGTGCGAGCCATTGCATGGGACGCACTAGCGCAGGCACGCGATGTTTCCTTCCTGGGTTGGCGCGAACTTCTGCCGGAATACCTGAGCAATCTGGACTCCGGCACCGGTACTTTCGACATCGCCGCAAGCGGCCAAGGCCCACTGCTATCCCGTGCCGATGTCGACTTCGCAGCGGCCAATGTGGTGACACAACTGCGCGAGGGCCCGACCGCCAAATTCGATCAAATGAGAGGCACCTTGGCTCTGACTCATACGGGCGATCAATGGAGCTTGAGCGGACAGCGGGTGCGCGTGGGACGCAGCGAGCCGGAATCTGCATTCGACGTCGCTTGGCAGCAAACGCAAGCGGGACTGCTGAACGTGCGGGCACACGCCAACTATCTGCGTGCGGAAACGCTGCTGCCGCTGGCCGGATTTCTGCCGCAAAAGGATTTGCGCGATCGATTACGCGCAATTGCGCCGAGCGGCGAATGGACGGATGTGTCAATCGCCTTCGAGCACGCCATGATCGAGGAGCCGTGGCGCATGCACGTGCAGGCTAAATTTGAGCATGCCGGATATGCATCGGTCGACGGTGTGCCCGGATTGCGCGGCATCGCGGGCTCTATTGCCGGCAACGAACGCGGTGGACAAGTCATCATCGATACCAATGTGGGCGTGTTTCATTGGCCCTCGCAATTTCCGCATCCGGTCGAGCTGGAACGATTCAAAGCAAACTTGTTTTGGAAAAGAACCGCGCAGGAGCTATTGATCGCTTCGTCCGACTGGCAGCTAAAAACTCACGACGGCGAGATGCGCGGACAAGTTGCATGGCACCAGCCTGCCGACGGTTCCTCGCCCGTGCTGACGCTGGTCAGCACCATTCAAAATGGCAATGCGGGCAGCGCGCGTTCCTATCTGCCGAACGGTCTGATAGGACCCGGGGCGCTGGCCTGGCTCAACGAAGCATTCGTCGCCGGACATTTTCGAGCCAATATCTTGTTTCAAGGTCCGGTGCGCAAGTTTCCGTTTCGCGAAGGAGGCGGCATTTTTCTGGCGCGCTGTACGATCGAGGGGATGACCTTGAATTACAGCGACGGGTGGGCGCCGGTAGAAAATCTGGCCACGACCGCTGAATTTCGCAATCAAGGGATGAGCGCACACATGTCGGGCGCACACATCGGCGAGCTGACGCTGGAATCGGGCGATGCGCACTTTCCGGACTTCAGAACCGGTGAGTTGAAGATTCATGCAAGCGCCCGCGGTGATGCGGCCAGCGCACTGGCTTACTTGCGCGCCACGCCTCTGGACACGACCGCCGAACACGCCTTTTCAAGCGTTGAGGCGAGCGGGCAGCTGCAGGCTTCTGTGGATTTGTTTTTGCCCTTCAGAGACTTTGTGCATCGACAAGTGCGGATTCATGGTCGCTTGGACGGCGCCAGCGTCAATAAAGCCGGCTCGGCGACGATGGCCACCAATGTCACCGGAGAGTTCGATATCGACGGCGGACAGGTGGCTCACGCCGACATCCACGGACAACTTCTGGGCGGCGCTTTTCAGATGCAGGCACGCTCGCCGCGCAACAAGCCGGTTACTCGAACGCAACTGGAATTCCGCGGCAGCGTAACTGCGGAGGCCGTGCGCACGGCGCTGTCCTTGCCCGATTCCATGGCCATCAACGGTCAAACGGATTGGCGTGCCGTTCTTAAAATCACACCCGAGCCCGCCCGGGAGCGTTCCTTGCGCATTAGCAGCACGCTGGTAGGTTTCGACATGAAGCTGCCGGCGCCGTTGGACAAGAGCGCCTCCACGCCATTGCCTTCATGGCTCGAGATCCAATTGCCGGGATCGGGAGGCCTGCAAGGAAGTTTCGCGCTCGGCTCCTTGGTCAGCAGCTCCTTCGGGTTGGAGCCCGATCCGGCCGGCATGCGCCTCGCGCATGCGACCATGAACTTCGGCGGCAGCGAGTCGGGTGGCGGCGATTCGCAGATACTGAATATCGGCGGATCCGTGCAGCGCTTGGACCTAGGGGGCTGGCTGCGCTTGAGCACGCCCGCCAAGGACGCCAAGCCTTTGGTCTATTACATGCGAGGCGCCAAGCTCAACGTGGCCGAATTGGACTATCTGGGCCTGGCGTTT
This sequence comes from Gammaproteobacteria bacterium, assembly GCA_041690895.1. GTDB lineage: Bacteria > Pseudomonadota > Gammaproteobacteria > Steroidobacterales > Steroidobacteraceae > Bog-1198. The sequence continues at coordinate 21,436 of JBEPVT010000039.1, forward strand.
CGCGACGTGTCCTTGGATTTGGCGGTTTCTGAGCGCAGCTGGCGCATCAATGTGGGCGGCCCCAATGTGAGCGGCACGATCACCGTTCCAAGCGCCGCGGGTTCGGCCGAGACCTGGAGTCTGCAATTTGACCGATTGCATTTTGATATGGCGGACAGCGAGGTTGCAGCGGAGGGCAGCGCCGAGGACATACCATCCGGTGCTGACCCGCATGCGATCCCGGCCATCAATTTCCATGCCAAGGAACTGGTCTGGGGCGAGCGGCAATTTGGCGATGTGACCGGGACACTTGCCAAGGAGGAGGATGGCGTCGCTCTTAAATCCCTGAGCGTCACGGCGCCCACATTCGCTGTCAGCGCGCGGGGGGAATGGCGCGCCAAAGGTGCCGGTGTCAGCCGCATCAAGGGCACCTTAACGAGCACCGACGTGCAAGGCACTCTGAAAGATCTGGGCTATGCGGATGTTATTCAGGCCAGGAACGGCAAGTTGGAATTTGACCTAACTTGGCTGGGTGCTCCCACCACCGCGGCTCTGGCCCAGGTGATCGGCCGCGTCCAGTTGTCGTTGGACAAGGGCCAAGTTGTTGGTCTCAAACCGGGCGCCGGCCGCGTGCTGGGACTGGCCAGTATCGCAGCGCTGCCCCGCAGACTGGCGCTCGATTTCAGCGATCTGACCGATAAGGGCCTGGCATTTGACAGCATTCGCGGCGATTTCGATTTGCGCGACGGCAATGCCTACACCGAAAACGTGCTGCTGAAGGGGCCTGCAGCTGAAATTGGCTTAATTGGGCGCGTTGGCTTGAAAAATAAGGACTATGACCAAACTGCAGTAGTGACGGGCAGCGTCGGCAATTCGCTGTCGATTCCTGTCGCCAGTGCGCTGGTCGGCGGGCCGGTCGTGGGCGCGGCCGTGCTGCTATTCACGCAGGTGTTCAAACAGCCGCTGAAAGGCCTGGCGCGAGGGTATTATCGCATTACCGGCAGTTGGGATAATCCGACTGTCGAACGCATCAAGAGCGCAGACGCCGCCGCAGCGACTGCCGAGGTACCTAAATAGATGGGCCGAGTCGCCGCAATACAGATGACTTCGAGCCATGTGGTGGCTGAAAACCTTGCCGCTGCCGGCGCGCTGTTGCGCGAGGCCAAGGAAGCGGGGGCGCTGATCGCTTGTTTGCCGGAGAATTTTTCGTTCATCGGCCTCAAGGATGCGGACAAGCTGCAAGTCGCGGAAGCCGACGGCAGTGGCCTGGTCCAGGAGTTCTTGAGGGATGCCGCACGGCAACTCAATATGTGGATCTTGGGCGGCACGATCGTGATCCGGACCGATGACAGCAACCGCGTGGCAAACGCTTCGCTGCTGATCGATGCGGCCGGCAAGCGCGTGGCCCGTTATGACAAGATTCACTTGTTTGATGTCACCATCCCGGGTCGTGACGAGCAATATCGAGAATCCAAGCACGTGCTTCCGGGCCGTGAGACGGTGATTGCCGACACGCCCGTCGGCAAGCTGGGACTTTCAGTGTGTTATGACATGCGATTTCCGGAGCTTTACCGTGAGCTGGTGTCGCAAGGCGCAGAATGGCTGGCGATGCCCGCAGCGTTCACGGTTCCGACCGGGCGCGCGCACTGGGAGACTTTGCTACGGGCGCGGGCGATCGAAAATTTGTGTTATGTGGTCGCACCGGCGCAGGCCGGTGTGCATACCAGCGGCCGTGAGACATACGGCGATTCGCTGATCGTGGATTATTGGGGTCAAGTGTTGTCGCGCTTGGCAAAGGGTACCGGAGTGATCACAGCAGACATCGATCTAGCCAGCCAAGCAGACTCGCGCGCGCGTTTTCCCGCGTTGGACAATCGCCAGCTGGGCTTGGCGAGCGCCGCCACGGTTCTGGCATGAACGCGCGCAGCGCCGAAATGATTCAACCGACATTTGCCGTGGCCGAGAAGATGATCTTGGCGCCCTCAGGATTGGACGAGCGGCGCTTGAGTCAGGTGCTCGACACGCTCATGAGCCGCGGCGTGGAGTATGCGGACCTGTATTTCGAGCTGTCGCGCGAGGAGTCCTGGTCGCTGGAGGACGGCATCGTCAAGGAGGGTGCGCACAGCATCGAACAGGGCGTCGGCGTGCGCGCCATCAGCGGCGAAAAGACCGGTTTTGCCTATACGGACGAGGTATTGCTGCCCGCGTTGCTGGAGGCTTCCGACGCTGCGCGCGCGATAGCGCGGAGCGGCGGGAAGAATGCGGTCAAGACCTGGCAGCGCCCGTTGACGCACCGACTCTATCTGCCGATCGACCCGCTCGATGCCATCAAAGATGAGGACAAGGTGGCTTGGTTGATGCGAATCGACGCCGATACGCGCCGCCTCGATCCTCGCGTCAAGCAAGTGATGGCCTCTCTGGCCGCTGTACATGAGATCGTGCTGATCGCCTCGAGCGATGGCACGCTGACGGCGGATGTCCGCCCCTTGGTGCGCGTCAATGTATCGGTCATCGTGGAGCAGAATGGCCGGCGCGAGCAAGGCTACAGCGGCGGCGGCGGCCGCTTCGGTCTCGATGAATTGCTGCAAGGCGATGGCCCGTTCGAACATGGCCGCGAAGCAGTGCGCCAAGCGCTCGTGAATTTGGAAGCCGTGGCGGCGCCGGCAGGTTCCATGACGGTCGTGCTGGGTCCAGGCTGGCCGGGGATATTGCTGCACGAGGCGATCGGCCATGGATTGGAAGGCGATTTCAATCGCAAGGGAACGTCGGCATTCTCGAATCGCATCGGCCAGAAAGTCGGTGCCGAGGATGTCACAGTGGTCGATGATGGCACGCTCAATCGGCGGCGCGGCTCTTTGAATGTCGATGACGAAGGCACGCCGACGCAATGCACGACGCTCATCGAGAACGGCATCTTGCGCGGCTACATTCAAGACAAAATGAATGCGAAGCTCATGGGCATGGCACCCACCGGCAATGGCAGGCGAGAGTCATTCGCGCATATGACCTTACCGCGCATGACCAATACTTATATGCGCGCCGGTTCGCGCGCGCCCGAAGAGATCATTGCCTCGGTGGACAAAGGCTTGTACGCCGTCAACTTCGGCGGCGGCCAAGTCGACATCACATCAGGCAAGTTTGTGTTCTCCGCGAGCGAGGCGTATTTGATCGAAAACGGCAAGATCGGACCACCTGTCAGAGGTGCAACGCTGATCGGCAACGGTCCGGATGTGCTGACGCGAGTCAGCATGGTGGGCAACGATTTGAAGCTCGACAGCGGCGTAGGGACCTGCGGTAAGGAAGGGCAATCGGTGCCTGTCGGGGTCGGCCAACCCACTTTGCGCATCGATGCGCTCACGGTCGGCGGCACAGGCTGAAATGATGAAATTCTACCGAGCAGCGGTACTGTCTCTTGGCTTGTGTGCAGGATTGTCGGCGAGTGTCCGGGCGTCAGATATAGGGCCCCGGCTGGGACTTCCGGCGAATGTGATCGCATCGATGCAGGGCATCGATCCGCATCGCATTGCGGAGCATGTACGATTCCTCGCCAATGATTTGCTGGAAGGCCGCGCTCCGGGCACGCGCGGCGGCGACATCGCCGCGAACTACATCGCGGTGCAATTCGCGTTGTATGGCTTGAAGCCCGCGGGCGACAACGGCTCCTTTCTTCAGAAGGTCGATTTTGTCGGCGTGAAAACTTTGCCGGGGACCTCGGTTTCGTTGCAGCCGGCGAGCGGCGCTGCGATGGAATTGAAGCTTGCCGAGGACTATGTGGCTAGCAATCAAACGCAGAGCGAAAGCGCCGATCTCGATGCCCCCATCGTTTTCGTGGGTTATGGCATTGAAGCGCCCGAATACAAGTGGGACGATTTTAAAGGGGTGGACGTCAAGGGCAAGGTGGTGCTCGTGATTGTGAATGAACCGCCCTCGAAGGATCCGAAGTTCTTCAATGGCGAGGGCCTCACGTATTACGGCCGCTGGACCTACAAGTTCGAGGAGGCAGCGCGCAAAGGAGCGATCGGTGCCCTGATCATTCACCGTACGGATCTGGCGAGCTATGGATGGGATGTGGTGCGTAATTCTTGGAGTGCGGAACAAGTCGCGCTCGGCAACGATAAGGATCCGAAGCTCAAAGCGGCAGCCTGGATTCAACTCGAGGTGGCGAGAAAACTAATGAGCGCGGCCAATCTTGATCTGGACGCAATGATTGCAACGGCCGGCACGCGGCAGTTTCAAGCGAAAGAATTGCCGGTGCGATTCAAGGCGCATATCGAGAGCAAGGTGCGAAAATTCGAGTCGTATAACGTGTTGGGACTGTGGCCGGGCAAAGAGGGCGGCGCACAGGCGGTGGTCTATTCGGCGCACTACGACCATTTGGGGTTAGACCCGACCCTGAGCGGCGACAATATCTATAACGGCGCGGTCGACAACGGCAGCGGGTGCGGGATTCTGCTCGAAATGGCGCACGCCTTCACCACCTCTGCGGCGCGGCCGCCATCACCGGTTCTGTTTGCCGCGGTTACGGCGGAGGAAAAAGGACTGTTGGGCTCGAATTACCTAGGCAAGCATTTGCCGATAGCGCCGGGAAAAGTGGCCCTTGACCTTAACTACGACGCCATTCTCCCGATGGGCATGCCGCAATCCGTCAATGTTACGGGCGCGGAACGCACGTCTTTTTATCCCACGGTTGAAAAGACTGCGGCTGCCTTTGGATTCGAGATTCAAGCGGATGCCGAGCCCGGCGCCGGCCATTACTATCGCTCCGATCACTTCAGCATGGCGCGCGCCGGTGTACCGGCGTTTTCGATCAATACCGGCGTTAAATTTGTCGGTCATCCGCCGGAATGGGGCAAAGCACAACACGAGGAGTACACGGCAAAACGCTACCATCGGCCGAGCGATGAATTCGCACCGACGATGGATTTCACCAGCGATGCGGCCGTGGCCAAATTCGGCTTCGCCCTGGGCTGGCAAGCGATGCTAGCGACAGGGACGGTGAATTGGCTGTCGGGAGATGAGTTCGAAGCCGCTCGGCTGCGCCGGGTTTCGCGCTGACATAACGTCTGTCATAACCTGGGAAGCGATGAATGCGTCTCTTCTGTGCGACGCGGGCGCGCGGGCGCGCGAGCGAAGCGAGCGGAGCGTGCACTGGGTCTCATCAACCACGGCGGCGGAATCGGTAGTCTGCACTCCGTCATCGCATCATCACACGACGGAGTTTCCATGGCCGACAATACAATGACGGGCACGTTTCAGATCCCAAAGGATCTGTTGTCCGAAGCAAAGCGCACTAAGCCCAAGACCGATCGACTGCACGTCGAGGGCTGGCGCAATTCGTGGATGTCGCGCATCGCGGAAATGCTCGTCGGCAAGGACTAGAAGCCCTCGTAGGATGAGGTTACGGCTGAGGTAGGCGGGATGGCAGGATTCTGAAAGTAAGATTTTAAGTCAAATAACCTGGCTGTCGCCGCGGCAGCTGCATTACTATGGCGCAGGGGGAGGGTTTTACCCATGCGCTTGGCTCGACCGCTTTATGAAAGCTTGCCGCTGATCTATATGCTGATCGGCGCGGCCGCGATCTTTCTGTTTTATTTCAATCCGCTTGGTTTTGCCGGCAAGGCAGCCTTCCTCATCGGTGTGTTTTGCGAGACCGCGGCCCTCACGTTGTTTCTGCGGCGGCAGGATTGCCGCGAATTGAGCCGCGAATACTCCGGCGAAACGATCGAGTTTCCGTCCAATCTCGAAAGCTAGCTCTCTGAAAGCTAGCCCATCGCAAAACTAGCCGGTCTTGGGATTCTCGACGACGCTAGCCGCCACGCCGGTATCGGCGTGATCCACGGAATTTCTCAGCCGCGGCGTGCGCTCATCGATGTACATGATTTCATGTTGGCCCACCTGCACCACGTCACCGTCATTCAAATTATGGCGTCGCACGCGCTTCGACTGCACAAAAATGCCATTCGTGCTGTTGAGATCTTCGATCAGGCATGAGTCCTGCTGCGTGACTATTTGGCAGTGATGCCGGCTGATGAACTTGCTGTCGATCTGCAAATCATTGTCCGGCGTGCGGCCAATCACCAGACGTCCAGGTTTCAGTTCGCGCTCCATGAGGGTGCGTCCGTCGCTCGCGAGGAGGATCCGGCCGACCACATGCGAGGAGTCAGTATGCGGCGCCAAGGTCTGTTCCAAGTTTGGCACCCGCATCCGATTGGTGCCCGAGCCGAACTCGACCCATTGCAGTTCGTGTATCGCCGCGTCCAATTCTTCCATGGTCACCGTATCTTTGTCGTTGCCGAAAGCCGCCATCAAACACGTGTCGCACAGCGTGTTGATCAAACGCGGCACGCCACCCGTGTATTTGTAGATGGTGGCGTAGGTATCCTCGGCGAATATGCGCCGCCCCTGTGATCCTGCCACCTCGAGACGATGGTCGATGTACGCGTTGGTCTCGGCCTTGGTAAGGGCGGTGAGATGAAAACGCAGGCGCACGCGTTGCGCCAGCTGGACCAGCTCTTGAGAGTTCAGCTTCTCGTTCAATTCTGGCTGTCCGGCGAGAATGATGCGCAATACTTTTTCTTTCGTTGTCTCGACGCCTGACAGCATGCGCACCTCCTCGAGCACCCGGTGGCTCAGGTTTTGCGCCTCGTCAATAATTAGCAGCACCTTGCGGCCGCTGCCGTACTGCTCAACCAGGAATTGATTCAGTGTCGCCAGAACTTCCGGCTTTTTCATGTTGAATGGCGAGAATCCAAACTGCACCAGCACCGTTTGCAAGAACGCCAAGGGTGAGAGCTGGGTTTGGTTGATTTGCGCGATGACCACATCCGTCTGCAATTCCCGTAGGAAAGTCTCGATAAGCGTGGTTTTGCCGGCGCCGATTTCGCCGGTAATTATTACAAAACCATCGGTGAACCAGATGGTCGATTCCATGTACGCCTTGGCGCGCGCATGCTGCTTGCTCAAATATAGGAATTGCGGGTCCGGGCTGAGACGGAACGGCAATTCATGCAATTTGAAGAGTTCTAAATACATATCGCTCGGGTCAGGGTTGCGGTTCGCTCGAAACCAGCCAGTTTAGGCCCATTCGATCAATTTTAATGTATCTGCGAGCGCCGTATTGCGCTCCTTTGGCAGGCGCTTAAGTATGGTGCAGTGACCCAGCTTGCGGCCCGGACGCGGGGTTTTCCCATAATCGTGATACGCCAATCCGTCGATCGCCAGCAAGCGCTCGCGATCCGGCATCAGCCCCAGGAAGTTGATCATGGCCGTGGCCCCCAGTGCGCGCGTGCTGCCTAGCGGCATATCGCATATGGCTCGAAGGTGGTTCTCGAACTGACTGGTGATGCAACCCTCGATGGTCCAGTGCCCGGAGTTATGTACTCGAGGCGCCATTTCATTGGCGATCAAACATCCTTTCACCACGAAAAACTCGATGGTCAGCACGCCGACGTAGTCGAGTGCATTCATGACTCGTTTTAAGTAAAGCCGCGCGGAGCGTTCTAGCTGCGCATTTGCAAATGGTGCGATGCTGTATCTGAGAATGCCGCCGCCATGCGTGTTGCTGGACAGCGGATAGAACACCGCTTGACCGCTCGGCGAGCGCGCGCCCACCAACGAAAGCTCTCGGGAGAAGTCCTGGAATTTCTCGTAAATCAGCCCTTCGCCGCCGATAGCCTGCCAAGCGCGATCAACGTCAGCCGCGACCTGCAGTACACATTGACCCTTTCCGTCGTACCCCAGGCGCCGTGTTTTCAATATGCCAGGAAGCCCAATCTTTTTCATTGCTTGGAGCAGCTCATCGCGGCTGTCTATCGCGGCATGCGCAGCCACCGGGATTTTGAGGCGGGTGAACAGTGCTTTCTCTGCGAGGCGATCTTGCGATACTTCGAGCGCCGCTCGAGGCGGGCGAACTCGGGTGATTTTCTCTAGAGGTTGCAGCGCCGCGCCCGAGATGTTTTCCCAGTCAAATGTGACGACATCGCTGCGCGAGGCCAATTCCGCAAGTAACGCGTGGTCTTCAAGATCTCCGATGAGGCTCGGCGCGACCTGCGCGCCCGGTGTATCCGCGCTCCGATCGAGAAACAGGCACCGCACACCGATCGGGTACCCGGCCAAGGCCAGCATGCGCCCTAACTGGCCGGCTCCGACGACACCGACGTGCGGCAATTTCAAGGGCTGCGAGGATCCGGTTTGGCGATGACTGCGGCGCTTTGCGCTTCGCGAAACGCCTCCAAGGCCGCGCGGATCCCAGCATTTTCGTTCGCCAGCATGGCCGCAGCAAATAAGGCCGCATTGGTCGCGCCGGCCGCGCCGATCGCAAAGGTTGCAACAGGAATGCCGCTCGGCATTTGCGCAATCGACAGCAGCGAATCAATTCCCTGCAATGCTTTGGATTGAATCGGAACGCCGAGCACCGGGACCGAGGTCTTGGCCGCCGTCATTCCCGGTAGATGCGCCGCACCGCCGGCACCGGCAATGATGGCTTTCAAGCCGCGCTCGCGCGCAGAAGCCGCATACTCGAACAGTAGATCCGGTGTGCGATGCGCTGAGATCACGCGAACCTCATGCGCAATACTCAAGCGGGTCAAGGTATCTGCTGCAGCCTGCATCGTTTCCCAGTCGGAAGACGACCCCATAATGACTCCGACCAACGCTTTCATCGGCTCAAGTTTACCCATCTATCCGAGCAACTGGCGTAGAAACGCAAAAAGCTCCCGGGCGCCGACCGGCGAACGCTGTTCCAGACGCTCCTTTTCCGCCTTGTCGAGCAATTTCGTCAAATTGGCCCGGTCGGCATTCGGATATTGCTCGAGCAATTCGCCCAAGGCCGCAGCGGGTTCCGAGAGCAATCTATCGCGCCATCGCTCAATTTCTTGGAAATGGCGAATTTCCAGATCGTGGCGCTGCTTGCGCTCGGCCATCTTTGCCAGCACCGGTTCCGGATCGATGTTGCGCATGAGCTTGCCGATGTACTGCCGTTGGCGCACCTGCGCGCCATGCGAAGGCAGGCGGCGCAAATCGCGCAGTGCGATAAACAGATTTTCCGGCAAATCCAAGGCCTTGATCTCTTGATCCGGCAACGCTGAGAGTTTCACTCCGAGTTCCTGCAACGATGCCGCTTCCCGTTTGCGGGCACTCTTACTTAATTGTTGCTCCTCGGATTCGCCGGAATCCTGGCCTTCATTCTCGCTACTCATATCCCCCATGCTATCACTCGGGCCGGTAGAATCACCGTTCGGATTCCCCCGGAGCCTTCAGATCGGAGATGCGATGGCCGTGACCCATACCCCAGTGCGACTCACTCAAACAGACCTAGAGTCCATTATCGAGCGCGCACTCGAGGAAGCCCGGGCGCGCGGGGCCTCCCAGGCGGAAGCGGCCGTCAGCCAGGACACGGGCCTTTCAGTGGGCGTGCGATTGGGCGAGGTTGAGACCCTGGAACACCAACGCGATCGCAGCATGGGCGTGACGGTGTATTTCGGGCAGCGCAAGGGTTCGGCCAGCACAGCCGATTTTTCGCTGGATGCGGTGCGCGCTACGGTCGCCAAGGCTTGCAGCATCGCCCGATTTACCACGGAAGATGAAAGTGCGGGACTGGCGGATGCTGCGCTCATGGCTCGCTCGCCCCCCAACCTCGATCTTTCGCATCCCTGGAACGTCGGCGCGGACCGTGCCATTGAGATTGCCAAGTCCTGCGAGGCGGCGGCTCTGGCATTCGACTCGCGCATCAACAACTCGGAGGGTTCTTCGGTCAGCACCCACCAGGGACTGCATGTCTATGGAAACACGCAGGGCTTCGTCGGCGGGTATCCGACCACATCACACAGCTTGAGCTGCGTGGTTCTCGCCGGAACGGGGGAAGACATGCAGCGCGACTATTGGTATACCAGCTCGCGCGACTGGCATGAGCTTCAAGATGCAGAAACTGTCGGCACTGAAAGCGCGCGGCGCACCATTGCGCGGCTTGGTCCCCGGAAAATTAGCACCCGCCGCGCGCCCGTGCTGTTCGTGCCGGAGTTGGCGCGCGGCCTGGTCGGGCATTTTCTCGCCGCAATCCGCGGCAGCAGCCAATACCGGCAAGCCTCGTTTCTCTTGAATTCAGTGGGCCAGCAAGTATTCCCATCTGGGTTCTCCATCGCCGAGCGGCCGCATATTCCGAAAGCGATCGGCAGCGCGCCGTTTGACGATGAGGGAGTCGCGACACATGACCGCGAATTGATCGCCGATGGGGTGCTGACAGGCTATATTTTGTCGAGCTACTCGGCCCGCAAGTTGGGATTACAGACCACCGGCAACGCCGGCGGCACGCACAATCTCATCGTGGCATCGACCCTGGCCGGCGGCGTTCCGGCATTGTTGTCGCGTCTCGGAACCGGATTATTGCTTACCGAATTGATGGGTCAAGGCGTGAATACGGTGACCGGTGACTATTCGCGCGGTGCCGCCGGGTTTTGGGTCGAGAATGGTGCAATTCAATACCCAGTGGCGGAAATAACCATCGCCGGAAATCTAAAATCGATGTTCACGGGAATTGCCGCTGTGGGCGATGACGTCGATGCCCGCGGCGGCGTGCGCGTCGGCTCCATATTGGTACAGGAAATGACCATCGCGGGACAGTGAATCAAAACTTTGTCTCGATGAAATCCTTGAGCGACCGCCCTTGCAAGGGTGCTTCCATCGAGCTTTCCACTTCGTTAAGAAGCGCCACCGCGGCACCCACGCTGCGAATGGCGATGGCCAATCGGCCGCTGTGCAGCGCCCGAACGACATCAAAGATCTCGGCAAGTCGAATCGCCGCAATGTCGCGGCCCGGCACGAACCGCTCGCGCTCGGTGGCCAAGATGAGCCCATTGTGCTCGAGACAATGAAGCACGGGCGCCAAGGCGATGCTGGGTATGTCGAGTTCCGAGGCCAGCGAATTCGCCGACCAGGAGGCTTTGCCGGCTGAGAAATCGCGGCCGATAAGGTACATGATCGACAGCGCTACCTGCTCGCGATCCCTGCCCGTGAGCTCAAAGGATTCCTGACCATGGCGCAGATACTGCGGAAATTGCAGATAAAACGCCAGCTGCGCGCCGATCAGCAAGATTAGCCAACTGAGATAAACCCAGATGAGGGTGGTCAGCACAATGGCAAACCCCGTGTAGATCAGCACCAATGATGAGGCATACACGATGAATGCCGTGAACACCTTCCCGACCAGCGCCCACACTATTCCCGAGGTAATGCCGCCGATGAGCGCCGCTCGAAATTGAACTTTGGTGTTCGGAATGAAGATGTACATGAGGGTGAAGATGACGGTGACGATCACGTACGGCAAAATCTCGCCGACGGCACTCAAGGTCCAAGCCAACGGTTTGACTCCGTCGAGCCACATCGCAAAGGGACTGCGTTCGGCGCTCGCCAAAAGACCCAATGCCACCGCCAATAGTACCGGACCCAAAATCATCACCGCCAAATACTCGGTGAAACGTCGTAAAAAACTCCGCGGCCGATCGACGCGCCACAAAAAGTTAAAGCTCTTCTCGACCTTCTGAATCGTGGTGACAACGGTGTAAACCAGGAAGATCAGACCGATCGATCCCAGCAGATCGCCGCGCATGTTGCGGACAAACTGCAAAACGCTTTCCGTCAATTGATCCGCCGCACCTCCCAGCGGCGCGAAGAAGTGCGCGAGAATGAATTTCAGATCGCCGCGCGCGCCGAGATTCTTCAAAATGGAGAAAGTAAAGACCAGCAGCGGCACGATAGATAACAGCGTCGTGTAGGCGAGGCTCATAGCCCGCACGCTGATCTCGCCGCCCAGCCAGTCGCGTATCAGAGCGGCTGGATAGCGCACCACTTGCAGGATCGGACCCCACGGACGCGGCATGCTGCGCGACCCAGTGAACAGGCTATCTTCGAGGGATTCGAACCATTTGAACATGTATCGAGCCTTACACGGCGCATGGGGTAAGGCAAGATCCGAGCAGTGGCCTAGGCAGTGAGCAACTTGAGCGCCTCGCGGTAGTTAGCGCTGGTGCGCGCCAAGATCTCCGGCGGCAGATGCGGCGCAGGCGGCTTCTTGTTCCAGTGCAATGACTCCAAGTAGTCGCGCACGAATTGCTTGTCAAAGCTCGGTGGACTGATTCCCAGTTTGTACGATGCCATCGGCCAAAATCGTGAAGAGTCCGGCGTCAATACCTCATCGATGAGAAACAGTTGGCCAGCCTTGTCGATGCCGAATTCAAATTTGGTATCGGCGATAATTATGTTGCGCGCACGCGCGTGTTCGGCGGCGAATCGATAAACTTCGAGCGCAATGCGGCGAATATTTGAAGCGCATTCCTTCCCGACCAATTTCACGATGGCGTCGAAATCGATATTTTCATCGTGGGAACCGGCCGGCGCTTTTGATGCGGGCGTGAACAGCGGTGCGGGCAAGCGCGCGGCCATGACGAGCCCAGCGGGCAGCGGAATGCCGCAGATCGAGCCGTGAAGATTGTAGTCCTTGTAGCCCGAGCCGATGAGATAACCGCGCACCACGGCTTCGAGAGGCAAGGCGGTGAGCTTCTTCACCACCATCGCGCGGCCCGACAGCTGCGCGCGTTCTTGAGAATCGCTGATGACATCCTCGACGCGCAGGTCGGAAAGATGGTTGGGCGAGATGTGTAGCGTTTTTCCAAACCAGAACAGCGAGATCTGCGTCAGTACCTGGCCTTTGAAAGGAATCGGGTCGGGCAATACCACATCGAAGGCCGACAATCGATCTGTGGCGACGATAAGCAGGTGCTCATCGTCCACATCGTAGATATCACGCACCTTCCCTTGGTGAATTTTTTTAAGACTGCGCAAGCGCGTCTCAAAAAGCGGTGCCGAATGCGAATACTGTTCCATGTGAAAGCGCTCGCGACTGCTACCATTGAAGGTCGGCGATTGTGGCGGGACGCGGCGTGTAGGTCAACGCGAATGAGTTGGAATGGCATATTTTTTGGGGCATTGATCGGCCTTCTGATCACCCGGAGCGCCTGGGGAGCAGTGGCGGGTGCCATCATCGGTTATATGCTTGATCCCAAGGCAGGGGCTCGGACTGCAAATCTCAGCGGAACAACCTCGATCTCCAGCGAGTTCTTTCGCACCGCATTTGAGATCATGGGCTATGTCGCCAAATCGGATGGCCGCGTGTCCGAGGCGGAAATCGATGCCGCACGCCGGCTCATGCAGGAGCTGAACTTGGGGCCTGCGGATATCACCGCGGCCATAGCCTGCTTCAGGACTGGCAAGTCAGCGGGGTACGATGCCGAACTGAGCATCGAGCGGCTGCGCGAGTCCTGCGGCTTACGCTACGATCTGCTGCGCGCGTTTGTGGATATACAATTGCGCGCGGCCCTCGCCGGCAACGGCATTTCGCCACCGGCGCGCCGAATACTGATGGGAATCGCGGAGCGGCTCGGCCTGTCGGTTCTTGAGTTTGCGAATATGGAGGCATCGCTGCGCGCGCGACGAAATACTTCGCGCGCCCCGACAAATAACTTGGCAGAATGCTACGCAGAGCTCGAGGTCGACGCCGGCATCAGCGACCAGGAACTCATCAAGGCGTACCGGCGACAGATGAGTCGGCATCACCCTGATAAACTCGTGGCTAACGGCCTGCCGGAGTCAATGGCGCAAATGGCGAAAGAGAAAACTCAGCGGATCCAAGAGGCTTACGAAGGCATACGCGCGGCACGAGGAATGCGCTGACTCGATGAGTATCATCATTGCGCCGTCAATTCTATCCGCGGACTTCGCGCGTCTGGGCGAAGAGGTCAATTCGGTGCTTGCCGCCGGAGCCGATTGGATCCATTTCGACGTAATGGACAATCACTACGTACCGAATCTCACCGTCGGCCCCGTCGTCTGCCAGGCTTTGCGCAAGGCCGGAGTGAAAGCGCCGATTGACGTGCATCTGATGGTGTCGCCGGTCGATCCTCTGGTGGTGGACTTTGCGAAAGCCGGGGCGACCAACATCAGCTTTCATCCGGAAGCCACGCAACATGTGGATCGCACCATCCAGCTCATCCGTCATTCGGGGTGCAAGCCCGGGTTGGTGTTCAATCCGGCAACGTCGCTTAGCTGGCTGGATTACGTGATCGACAAGATCGATATCATTCTATTGATGTCGGTGAATCCGGGATTCGGCGGCCAGGAATTCATTCCCGAAGTGTTGCCCAAACTCAGCGAAGCGCGGGCACGCATCCGAGCCGCCGAGCGCGACATTCGTCTGGAAATCGACGGCGGGGTCAAAGTCGAGAATGCCGCCAGCATTGCCAGGGCAGGCGCAGACACGTTCGTCGCGGGCTCAGCGATTTTCGGCAGCGCGGATTATGGCTGTACCATCGGCGCCCTGCGCGCGCAGATAGAAGCGGGCTGCAAATAAGCCGATAAGCGCTTATTCCTCGTCGTCCTCATCGTCCTCATCATCGGGTTGCTCGGCACGGGTATGCTTGGCAACCCCCACATGCGCACCGGCTTTCACCGGAACGATCAGCGGGCGAGTCTTGACTTTGGGCCGCGCATTGAATACCACTATGGTTTTGCCCGTTGCGCGCAGCAATCCCTGCTCCTCCAATACCTTGAGCACGCGCCCCGCCATCTCGCGGGAACAACCCACCAAGCGTGAAAGCTCTTGCCGGCTGACTTTGATTTGCATGCCTTCGGGGTGTGTCATCGCATCGGGTTCACCGCACAAATCCATGATGGCGTGAGCCACACGGCCGGTGACGTCGACAAAGGCAAGATCACCCAGCTTACGGTTAGTGCGATCCAGACGCGTAGCCAACTGCGTTGCCAGCTCGAAAATCAAGCCGGGACTTTCAGCCGCGATCTGGCGAAAGCGCGGATACGTCATTTCGGCGAGTTCCGATTGCTGGCGGGTGCGAACCCATGCGCTGCGCGTGGGCTGCTCGTAGAACAAGCCCATCTCGCCGAAGAATTGGCCCTTGTTTAAGTAGGCGAGAACCATTTCGTTACCGTCCTCGTCTTCGATCATGACTTCGACGGACCCGGAAATGATGTAGTACAGGATGTCCGGCAGATCGCCGGCGTGAATGATCACGGTCTTGGAAGGGACTGTCCGGATGCGGCAGTAGCTCAAGAAACGATTGATCGCTGGGATATCGCTTAAGGCTTTTGCCCCTTCTTCCATGTTCACTCCCGCTGGTTTTTCCGTCAGTTAAACGCCTATGCTGGCGCACGTTTTATTACATAAGTCCCGGAATCGCAAGCACTAAAGGGTCCAAGTCAGATCCAATACGAGCTACGAGTCATTAGGCGGGATGTCGCGCGCATCGCCCATATTATTAGAAACGGCAACGGTTTACCCCCCATCAATGTGGCTTTTGCACCGTGCTGCACCTCATCGTGCGTCATTTGCGTAAGGATAGCGCGACTGCGCGAATCCTTGGGGCTCATGCGCTCCATATGATCGCGCAAATGCAATTCGACCTGTTTTTCAGTCTCGGCGATGAAGCCTAGACTGACTTGATCGCCTAACGCGCCCGCCAAGGCGCCGAGGCTGAGGGAACCGAAGTACCAGAGCGGGTTAAGAAGACTGGGCCTGCCCCTCAATTCTTTCAGGCGCTGTTCGCACCAGGCTAAATGATCGATTTCCTCGGCTGCGGCTTCGCGCATCGCAGACTTGACCTGTGGATCACGCGCCGTGAGCGCCTGGCCCTGGTACAGAGCTTGGGCGGCCAGCTCCCCCGCATGGTTCACGCGCATGAGTCGCGCCGATTCTGCGCGTTCACTCTCCTGCAGGCTTTCCGAAGTTGCGGTCTGCGGAACCGCTCTGGAGGCGCGCGGCGGTACGGTTAAGACCTTGATTGCCCTATCTATTCCTCCAATTACGCGGTCCAAAGGTTCGAGCCTGCGGATGTCCATGGATACATTATATTATAGCTCGGAAAGGCTGCGGATATCTGAGCTGGCGTCTACCCGCGCTGTTCTGTACACTTTCGCGCCTTTCGTCAAGACCTACTTTGAGCACTCCATGTATACCGTATTTTCGAAGCCTGAAGAAACTCGTGGCGACTGGTTCCTAGTCGATGCGGCAGGCAAAACCCTGGGCCGTCTGGCCTCCGAAATTGCGCATCGCTTAAAAGGTAAGCACAAGCCGAATTATGCGCCTCATCAAGACCTTGGCGATCACATCGTGGTCGTCAACGCCGGCGAAGTGCGCGTCACAGGCGCGAAGCTCACCGACAAGTTTTATCACCAGCACACCGGCTACGTCGGCAACTTGAAGAGCATCGCGCTGGGCAAGCTGCTGCAAGAACACCCGGAGCGTGCGATTCAGTTCGCTGTCAAAGGCATGCTGCCCAAAGGTCCCTTGGGCCGTCGCATGTATAAGAAGCTGCATGTATTCGGCGGTAAAGATCATCCTCATCAAGCACAGCAGCCCAAGGCGCTGGAAATTTAATTTTCTAGGACAATCAATGGTAAATACAGCCGCGAATTCCTTCTACGGCACTGGCCGCCGCAAGACTTCCAGTGCTCGGGTCTATCTGAGTCAAGGCACGGGTAAGGTATCGATCAACGGCCGCACATTGGATGAATTCTTTGGCCGCGAAACCGGCCGCATGATCGTGCAGCAGCCTTTCGGCGCGGTACAACTCGATGGTAAATTCGATGTTGAAGCCCATGTCGAAGGCGGCGGAATCACGGGTCAGGCCGGCGCCATTCGCCACGGAATTACCCGCGCGCTCATGGCCTACGATGAGACGCTGCGCTCGGCATTGCGCAAAGCAGGTTTTGTTACGCGCGATGCGCGCGAAGTCGAGCGCAAGAAGGTCGGCCGTCGCAAGGCGCGTCGCGGCACACAGTTCTCCAAACGATAATCACGAGAGCGAATTCGGCCTTCCGGCTAAACGATCGATCGATTTTGGGGGATCGTCTAGTGGTAGGACAACGGTCTCTGACACCGTTTACCTAGGTTCGAATCCTAGTCCCCCAGCCAAACAGGGCCCA
>JBEPVT010000040.1:0-38345 GCA_041690895.1 Gammaproteobacteria bacterium
AACAGACCGAGAAGAATTGTAAGAACCACCCGTCCACCGAAGCGGGTCAAGTCAACGACCGAGGACTCGCGAAGAATCTGCACCGCGATCATCTCGCTGGTTTCCATGCCCCACCCACGGCGCGTGCCAGTTGACGGCAGCTCTCGATACCGCCGAGCAGGTGCAGCCGTAAGACGGCTTCAATCTTTTGCATTGCTAGCCTCTGTTGAGCCATCCCGTCGCTCCTTTGGGAAGAAGAGCGACGGGTGGCTGGAAACTAAAGGCTTGCGTCGAGTGCTTCCGATCTCACGCCGGACACCTGTCCGGCGTGATGGCGGACAGCGTTCCGCTCAGGTGGGCAAATCGTCCGCCATCGCGCCGGAATCGTGTCCTTCTTTGCCCGGTACGCGCACTATTCGTGGTCTTCAGCATTTAATTGCGCCTTGGCGGGCGTGAAAGTCCCGAACAGACCGTGCGCATAGCCATCGATACCTGCCGAGAAGAAGAGCGCAGGACCCGTCGACGGAGTTGCCGTCGTGCCGGCTTCGTTGGCGCCGCGATTGTCGAACTCGAGTCCCCACAAGCCGTCGATCGCAATGGGTGCGTCGTTCGCATCGAGCAAGTTCCCCAAGAACTTCCCGCTCACGGCGTCGAATGCGGCGATCGTTCCGCCGAATCGGTTGCCGATAAGGAGATCATGGCTGAAGAACCCGAAATCCTGAGGCGCCAACGTCGCTCCCCAGGGAGCCCTGAGCCACGGACCGTGCTCCAGGCGCTGAATCAATTTTCCCTTCGCCGTGAAGACATCCACAAAACCACAGTCGTCGCCGCAATTGTCATCGGCGCCGGTCTTGGCGGCGTTCTGCTTGGCATACGTCACGACGACGTTGGTGCCCACCGCTTGCACGTTGTAGGGCGCAAAATCGCGTGGTATGCGGTCATCGTCGAACGCTTCTTCACTGAGGTGCACGCGTCTGAAGTTCTTGTCGAACATCTCGACTTTATTTCCGCTGAAATTGGCGGCAAGGAGAAAGTGGTTGCCTTCGGACTCGACCCATGTCAGTCCGACGAAGTTGGCGCCCTCTTTCGATTCATCCACCTCGTTAAGCGCGATTGACGTGCCGGTCGCGGTAACGGGCGTTGCCGGCGGCCCCCACGCTGAAATCGTGCCGTTGTTGGTCGCGAAGAGGAACACCGCCGGATTGCCGGGCGCAATAGCAAAGTCCGCGGTGCCATTGAATATCATTCCCGTTGGTCTCGAGGGAGTCTTGACTCCCATGGCATTGGGGATGGTGACGACCAACGGAATGATCGCGCCGGTGCCCGAATACAGAGTTGAGGTGCCCGTGCCGCCGTTGTTCACCCACCATGGGCTTGCTGCGCCTCGCGCGAGTCCCCATGCATTTTTCAGATGCGAGTCTACAACGGCACTTGTTCCATCGGCATTGGGCGCCTGCGGAATATCCGACACCAAGTTGGTTTGCACGTAGTTCTGCGCGAATGCGCTCAAAGGAAGAATCGCTAGTGCGCAACTCGCTGCAAAGCATTGCATTGCTCCCGAATACCTGTTCATTTGTGTACATCCTTAATAATGTTGAGAGTTGATTGCGCCGACTGCGAAGTCGTGGATGCGCACTATAGTGCGCAATGATCGCAGAATAAATTGGATGAACAACGAAATACCGCACAATGAACGCAGTCTTGGGAAGCGGCGCCGTCCTACAGACAAGAGTTTCTAGTGCTGCCCATCAACTCACTGCGTTAAATGGGCAACGCAAGTGTGCAAGTCCTGGTGAAAGAGCAGCGCCCCGAGGATGGCTTTCACCAACGGTTGCGGCGAATAAGGAGAGCGCTCGGCCACGAGCGAAGCCGACTATCAGAAAGCCGTTCCCTTAAGACCCCTTAAGACCAGATGATGCAAACCGACACAGCGTAGGCCCGATCATTCCTGCGATCCCCGCGAATCTGGCTCGCTTTGGGCTAGGCTTGATTTGGCCGCCGCTAAGAATTGGGTGTTTTTACGGACCGCCAGAAGGCTTGCGTGCCGAAGCTAGTGATTCGACGCCGCTTTCAGTTGCATGGCAACCTTCGGAATTCCTCGGGAAAAATAGCGCTTCCAACTTGTTTTACTCTCAACAACTATGCGACAAGATCTTTGATTCTTAAGGAAAACATCTCGCCGTTTAGACCAACAGGAAATACCGTTCGATCAATTAACGCAGCGCCACACCTGTATTCTGTAGTCTACAGCGATTTTAACGGGCGGATCCGAAAGGCATGAGTTTCTACAACGATCGCATCCTGCCGCACGTCATCAATCTCGCGATGCGTAATCGCGAGCTCTTGCCGTATCGCGAGCGAGTGCTGTCCCAGGCGCACGGGCGTGTCCTTGAGATCGGAATCGGCTCCGGCCTTAACCTGCCTTTCTACGGATCACGGGTGGACGAGATTCTCGGTTTGGATCCTGCCGCGGGGCTCCTCGCGATGGCGGAGCGCTCAGTGGCGCGCGCCAAGGCTCACGTGACGCTCATTGTCGGCTCGGCGGATGCCATTCCGGTCGAAGCTCACAGCATTGATACAGTAGTCACGACGTGGACCCTTTGCTCGATTCCCGATGCACTCGGTGCGCTCAGGGAAATGCGTCGCGTGCTCAGAGCGAGCGGTCGGTTATTGTTCGTCGAACACGGGCTCGCGCCTGAAGACAACATCCAGAAGTGGCAAAATCGGCTGACGCCGCTCTGGAAGAGAATTGGTGGTGGCTGCCACCTGAATCGACCGATCCGCACGCTCATCGAAGATTCGGGATTCGGTATCACCCGACTCGAGACTGGCTACATGAAGGGGCCGAAGCCCATGACCTTTCTTTACGAGGGGTGTGCAATACCGACCTGACCCTCGCAGTTGCCGATATTCACCGGCTAGCTCTGATCTTTACCTTGTTGTTGCACCCTAAACGCGAATACTAGGAAACTACGTCGTCAAAGGGCGGGATAGCGGGATGCCGCATGTGACTCCTGGGAGAGATTTTTCGCACCCACGGCTATCCTCGACGCTCTGGACTGTCGCGACGTAGCAGGCGACGCCGTGGAATTCGGTCGCGGATATGGCACCTTCACGATTTCCGCCGCTCAACGGGGGAAGCGAGCCGCGCCAGGTGCGCGCGGGATACGTTCCATTCAGTCGGCCAGCCGAGCCAGCACCTCCCTGCGAAACCCGGTGAGCCGGCCTCCGTCCACGACAAATGTGTGGCCGGTAATGTACTTACTCTGATCGCTTGCGAGGAAGTGGTACACACCCACAAGATCTTCTACCTCAGCAATTCGCCCCAGTGCTGAAAGATGTTTGGCGAGCGTGTTTAGAATATGTCCCGGCGGCAGCATGGGTGTTTTGACCGGCCCCGGCGCTACCGCGTTGCAGCGAATACCGCGTAAGCCTAGTTCGACTGCAGCGGTCTTGGTCATGCTGATCGTGGCCGCTTTAGTCGCGCTGTAATCAAAAAATCCCTCATTTTGCTGCAATCCTGCCACCGAAGCTGTGGTAATGATCGAGCCGCCGTCATGCATACAACGAGGTCCATACTTCAAGATATAGTAGGTACCGTAGAAATTCAGCGCTACCACAGCATCTAGAATTTCCTCATCGGAGTTGGTCAAGTGACTGCCGTTCCCCGCTTTGCCAGCATTGTGGATAAGCACGTCGAGTTTGCCAATGCTTTCTTCGGCGCTCTTGAATGCATCGACCACGCTATCGCGATTGGTTACGTCAGTCTTCAAAAAAATGGCCCCGTTATCGAGGACAGACTGCGGCGGCGGCTGAATGTCGGCGATGACTACACGTGCACCTTCCTGTAAAAAACGCTGGCAGGTACCGAGGCCTATGCCGGATGCACCACCGGTGATGAAAGTCGACTTGCCATTAAGACTAAAGGGGTTTGAACTACTCATTATTCCTCTCTGGGCACTGCGGCCATTCCCTCGACGATAGCGCTTATAGGCGTCGCTCGTTGGTTAGTAGTTTGGTAATCTGGTAAACGCCGTCACGGGTGGCATGGCGTTCGGATCTGCCAATACATCGATCAGCATGGGTGCATCCGCCGTCATTGCCTCTTTGATAGCCCCCGCGATGTCCGCGGCGCGTTCGACGCGAATTCCTTTCACTCCGCACGCCTCGGCGATGGCCGCATGGTCAACCGGCAGGAAATCGCAAACATTCGTGTGGCGCCCGAGGAGAGCGTCTTCTGCGTGTTTTTGGTAGCCGAGAACAGCGTTATTCATAACTGCCACCACCACCCGGATGTCATGGCGCCGCGCGGTTTCCAATTCCGACCACACATGGCCAAAGCCCCCGTCCCCTACGATGCAAAATACCGGTCTGTCGGGCCTACCTATCTTGGCGCCCAACGCCATGGGAAATCCCCACCCGAGGCCCGCTTGGCCTCGCGGTGTGATGAAGCGTCGATCGAACTTGGCGGTCAGGTAATTCGCCACCCAGATTGACGAGAAGCTCGCGTCGGCCACCACGATATGATCGTCCGATAATTGCGCTTCGAGTTCGGCCATAAAACGTTCAGGCCGAATCGGTGCCGCATTCGATTGAGTCACAATTGAGATTTCTTCCCGATGTCGCGCCTTTGCGTTTGCGATGGCGCTTTCTACCGCTGCGCGTGCTGACTGTCGCTTAGAAAGGTTTAGCGCAGCTAGCGCGGAATTCAACGCTCGCAGGGTCAGTTTGGCATCGCCATTCAGGCGCAGCGCCTCGTAGTTTCGGCCAATTTCAATGGGATCAATATCTATGTGAATGTAGGTTGCCTGCGGAGGCAGGAGTTTCCAGGAGTCGGTGCCGTTTTGGTTGGTTCGATTGCCAATCAGCAAGATCACATCTGCTTCCGTCACCAAGGGCTTGGCAAACTTTGCCATGCCGCGGGTCGCCATGAAGTAGCCAATCACCCCGATCGACAGAGGATGCGTTTCATCGACGCTGCCCTTACCCATGGTACTCGTTGCAACGGGCACATGAGCCAGTTCCTGCAGTGCCCGCAATTCCTCATGCGCTCCTGAACCAATGACACCGCCGCCAGCGTAGACGAGCGGCGCGTTAGCATTGGCCAATAACTCGGCTGCGGCGGCAATCTGCGTTGGATCCGCTAGGGTGCGGTCGAGCGGATAGCGCCCTAAGCGAATTTTGCGCGCCGCCGGAGGTTGCTCGGCTTTTTCGGCCAGCAATTCCATAGACACCAGCAGCACTGCAGGCCCGGGGCGCCCGCTGGCGGCTGCGGTGAAGGCCATATCCACATAGTCTTCAATTCGATCCGCGGTCGTCACACGTCGGATCCATTTGGACACCCCCTTGAACAACTCCAGCTGGTCCAATTCCTGAAATGCATTGCGATCCCGGTTGCCGGGACCGATATCTTGAACGAGTGCGACGAGAGGAACAGACGCCGATAGGCATTCAGCGAGTCCAGGGACCAACAAAGTCGCCGCCGGGCCATTCTGGGCCGTAACCACCGGCACCTTTCCGGTGATACGCGCGTAGCCATCCGCCATGTAGCTACCGGCATTCTCTTGTCGATATCCGATCTGACGAATACCTAGATCATCCGCGGCCAGAGTCAATGCGGGCGGATTACTTTGTCCGAAGAGATACTCGACCTCGTGGCGCTTGAGTGCGTGGGCGAATCGATGCGGTGGTCGCAGCAGGACCGGCTCGTTGCTCATAGGTTCTTACGCTGCCGGGGTAGGCCCACTACGGCGCTATGCAAATCAATTCCTGTACGCCACCTTCAAGCGCAGCCGGCGGCACGGGATCATTTGACGTGCAGGCCTTGCCATCCTTGGTGAAGCTGAAATCACGCGTATAGGTACCGCGCAGTGGCATCGGATAAACCACAAAGCGCTTCTCCTTAGGTAAAAAACGGAAGATCCTATCGGTCAAATTTTCGTTGATCCAAATGTCTTGCGTTTTGGGTTCGATCCCAAGCGCGTACGGTGCGGGCTGGTAGCCCGGCGCAAATTCAGGCATCCGGTAAAGTTCGGAAGAGAATCCTGGACTTGCTGAAAACGCGTTCGGTTGTATACGTGCCAGAATGCCATCCGAGTATCCGGTCAACCACAAAGTGCCTTGCGCATCGAAGCGCATGCGTCGAGGGCCTCGCACCGGTGAAGCGTATTCTTTATCTTCCAATGTTTTCGGGTCGATACGGCCAATCTTGTCACCGAACAATCGCGTGTACCACACCGTGCCATCTTTAGGGCTGACGTCGATGCCATAGGGCACGGTAACGCCTGCAATACCCTTGGATTTAAGCGGCGGCAGGTTGATGAGTTTGACTTCACGGGTTTTAGGGTCCAGTCGTCCTACCTGCTCGCTCTGCGCGAGGGTAAACCAAGCAATGCCATCCTTGTCGAAGCGAATTGTGTGGGGATACATGGCTCCATCACCGATCTTGATGGATTCCTCCCACTGCATGCTTTTCGGGTTAAATACGCCGATGCGCTGCGAGAAGGAATTTGTGGTGTACCACTTGCCGTCAGGTCCTTGCGCCAAGGAGTGCGGACCATGGAGCACACTTGAGCCCATTTCAGTAGGCCCTCGGGGCTTCACACCTTGTGCGGGGTGCGGGATGCGCCGCGTTTCACCGGTTGTAAGGTTCGTGACCGCCATGAAATCGGCACCCTGATCAACCGTGTAAACCAGCCCATCAGTCTGGCTAACCGCCGCATCGTGCGGCGAGTAGCCGTTTGGCAACGGATATTCGTAGATCTCCGCGCCGAAAATGGCGGCATCGATAGGAAACATTGGGCGCACCGACAGGGGCTTGCCGGTAAATCCGGCGGCGAGGATTTTTGCGCGCTGCTCGCGAAGCCCCACATCAAAGTTTCCAAGGTACGCGTGCATTCGCTGAATGGTCGCAACCCAAGCCTCAGCCGGCCGAGGGATACGAGTTAAGGCGTTTCCTAACTGATGGCAAGTCAGACAATCCCGCTGAAACTGGTACTTACTGAAGGGTGAGTCCTCCGCCGTTTCAAATGGAAGACTCCCGAAATGATAGGCCGCAGGCAGGCTGTCGGAGATAGCTTGCGGGTCGGTTAACGGCTTGATCGTATAGGCGCGAGTGATTGAGTCATCCGATTTTAAAGTAATGGCGTCCTGAACATCCTCGAAATAGGGCGTTCGCAGGCGCAGTGTGAGTGCGCCACTGAAGGCGGTGTGCAATTTGAATTGGCCTTGTTTGTTGGAATACACGACTTGGGAGAGACCTTCGCCGGAGGTTTGAGTCACGCGGATCATCACACCAGCTTGAGGCGCGCCTGAGGGATTTTTGACGCTACCGCTCAACGTCGCCGCAGACACCGCTGTGGTCCCAACTATCAGCGCTAAGGCAAGATAATTACCATTCAATCCCATGATTTAAACCCCCCACATAAAATTGCCTTAGCTTTTACTTCGCGCGCGAGTTCATCCTTCACTCGACCGCCTATTTACCATCGACCGAGAAAGCCAACAGCACATTGATTCCGTTGCTTCCTGTTTGTGATGCACCATTAAAGCCGGACATGGTGTACAGCATGCCGCCTGCAACGGTCGGTCCCATGCCATCGATTCCACCGCCAGGCTGGTCAGGCACACCATTCACGGTCGAATAAGTTTGGGCCGTAGTGCTGAACTGCCAGACAATTTTGCCGCTAGCCGCATCGTAAGCACGAAGCCAACCGTCGAGGCTTCCCGAAAAAACGATTCCCGGCATGACGGCAGGGGCCGCAGACTGAGAGCGAATGCAAGCGCCTTTCGAGAAATCTTTCGAGCGGTCACCCGCGTAATGACATGGTGCAATGGGAGCTGGGACGTTCCAAATGACTTTGCCCGAGAAGGGGTCAAGGGCTGATAGGCCCGGCTTGCCAGGCATTTCCCAATCGGGGTTTATTGGCGCGCCGGCCGACTGCGATAATTCATTGAGCATTTGGCCGAAATCGGAATTGGGCACAAACACTCGACGCTCATCCGCGCTAATACCCCATTCGATTCCGCCCAGTGCGGATCCCGAGCCGACCTTCGTGCTCCAGAGCCGACGGCCCGTATCGGGATCCAAACCATAGACAATGCCTGATTTCTGAGCCGCGAGTAACACCTGCGGCGATCCGGGTTTTCCAAATAGAATAGGGCTCGCACCGAAGTCGAAGTCAGGACCCACCTTTTTTGGACAGTTAGCGCCCCTTGGTGCATTTGAGAAACAACCTTGAATGAAATTGTCGTCCGCTGTCGCTTGCGTTCGCCATCTTAGCGCGCCGCTTTTCATATCTAACGCGACAATCGAATCCGTATTGGCGGCAGGAGCGTCTGTATAGCTATCGCCCGTCACGATGTAGAGCAAGCCGCGCCTAGCATCTGCGGTCGGCGCGGCCCACACCGGAGCCCCTGCGGGCCCCTGCATCATGACCCCCGATGAATTCTGGCGAAGCGGCTGCAAGGGCTCGGTAATGAGGGAGGTTTGCCACTTCTTTTGACCGGTCGCAAGATCGAGCGCCGCGACACTGCCTCGGAACGAGCAGCAGGGATAATTGGGTTGCATGGCAACCACCTCTTCGCCGGAGGATAGCGGCACGAAGACCATGCCTTGCGATACGACCGGCGTACCCGTGATACCGGCTGCGGGGTGAGACTCCAAGGCATCGCTGTGCCATAGCTCGCGCCCCGTTTGCGCGTCAAATGCGCGAACGTTTTTGGTGCTCGTAACCCCGATCAGGGCAAGCCATCCGCTGGGCGAGGCGGCGGATCGAACCACTACGGCACTGGTGCGTGCCGCCGCGTCGTCGACGCTCCAGTGTACGCATCCGGTTTTCGCATCGAGCGCGTAGAATCTGCCACCACGATTGGTCATGTACAGCCAATCGCCAATAACAATGGGTTGGCCGCCGCCCGGCATTGCAAACGCCCACTTAACCTTCAATCGCGGCACCTCGGATGCACGCAGGCCCGGCCGTGATTGAAAGCGCGTAGAGTTTGCATCGTATGCAACCTCCGGCCAATCCTGATTGCTTGCTTTAATCGGTCCGCTTGCCTCGCACAACCTCTCGCTAGAGACACGGGTCTGCAGGTCCGAAGGCGATAAAAACCGCGCAAGCGCCTCGATATCGGACGAGGAGAGGCCTTGGGCCATCGGAGCCATTACTCCGGTGCTCAACGCTGCGACGATTTCCGATCGCGGTCGGCGCGCAAGTTCAGTGCGAGCCGGCGCTCGCTCCACGGCTGGGTCGTGGCAGCTCTTGCAATGTGCGCCAAATAGGGCTTCGCCTGTGGATGCAGACATTGCGGGCGCCGCAGGCGAGCCCGGTGCGAGGATGCTGGCTATGAGAGCAAGAGCGATGCGACGACGCAATTTGTGCATTGGATCAACTCAAGAGCACCATCGAGCTCGCTTAACCCTCAGTTTCCGCGGATACCGGTTCTTTGAGAGACTGTAAGCCGCATCGAGCCAAATTAATACATCGAGGCTGATTAGAGCGCCGCAGCTTGAGCCTAGGGATGAACCTTGGCGCCAAAGCGCCAACGGAATTCAGCGCCGAATGTTCGCGGATAGATGAGGCTGCGGGCCAAAGTTGGCCCTCCTTCGCCAACCGCCGCACTGTAAATAGTCGCATCGATGCCAGTGCCATCACTGCCGCGCACATCAAATGCGTTTCGCAAGTATCCGAAGATGCTCCAACGATTAGTCGATGCGGTCCAAGTGCCGCGAAAGTCGGTCTGTCCATAAGAACCTGCGACGAATTCAGGATCCGCAAACGGAGTGGAGGTCACTCGATCGCGCCATGCCCAGCTCGCGGAAAGCGCGAAAGCCCCGGGCTGAAACTGCCAGGTATAGACTCCATTTACCACGACCTTGTTTTTAGGCGATCCCGGTACTTGGTTGCCATAGACCATCGTCGGCACTTGAGTGAAGGCATCGATGAAGGTGCTGCGATCGGTGAAAAATGCGCGTAAATACGAATAGTCAATCAAAAAGCGTAGCGCATCGGTTGCTTGCCACTCGGTTTCAAATTCAGCGCCGTAGATTTTCTCGTCGATATTGAAGAATGCGGTGACCGGAACGGGTCCACCGAACTCTGTTAATGGATACTGTGCGCCCTTGTATTTGTAGTAGAACAAGGAGGAATTGACTTGGAACACATGGTTGAAAGCCTGTTTCCAACCCAGTTCATATCCATCCAAGTACTCAGGCTTGGTGTAGGGGTTCGCGACAATCGCGCTCCCTGCATTGATACCGGCCTCTTTATAGCCGCGGCTATATTTCAAGTACCCGAGCGTATCGCGATTGGGCGACCACTCAAGGCCCGCGACTCCGGTTATCGCATGCGAGTTAATCGCCAGCGGGCGCACATAGTTGCCGTTACCCGATGGGTCTGGTTTTGCCGCTGCGCCAAAGGCGAGGGGCGAGAAATCAAAGCTGACGGGCGCCACCGTCGGATCCCATAGCACGTAGCGCGCGGAATCAACCGAGTCCTTACGATCCTTGGTGTAGCGCGCACCCAAGGTCGCCTTCAACGTATCGGTGAATTTCCAGTCGAGTTCACCGAACCCGGCAAGGGACTGCGAGGTTGTGTGCTGATTGACTGAGTACCAATCGCCGCTCGGATTCGGGGCGGCAAGGCTAGGGGGGGCGCCAAATAGAACCCCTGGGTTGAGAGGCGCGAGAAATTGCGGCTGCGGCACCACGCTACCTATCTGAATCGGTTGCTGCACATGCTCATCATACTGATAGATGCCGAGCACATACTGTAGCGCGTTGTCGCCGACCGAAATAAAATCCAGCTCATTGCTGTAGTAGCGCCGAATTTCCTTATAACTGATGTTCTCGGCGGAATTCACCGTGACCGGCGCACCGCCGTTAGGGGTGAACACGTAAGAAGCTCGATCAGTATTGTCATAATCGACATTCAAATCGTATTCGGAGGAGGTGTAACCACCGGTGTATTTAAGATCCGCGAAGCCCAAATGACCCACCCCTTCCAGCCCAAATAACTGATGATCCTTCAATCGTTCTCGGTTTTGGGTGTCATTGGGAGTCGTATAAGACGCGCCGCCGTTGGGCGGGTTTTGCTGCGTGAGTTGCGGAACCGCGGGATTCAGGCCCGGCGCGGAGTTGTACCAAGGACTTGGCTGCAGCCCGCCGCAATTAATTGAGCCAGGAGTTCCCAAAAGACTTGGGCCCACACAATGGGTGACGTAAGGGCTGGTTTGAACCTGCGAGCCCCAGCCGTTATTCCAGTGGATATGATCAGCCTTCGCCCACCACTCAAACCCGCTGCCGACATTGCCGGCCAGCTGGAGATTAAATTCCTGGTTGTCCTTCAATCCCGCGCCATCATTCTCATGGCCACTAATGCTCTTGAAATAGCCTTCGTTCTGCTTGTATTCGCCGGCGCTGAGGCGAAAGCGCAAGAAGTCCGTGATGATGGGCCCGGCCACCGTGCCCTCGATGTCCTCGGACTCAAAGTTGCCGACGCGTAGGCGTGCCTCGCCCTCCCATTGATCGGTCGGGCGCGGACTGGTTAAGATAAATGCGCCGCCGATGGCGTTGCGTCCAAAGAGAGTTCCTTGAGGTCCTCGGTAAATTTCCTCCTGACCGATAAATAGAGAACTAGAATCAGCTGCACGGAAGAAAGAGCTATAGAAGCCATCAAGATAGGTCGCGATCGAATTATCGATTCCTAGATTGTTCGTCGAGCGCCCGAGACCCCGTACGTACATCCGATCAGAGACGAAGCTATAGGTCACTCCGGGCGTATAATTAGTTAAATCCTGCGTAGATTCGATACCGATCAGATCGCGGGTCTCGGCAGTGAACGCAGTGACCGCTACCGGTACATTTTGCAGATTCTCGGAGCGCTTTTGCGCTGTCACCACGATTTCTTCAAGCGTCGCGTTAGGCACGGCGGCAGCGCTGGTATCCTCAGCAGCCCGTCCCAGAAAAGGGGCAGCGACAGCGATTGTCCCCGCCATTAGAATCAGCCATTGCCGAAAGCTAAACTTGCTGCTCATCAAATCTCTCCCCTGACGTCCACGAAAACTAGCCTCGTTATGATTTCTTGACCGCAGCGAACCCGCGGTGCTTAATCGTGCCACCCCTCGCTCAACCGCGTACGACAACTAGTTTTCTTTGGGCGACAATTGCTTTTGTCGCGCTCATGCAACACTTCTGCAAGGCGAGATCACCGAATAGACAATCCAAGCTTCGATAGAGTTAAAATTGAATTGAGGATGGAAAAGAATTCGATGCAAATGCAGCCTTCTTCGACACACCAGAACTCTATTTTGGGGACACATGTCCGCGCCATCGGTAAGGCGCTCGATGCGGCGGGTTTCGACAGTCCGGCGCTCTTAAGCAAGGCCGGGTTTCGTAAAGAGGATTGGGGCGCATCCGATGCCCGTTGCTCCCTTGTAAAAATGGGCCGTCTATGGCGCATCGCGTTGGATGCGGCTCGGGATCCAGCCTTTGGTGTAAAGCTCGCGAAATACTATACGCACACGACCTCTCATGCGCTCGGATATGGCATTACGGCTAGTTCCACGTTGAGAGAGGCCTTCGAGCGCTTGCAACGTTTTTCTTATGTAGTGAGCGATGCGGTGGAGTATCGGTTCTTGCGTCAAGGCAGTGAGTACCATTTGCACCTCGTGCCGGTGGTAAGCGTGCCGCCAGAGTGTATCGATGCCTTAGTCGGAACATACCTGCGAATGTGCCGATCCCTTATCGGGCGCGATTATTCGCCTCTATCCATTGAATTGCAGCGCCCTTGCCCTCAAGGGCTCGAGTATTTTCAGCAACAATGGCGCGCGCCGCTTAAGTTCGACTCGCCTCAAAACCGATTGCGGTTCGACAAACGCAGTATGGAGCGGCACCTTTTGAGCGGCAATCCAGAAGTGGCACGGCAGAGCGATTCCATTTGCGTGCAATACCTTGCACGGATCGAGCGACTTAACATTGAGGCGCGCGTACGCAAGATACTTTCTCGACAACTTTTAACCAGGGATCCTTCGCAAGCCGAGGTTGCGGCGACGCTGAATATGACGACTCGCACCTTGCAGCGCCGATTAGTACATGGCGGCTCGACATTCGAAAAACTTCTGGACGAGGCGCGTCACTCTTTGGCACTTGTTTATTTAGGCACGCCAGAGCGAAGCGTGCGCGAGATTGCCTATCTTCTGGGCTTTTCCTGTACCAGCAGCTTTACCCGCGCTTGCCGTCGATGGACCGGCGTGTCTCCGCACGACTGGCGGGTAGGCTACTCTAACTAACAATTAGGGACGAAGAAAACCAACGATAGCGTTCCCGCCGATCATAGAGACCGGTGGTCCGCGAGCTTTCGTGATTGGCCATCTGTTTCGCGATGCGCGATTTCAAGCTTGCCACCATTGCGCAGGTATTCGGGATGCCCATCGCACGAAATGTATGGCCAGCCCGCTGCGGTGTCTATACCGACGGTGCGCACGCGCCGGCGAATCATGCGATACACATCAATCCGGCACCTCGGCCCATGTCTGATCGATAAACAAGTAGGCGTCTAACGCCACGACACTCGTACGGTCTATTCGGACCCCATGCATCGAATTAAACAGGCTCGCTCAGCCTCGGATGCATGGCAGAATGTTCTCACCCCCAGGATCGCATTTCATCTTGTTGCGTTGTGACCACGGCGGCCCTGGGCAAACTCAACCGCGTAACCATCAGGATCAAATGCGGTCATGGAGCGCTCCCACGGCTCATCGTGCGGAGGCTCATGAAATATTACACCGCGGGACTGCAGATCCTCGTAAAGCCCATCAAGATCATCGGTGCTGAACTCAATATGGATCGAGCGCTTCTGCAGCGCGCTGGTTTCCTCGGCCCCGTCTGACTTCGCTCGAGCACTCGAGAGTAAACCAATGGTGCCGCCACCGTCACCGCCGATCCTAATCATGGCAAAGTTGGGCGCCGCGTTGACCTCCACAGTCAAACTCAACTTCTTCCCGTAAAACTCTAGGGAACGTTCAACGTCCCGTACTGTAAGCGTTAGACCTTCGAATCGAAGTCCGGGTAGGCTCATTTTTACTCCATGTAGAACGGAAGACGCTTTAAGGATAACGGCACGAGGCCTTGGCTTAAAGACATACGCCAGCTCACTCTATGGCTTCGCAATGAGTGCCTTTATTCGGCTATAAGTGCGCCAACCGAAAACGCTTTTGCAAGCACTAGCATTCTACGCCCCTCTTTAAGAGTATATCCTCTCATGGTCGCCCGATTGGTGAGCAAACCGACACCGGATTCGTGACGGGCCGTCGCGTGTCGGCGATGCGATCAAAAGTCCCTCCATTCTTCGACAGCGGCCACCGCCGTGCTACGAGCAGGCGCTCGCTTTCCGCTTAGGGGCCGATTTGGGGCGCGGCGTTCCACCAAGCGAGAGTCAGGGGACGTTTTTGCCGCGGCAGCCGGGCGCTTTGCAGTGGGTGCCGTGCCGATCTCCACTTTATACCCTGCGATCAACTGCGCGAGGTTCGATGCCTGCTCAGTGAGCGTCTGCGCCGCGGCGGCGGCTTCTTCCACGAGCGCTGCGTTCTGCTGCGTCATATCGTCGATGGTGGTGATGGCCTTGTTGACCTGCTCGATGCCCGACGCCTGTTCGCGGCTTGAGCCTAAAATCTCAGCCATCACGTCCGTGACCTGCTTGACCCTGCTGACGATCTCCGCGAGCGCCGTGCCAGAATCGTTCACGAGCTTCGTGCCCTCGCCGACTTTCTTCACGGAGTCTTGGATTAGTGCTTTGATTTCTTTGGCGGCTTCGGCGCTGCGCGAAGCTAGATTTCTGACCTCCGAAGCGACGACGGCGAAACCACGTCCCTGATCGCCCGCACGTGCAGCCTCAACTGCCGCATTCAGCGCGAGCAGATTCGTCTGAAAGGCGATCTCATCGATCACGCTGATGATATCGGCGATGCGTTTCGATGAGGCATTGATCTCGCCCATCGCCGCAATCGCCGCGTTCACGATCCCCCCGCCACGCTCGGCGTGCTCTCGAGCCGAAGCGGTCAGCTGATTGGCCTGCGCAGCATTGTCGGCATTGTTCCTCACCGTGGATGTCATTTGCTCCATCGAGGAGGCCGTCTCCTGCAGGTTGGAAGCCTGCTCCTCGGTGCGCTGGCTCAAATCAGCATTGCCGCGAGAAATTTCCGCCGCTCCTGTCCGCACCTCAGCCGCCGCCCGCGCCATGCTTCGGACCACCGTGGACATATTCTCGAGTATTTTGTTGGTGCCGTTCGCGAGTGCCTTGAAGAAAACTCCCTTACCGTCTTCACGGATTCGCACCGTCAAGTCACCGTCGATGGCCTTGGCCACTACCGCCTGCACTTCCTCCTCGTTCGCTACCTCCTGCGTTCTATCGACCCATTGCACTACGGTACCGACTCGTTGGCCGTCGTCGTGTACGGGACTTGCTACGATTCGAAAATTCGTCTCGCCCATCTTCACTTCCACTGTCTGCGGGGAGGCGAGAGGACCTTCAGATTGCCGCTTTAACGCTGCTAATTGAGGAAACATGTCAAATGAGGCGCCGATGAGCTGATCCGGGTCGAAGGATGGCACCGCTTTGCCGAATTCGGTGGCGTAAGTGCGGAAAAGAGTGCTCATAGCATCATTCAGATAGATGATCTTTCCCTCAGTATCGCCCAAGAGCGTGCCGACCGAGACTCGATCCAACGCCGTGCGAATCCGCGCATTCTGCACGGCAGATATACGCTCCTGCTCGGTGCGTTTGCGCAGCGCCGTTTGCATGCGCTCAAGACCCTTGAGGGTCTGGCCGATCTCGTCGTTCGAACTGGCTCCGACAGTGCTCGCGTAGTTGCCGTTCTCGATCTCGCCGAGCACGGTCACTGCCTGCTTCAAAGGTCTCTTGATGGTGCGTATCAGCAACAGCGCCACGACGCATGCGATCGCTATGCCGGCGAGCGCCAGCGTGAGTAGCAGCATCCACGCCTTGCGATATGAGACCTCGAGTGCGGCCACATGCTCGTGGATCCGTTGCTTTTGATAGTCGCTGAGCTTTCCGAGCGCCGCAATCTGGATCAGGTGAGCGGCGCGCGCCCGCTGCATCAGAGTTTCCTTAGCAGCCTTGAAGTCGCCGTCATTGACCTGACGGAGGAATTGCTGGTCAAACGATACAAGATTGGCGCGAGCGTCCGAAGCTTCCTTGAGCAGGGCTATGCCCCTTGCTGACTCGACCCGGGCCACCATCGCATCGCTATACTCTTGGGCTTTCTCGTTAAGAATACGCACGCTCTCGAGTTCCCCCTGAATCTGAGTCTTATCATCCATGATCAGCATGTTACGGGCGCGTCGCATCGATTCAGATACGTTGGCAGCCCATGCATCGGCAGTTTCGACCTTATAGAACTCGGGGCCGGTTATTTCACGCACGGCTGTATTGAAGGCGGTCAACCGACCGATGCTTAAAGCCACCGCGACCGCGAATACAGTGACGACGCCGGCGTAGGAAAGCATCACTCGCGTACCGACGGAATTGCGAAAGTTCATATCTTTTGTGTGGACGCCTCCCGATGTGGAAAGACTGTTCGGCGTGATGGTCGACAGATTAGGCTGCAGGTTTATATCCGGCCTTTTTTGCAGACCGAAGCCTGCGAGCCCTGATGGATTTCGCTGACTCGCACCTCATTTCTCCACAGAGCTTTCAAAGCTCGGAAGCATATTTAGGTTTGGCGGATCACGGTCTGACCTGTTTACCATCACACGTTGTAGTCCTCGCGCACCCTTTTAGCGTACCTTCCTTTGTTTCACGGTTAATTGAACGTGTGGGCGGCCTAAATGGGTCGACTCACGTACCCAAATTGATACGCTCGTGCATGGGCCGTTAGCGCCCAGATCGTGCGTGTCATCTTGTTCGCTATTGCCACGACGGCCACATTCTTCGGCCGTCGCTTCAGTAATTCTCTCATCCACACAGGCGGCGTTTTGCTTTGCGACAGCACCGCGCGAGCGCCATGGATCAGCAGCGTGCGAAGATATTTGTCGCCACGCTTGCTGATGCCGAGTAATAGGGCTCGATCACCCGTGCTTGTTTGCCGCGGCACCAAACCGAGCCACGCCGCAAACTCGCATCCCGAGCTAAAGGCCTTCGCATCACCCATAGTGGCCACCGCCGCGGTCGCACTTAGGAGTCCCATGCCAGGAATCGCCGCTATGCGCAGGCTCGCCGAGTCTTCACGCTGCTGCAGCGCCACAATCTCACCCGTCTCGGGCTCTAGCCAACGCGGTTGAAACACCCGCTTCGCGATATCCACTCCAACTACGACAACCTTCATGTCAGACCCTCCGCTGCCCGTGAAGACTGAACCCTTCCACCATAGGCACTTTGATGCCGCCGGTCCGGGGGTCCACTTCCTCTCAAGCTCACCGCTTTCTTCAACTTCGAAGTGGCAGGCATCCATACCATTTCTCCAAGGGTCAATGCTGCCGGCCTAAACGGCCACGCTTTGATAATCCGATGCTTCGCAGCGCGCAGGCGCCGCATCAGGACGCACGGCATCGAGGAAGCCGGACACTTCGGCCTGCAGGAGCTCAGTCTGGTGCGCAAGGTCCGCAGAGGCGTGCAAAACGCCGTCGGCGGCCTGTTCGGTCTCGGCGGCAGTGCTCTTGACCTCATGTATCTGGTCACTGACGCGCCGAGTGAAGTCAGCTGCAGATTGCACGGTCTTGCCGATGTCACGCATTGCCGCGCTCTGATCGGAGACTGCTTCGGAAATCGATGCAGAGCTACGGCTCAACGAGTGGATAGTCTCTGCAATTGAGGACACGGCTGCGGCCGCGACGCCCGACAAATTCTGGATGCGCTCGATCTTGGAGGTTACGCCCTCGGTGGCCTCTTTGGTCTGCGTTGCCAGTGCTTTTACCTCGTTGGCGACGACGGCGAAGCCGCGGCCAGCCTGTCCGGCGCGGGCTGCCTCGATCGTCGCGTTTAAGGCCAAGAGGCTGGTGCGGCTTGCGACCGACTTAATGAAGTCGATCACCGAACCGATCTCGAGTGCTGCAGCATTGACCGACTTCAGGCTTTGATTGAGTTTATCGGCCTCGCGAGTCGCACCCTCGGCCATGACAGAGGAAGCGGTCACCTGCTCGGAGATCTTGGCAATGGATCCGCCGAGTTCTTCGATGGAGGCGGCGATGGTTTGCACATCGCCCGAGGCCTCCACCGCCGCTTGCGACACGCCTTCCGCGCGAGTGCGCGTGGCATCGGCCGCCGATCCCATCGTCCCCGCCGTTTCCTGCAGGATGTCGAATGCGCGCGCGAAGCTGCCTAGGACTTCGTGCGCGGTGGCGTCGAAGTCCTCCGTCCGTTCGGTCAGTACGCGTGCTCGCTCAGTCTCGTGCGTCATGCGAGTCTGCTCCGAACGAGCGCGCTCGAGTTCCGCGGCCCGCTGCGCCACGGCCCTTTCACGCCCTTCCTCTTCGATACGCTTCAACCGTTCGTTCTCCACGCCTTGATCGCGGAATACATTCATGGCGCGCGCCATGCGACCGACCTCGTCGTGGCGCGATGCGTAGGGTACCGTCACAGACCAGTCGGCGCGCGCTAACGCACCGACGACGCGCGTCAATTCGACCAGAGGTGCGGTGAGCGAGCGGGCGAGCCAAAAGCTCACGGCAAGGCCGCCGAAGACCGCAAGCAGACCACCGATTGCGGTGCGTCGCAATGCGCTCGACGCGCTCAGCTTCACACTGGCAAACTCGGCCGAGGACGCCTCATCATACGATTTTGACAGCGTCTTCAAAATCCCGTGTAGATCCTGGAAAAAGGCGCCTGCCGAAGTCGCGTAGTCGACTGCGACACTGGGATCGAGGAACAAGACTTTCGAGAACGCGCTGCCAGACTTGCGGTACTTCGCCGAAAACTCGGCAAGCTGCGCCGCCTCGGCGACGTGCCCGCTGTGCCGCGCACCCTCCTCCACCGCGGACAATTCCGCCCCTAGTTTGTCAAGATCGTTAGGCAAGGAGTCGACGATGCCGCGGACGATCTTTGGCGGGGCACCATTTTGTACTAGGGTCATGGCGCGGAACATACGACCATTGATATCCAGCGCGAACGCGCCGGCCTCGCCGAGCGCCGTTAGCCGATGCACCGTCTCGTTGAAGAGGCGCGTCGTGACGGCATCCACGCGGGTTTGCTGGGCGTAATTGAGTGTTTCAATAACCAGAATTGTCATGATCAGCAGCAGCGGCGCAAGCAGCATCTGACCGCGCAGCGAGATGTTGCCGATGAACTTCATTTGCGCGGCCTAGATTCGCGACACAGTGACATCGCAGACCTATTCGCTGTAAGTGCCAGCCTTAAAGATCAGTCCGTCGTGCACTTCCCAGTAGGCGAGCTTGTTTTCGAGTTTCCCAGTCGTCGGGTTCTTCATCACGTACTCGATCCATCCGGACGGCTTTTGCTTCGCGGTCTCCACAAGCTCACGCACATAGAATTTACCTGCCGAGTCGGATTGATCCAAACGGTTGAGACCCACCTTGGCAGGGGAGATCGGATGTGCAACGCACACGCCGTTGAGGTCGTGCACGTCCACATAGTCCTCGCCCTTGGCGAAGAGGCCGTCCTTCTTGTTAAGCTCAACGAGTGCCTTTTCCCTACCGTTAGTCTTGTAGAAGTCGACTGCTTTCTTCACCACTACGACGACCTCGTCTTTGGTCGGCGCGCTGGCCAATCCTTCGGCGAACGGGACTGCGCAGAGGACCACGGCCACTAGAAGTCTGTTTAACGCTGCATGCATGACGGCTTTCCTTTTTGCGGGATGGAAGTCGCCCGCGGGTTTGAGATTTCGCAGGCGTCTTATCGGCATGTTTAGGCCGATCTTTAAGAGGCTCTCTCACTTGCGTCGGCAAAGCGTCGACTCCTACTCACTTTCGCTTCCGATCAAGCCAATAGTAAGGTGAGCACGCCGCCGCCGTATTTCGGCAGCTGCAGCTGAAATTCGCAGCGCTGTTTCGCGGCAGCAAGGAGTGCCGCCGCCGCCGCCGGCAGGGAATTAATGGGGTAGACCTGCTCAAGCTTTAGGTGCACCGACGTGTCGTCCATCACCAGGCGCGTACAGATGTTCATGATCTCACGGATGTTCTCGATCATGACAGTGGTCAGCTCGCGCGCCTTCGCAGCCTCCTTGGCCGCAGCGACGGGCAGCATGCTAAAGGCGGCGCCGAAACTTGCCGCAAGATTCACATCCGCGCTACACAACGCGACAGGCGCACCGTCGTCGGCGACGTACACACCGAACCACGCGCCGCCGGCGGCGGTATGCTTGAAGTTGCCACCGGGCTTTACCTCCAATCCGTCGAATAGCAGCCCCAGAATCTCGATGATCTTTGCGCGATCTGGCAGAGGACAGACGCTCGTCATGAGCCCTTCCGAATATGCGCACTCAACTGTTCTTTGAACGATTCCGGGGTAAAGGGCTTCGATATGAGAAATTTGGCGCCTGCGCTGATGGCTTTGGCGCGCATGTCTGGAGTCGCCTCCGTGGTGATGAATCCAAACGTGAGCTTGACGCCAGCGCTCGTCAGCGCCACGAGGAGCTCAAGTCCCGTCATCTTCGGCATGTTCCAGTCGCTCAGGACGAGATCCGGCTTCGATGTTTTGATCGCGGCCAGCGCTTTCGCGCCGTCGTCGGCTTCGGCAATATCGTGCCCTTCGAAACCGGCCAAGCGCAGCGTCTTCTTGACGATCATGCGCATGGCGGTGGAATCATCGACAATCATGATTTTCATCGCTCACTCCAATGAATGCTAGAGTAATCGGCCGAAAACCGATCTTCTTGAACATTGCCTCAAGCTCCGATCAAGTATTGGACTGGGCCGTGCTGGTCGCGGCACCATTCAACTGGACAATGACCTCGGCGATCTGCTCAAGCGGATGCAGGGATTGGACCGCCCCGATTTGCCAAGCCGCACCCGGCATGCCCCACACCACACTCGAATTCTCGTCTTGCGCGATAGTCGAGGCGCCCGCCTCCCGCATTGCCTTGAGGCCCTGCGCGCCATCGCGACCCATACCGGTGAGTATGACTCCGAGGGAACGATCGCCGGCACATTCGGCCACAGAACGGAACAGAACGTCGACCGACGGGCGGTGCCGATTGACCAATGCGCCGTCGTCCAAGCGGCATTGATAGTAAGCGCCGCTACGTACCACGCGCAGATGCTGATTGCCCGGAGCGATGTACACATGACTCGCGAGGATCCGTTGACCGTCGCGCGCTTCGCACACGCTGAGCGGGCTGATCGAGTTCATGCGGGCTGCGAACGCGCCGCTAAAGGCTTTGGGAATATGTTGCGCAATCACGATTGCCGGCAGCTGTCCCGGCAGCCGAGTGAGGACCTCTTTGATGGCCTCCGTGCCGCCGGTCGAGGCACCCATGGCGATTATATGGTTCGACATTGTGAACGCCGGCGCACTCTTCTTCGGCTGCACGATACGCGCGCTATGGCGTTCATCGGTTCTTGAATGAGGTGCGTCGAACAGCGATCTGACTCGAGCACTCGCCGCCATTTTCACCTTGGCAATTATTTCCTGCCCAGCCTCCCTGATACCCTGCATGACGTCGAGCACGGGTTTGGCGACGATATCGATCGCACCCAAGGCGAGCGCGTCAAGGGCGACATCAGCGCCGGCTTGGGTGAGTGAAGAGCACATCACCACGGGCATCGGCCGCAGGCGCATGAGATTGCGAAGGAATGCGAGGCCGTCCATGCGCGGCATCTCGACATCGAGCGTCAACACATCGGGATTGAGCGATTTGATCTTATCGCGGGCAATATAGGCATCCGCCGCCGTGCCTACCACCGTTATCAACGGGTCGGAACTGAGAATTTCCGTCAGCAGTTGACGCATGGCAGCGGAGTCATCGACCACAAGCACGCGAATTATTGTTTGCAATTGCAGGCTCTTTGCTTGCTAGTCATAACAATTCTGTCTATACCGATTTCACGGGCGTGTCTGCAATGCATCCCGCTCGCGCTCGAAAACAACACGTACTACGGTCGCGGTGAGTCGCTTCACGCGAAGCATGCCGGTCGTCGGGCTGTAATAAACCTTGCGGGCGCAAGAGTCGCCGAGGTCCTCGCCGCTGACGGAGAAACCTGCGGCCTTCAGGTAGTCACGCACAAAATGTATGTTGCTCGCCCCTACATCGAGCGAAATATCGAGTAGCTTGCCGCCGCCGACTATTTTGAACTCTAGGTTGTCGCGCTCCCCACCAAGTTTGAGAATTTCGTTTAACAAGTGCTCCATCGCGACGGTGCCAAAACGCGCCGTGTTACCCGCCCAGGCTCGCGCACCGGACCGGCGCTCTTGGGGCAGCATGAAGTGATTCATCCCACCAATCTTAAGTTTCCGATCGCGGACACAGACGGACACGCAGGAACCGAGTACCGTAAAAATCAACTCGTCATGGCGCGTCACGTAATATTCACCCGGCAGAAGCCTGGCAACGCTGGTGTCGAGTCTTGCATCCCAGGCTCGGCGTATGTGCGTAAATTGCGGCAGGGCCGGTGGCAGCTCAGGTAGATCCGCGAGCTCTCGCATCAGGCTGGGTTGTGTCACCGTAAGCTCCGGTAGACCGTTCGGCCAATGGGCTTGTAGCGGTTTGTTACGTTAAAAAGACTTTCCGAATGTCCGAGAAAAAGCCAGCCTTCCGGATCTTGCAGGTCGGCCATGCGCTCGAATAGTTCCCGTTGCGTGTCCTTGTCGAAGTAGATGACGACGTTGCGGCACAAGATGACATCAAAAGGCCCGTGCATTGGCCAGCGATCAAACAGATTCAACTGCCTGAATGTGATGAGGCTCTTCAAGTCGGCGGATGCCTCGCAGTACCCCGGACGCGCCGCGATCTTGGGGAACCACCGGTGGACCCGTTCGGCGCTGACGTCTTTCAGACGTTCCGATCCATACACCCCTGCCACGGCGGTTGCGACCACCTTCGAATCAATGTCGGTGGCGAGAATCTTGATGTCCCAGTCCGGCAGGTGCGCAAGCGCCTCGCGCACAGCGACGGCGAGTGAGTACGGCTCCTCGCCGGTCGAACAGCCCGCAGACCAGATGCGTATGCGCTGGGTAGCGCAGCGCATGCGTTCCAGCTGCGGTAGCACCTCTGCCTTGAGCTGCTCGAAGTGGTGATTCTCACGGAAAAACGCTGTGAGATTGGTCGTAATCGCGCTGGTTAACTCCTGAATCTCTGCGCTAGCATTGCTCTCGATCAAGGTGCAGTATTCTGCGAACGATCCGAGCTTAAGTCGGCGTAAACGCCGCGCGAGGCGCCCGTAGACGAGTTCGCGTTTCGCCTCCGAGAGGGCAATTCCCGTGTGCTCGCGCACGAGATGGCGCAGACGATCGAACTCCGCGCCCGTGAGCTCGAATTCATGGACGCTTAAGGTACTCACGTCGACTCGGCATTGCCGTTCGGAAAGTGCAGAAGATCGTCAAGACCAAGCAGAGCCGCTGTTTTGCGCAAAACGTCCGAAGCGCCTTGCCAGGCACAGACGATCCCGCGCTGCGAGCCGGTGCGCCACAGGCTCACGAGCAGCTGCAGAATGGCTGTGTCGATCTCCTCTACGCATGATCCGTCCACAACGACCGGTCCGCCGGTGGCAAGTCCCGCCACTAACTCGCGATGTAGTTTGACGGCTTGTACAATCGTAAGGCGTGCATCGAGGATGATGCACGTCTGCTTTGTCGCGCGCTGCTTCTTCTTCCTCATGCTGCCGCAGTGCCCGGCAAGAGCTCGTCAACGATGCTCTTGCCGATGAGCCGGTCAATGTCAAGCAAGATCAGCATTTTCTCCTCGACCGTTGCCAGTGCCTTGACGAATATGGTATCGAGGCTGCCGCACACCTCGGGCGGCGGCTTGGTGTCCGCTGCGTCCACGTTGTAGACCTCTGACACAGCGTCGACCACTACGCCCACGGTGCGCTCGCCGCGCTCACCGGCGACGCGCACGACGATGACCACCGTGGTTGGCCCGAAGGGAATCGGCTCGAGGCCGAAACGGCGCCGCAGATCAAGAATGGGAACTACCGCTCCGCGCAGGTTGATGACGCCTAAAATGTAGCCTGCGGTGTGCGGTATGCGCGTCACTTTGTCCCAGCCTTTAATTTCCTGGACCCGCAAAATATCGACGCCGTATTCCTCTCCGGCAAGCATGAATGTGAGGTATTGCTCGCTGCCTTCCGCGCGAGATTTTTCGATGCCAGTGGTGCCTTTCGTGGTACTCATGAATGGAATTCCTGCTTCACGCGGCGTGCGCCGCTGGGTTTGCTGCGCCGGCGCTCGGCTACCGACCGGATGAGGTGCGGGACATCAATGATGAGAGCCACCATGCCATCCCTGAGAATGGTCGCGCCCGCGATTGCGGGCACGGCCTCAAAATTGGCTTCGATGCTCTTGATGACCACTTGTTGCTGCGCGAGAAGGTCATCCACGAGCAGGCCGACTCGCTGTCCGTCCGCTTCGACGACAACCAATAACCCGTCCTCGGCAACCCTGCTGTCGGGTTCGATCCCGAAGTGCTCGTGGAGCCTGACGACCGGCAGAAAATCGTCTCGGACGCGGAACACCTCGGTGCGACCCGCGAGCATGTTCAGGCGTTCGCGGGTGACTTGAATCGTCTCGACGATCGCGAGCAGCGAGAGGATGTATATCTCCTTACCGACACGCACCAGTTGGCCGTCCAAGATAGCGAGCGTTAGAGGCAAACGGATGCGAATCGTGCTGCCAATGCTCTCCTTTGAGAGAATTTGCACGTGACCACCCAGGTCGTTGATATTCCGACGCACCACATCCATGCCGACGCCGCGGCCGGACAAATCGCTGACTTCAGCGGCAGTGGAAAATCCCGGCATGAATATCAAGTCCGCGATCTGCTCATCGGTCAATGCCTGTTCCAGGGACACCAGGGCCCGCTCACGCGCCTTCTCCAGAATCCTCGCCTTGTCGAGGCCTGCACCATCGTCGCGCACTTCGATAATGATGTGGCCGCCCTCG
Source organism: Gammaproteobacteria bacterium (assembly GCA_041690895.1). Classification (GTDB taxonomy): domain Bacteria; phylum Pseudomonadota; class Gammaproteobacteria; order Steroidobacterales; family Steroidobacteraceae; genus Bog-1198. The sequence continues at coordinate 25,047 of JBEPVT010000040.1, forward strand.
TGAAACGCGGCGAGTTCAAGCGTCCCGATCTCGCCTTTGCCGGCGGCCAAGCGGCGCTGCGGCGTCTCGAGACCGTGATCGAGTGCGTTGCGCACGAGGTGCACAAGCGGATCGCTGATCTTCTCGAGCACGGTCTTGTCAAGCTCGGTGCCCTCCCCGGTAAGCTTCAGTTCGACCTTCTTGCCAAGCTTGCGGGAGAGATCATGTACGATACGCGGAAACCGGTTGAACGCGAAGCTGATGGGCAGCATGCGAATCTGCATTACGCTTTCCTGCAATTCTCGCGTGTTGCGCGCAAGCTGCGAAAGCCCCTGGCGCAGTCGGTCGAGTTCGGTCGGAACAATGCCCTCGGCAAAGCCACTGAGCATTGATTGCGTGATGAGGAGCTCGCCGACCAAATTGATGATGTTGTCGAGCTTGCCCGTTGCGACCCGGATTGAACTCGGCTCCGCGAAGGTTTTCGCTGCGGAAGAGTTCTCACATTGTGGATTAGGCGAAGGATTAGATGTCTTCTCCGCAGGCACCTCTGCCGCGGGCGAAAAATTCCCGATGGGTGTGTATTCGATGCGACAGCGCGAATCGAGCCAATCGAAAACCTCGTCGAGCGCGTGCTTTGGGACTTGCCCGGCAACGTCGATTTCCCACGCGAGGTAGCAGACTTCAGGATCAAGCCGATCCAAGGCGGGTAGGCGTGAGACATCAGCGCGCGCTGCGAAGTCGCCGAGCCGCTCGATTTCGCGGAACATGCGGGTCGGTTCATTGCGAAGGCGTAGGAGTTCCGCGACGGGTGCGAACACGATGTGCCAGCCGGCGGTTCCGGGAGGCGCGGCTGCAACCGCGGTGCGCTGCAGCGCAGCCTGCGAAGGCGCGGCAGGCGTCGCGGCCCGCGGCTTGTCCAAAATGTGCCGGATATCGCTGTTGAGGCTTGCGATGCGTGCTTGGTTGAACGCTTGCTCGGTTTCAGTCGCGCTCATCATTTCGCGCAGGCAATCACATGACTGAAGTAACGTCTGAATCGCCTCTGCTGTTGTCGGTCGCAGGCCCTGGCGCATTTCATCGAGTAACGTCTCCAGGCCATGAGTGAAGACCGACACTTCCTCAAAACCGAAGGTTGCCGCTCCCCCTTTGATGGAATGAGCGGCGCGAAATATCGTGTCGATGTTGTCCCGGTCGGCGCTGGCGCCCAATCCCAAGAGTCCTGCCTCCATCGCATCGAGTCCCTCCCGGCTCTCCTGAAAGAATACTTTGGCGATCTCCGCCATTTCCGGATCAAGGGTCATGCTTGCACGGGAAGCCACCTGGCTCACGCCGCGGTCAGAAGCGGCAGCATGTCAGCCCCAGAGCACTGCGTTTGCACCACGATTTCTGCTAGATCCAAGGGGTCGAGCTTGGCTGCGTGCCACGTGGCCGGCGAGATCTGCGGGGCGTCGCGCGGATCCGTGCTGCCGATTTCCGCCAACACCGCCACACTATTAGCGATATGAACGGTGGCCACTTCGACCGGATGCCTCTGCGCGCGATCCGGCTCGTGATGAAACTCAATGCATTCCTGCAACGAACTCGGCAGCTGCCACTTCTGCGCCAGTGCGACCCCCACAGCGCCATGGTCGAACCCCAAGAGCGTGCGCTCGCACAAGTACAGGCCGAGATCTTCGGCCGAATCCACTGACATCAACAATGCCTCTCTCGCCAGTTGCGGGACGCGGTTGAACATCACCAGTTGTCCAATGTCGTGCAGCAGTCCGGCAACGAAGGGAGATTCAGCCCGGCCGGCGACACGGCGCGCGGCAATGTGTCCGGCGGCGGTCGCGCAGAGGACATTGTGTCGCCAGAAAGAGTCCATACTCACCAGTTCATTCGCAATTCCGTCGAAGGTACGGATGGCCGTAATCCCTACCGTCAGGTCGCGCACTTGCCATACGCCCAACACGGCGATCGCGCGGCTAACCGTGGCAATCTTGCCGTGGTGGGCGAAAGCGGGACTGTTGGCGATGCGCAGCAGTCGGCCCGTGAGTGCCGCGTCGCTCACAATCTCGCGCCCGATATCGCTCGCCGATGAATTCGGGTCCTGCACCATGCTGGCGACGCGCAGCACCACCTCGGGCAGTGTTGCGAGTTCGTTGAAATTCGCGATCAGTTCTTGCGGCGACAATACGTCCTCGCGCACGGTGTTCCTTTAGGCCTTTTGTCTTGCCCTGAAGGCGCGCAGGACAGTGTTGAACTTCGAGGCTATTTTTTGCATATCATCGATGGCCATGTCACGGGCACGCTCATTGTGCAGCGCATCCATGCACTTGAGCGCCGACTCCATGTCGCTCAAATATTTCTTGACGGCTTGTTGCGCGGTAATAATATCTTGTTCAGTTGCGGTCGAAGGCTCTGGGAACTCGCTCGGCGCATTGGGTCCATGACAATCGTCGGCCGGTGTTGTCGTTGAGTGCACGCTTCCGGCTATTGCCAATATCAATAGGGGAATCAACTTTCGCATGGCCGGCCTCCAATGCCCAAGTTCAGAGCGCGCGACGCGCACGCTGGTACTGTATCGGCGCCAACCGCGCTAGATTGAGCGTCGATGCCGATTGAAGGACGCAGTGTGACGCGGCGCACACCTGCAGATCCTCAATCGACGAAACTACATACAGGTCCACCTCGATTGGTCGATACAGCGCAAATGAGGATGGCGCACAAGCTAGCGATGATCGTGGTCGTTTTGTTGCTGCCTTTGAGCTATGTGACCGTTGAGTACGCGGTGATTCTCTGGTCGCGCATCGATGAACACCGAATGGCCGACGACGGATTACACTACTTCGAAGGGCTCAGGGAAGCCGGCCGCGCTTTAGCAGCGCATGCGTCGTTCACCGCGACCCTGCTCGCAGGTGAAGCCAACACCGCCTACTTTGACAAGAAGATTGAGGAGGCGGCCGCAAAGCTTGACGCAAGTATCGCATTGCAGGATGAGTCCGAGAACCGGTATGGTAGGGATGAATCGCCCGAACGCAACTTGTGGCTTGACTTCAAAACCGACTGGGCGGACGTATCTAAGAATTGGTCGCGGCTCTCTCCCGAGGCCGCCGCGCAACATCACGATTCGATGTCGGCGAAGCTAACAAGGCTGGTGCGTTTGATTGGCGAAACGCATCACCTCGATCGCGATGGTGATCTTCAGCAGTATTACCTACAAGACTGCGCGGTACTCGAAATTCCGCGTGTGTTTTTCCAATTCGGAGCGATGCGCGCGGCCGCGGCGCCGGTCGCCGCCCAAATGCTACCGATTACACAAGATCAGGAGGCCCGCATCAATGCGGTGACCGCGAATATACGGTTCCTAATGGACGACCTGCGCTGGAAGCTCGATTCCTTAAGCGAATGGGCTGCGCGTGCGCATGATAAAACGTTCGGCGCCCAAATGCAGCATAATAGTAATGCACTACATGCGAGCGAAGAGGCGTTTGACGCTTATCAGCAGTGGGTTGCCTCGAACATCATGACACGCCGCCCGGTCGGTGTCGCCTCGCAGGATGTGATGGAGCAAGGCACCCTGTTCGAGACCAAGCTGGCGGCGCTGCACGATCTCTTAATGGAGCAGGTCCGAGCCCGTTCTGCCAACCGGCTAGCCGCCGAACAATTAGAACGCAATCTTGCGCTTGGATTGGTCGGCGCGATGGTGATCGCCGCAATTATACTGGCTGGCTATTTTACCCGTGGTCTCACGCGCTCCATGCGCCGTGCGGTCACTACTTTCGATGCGATTGAGGCCGGTCGATACCAGAATGAGATTACGGTGGACAGCGAGGACGAGGCGGGCCATGTCCTCCATTCACTCGATAAAATGCAAAAGACTCTGCGCATTCGCATTGAAGCGGATCGGGCTGCACTCGCGGAAAATACCCGCGTTCGCCAGGCCCTGGACAACGCCGGTACGATCGTCCTGGTGGTGGACGAGAAACACACTATCGTCTATGCCAACGAAATTGCCAAAAAAACATTTTCGCAGCTGGAACAAGATTTACGACGCTCGCTACCGCAATTCTCTAGTAGCTCGCTGCTCGGCGCTTCTATCGACATGTTCAAACCGACGCAATTCCTAGACCGGGCAGCGCTTAGCGCGTTGAGCGGCCCTCAAAACACGGTCTTGTCTCTTGGCGGGCATACCCTGGTGTTGAACGCGAGTCCAATCGTGGACGCCGGCGGCGGCCGCTTGGGCACTGTGCTCGAATGGCGCAATCGCACGAGCGGTGTCGCCGTCGAAAATGAAGTTAAGTTCGTAGTCGCAGAGGCTTTGACAGGCAATTTGCAAGCACGCTTGCCGACGGAACGGAAAACTGGTTTTCATGCCAATCTGGCCGGAGGACTCAACATCCTTCTTGATAATCTTTCGTCGGTGGTGAGTTCGATCAAGGACGCGGTGGTTGAGATTCGTTCGCGCGCGGATGACATCGCCAATGGTAACGCGGAATTATCATTGCGAACCGAATCCCAATCCTCTGCGCTCGAAGAAACCGCGTCAGCATTGGAGGAAATGACCGCCACCGTACGCCAGAACGCGCAAAGCGCGGCACATGCGGACGAACTCGCAACGACTGCGCGCAATCGCGCCGAAGCGGGCCGTGTCGTGGTCTCTTCCGCAATTGTCGCAATGCACCAGATCAACGTGTCGAGTCGTAAAATAGGCGACATTATCGGAGTCATAGACGAAATTGCGTTTCAGACCAATTTGCTCGCGTTGAATGCGGCCGTGGAATCCGCTCGTGCGGGCGAACAAGGTCGCGGTTTCGCAGTCGTTGCCGCAGAAGTGCGCAACTTGGCGGGTCGATCGGCGCAAGCGGCCAAGGAAATCAAGACCCTGATTAACGATAGCATATTGAAGGTCGGCGAGGGCGCGAAGCTCGTCGACCAGTCGGGCGAGATGCTGCAGGAAATTGTCGGCGCGGCGAAAAACGTCAACCAGATCGTGACGGAAATCGCTGCCGCGACTCGCGAGTTAAGCGCTGGAATCGCCGAGATCAACGTGGCCATTTCAAAAATCGATGAAATGACGAGCAAGAACGCGGCTCTCGTTGAGCAAGACGCCGCTGCAGCAACCGCACTTGCGGCTCAAACCAACGCATTGAGCGAGGCGATGGACAAGTACCAGATTACCGCGATAGCTCTGTCTCCAGTGCAGACCCGAGAGGCTCACGCGGCGGCTGTGGTCAGTCGACCGCGCCCGGCAGCGCGCCGCATGTCTGGCGGCGCTGGCTAATGGATACGCGCGTAAGCGAGGCAGCGTCCTTGCATTCCTGGCCCAGTTCGCTTCCGAACTCTCATTGGCCACGGTAAATCTTCCTTACCTTCCGAATATCGTCATTCGCATTCGCATTGGCAGATCCAAAGACGACGCCCGCGCAAGAGCGGCCCCAGCGTCGGTGCTGATGGGCATTAGCGGCCGTATTAGCTGCCATCGCCTGGAACGGTCTCAAGTCGCTGCGCGCCGCGCCGATATCTTATCCAAGCCGAGGGCATAATCGCCCGCGGATTGGTCTCGCTCTATGGAAGCGTATCTATGTCCGCAAGCGCCGCCCTGCGAGTCATCACTTCGGCGCTCATCGTCGACGATAGTGCGTCGCAGCGTGGGTACGCGGCGAAACTGTGTCGACAACTCGGCATTACCCAAATCGAGCAAGCAAGCAATGGGCGGGAGGCGTTAACTCTTCTAGATGCGCTCTTACCTCCGCCGCATCTTTTCATCGTAGATTTGGAAATGCCGACCATGGATGGCGCTGAATTGCTCGAACATCTTGCGCGCAGGAAGATCGATATTCCGATCATAATTGCGTCATCCCGGGAACGCGTTCTGCTAAATTCAATCGAGGACATGGGCAATTCCGTGGGCCTCAATATCGTTGGCGCGCTTAAAAAACCTCTGCAGATCGGTGAGCTGCGCGAGGCACTGAGCAATCTTGACCCGGTTGAGACTCGTCACCATCGACGGTCGAAACATGTGCCGATTGACGCCGCGACTCTGCGCGCCGGAATCGAGGTGGGAGAAATCATCGTTCATTATCAGCCCAAGGTGGAGATCCGCACCGGCAACGTGAGCGGGCTGGAGGCATTGGCGCGCTGGCAGCATCCCACGCTGGGGTTGGTGCCCGCGGATCAATTCATCGAGCTGGCGGAAAAGAGCGATCTGATTCACAAACTCACCATGCAGGTTATGAGTCAGTCCCTGTTTCAAACCGCCGTCTGGAACAGGCATGGTTTTGACTTGTCGGTTGCCATCAATTTGTCGCCGCTGTTGCTTAATCGCTCTGCACTGGTGGACGAGATCGCAAGCCTGCAGCGGACCCATGAGGTTCCCCCCGATCATATCGTGTTGGAAGTGACTGAGACCTCGTTGATTCGAGAACTGGGAGTGGCACTCGGCGTGCTAACACGTCTGCGTCTGCGGGGCTTCGGCTTGTCGTTAGATGACTACGGCACGGGATTTTCATCCATGCAACAGCTGGCGCGTATTCCATTCACGGAATTGAAAATCGACCGTTCCTTTGTTCACGGTGCTCACAAGCGGGAGAGTCTGCAGGTCATTCTGCGCTCCGCTGTGCAGTTGGCGAACGCGCTTGGGCTCAGCACTGTTGCCGAAGGAGTCGAGACCGTCGAGGATTTACGACTATTGCAAGAATATGGTTGCACTATCGGCCAGGGGTGGTTGTTCGCCAAGCCCATGCCGGCCGAAGAGATTATTCCTTGGCTCGATCAGCATGTCGCAAGCAGGGCTGAGTTTGGGGGAACATAGGGATTCTTGGCGATGCGGGTGCCGATCATGGGACGCCAGCGATGTCTGGACGTTGTCGTATTGGTGTCGGTGCATGTATGGCTTGGGGCGGTGACTGGAATCGACGGTCGCCTCCCGTTCCCTGCTTGGTTTGTCAGCCGCCAATTCTCACGGAAAGAAAGCGCCTCAGCCACCCGGCGCGAAGTTGCGCGCCGGGCTAAGGTGCCGAGGATCTTTGCTCTTACGGCCGTGAATACCGACTTTAGAAATTGGATCTCAAGTTTGCAAGCCTGTCGTTGCCGCACTCCCATCCTTGGCTGGCGCCCACCGCCTGGCAAAACGACGGCGTCCATATATGACGGTAGAAAATGCAGGAAATTATACAGAAATGTTCCGATGACCTATGATCAGAAGAGATCTTCTGTTCCGAAAAATGCGAGTAATTTTCCCTTTGAAATCACTCCTCTTTTTCCTAATCTCCACGACTTGACCGATCCTCCTTGCTCATAAAGAAATTCATGTCGACTTGATTGCGAATGTAACGCGGCGGAAGCCGTTGAGTGCGAGGCATGCAACATCCGCAAGTCCCTCGGTATCCCCGGAAAACTGCGGATAATCTTGTACGCTATCTATGACTTGGCGAAAAGCAGCCACTTCATCGTAGTTGCGGACCGACTCGAATTCCGAAAACATAGCATTCCGTACTAGAAAATTTCCACCTTGCCATCCTCGTCCTCCGCCAGCGCTGAAGCATTCTTGGTGTCGCTCGGGCGCGGCGCACCGCTCAGCAGATCGAACACCGCCCGCTCACCCTCCATGCTCATCAGGGCGCGCAGCCGATCGCGCAAGCCATCCCAGTCCGCGCCAGTCTTGGGACTATCGCTGGAGACAAATTCGGCCACCAACGTAAGTCCGGTACTGACGTGCGCGAGGCACTGCACCAGGCGGTCGTGAAACTGGATGGCGGTGGCCGCCTTCGTCGCCCGTGCGTGCATGTCGTCATGCAATACCATCAGGTCCTGGAAAACCCGCGTCGGCGAGCCTGCAAAATCAAACAGACTCTTCGCCAGAAGCTCGGTCGCGGAATTCATGGCGTGCGCGGTCTCGACGAGGATGACCGCAGGAGCGTCCGTTTCGTGCATGGCCGCCTCGATCTGCGCGCTCATGATCGCGAGCAGACCTGCCAATTTGTCGACTCCGCGCCCCTGTCTCGAAGCGGTCTTTACCGGTCCTTTGTCCATAGTGTCTCGATTGGATTGCTACAGCACTCGGCTGATGGTAGCTATAAGCTGTTGATCATTGAAAGGCTTCACCAACCAGCCGGTGGCACCGATGGCCTTGGCTGCCTGCTTTCGCTCCTGTCCCGATTCGGTGGTCAGAATCAACATGGGCACGGTCTTGTACTCAGGCAGTGCACGCAATTCCTTGATGAGTGCGAGCCCATCCATGCGCGGCATATTGATGTCCGTTAGAACCAAGTCTGCCACCCGTTCACGGGCGACTTCGAGAGCCTCTACGCCGTCGGCAGCCTGCACGACCTCGAATCCCTGCGCGGTCAGGGTCAATTTCATCATCAGACGTATCGAGGGTGAATCATCGACGGTAAGTATCAGTCTGGCCATGCTCGGGTTCTCTTTGCTTAGAAACTCAAATTCTCAACAATAATCCTTACGCGAATTGCGCATCTGCGCTCCTGATCACTTCACACATTGCCGCACTTCAACATCCCAATGTATCTTGCAGTGATGTGAGTTGATACTGGGCATGCCGCAAAATCGCGACGACATCTTGGTCTGAAAGACCGATCACGGAAAACGCAGCGACACCTTTGACCTCAACCGTGCGCGGTATCGGCAGCTGCAGCGCCCGCCCCAAGAGCACGCCGGCAATTAACAGATCCGACAAATCCACTTCCTGCGCGCGTTTGCGCTCGCGCTCAGCGTCATCTTGATTGCCCACCGCGTCGGCCATCTCACCGCCGAATCCCCAATTCTCCAACACCGCTTTGCCGATGGAGGCGTGCCAACCGGCCACCATGTCCATGAAGGAATTGTAGTTGCCGAACTCTGCGCCCTTGCCTACCGCGCGCACCATGATGTACATGCGGCCGATCCCATGCAGTAAGCCCACCAGAAATGCCTCATCGGGATTCAGTTTGGTTCGCCGCGCCATCACCTGGCAGATGGACGCAACTGCGATGCTCTCTTTCCACAATTCACTCAGTTGATGAGAAATTGAGCGCAGCGATTGCTCGTTCTTCATTTGCTGGACGGCGAACGCCATGGCGGCGCTCTGCACCAACTGATGGCCGAGTCGAGTAATGGCCGTTTTCAAATCGGTAATGGGTTTGCCGGACTGGTTAAATGCCGCTGAATTGACAGTCTGCAGCAGTCGTGCGGTCAGGCGCGGTTCTGCACCCACAATTGTGACCGTGCGCTCAGGTGTCGTCTTAGGATCGACGAGAGCGTTGCGAATGCGGATCACGATGTCGGGAAAGCAGGGTAAGTCCACCGTACCGGAAGACACCTCCCCAGCCAGCCGACTTAAGAACTGCAGCGCTGCCACCCGCACTGCCTGCGGAATAGCGTAGTCCGCAGGTGCGACGGAGTTTTTTCCGGACCTGTAAGTAGGCGCCTCGGGCGCCGCAGGCTTGTCCGACATCGTGCTCATTCCTCTAAAGCGATTGCGAGTCTATTTCGCATCACGCTTACCTGTCGGCAGAAGCCAGAAAATCTTGATTGTGGCGGCCCGTGGAGTCGTGACTTGCTTAACAGTGCTTCAAGCTACGGTGCCCGCGGCCGATAGAAAAGCTCGTGAACATGCCTCGAGCGCAAATGCTGCGCCGCGATCTTGTCGCGACGACCCATGGGTGGCGGTAATCGACTGGTTAACGGGAACCAGCGCCGCCTTGTGGTTCTTTGAACTCACTGACTGACGACCTTTCCAGGTCACGAGCGCCCAGCCGTTTCAAGCCACAAATCCCGCGGCGAGTGATGATTTCGCGAGAATATCGGACTTAGGTCACAAGCCGTCGGCGTCGCGGGCATCATCTTTGTACATCTTTATAACCCCGCCTGCCGCTGCAATCGATAGACCGAGCCGCATCTCAAGTCTCAAGCGGCTGGTAGTGAGATTCCGTACGCTTTGTGGCTGCACGCTGCACTGACCCCTGGCTTTCCGGGAACGACACCCAAGTTGCTGGACATCCCGGACATCCGCTCGTCGGATCGATCGCTGACCGCTGCCTGCGTTTCCGCGCCATCGATGGAGTGGTACACTGATTTGCGTACTCAGCGCAGCGGGCTTGCCAGAAGCAGGCCTGAGGTGAGGAGCATACCCAAGCAACGGTGATTGGCTTCGTACACAAGCTGTCACAAAATCAGTCGTACTAGCAAGGAAACGCCGGTCCGCCGATGAAATACTGGCTTCTCTACACGGAAGCAGCGTCAATGATCTTAGTCGAAAATATTCGACAGTCAACGCGTTTGGAATTTGATTCAATGAGAGAAGTTATTACCGGGGCATGCGGACTTATAGATAGGGGCAAGGTCGTGTGGAAAATTGAAGGTTCGGCGGGGTTCCGTATGGAGCGTCGCGATATTGAAGAGCAACATAAGTGCCGGACCCCCGAAATCTTGAGGTAGCTTGGCGATGTTGGCCACAAACCCATTTTTGTGCCTATGTGCCGGCCGCCCCGCCGCCCCGAGGAGGTTTGTGGTTGACAGTGCGCGGCCTCGAATCACCTGAAAAGATGAGCGACTTAGAAGGCTAAGACCCGCGCATTGGAACAGCGCACCGAAATACTGCAGGAAGAGGACCGGCGCGATGCGCTCATCGGGATTTATAACGGTCGACACTTGGGAACCGTCCTCGCAGATGAATTCGCCATGCACTGAAGCCACAGGCCGCTTAGCGTGATCTTTATTGATTTAGATCACTTCAAAAGAGTGAATGACACGCACGATCACCCCACGGGCGATACCGTACTTCGCTCAACGGCACGTGCTCTCCTGCAAACCTTTTCGATCACCGAAGAGATGCTTAAGGCCGCCGCCGAGGCGCTCTACATGGCCAAGAAGGCGGGCCGCGACCGCTCTTTCTGCCATGTTCGGGCGCAAGAAACTTCGATTGAGTCGGCGTGAGCAGCGAACTGATGGAAGGCCTCGCTATCGCAAAACGCACGCGCATGCCTTCCATGAGGGCGGGTCTAAGAAACGTACCTCGAGGAATGGAATCGGCATGCTCATTTTGACTCGTAGGGTCGGCGAAGTGGTAATGATTGCCAATGACGTCACGGTCACTGCATTAGGTGTGAACGGAAATCAAGTGAGAATCGGTATAGCGGCACCATCGAACTTGTCGGTACACCGAGAAGAAGTGTTCGAGCGCATTACGAGTGCGAAACACGCAAACAAAATCGAAGTTCGAGAACGTTAGGAATCGAGTGTTACTTTCGCCAACGGTCCGATTTAACCAAGCCTCTCAACAGAGCCATTTTCTTCAATTTTACCTGGTACGGCAAACGCCAGGCAGGTCATTCTTATCTTGCAAACGATGCCGCTGTTTCCCATGGCTCTACCTATTCACGCCAGATCCTGATTTACCATCGCCTAATTGTTCTCGGGGGGAATCTGTTCATATTGCTCGAAAGCGTACTTCCGGCACAGGTGCAGCAGAACTGCGTTGCGGATTATAATACGGAGAATTTGTATGCAATGAATCACCGACCACTATGAGTAAAGATAAACCCGATTCCCGCACGCCTCTCACGCTGCGACGACTCCAAGAAATGCAACGCGCCGGCGAGAAGATCGCAATGTTGACATGTTACGACGCATCATTCGCCCGTGTACTCAACGAGGCAGGCGTCGATATCTTGCTGGTCGGCGACTCACTCGGGATGGTAATTCAGGGCAACTCGTCGACGTTGCCGGTTTCGATAAGTGAAGTGGAATATCACACGCGATGCGTGGTTCGTGGCAATAGTGGCAGTTGGATCATCGCGGACATGCCATTCGGCTCATATCACGAATCCATTGATCAAGCGTTTCGGAATGCGGCGCAGCTCATGAAAGCGGGTGCCCATATGGTGAAACTTGAGGGCGGCGGTTGGACATCGACGATCATACGCGCCCTGGTAGAACGGGGTATACCAGTGTGCGCCCATCTTGGATTCACGCCCCAATCGATTCACACTTTGGGTGGATATCGCGTTCAAGGACGGCATGAGGCCGCCGCGAACGTCATGCGGATTCATGCTCAAGAGGCAGCCGACGCGGGTGCAGGAATGTTGGTATTAGAGCTAACGCCGTCTACGTTGGCTCGCGAGATTACCTCCGCATTATCGGTGCCCGTCATTGGGATCGGTGCTGGCGCCGGATGCAGCGGCCAGGTCCTGGTTCTCCAGGATATGCTCGGCGTGACGCGGGGAAAGCAGCCTCGCTTCGTTCGAAATTTTGCCGAGTCTGGGCTTTCCGTAGATGCAGCGGTGCGCCTCTACGTGTCGGAGGTCAAATCCGGGCGATTTCCAGACGATTCAGTGCACGGATACTGAACTCTAGACCCATGCGCGTGGTCCATACAATCTCGGAGCTGCGCACGATGCTCGACGGGTCGTCGCGTCCAGCACTGGTCCCCACCATGGGCAACCTGCACGAAGGGCATCTATCCCTGGTGCGAATCGCCCGGAGCCGCAGGCGCCCGGTAGTCGCCACCATCTTCGTTAATCGACTTCAGTTCGCACCTACCGATGACTTCGATCAATATCCGCGCACACTATCGCGAGATACCGAGCTTTTAGAAGACGCGAGCTGCGATATTCTGTTTGCGCCAACGGCAAGTGAGATGTATCCAGAGCCACAAAGTTACAAGGTTCATCCGCCGGAGGACTTGGCCAATATCCTCGAGGGTCAATTTAGGCCGGGCTTTTTCACCGGCGTCTGCACCGTGGTTCTCAAGCTATTCAACATCGTCCAGCCGCAAATCGCCGTATTTGGCAAGAAGGACTATCAGCAACTTCTCATCATTCGCGATATGGCGCGGCAACTGGCGCTACCGATCGAAGTGCTAGGCGGCGAAACCGTCCGTGAGGGCGATGGACTCGCAATGTCATCGCGGAATGCGTACCTGAGCCCCGCTGAAAGGGTGGAGTCCGCGCAATTACATACCGCTCTACAACGGATGGCTGACGGAGTTCGAGCAGGGCGATGCGACTGGGACGGGTTGCAGCGGGAAGCCAGTGACGCTTTGGACGCTCGAGGTTGGAAGACAGACTACGTGGCGATTCGCCAACCAGACCGTCTGAGCAAGCCAGCTACAAGTTCACCTCTTGTCGTGTTCGCCGCGGCGAGACTGGGAACCACACGATTGATCGATAATATCGAATTGTCTTCACTTTCCTGAAGAAAGTCGAAGACAGATATCGACTGGAACTATCGTCGGTGATGTCACTTCAAACCCTGATAGGAGTTGCGGTGGTTGTACGCCGCCCCCTGCCCCGATGGCCACTTCAAATTCCTCCACCCGTTGCCGGGTCAAACTCCTCCACT
>JBEPVT010000041.1:0-37544 GCA_041690895.1 Gammaproteobacteria bacterium
GCCACGGGCTTTGTAATAGAGCGCAGTGTGAAGGTTCCACGCTCGGGTCGCGTCGTCCTGCAAACGCCGCGTCTGTTTGGTGCGCTTTGCTTTCCGAGCACGAGATGGGTCCGCGGTGCTCGGGAGTATGAGTTGGATGGGCGGCAAGTGCATCGCCGCTGCCTTGAGCATGTCGTGAAAGTTGAGACGGACCTCTCCCGCCGGGATGCCGGGCCGTAGCGCGGGGTCTAGGATGTCGACGAGGGGCTGCGGCACAGCGCAGAGGAGCACGTCGGGCCGCTCATTCCGATGCAGATACTCGAGCTCCTCAACCATGAGCGCGACCGAGCCGCGGATCAGCTGGTTTGCATCGTCTGTTCGCCGCAACTCGTCGAAGCGCCGTGCCGGGATCGTTCGCGTCAGTTTCTCACTTAGAATAAGGGTCGAAGAGAACGCCGTTTCCCGATTGAAGCCGGGGAACAGTGGTCGCAGGTTGGGCTGCTTCGTCGTCGCACCAGGAATTTCTCCACGACACTGCTCAAGGAAGCCGTGCGTTAGCTCGACGTGCTCGGGCACTCCCACAACGCCGAGGCGAATTTCGGTCGGCGCCAATTCGTGACCGAAGTCATGAGGCCCGTAGTCCATGATACCGAACCGAATGTCGACATGTCTGCCGCTTCCGAACTCAAGCTCAGGTTCGTCCAGAAAGTCTATTTTCATGCCGCGCCCCCGTCACGGACTGGGTCGGGTGCGTACGGGCTGACGAATTCGAAGAGAGGAAGCTCGCCCAGTGTAGCCTCCCCCTCCTCCTCCGTTTCCTTATCCTCATTTGGCAACCACGCCTTATCGTCGATCCCAACACCGAGCGTGAGAGTTTGCAGTGCGCCGAATCGAAGGAAGGGATACGTGTTCGTCGAGAAGACTTCCGCGTCTACCTCTTCGGAGCCGCGGAGAATAGAGGCCCACATCACGAGTTGATACATGACAGCGCCTTGCTTCTCCTTGCGCTTCATCCCTGAGACGTATCGGTCAGCAAGAGGATGCTGACGATAACCGTCACTCGTGAAGTGATAGGTCGGTAGAATCTCCAAGAACCACTCGCCGTCATATCGTCGGAACTGGGTGAGGCAGGTAGCGTGTCGATAGTACGCGATTTCGCCGACACGCTCTCCCTTCGTGTACGGATACCCCTTGAACACGGTCCGAACGGCTGGTTCCTTCACGCTTCGAAATGGCACCTCTCTGGGTGACAAGTCCTCGGTCGCCTTGAAGTAGAGTGCGTCGCCGTCCTTGTCCTTGCGGTGTGCGACATAGACTTGCCATGCGCGTGTATAGAGACAGCGGTTGAGGAGCTGGACGAATAGTCGTCGCTTGTCCGGATCGCCCGAGTCAGCCCAATCGTTCGCGGGGAAGTCCTCGACCGTCCCACGGTCCACAAGCCCGCGCCAGCGGAAGTCCGTAAGATCGTGCGGGGTCAGGATGCGGCGGTTGTCGATGACGAACTCCTCGACCTCAGGGAGTCCGTGTTCACGCAGTGACTGGAATGCGCTCTTTCCTGGCCTGAGCGTCGTTTCGCCAAGCCAGATTCGTTCTGGAAGCTGTGTGACCCGAAGGAAGTTCGTGAATAGTGTCTCCTGCTTGGGCGGTGGGGCAAAGTAGAGTCCCATCGACTTTGGCAGGGCAATCGCAAAGAGGTCGGCGAGTGAATTCTTCGTGAAGGCCATTGTCGCCTTCTGAAAACGGACCTTGCGCGCTTTTTTTGCGGCGGGCGCGGCGAAGTACTGCTTCACGTCGATCCAGTACGCCTCGTCGACTTGGGGGCGGGTGACGACCAGGATGACGGGCGTGTTCCCGCTCAGCCAGTATGCGAGGTCGCGTTCGTCGATTGGATAGTCAAAGGCGTCGCCCGTCTCTGCTATCCAGCGTCCGAGGGTGCCCTTAACCTGCACTCGAACCACGCTGTTTGTAGCTGCCCGCGTGTCTGGGTGGACCAACTCGATCTCGCCATCGATGCCTGCCTCAAGGCTCTGGTTGGTGGGGTGCCAACCACAACCCATTTTGAGGACGATCTGCTCGACGAGGTTCACTCCCAACTGGCCAGTGACGGCTTGGGGGGAGACCTGCTTGGGCCCAGCTTTCTTCTGTTTCGACGCCATATCCTCAATACAATTGGAACGACCAATCGGCGTCGAGAGCTACCCCGAGCTGCCGAGCCCGATAATTCCCCGCCGGCCCCGCAGCTACACCTCTCCCAAATCTCCCTCCGCCCCCAGCGCCGTCACGTCGTCCGCTTCTGATTCAGTCCAGCGGAAAGTAGCGTCTCGCGTCGTGATATAGTTAGTGTCGAGGAGCGGCTCCATCAAAACGATGGCGGTGAGCCGGCGCGCCATAGTAGTAAACTCGATGGCTTCGTCAAGGGTGAGAGGCCTGCCAATCAGACTCTCGTCGCGGTAACTGAGCCACTTCTTGAGCACCTGAAATCCGCCGACGGCATAGTTCCAGACCCGCTCCGGGATGTTCCGCCACACGACAATGTCGTTCAGGTGGATGTCGACTGTCCGGGGCCCGAGAGCGCCGACGAGTGCCGTGGCTAGTAGATGGTGCCGCGCTGCCTCACGCTCGATCAACGCCAGCTCGTCCAGTGTGAAGTCGCGCTCTCGAACGTCACCACGCCCGGGCATGACGATGCCGCCCTTGCTAGCGAAGCCCCAGCCCATCGCGGAAAGGTCCGCGGGCGCGATGACGCCACGCTCCGTATGCGCTACGGCGACGGAGGCGATGAAAGGGCGGAGTGGCGGCCGCGTTACTCCGGGGAGTACTACCGCCGGATCCAAGTATTCTGCGAGCGCACGACCCAAGTCCGCTGAGGCCTGCAGTGCGCGGAGGCTGCCAGGCAACGGCACACGGGCCCATCCGTGGCGGACGCCGCTCGCATTCTCGTGGAGATAGAGTGGTGAGTATCCCATCGCGAGCACATGCTGCCAGACGAGTGCTGCGGTATCCACATCCACGTCCGGATCGAGAGCACCGAGTGCAGCGAGATACTCACGTGCAACATTAGAAAGGTTCGCGGTGGTTACGGTCGTATTCCCCGCCAACAGATCTCCCTGTGTTGGATCAAGTGGCCGGTCGCTTACAGCTCCAGTGCCACGCAGCCGTACAGGAATGAAGTAGGCGTCCTTGTGCAGGACGTGCTGGTCGCCGATCTCGTGGCTCCAGAAGAAGGCCGCACCATCAGGTGTCTTCGGAGCATTGTTTCGCACCAGCAGGAACTCATTGCCGGACCACTTCTGGTAGAGGAGGTCTGGCCGCACTCGGTTCCAGAGATTAGCTGCTCGCTCGATGTACGCCCAACGCAGGTCGAACGGTCGGAACCAGAATCTCGTGATGTTCTCTGCGTCAAAACGACTATCGCGGACGAGTCGAGCGCGTGTTTTTGACGCGTCGAAACTTGCGGCGTCTGAAACGAGGCCTTTGTGCCACTCACCGAGCGCCTCGAAGTTTACAGCGGCGTTGTAGTACGCCTGCATGCGGGCGGTGAGGACGGCTCGATTCGTGTCTTGCGTCGCTTGTGCACGGTTGTCGTTGAGGCCGAGCAGCGGCTTAACCGCGCTCAGATCGGTTACGGATGGCCAATCGTCGTAGCCCGCTTCAACCCGCCACGGGCGCAGGAGAAAGTGGTTTGATGGCGCAGGGTGAATCTGCTCATACGACGGCACATCCGGCGCGCCGAGCGCATCCAGGAGTTGCTGCGCCTTCGTGGCGCCCCAGAACTGCCGGTAGCGAATCGTCGCGTGCGCAGTATCGCCGCCCTCAGCATCGCTCTCCCCTTTCTTGACGAGAAGCGCGATTGCGGTACCAACACGGATCCCCTCTCGGTTGTTCGCGGTCGAGAAGATGCTTGGATCCGGCGCTCCGTCCGGACTTAATTTGCCCGTCTCTCGGCTGTCGCCGTTCAAGTTGTCGAGCCAAATCGAGTCGAATTCCGACAGAAAGCGCTCACGCATTCCAACAAACGACGGCTCGGTCAACCAGGAATAGTTCGAGATGTAGCAGATGACTCCCCGCCCGCTTCGTTCGACGATTCGTCGCTCGGCGATGCGGAAGAAGCGGACATAGAGGTCGTCCAAATAGTTCTTCGTCATTCCTCGTTCGCGAAGCGCCGCCTTATATGGCTCGACGAGGCCGCCCTCCTCCGCAGGGCTCACTCCCGCGAAACCGTTGTACGGGGGGTTGCCGAGGATTACGAGAATCGGATCATCACGCTTCACTCGTTCTGCGGCGTCACGCTCCTCTTCAAATTCGGAGAACAGGAGATGTTGTTTGGGGCCTTGCGGCGGTTCCCAGCCAGTGAGAGCATTCGTGAGATACACGGCCGCACGCTCTCCCGCACCGGTCAGCGGCGCACCGAGTTCTTGTAGCAGCAGCCCGAGCTGCAGGTGCGCCACCACATAGGGTGCGGGCATTATCTCGAAGCCGAATACTCGGGTGCACGCCGCCTGCTTGACCTGCGCGGAGGCGAGGGCGCCATGCCCTGCGGTATTCAGCCGGTCCGAAATGACGCGGAGTGCCTCGACGAGGTAGGCGCCCGTCCCGCAGCAGGGGTCGAGCACATACACGTCGGGACTGGCGAGCCCACCCTCGACGCCGAGTTCGGTGCGAAGCGCTTCATCGACGCGGGCGACTTGATATCGGACGATCTCGTGCGGGGTGTACCAGACCCCGAGCTCCTTACGAAGCTGCGGGTCGAAGGCCTCGAGAAAAGGCTCGTAGAAATATTGAATCGCATCGGCATCGGCAAAACGCTCAAAGAAGGCGTTCAATACGACGCGATTGAGCGCGCGCTCGGCCCAGCCCAGCGTTTCGGTGATACCGGCTTCGTCAAGCGGACCAGGATCTGCCACCTCATGGAAGAGCTTCCGAATCACTGGGACCTTCAGGTACCGCGCAGACATTCCCCACTCGAACCGTCCCGCGGGTCGGCCGAGTGTCTCACGTCCCCAGAGCACGAATGCCGAGAATACGCCGTAGAAAAGCGTCTGCACTAACGTCGAGCGAAAGAACGCCTCGCCTTTTTCGCCTTCGAATGTGAGGCCGAGAGCCTGCTCGAGCGCTTGGCGGATCGTGCCTATGTGGTTCGCACCGCCGGCTTCGAGCCGAGTGCGTGCGGTGCGCGCGTAGGCCGCTAGAAGGGCAGCGACCTCAGACGGCGCCGTGATGGGCGCATCATGATGGAGCGCACGGCGCAGGTACTCAAGGAAGCTCTCGCCTGAGCGCTGGGCTGCGGCACGGGGATGGGCGGAGAGCGCCCAGAACTCCTCCTCTGATACTGCTAGCGAGAAAGACTCACCTGGCTCCATCGTGCCGTCAGCGGCGCGACCGACAAGCTGGAAATCGCGATAGTTGGTCACGAGGACAAGTCCGTACTTGAGCCAGTACTTCTTCACCTGAGCCGAATGACGTGTCGTCGTCGCCGAGCGACCGAGCGGCTTCACCTCGATGACGCCGCGTGCTGGCGACTGCGCCGCGAGCAGTGTCTCAAAATCGTGCGTCTGTTGCAGCTGGTCGTCGGTGAAGAGTCCACCGTCCGGATGATCAGCGCCGCGGTCGCGGAGTTGCATGACGCAGTGCACGCGCGGCGCCAGCCCATCACCCACCGAATTCAGCAGATTAGCCAGGGGCGTGTAGTACGATGTCTCAGCTTGCCCCTCATTCGATGATCGAATGGTGTGCAGAGCCTTGAGATACATCTCGAGCGGATGTGGCAGGGCAACCTCGCCTAAAGTGTCAGTACCACGCCGGGGCGTCCCAGATGATCGCCGTGTGTGACCGCTCGCGCAACCCGCTGGCATGATCCCACTGAGTCAGCACCGGAACCACGGACAACCTCGCGCTCAGAAAAAGGGCGTCTCGCGAGAGTGCCGGACTCGGCGTGACTCGGTCGCACGTGTCACAGGCCGCCCTTTCATTTGTGAAGCGGGATCGTACATTGGCGGGAACTTAGCAGAACGCCAACGTCCTTTCGTGCGGCAATGGGCCTCCTCGAACTAACCCGTCCCAACCCAGACACCGCGCTGAGACCGTGGAACAACTACGTCAAAGCCGTGGACTGCGCACGACTCAGTCCTCCGGTGAGCGTCGTGACACAGACTCTGTCGGCGTTCGCGTCTCACTGGCGCGGTTCGCCCGGTGACGGATATGGCCGCACTGACGCGGCCAACGCGCTAATCTATGGCGGCACAGCATACTGGCACGGCTATGTACTAGAACCTCGATATGTTGAGATGGACTCGGGTACGTTTCTGCCTAAGATCGGCGTGACGCACGCAACGGCTTGACACGCAGGCCGAGTATCGGAGCGCGATCCGATTATCTACGCAGGGACCACGGAGCGTACCTATGGACGATGAGATCGAGGCGGCGCTATGCCGCGAATGGCGCGGGCTGCGCGAATCGGGAGACTTGGGTGTCGTGCTCCCAGCCTGCGGAACTCGTCAGTGGATGCGTGATGACGGATGTGTTGGCTACGTGACCGTAGACTACAGCGTCCAGCGCAACGTCGGGTTCCCGGGAGCACACAGGAGCGCGCCGGGCGTAGCGAGCATCGTCGAGAAATACTGGTCCTTAAGAACGATGAACGGCCGCCAAGACCCGAATTGGCGGCCCAGCCTCAACGTGCACGTGGTGCACGTCTGAAATCGTGCGGTGACGAGCGCAGACGCAGAGGACTTATTTCGCAATGCGTGGATTGCCAGACAAGCCGTGCGCTCGGCAGCGCACCGCTACGGCGATCAGGCACCGCACGCGGAGTGGTACGTACGCGCTGCGCTGCTCGGCTCCGATATTGGCAAAGATGTCAACCTCTTCTCGCACGCTGAAACCTTCCGTGATATTCCGTTCCGCGCCGGCAAGTTCGCTTTTTCTTTCGCGGGCGGATTCACGTTCGCTGACGTTGAGATCGCCGCGCTCGGAGAGCGCCTCATTGGTGACGATCTACTCCCGTTGCAGCACTTCGTATGGAGCGGAGTCAATACCGGGCCCGTGTAGGATAGGACTACCGGCCTCACGACGCACGACGGCAGGGTCTTGTAGAACGTGTTGTCACCGGCAGCGACCCAGGGCTTGATCAACGATGACCGATAGCGCGCATTTCGCATGGACCGCTGACGACGCCCTCGCTCGGGCGGACGGCGTCCTAGAAACGCTGCGACGCGCGGGCGTGCTCCTTCCGGCGGGCAATCGAATCGCTCTGGCGAAGAAAACGATCTTCGCGGCCCGCGATCCTGATTCCCGGATCGACGTTGCCGATCCGTACGTCGAGTACGTTGTCGAAGCGCACCGAACGATCCTTGAGGCATACGCGATTTGTGCGGGCATGGATGCGCATCGTCCTGCACCGGTGGAGAAGCTTTCCGCACTGCTCAAGGGTAGTGAGATCCCCTCCGCCGACACGAACTCCTTAGCGCGGGACACTCAATTCGAGTTGCTCGTCGCCGCCGTCCTGCGGCTCGCTGCGTTCGAGTCGGTGTCGATGAGCGAGCCTGACATTTGCATCGACGGAGCCGCAGGCCCGCTTGGCATCGCGGCGAAGCGGCTTCGGAGTGCCAAGCAGCGGAAGTGGCAGCAGCGCGTCTCTGAGGCAACGCGGCAGCTGCGACAACAGAACCTGCACGGCTTCCTCGCCTTCAGTCTAGACCAGGTCATCGCCCCCGAAGCGATGAACGCTCATGCGGACAATGCCGCCGAGGATCCGGGCGCGGCGAACGCGAAACTCCTAGCGGCGGTGAGTCGACTCGCCGACATGGTGCCACCTGCGGCCGCGGGGCCGCAGGTATTGGCCCTCCTCGGATTCGGCACGCGATTCGACTGGGTACTGGCTGACAACGGCGTCTCGATGATCTGCGTTCGTTTCTTGTTCAACCTGCACTGGATTGCGCCGAACGAGGTGCGACGTCCCGTCGAGCAGTTCTCGCGGGAACTCGGGCGTCGCGTTACGAAAGGGATCGAACGGTTGCTTTCGCCTCAAGGGTAGCAGGGAACGCAGGAGCCAGGACGACCCACCGAGCACGCCGCGTAACCACGCGTAGCTCGTTCGCAGCGCGCGTACTTGAGCGTGGCCTTACAGTTTCAGACCGCCGCTGAAATACGAACGACTCCGATCCCTCGAGTGCGCAGTGCACGACCACGGGGCTCCTCACGAAACGGATTCATCGTCCTTGCCTTTGGCCAGAACTGCTCGACGCGCCGCCACGTTGCTGGGGTTCCACGGCTGTTGCGGACGAGGCCGTTGGCGAGGTCGAGGCGCAGCGGCAGAGCGCGAAAGCGAAACGCCTTGGCCACCGTGTGGGGTGCAGCCCGCGCCGCCCAACGCTGCATAGCAACTTGGTCGTCTACTAACTCGACCTGCATGGCCCAGCCTAACGCATCAACAAGTCGCTGTGGCAAATATCCAAAGGCGTCGTGCACCGGTGACCACCGAATGCCGGCGCGGCGATCCTTCCGAATGCGTCGAAAAACGCAGGCAACCGTGAATCGCTGCTGTGCGGGCGAGTACTTGTGAAGGGACGTGAGAAGCGCAACAACTCGTCGATCCTCTGCGCGACCGACAGCCGCAGCAAAGCGGCTCAGTTCACTGTGATCGCTGTGGGGGCCGAGCGACCGAAGATGTCGGCCCAACGATGCTGCCGCCCTGATACGGCGCTGGTCGGGCCCGCGACCGCGAGATGATGCAAGCTTGGGCAATCGAAACGGCGTGTGACGACGAGTTTGGGGTGGCATCGACGAGTGGAAAAGGGCACTTTCCTATGCTCACGCATTCATCCCGCTCCCGTCAACACCATCATTCCGTGCCGAGCCCCTACGAAGCATCAAACGTAGCATTGACGTTCTTCGCGGTCGGTGCGCGATACGCAACGCTACGGGAGTCCACCGACATTCCGCTTGACGTCACACTGGCGGCGTTTCAGCAGTCACCGCTCGATCATTCTCTCGGCGATGCGCAGATTGCAATCGCTGGGCGCCACGTCCTACTCGAGTTCAAACGTGAGGAGAGTGACCTCCGAAGCGAGATCCGTAAGAAACCGAAGCGTTTGGCACTTCTCAATGCGCTAGCACAACAGACTACTAACATGGCAGCGATGCGCAAGCGCTCGCTCAAGGGGCACATCGTTGCGTTTCGCATCGACGCGGGCAGCGGCGGAGTGCTCTATTTCGGAGCGTATTACACCGTCCTGACCGAGTTGAGAGCGAACGCGCAGCGTCCCGACCAGACCGCGCTGCTCCCGTTGCTAAACTTCGTCGACGCACTGCTGCAACCGTCGGCGGCGGATATCATACTGCAGGATACGTGCGGGGCGGCAGCGACAGGTGGCGGCCGGCTGCGGGCTGTTGGCATGTCGCTGACTGAATTCACCGAATATGTTGCCCTCATGCTCGAACCTGGGGGCAACGACGCCACCGAGACCGAAGCGAGCAGCTCGGTCGGCGGATCAAGCGAGGACGGGTACGGAGGAGTGTTGGTGTCAATTTCAACCGAAGGGAAGCTCTCCTGCGCGTTTTACGACTCTGATATCGACCTCGCACGATTGCGGAACCGCGCGCTGGAAGTACTTGCGCAGCCGGCACAGCAGACACACCCGCCGACCCCCGGCGCCACTGCCACTGGCGCGCCTCACAAGGTTGATAGCGGTTCACAAACGACGAATCGCGGACAAGGTCCTCGTCAGTAGCGAACTAGCGCTCCGGCCGCTACGGCGTCGGCGCTCGCAGCCAGTAGTTGACGCGGGCGATGAGAGCGCGCGTAATCCGCGGCTGATGGACGAGCGCGGATGCCGTTCCAACGCGGTAGCCCAGCACATACCCTGGTACGGGCTCGACGAGACGCGTGAGCTCCCTTCGCGTGAGCCTAAACCGTCCACGTGTGATACAATCGCGCATCGCAGCGATCAACGCGGGGCAGAACCTCGAGCCCTTGCCGCCGGCGTCGAGCGCAATCCGCCGGACGACGCGGCGGGTACCGGGCTGTAGGCGATGCCCATGACGACGGAGCAGGATGATCAACGCATCCGCTAAATAGCTGGCTTCGAATGCGTGATCTCGCAACTCAACACGGGAGGCGTGAGGGGGTGCAGTGCGCCACCCGCGAATCCGGGCGAGCACTGCGTATTCGAGCGCTAGCGCGTGCTCCGTCGCGGAGGGAATAGCGCATAGTGCTAGCAGGTACGACGGCGTCCCCGCTGCGATATCGCCGAGCGAGTCGACCTTGCCCACGGTCTCGAGTACGCATTCACGACCAGTGGTATCGGGAGGTCCGTGATCGTGCTTTGACGGAGTAGCGCGCATATTTCAACGATACGCCCGCCGGCGCGCCCGCGTCGAGCCGTAACACTTCCGGAACATGACAAATGGCGCCAGCGTCGAATTGGCCGTACGAAGCACAGATTGTCGGAGCGTTCGTCTACGAATTAGGGCACCGCGGCGGTAAGGCCGGAACGCGAGTAACGGTCGATCTCCTCGCGCATTCGCCAGCTGACGCGACACTCGGCGACCTACTCGTCCACGCGCAGCGAGCCTTCCTGCTGGAGTTCAAGAGCGCGGCGAAATACGTCACCGACGAGCTCGAGAAGCCGCGCCGAAAGGCGTTCCTCGCCCGGTTGGGGCGAGACGGTGAACTCGACGCGCTCTCCCGCCGCGGACACTTCGTCATGTATCCTGAGCCCCAGTCCGAGAAAGGCGTCATACAGATCGAGGTGCTCCCATACGCTGACGTGTCGCTGCACTGGCGACTCAGCCCCTCTGGCAATCTCGCTACGGATGTCACGGATGCTATCGCTGGCAGCGGGAAGCTCGAACTAGGATTCAGTCGCGCCGAACTGGTTACATATGTAAATGCACTCGCCAAGCCAGACGCGGACTCGGATGCGCGGGCCCGCGAACTCGAACCCGCCTTGGAAGCTCTACAGGCGGATGCAGACGACGTTGACGCCGAGAGCGACGCCACCGAGGCAAGCAGTTTGGTCTTCTTCGCCGAGGATTCGCGCACCGTCGCGGTGACACTGTGGCCTGGGGCTATCCACACCCTCTGTCAGAGAGTGGAATTTCAGAAGCTTCGAGCGGGCCTGCGCGCGACCAGGCGAGTGTCGCGAAGCGCTCGGACGGACAGTGCCAGCGTTCCGGGCGACGCCACACTCAAGACCCAACTGGAACATGGTTCGAAGGCTTCGAGTCCGGTGACCCCTAAGCCCAAGGGGATTCACCGCTAACGCCGAGGCGCCAGCACCTCCCCCAAGTTCGCAGCGCCGGGAATCCTGCCGGAGAACGCGGTTGAGCTCACTGGCGACCGTCTGCGCACGTTCGCGACGTGTAAACGAAGGGAGCTGAATCCCGAGCACTGGCGCAGCTGCTGTAGCGCTGAACTGCACGACACTCGTACCGAAGTCGCCGCGGGAGCTTGCGCTCGGGCGGACCACAGAGCAGGGTTGTGCTGTCCGGTCGAGAGGCTAGCAACGCATGTCAAACGAAAACAACCACAAGGCTGTGCGCGACATCGCGTACTTGCGCGATACGCTCGAGGAACTCGTGACCCTGGTCGGCGGCGCGATGAGTCAGGGCGGAACTGCGCAGCGCGACGACGACATGGGGTTCATGACGTACGTATTTCTGTCCAAGCAGTTGGACCACGCCACCGGAATCCTGAAGCTGGAGAACCATCCAGACACGCAGCTGATCGCGCGCTCCATGCTGGAGAGCCGCTGCCAGCTCTTGTGGGCCTATCAAGACCCGAAGCCGCGTGCACTCATGTGGCGAGCGTTCGTCGTGATCGTCGACTGGCGAACATTGCAAGCTCAGGACCTGCGCGGCGAGATGGTTGATGCAACGACGAGATCGAACGCCCTCCGACGTGTCGGAGAAATCGGGGCACAGTTCCGGAAAGCCCGGGGCGGTACAGCGGACGCCTACCGACGCGAGTGGCATCCATTGCGTTCAGTTCGAGCGATATTCGAGGCGACGAACTCGATGGAGCTGTATACAGACCTCTATGGTCCACTCTCCGAATGGCACCATTGGTCGCCCGGCGGTGCAGGTCGCGCGGTCACGCACACGGATGGGGAATTCGTCTACGACGCGCGGAGCGACACGATGCGTGCCACCGCTCTCGCTGCGGCGTTTCAGTGTCTTCACGACACCCCGGCTGTCGCTGATCGCTGGTTAAACCTTGGAATCGCAGTGCAACTCGCCGACGTCTGCAAGCGTTACATCACGCGGCTTGATCCCACCGCTCGGGGATCGCGAGCCGCCGAGAACGAGGAGACACTGTGATCGTCAGACGACTATCGAATGCCAGCTAAGTCAGCGCAACACATCATCCCGCAGGTACATCTCCGGCAGTTTTGCGATCCGATTCCACCTCCGGGGCATCCCGCCGGCCATCCCTACACGCCGGCCGTATGGATTCATGACTCGCGGTTCGAGCGACCGCCCAAGCAGCGCGCGCCGAAAAATCGTGGGTGGCGCAGACATGCGTACACGCTCGTCAGTCCAGCCGTGGACGCGCTGTTCATCGAGAACGCCCTAATGCGGATCGAGACGCACTATGGCGGCGTCATTCAACGAATCAAGCGCGGCGACGGGTTAAGCGAAACCGATCACGCCTTCCTGGCTCTCTTCGTCGGTGCACTCCACGCGCGCAGCACAGAACGAATGAGCGCGCTCCAGGAGTTCTTTGACAAGCTCACTGGGTTTGCGCGAGCATACATGGGGGATGCGGCGGATAAGAGCATTGAGCCGTGGGGTGAGCTCGCGGATGCCAGCAAGCGACAAATTGAACAGTGGATGGAAGGCTTCGCGAACGTGACGGCACCCTGCCTGCGCCTCGTCGAGAATAGGACGACCATGCCGTTCATGACCTCGGACACACCCGTGACCTACAGGCAGCTCCACGCCGACGAGCTCGTTCGAGGGTTAGGCATTCCCGAAGAGTGGATGTATCGCGAGATCCCGCGGAGTGCGCGGGAGTTCTTCGTCCTCTGTCCGCTCACGCCGGCCGTTGCATACCTCGCCTCCGGCTTCTTTCCGCAGCACCCAACGGTCCAGCGCGTGGCCCTCTCGTCGGTCGCCAGCGTCTTTGCGCTGAATGAACTCACGCGCCTGAACGCGACCGCGGAATGCTACGCGTCGTCGCGCGATCCGTACGGGCCCCTCAAGGCTGCGGCCATGGAGCACGACCGTGTCTGTCAGAACGACGCTGCGGAATACGCGACTGGCATTGCGGTCTACACCGCGACAAACCGGTACTGGATTGCGGCCACGTGGATAGACGTGGAAGTCCTCAAGCAGCCACCATTCGGACGGATACACTTCCGCACGACGGACATGGCGACACTCCGTGCCGTCGCAGCGGACGGGATGCTGACCGAGGTGACAGCGCAGTCTGACGGACAGGCTGACTCGTGTATGCGCACAGCACGCTTCCTCTCGGTCGCAGAATCCACGGACGGCATCTCTACGATTGAGGCGGTTCTCTTGTCATAATCGCTACTGAAGTGAGCCGGAGTGGCGGCAGAATCCACATCGCAGAGTCGGGCCACCACAGTGCCATTAACCAGGAACATTGCAGCAAGGGAGCCTATATGGCCCACGTCGCTCGGCGCGTCCGGCAGCAAGGCGGGCTGCCTCTGAATCAGTAGGTCGTACGCGAACGTGTGTGGTGAGACCGACACAGAGCACAAGCGGCCCGTAAGCTGTCCATTTCGAAACTGTTGGTGGTTTCCCATCCCGTCCAAGTTCCGTTCGCAGTTCCAACGTCAGCTAAGGCCACTCGAGCAGCTCTCTCAAACTGGCCCTCCGCATCATCAAGGCGGTGTTAGGCGCGCTGTAACGTCTTTGCAGCCGGTTCCGAGCCGCTCGCCGTTGAAGGGTCGACGAGCCTTGCAAAAGCCATAGCGGTGGTGTCCTCTCGCGCAGCAGCAGCATTGGCGATGATTACTGCGTCGGCAACATTGACTGGGTCAATAGATGCGTTGTCCCGTTTCGAATCACTGCCTGCCAAAAACACGGCCGAGGAATCTGGCGGAACATTAGCGTGTTGCTTAGCTGTAACCTCAGTTTCGCATCCAGCGATGACGATGCTCAGGCCGCAAATAAGCACTCGCACGTGTTGCAAGGAAGGTAGGTGCCTCATCCGGTAGTGACCGCCTAGAGGAATAATGCGGAAAGCGCTTGACGCGTATCTGTCTCCTACGTATCGGCCTTTTTCGGCTTGGCCACAAGCGCGGGTTACTCACCCCGGCGGATGGGGCCGCCACTAGTCCGCGACAGGAGGTAGCGGCATCCGCGCTCGGCACGCCCGACTGTGAACTTCCCGCTTCTGGCATCCGAGCGAGCCGCGTATCAACGGCATACGTGCTTCAACGAACGCGTGCCAGAACGGTGGTGAACGTGAGGGGCGTTCAGTCGTTTCTTCACCGTTATCCCCAACGTGATCGTAACCACCGTCGCGACACCCTACGGCCTTGGCCTCCGCGATACACATAGTCGCCCCTAGCCGTAACTTGACTTGATACGTGACACGCTTCGCGCGTGCCAGGTTCGCGTCGCGACTCGCGGATCGTCATACCGGCTTAAATATCCAACGGGTGAGAAAAGTGCCGCAGGGATTCATTGTCATGCAAATCGGCGATAGGGACTTAGACCGAGTCTGCGCAGAGGCCATTGTGCCAGCGCTCGAGGCGTGTGGGCTCGCCGCTCGCCGCGTTGACAAGCACAACGAAGGAGGACTCCTCAAGAGCGAGATCATCCGGTTCCTTCAAGAGTCGGACATCATCATTGCCGACCTGACGAACGAACGGCCCAATGTCTACCTCGAGATCGGCTACGCAATGGGGCTCGACAAGTTCCGTCAGCTACTACTAATGGCGCGCGAGGACCATTTTACTGACAGCCCAAACCACATGACGAACGGACCTAAAATCCATTTCGATCTGGCTGGCTACGATATCCTCGCGTGGCAGCAAGACAAGGTCCCGGAGCTTCGTACGGAACTCGAAAAGCGCATCAGGCGGCGCCTTGCCGTGGTCGGTCAACGCTCGCTGCAAGCCACGCCAACCTGGAACGACACCTGGATTGGACTCCAACGCGAGAGCGCCCTGGTGGGTCTCGCAAACTCCGGAAGATCCGGGTATATGGAGGTTCGAGCCGCGTTGAGTCCGCCAAAACTGGCTAAGACGCAAACCGAGCTGAATGAGGCAGCCCAACAGGCGCCCATTCACACCTTTGGCTGGCCGATTGGGATCTATCTCCACAAGGATGGCGCTAAGCCCGTTCCCCGCGCCGACGGCATTTCCGCGGAGGTTAAGGGATCGCAGGAGTCGTACGACTATTGGACTATTCGCCGAGACGGAGACTTCTATTTTCTCGGCTCTCTATTCGAAGATGAACGTACGAGCGGCAAGTTGTTTTTTGATACGCGCATCGTGCGTGTCACAGAGGCGGTCCTCTACTGCTTGCGCCTCTATTCTGCGCTAGGCGTTGATCGTGCACACACCCTCAGCATCGCCATTCGTTTTGGTGGTTTGCGCGACCGCACGCTCACGTCGGCAACCGGACGCAGGAGCCTTTCGTTTGACCGTCAATCGCATGAGGACATAAGTGACGCCGAGGTCACTGGGACGCTTGACGAGATTGAGGCACACCTTCTTGAACGTGTCAAGGATTTAATCGCACCGACCTTCACTCTGTTCGATTTCTTCGCGCTTGGTGACCCCGTTTACGCAGAGATCGTTAACAACTTCGCTGCCGGCCGGATTGTCTAGCGCATAGCGTAAGCACAGGCAGCGGGCGTCAACTTGAGCGTGCCCGATCAAATTGCGACACGAGCACCGCTCACGCAGTGGTTCGACCACCGGCACTAGACTGGGCGCCACCCCATCAATAGCTTTCGCCGCCCGGGGGGTGGGGGTCTGGGGGAGCGGCACACTAACCCGGCCGCCGCCCGATCCCATCTTCTCGAAGCTGACGCGTGCTCGTCGGCGTGGACATTGGCCGCCACGGCTTTGGCCTGCGGCATCTGCAGCCGCACGACGGGTGGATGCCAGAAAAACGACAATCTCCGCGCATGACCCCCGATCAAGCGGTCGCGTTCAAGACGCTCATGGAGACGTGGGACAAGATGCGTGTGGACGACGCAAGCCCATACGACCTCCTCGCGATCTCGGCCGCCCGGACAATCCGCATCGGCGATGGCCGGGAACGGGCTCCAGTCTCGCTAGCATACCGCGCCGCGCGTGGATTGGGTCAGCTGATGGCTCTCGACGCTGCGGACCCGCAAATCACGCCCACGCATCGTGGGTATATCTACGATGGCGTCTCTGTGCTCGGCTCTCGCGCGGTTGCATACTTCGAGGCTGGGCGCCGGGCGAAGGAGCAACAACTGCGGGAGGATGTGCGCACGCATCCAGTCTTGCTGCGGGCAAATAGGTCAGACGTTTTTGTCGCGCCGTTTCTTTCGCGTGGCGGCTTGCCGCTGCTGATCAATGTTTCCGCGGGCTCGCACGAAGCAATGCTTGAGGTTACAGCGGTAGATGGATGGTCCTACCGGTTACACGACGACGGTGATGTGCAGTATGACAGAATCACCAGCGCGGCAGACGCAGGGGCAATCGTGCGGCATTACAACGTGACCTGGCCAGAGGGCGTGCATTTGGCACCATGGTGGCCGCACCTGGAACCACTCGGCGGTAGTTGGGTTGTCGTCGACCGCGATCATTGTTTCGTCGCGCTGGTCGACTTTGAAAATGCGGCAGATGGGAGAGCCGCGCGACTCGATGCTGAAGCGTTGCTTGATGCGGCGCGGCAACGCTATCGACCGACCGGCGACGTACCGAAATCCCCGCCGCCCGGTTACCACGACCCGTACGAGGATGGCCACCCCGAAGACGACGGAGGGTTTGGTGATCTCTGGAAACGGTGACGATAGCTGTGACTATATCGGAGTGCGCGGGCCATGATACTTCTTGGGCATAGTCTGATTGGTAAGCCAATCGACGTCGCCAGCGACGATGACGTCATCGAAGTTGATTGGGACATCGCGCAGCCCGGTCTAGTGTATCACGAGTTTCGGCTGCGCGACGGGCGACGCGTTGCGATCCATGAAGATGATGTCACCGTCGACGGGTGACGACTCGCGCACGCTAAACGATCTCGGCAACCTTAGCCCGAAAGTGTGTTTGATAATTTGCTCAATTGATTGAGCAGAGTCCCGAACCAGCGGCGAAGCGTGTGAATGCACATACATCACACGAGTCGGATGAGTCGGAGATAGTGGTATCAATACGCGCTGCAAACGTACTCTCGCTGACTCCTAGATTTTTGGCATGCGGTGTCCGTACTCATCCTTAATATCGGATCCATGATCTCAGTAATAGGTGACGTACATCGCTCGTTTGGCATTCTCGAGGCGATCCTTGCCAAATTGCCGCGCAGCGTGAGAACTGTGATTCAGGTTGGCGATCTGGGACTCACGTCCGGCGATGTGCGAATGAGCAAAGCGCGAAGACCAGCTCTGCGACTGCCACCAGGGAAGCGCCTCTACTGGATTGACGGCAACTGGGATGACTACGGCGGGCTCGAGCTTTCCGCGCGAACCGAGCCAACCGAAATGTTACCTGGCATCGTGTACGTGCCGCGCGGTACAGTGCTCAGCTTGGACGGCCAACGAATCGGGTTCTTGGGAGGCGCCGAGTCAATCATGACCGAAACTCGCTACATCGGGCAGGACTGGTGGCCGAACCTCGAGAGCGTTAAAGACGCCGATGTCTCACGTCTGCTTGCTCAAGCCACCGTTACGCGTGGCATCGACCTGTTGATCTCTCACACGCCGCCAGCAAGCGCGACAGAACGTATGACAGGCGGCCCGGCGCATGCGTCAGCGGTTCGCGTCCAGCAGGCTCAGCTTGCGTTAGACGGGGTACCGGTGATCGCTGGCCACATGCACTGCTCGTGGCGCGACGAAGGACCGCCTAGCGTGATTGTGTTGGACGAGCTCAGAGCCACCCCTTGGTAGAGCCATGCTGGATTGCGAATTCCTCACCATGTCGCGCCGGTAAGTTGGAGCATTCCGCTCCAAACAAAATCGTCGATGTGGTAGGATTCCACGCGATCTCTCTTGAACGATGTGTGAGTTTCGTAGTTCTGGAGCGTCGCTAGCTCACGGCGCTACGGTGTGGCGCCCATCACCATAACGGCGCCGGCTCTGGGATGCGTAGTGCCATCGCCAACCTCGCCGGACGCGTTCTGCCCCCAGCAGTAGCTGTGCCCGTCAGTTCCCAGTGCGCAGCTGTGGCCGTAGCCTGCGCTGATCGAGGAGAACGCAACGGGAGAAGCTACGGTGTAGTAGGTCGCCGGCAGAGGCTTGCTGGTGCCAAGCCCCAGCTCTCCGCCACTATTCGTCCCGGCGCAGAGCGCGGTTCCATTGCTGGTCAGGCCGCACACGTGCGTCTCGCTTACGCTAAGCTTGGCCAGCGACTGACCACCGAACATTGGCTGCATGGTCCCGCTAAGGAGACCCATGGCGTTTCCGCCTCCCCAACAGATCGCAACGCCCGAGTTATCCAGCGCGCACATGCCGTCCAGTCCGCTCGATACGCTCGCAAAATTCGTCGATTGCGACCGCAGCGTCGGCACAAGCTCGTCGGTCGGATCGCCGGCGACTATGAAGGCATTGTCGGCTCCCCAGCAGTAGAGTGACCCGCCAGTGGTTACGCCGCACACGGCCTCGGACGAGGATGCGAGAGACTTGAACGAAAGCCCGCCAGATACTGCCGTCCATGGGCTGCCACCCTGCGGCCCGCGAACACCGTCGCCAAGCTGGCCACGGTTGTTAAGACCGGTGCAGTAAGCAGCACCTGTCCCTGTTAAGCCGCAGACAGAGCCCTCGCCGGGAACAATACTTACGATGCGCGCACCGCCTGGGCCGCTACCTGGATTCCCGGCCGCGAAAACGGAGTGGGAGAACCAATCGGCCGCTGGAGAGGCATTCCCTAGACGAGGTCCCCCCGCTATGACAGTCCCATCGGCCTCGACGCCACCCATACCAACGGGAGCCGTGCCGACCATATTGAGGATCGTGAAGCCGGAAGTAGGCATGTGCTGCGGCGCGACAATCGGGAATTGAGTCGTACCACCCCAGCAGTAATAGTTCCCACTAGCCGCTTGACCGCACGAGTAATCGCCGCTCGCGAAGATGGACAGTAGAGCAGCTGGAGGCAGGTTCGCTGCCGTCACTGCAATTGGCAACGTAGCATTCGTGCCACCGAAACTCGCTGTCAAGGTGGCCGAGCCTGGCGATGCCGCAGAAACAACGCCCGAGGATGATACAGAAGCGACAGCGCTGTTGCTGGAAGTCCAGGACACACCCGAGGAAACCGAGTCGGTCGGATTGGCAACTATGAAGGCGACGGCCTTGACCGTTTGGCCGACAGCTAGCGTCGAGTCCGCAGCCTCGATTGACAGGGAAACGCTGGGTGGAGGCGGTAGCACGCCTGTAGGCGAATCGCCACTACAAGCGGCAAGTGCAGAAACGATCAGCACGACACTGACGCAAACGGTCGCGCCAACGCGGCCGCCATTGCCGATGGGGGCAGGCGTACGGCGGCGCAAGAAGGGAGACGTCATGGCGGCAGGGATTAAGGTGACCAACTATGGTTGGCCACCAACTATAGACGGTCGCCCGGTCGCCCGCCAGAGCCGTTTTTTGATCTGTGCGCAAACTCAGCCTCCCGACCGCGTTCGGCCGTGTCATTCGGCGCCTCCGCGAAGATGCGGGATACTCACAGATGGAGTTTGCTGCCGCTGCCAAGATCTCCCGGACATATGCCGGCGAACTGGAGCGGGGCGAAAAAAGCATCTCTTTGGACATCGTCGAGCGCGTCGCCCAGGCGCTCGGCATTAGCTACGCAGAACTATTTCGCAACATCGACGACGAGATAGCGCGTCGATAGGCGCGGCTGTGATGACGCGTACGTTATAGCGTGATATCGTCGGTCGAACGAGCCCCGCGACTGAACGGCTTTTGGCGGAACTGCCCAGTCTCGATGCGTCCAAACGCGAGGCGCGAGGCCGACATTCTTATCCGCTTAAACGCACCTATCGACTGGGAGGCGCAGAAGACGAGCATCGGCTAACCACCACGAACTTCACGTATCAGCAATCTCGAACTTATATGGAGGCTCAGCACCGGCGCCAGATAGACCGACCGTTGCAGACCAGAAACACCGGTCGCATTCCTCCTCGTACGATTTGAGGAGGTGCATGCATTGCGGACACTCGTACTCTGAGAACAGGCGCGCGCTGCCGGGAGCGCTTCGCAAACGACCAGGCACGCGAGACCAGTAGCGAACCAAGTCGCCCCCCTCGCTCGCTGACGAGAGACCAGATCCGATGCGATAGAAAAAGTAAGCGATGTCGGTGACAAGCAGCGCCGGCGCACGCCGCGTGTCCGCGCGCACAGAATATGGTACCCACACGCCGCAATAACTTGGCCCTTTCCACCGTCTGTCGGCGATGGTTACGCGATATGGCGCGCTAGTCTCATCGTTCTCCCCGTGAATCGCCCAGTGAGCGGGAAAATATCGGTCGCTTACCTTAGCGAGTTTGCGTATGAGCGGCCGTTCGTCCACGGCGACCCAAAAGGAGAGTTCCGGTGATTCCTGATGATTCGTCTCAAGCCATAACTCTAGTCGACTACCGGGAAGGCCGGCGAGTGCCCCGAAGCTGACGATGCGGGCTTCATCATCGCTCGCAACGGCAGGTTCAGTCAGGACGACGCCGCGTATTTGCTGGTTGCTCTTGAGGACTCGGCTGACGCGCTTCGCGGTCCTAGCGAGCCACCGGTTTTGGTCACGATACGACGGGCGGGTTCCCATCGGTGAAAACTAAGCCCGAATCGATCACAGCGCCCCGGTGCAACAAGAAAGAGAGATAGGCTTTGATCGCCGGCGATGCGTGACCGTCTGACTCGACCCGCCATGACGCGCTACATTTTGGTGAGTTCTCAAAGGCACACGATTAATGGCGTTCGAGTTTGACGATCCGTTCCCGCCGCCCGCTGAAAGGGCGTTCGCAGACTTCCCACCCAGCCTGGCGCGATTGCAAGAAGTCTACGCCGGCTTCGTTCCATCGTTCGAGATGCGACGTGAGAGTCTGAGCGAATACGTGCGAAACAAACTCAGCGAAATCAGTCCAACATCTAATGCAGATGCTATCCGAGCTCCAACTGGCCACTCCCTCTCGTGCGATGTGGATCTGCTCCAGCGACACTTCGCATGGAGCGCCACCTGTTTTGTGCGCGCGTACTCGCTGTTGTTGACATACGTGATCATTTCCCGGCGCGGCCTGTCGTCGTGGGCGACTGTCACGGGCTACTATAGCCGCTTCTATAGCGCAAAAGCCCTCGCCAACTTGTGTCTTGCGTCGTGGGTTGATGTTGATCTACGCGCATCCAATGGCGGTCCGTCGCACGGGAAGAATTGGAAGTTTCTCGTCTACACGGGTGCAGAGCACACACGATTGATCGAGGGCAGCCGCCTACCGACGTCGATGGTGCCAAACGCATCGCATGAACGCTGGTGGAGGCTTCTGGATCAGTTGCGGCATATTCCCGACCTTGCCGAGACCGACCCAATGACGACTGCGCTTCAGCCGTGGCCGTTTACGTCGGAACGCCGGAACGAAGTGAACTACAGCGACGTCTGGATGGAGGGTTTCCCGGAGCTGGAATGGTTTGACACGAGCGTGGAGCAGATGTTAGCACACATGTCGTTTGCATCAGCACGTCAGGATGACGACTTCACCGATATTGACCGCTACTTCGTCGGCATGGATCCGGAAAGCGCCGATGTGGCAGACTATTACACCGACCCAGCCGTAGCTCTCTGGCAAACGGTGATCGCGTATCTAGATCTCGTCGGGATTCTTGTACCCGCTCAGAATGTTGTGACGACTGACAAATTAATTGCACTCGCAGAGCGCACGCTGGGCAGCGACTCGCCACGAACATTAGAGGGCCTTCGGTTGGCGCTGCGTGAGCGCGATTCGGCGACCTAGTTCTCATTCTGGGCAAAGTAATCAGCGCTGAATAGTTACACGAACGCAACATGCCACCCCTGATAACAGGCCGCCGTGGGGACGAAGCGAACTCGGCATCCAACGGGTTCCTCGGTATGGCGCGGAATAGTCCGGAAGAGTTCTACGAGCGGTCAAACAACTAGCCGCGGACCCGCTCGATTATCACGAATGGGGCAGAAGCACCCATAGCGAGGTGTATCGCTTCGTCAGCCAAATCGCGATGGTACGTGAACAGTATTACAAGTCGTACCGCGTGTTCTAAAGGGCGGACTAACCGCGACTATCCCCGCGCACTCCGTATCCACATCGGCGCTCGTATAGCGACAGGAGCCTCATTGCTTCTCGTCTTTGCGTCCAAGATTATCGAAGCGAGACCGGCACCGTCGATCAGTTTAAGCCGATGTCGTCGCGCCAGGTCTGCTGCGGGCTCCGTGAATGTCGAGGTCGTGACAAAGATGCCGTTGTCAGCATTGTGGTGCACGGTCATCATGCCGATGAACGTCTGGATGTCAGGTGTGCCAACTTTATTGCCCGGCGCGTACCGCTTGCACTGAACGACGACGGAGCGACCATCGAGATCGTATCCCTTCAGATCAGCACACAAATCTCCGCTCCTGCCGATCCGTTCCATGTTCCGGTAGCCGATTGGGTGGAGCAGGTCAGCGACGGCATGCTCAAACTGAGCAGGGCTAAGAGCTAGAAGTTCGTTGAAGTGAAAGACCTTGATCCGCCCACGGTCGCGAACATTGTCGCGCCAGGGGACGTACACACGAACGTGTAGGGTGTAAATGCCCCACACTCCGGCGACGTAGAGCACCAGCCACACGGTCATGTGCACAGTCGGATATTGCGGACTAATGCCGCTGGTTAGCGCGGAGACAACAAAGGCTAGGACGGCCAGGATAGCCAAGGCCTGCCCTAGCGGCGTCCTTAGGATGGCTTTAGCCAAAGAGACGACGAATTCCTCCAACCACACGACAAGGTTCGTTTCCGAACGTTTTTTACGCATCTCCCCGCCTTTTAGGGTACATCTGGACAAGTATCGACAGCTGAGCTCGTAATCTTTGCCTTTGCGAGGCAACGCCAAACTCGCTGACTTGCGAGGAACTGCACGCTAGCGACGCAGGCGACATCGTAGGTGTCGTCGGATAAAGCGACGTTGGTAAGGTTGTGGCGAGTCCCCGACGATCTCCTTCCAGTGCAGAGCGAGATTGTACAGTTTTCACGCATGACAATCCCCATGCCGGCTCTTGACCCCCTTCTGTCCCTCGCACTCGCGATGCAGAACACTCACGGAGCCTACGCGTTGCTTCTGGGTTCTGGCGTCTCCAGGCCGGCTAGCATTCCGACCGGGTGGGAAATCGTGGAGGATCTCGTCCGAAAAATCGCGGCGCTAGAGGGTCAGGATGCAACAGCCGCTGCGGCCGCGAATCCTGCCGAGTGGTACTCCCATCGCTTTGGAGCACCGCCGACATATTCGCAGCTCATTGAGCAGCTTGCTAACACTCAGACGGAGCGTCGCGAGCTTCTGCGCCCGTACTTCGAGCCTAACGAGGAAGAACGCGCCGCTAATCTCAAAGTTCCGACGCCCGCACATCGGGCAATCGCCCGGCTCATGCGCGATGGAATTGTTGGCGTCGCGCTCACGACAAACTTCGACCGATTACTCGAAACTGCGCTTGTCGATGTGGGAGTGGCCCCGTCGATCCTTAGCACTGCCGATTCCATCAATGGGATGTTGCCACTCCGACTTGAACGCGCGACAATCGTCAAGCTTCACGGTGACTATCTCGACACGCGAATTCGAAATACTGACGAGGAGCTGGAACACTACGATCCCACGTTAGACAAGCTATTGGACAGCGTGCTCGACGAGTACGGCCTGGTCGTCTGCGGATGGTCGGCGAAGTGGGACGCCGCATTGCGCAGTGCGATAACACGCTGCCCGAATCGCCGTTTCTCAACTTTTTGGGCCACGCATGGAGAACTCGCCACCGAAGCTCGTGATCTTATCGAGCGCCGGAAAGCGCAGGTGATTGAGATTGAAAGTGCAGACGCCTTCTTCGACGCCGTCGCTGAGAAAGTGGCCACCATTGAGAGCCTTTCGCTACCACATCCACTATCGACCGCCGTCGCCGTCGCGACGATGAAACGGTATTTGCCAGCACCTGAGCAGCGTATTCGGCTTCACGATCTGATTACCGATGAGGTGACGCGCGCAATTGGCCGCGTTACGCAACTTGTCAACGTGCGAGAGTCTCCCGAGCCACTCACCAAAGTGCGTGAGAGAATGACGCAATTGGAAGGAGCAACTGAAACAGTCACCGCCCTGATGGCAACAGGAGTATTTTGGGACGATGGGGCGCATCGCAACGTTTGGACCGAAGCCTTAGAGTATCTCGGGAATATTGGCGCGGGGATGTTGCGCTCGGCAGGCTCCCGCTACGAGATATGGACGCGGATACTCAGGTACCCCGCACAACTTGCGTTTTACGCGGCAGGGCTAGCCGCCGTCGCGCGCGGTAAGGACGGCGAAGAAGTCCTTCTGGACCTTTTGCTGAAGCCGCGCCTTCGCCTGGATCTGAATGGTGGCCCGACATCTCCGGCATGGTCTCTGACCGTGGAAGAGGCTGTTGAGCCCGAGATTGCTCGCGGAATTCCTGGGTGGGCGGGTGGCTATACACCTATGAGTGATCACCTCTGGACGGTGCTTCGACCGGTCCTTTCTCCGTTTCTGCGTGAACAGGCGACATACGACGATGCGTTCGACCGATTCGAATGCCTCGTAGCGCTGGCCTACGCTGCAATCCTGGAGACGCGGCCGCACTATCACTTCTGGGCACCGCCGGGACGGCTGGCTTGGCGTCGCGAGCGGATATTTGGCAGCCCCACCGCAATTGACGTTATCGGGACGGATATTGATCGCGAAGGTGCAAACTGGCTGCTGCTTCGACGTGGGCTATTTGATGGCTCGGTCGACAAGCTCGCCGCCGCACGGGAGCAGTTCAACGGAATATTGAATCGACGAGGGTTGGGGGCTTGATGCGAGAATTGCCGTGCCGAGCGCGTGCTGGCGAAATCGCTGGATCAAGAGCAAGTTCTAAGTTCTAAAGCACGCGGCGTATGCCGCGTGCGCTTCCACAAAACTGGCGTTTTCTAAGGATGCGTCCGAACACTTCTGCTGGCCGTTTGCTCGATCTCTTTGAGCGTGCGCAACCTGCGGCTGGCAACAAAGCCGCTGTTGAGAGTTGGGCATTCGTGTTTGAAATCGATGGAGCATCCGGAAACGAACGTGATCACGAAGTGGCACGCCTGCTCACATTAGCGGGCGATCAATTCACTGCACTCCGTGTCGCTGCCAAACGCGCCGGGATGCAACAAGGGTCTTTGGCGCGAATCGAGGCAGCCGAGCAATTCGTCTCCGTTCGTCTGCAGGGTGCAAATTGGGACCAGAGTGTAAAACAGCAACTCACCAATGCGAATTTGGCGGTTTTGCAGATCTGTTCCGGCTTTCTTCCGGAAGAGGAAGAACGTATTTCGGCCGATGCGCTCACTGGGACCAAAGAGACAATTGTCAAACTGCTGGTCGAGATCGACAACGCAGACCTGCCAGATGCAGTAAAGGCGTTCTTACGCCGTCAAGTCGGCCTTATGGCGCGCGCGGTGCGCGAATATCCGATTCGCGGAGCCGCGGCATTTCGCGATGCGTCGGACGCCAGTGCGGCGGACTGGGGTGAAAGTGCTTCGTACGTTGCACCGTACATCGACACACCCGAGGTGAAATCAGTACGAAGTTTATGGACCGGTCTCGATAAGATCGTCGCGCGCGCGATCCTGTACGGCCACCTGGCTCAACTGATGTGGAGCGGAGTTTCGCCACTGCTTCGCACTGCTGTGGAGCATCGCTTGCTCACCCCGGCTGTCGCCGAACTTGTGCAACCGCTACTTGGGTCCGGTACTGACGCGGCCGACGGCATTCGTAAAATCGCTGCTACTCGGAACGAGTCCAAGTAGCTACGAGCAGACAATCGGATCTGAGAGCGCGCGTTACTCGTTCCGGTCTGCGCCGGCGGCGGAGGCTAGAATAATTTCCAGGATTTCATGCAACGGGGGCGCGGGGGCGCCGTATCGGAGGAGTGCGCGATAACCGGCGTCTCGACCAGCTCGCTCTACCCATTCGCTCGATGGAGGTACAAGGTTTTGGCGGCATGCCAACGCAAGCGAGAGTGCGACCGTTGGTACTATATCGCCGAGTCTGCCTAGGACGTGATTTTGTTCTGTGTTGCTCAGCGAATAAAAAGCGTCGATTACGTCTTCACCAGTACAAGCGGCAGTCTCGTTCCGGGCTCCGTCCGCGTTCGTTGTCGTCATGCTCACCGAGGGTTCAGGGTTGATTACAGCGACCACGACGACTACCCCGCGTCTCAAATGCCTAGTCGGCCATCATCGAGTTTCTCCCCGAGCGGTGGCTCGCCGCCACTAAAGCATAAATCGCGTAGCTTTCCCTATGCCAAAGACTATGCCTCTCTGCTTACGATGGTCAGATGCAGAGTTGACCGTCCGGATTGAAGATAACCGCGACTCAATCACTGTTTATGTCGATATCGCAGACGACAAATATTGGGCTATGATTGGGCGAAAATGGGACCGCACTTTTTATGTTCAAGATGTCGTCGGTGCACGATGGCTCAAAACAGGCGGGACCCATCACGGAGTGGCGACCCTCCTTATCAACACGACAATTCAGTATCTGCAAACAATCGATGAGTACGAGGAGTTGACCGGATTTCTTTCGCCGCCTGGCGTTGACCAAGCCGGAGGCCTTGAGCGGTTACGTCGGCTCGCCGGCGCGTTCAACGCTCCACTTGATCCGACTGGCAAGTTCCGCTTAAGAATTCACGATTTACGGGTAAAAGCGGGGTTAGTTTACGAAAAGTTTCCAGCTCTGATCAATCTCGCTGATTTTCGGCCGTGCTAGAGCGCATTATCGCGATAGAGTCTGACGGCTTCATCGCGTGGGCAACGCGTGTGCAGACCATTGAGTCGCTTTGCCATGTACGTTGACACGCCCCGACCATCTGGGTATGGCGTAGGGGTTGATTGGGAAATTGTTAGTAGAAGAAATCGAGCGAGCCAACGTCGCACTGTAGGCTGCTCATTTGGCGCATGGCTCCATCAACAGTATCTTTTAGGGATCATCCAATGGAGCGCTGAAATGCCCGCAATGCTATACGAGCTCTTTGCGCACGATGCGCTCAAGAAGGTAATCGCATGTCTTCCAGATCCATGTAGTCTCGACGATCTAATAGCGACTTTTGTGCAGTTACACGATCAGGAGCTGGCAGTAAACGCCGACACTAACGTTGATGCAGCCTCCATTCATGCTGAACTCAGCCGGTGGCAGCAGAGACTGGCCGGCCCCGCCACGGTGCCCAACCGTCCCGCTGTTGCGTCCGCAATACGCTCATAGGCTGATCGAAATTGCCGCTCGCTAGGCCTAACGCTACACCTCGTCTGCATGTCACGTTCAAAAGCGGCTTTGACAGGGCACTGAAAGCGTGGCAGAAGGATATAATCAAGTCTGTGAAGGCGGGGAAATGGGCGCCACAAAGTGCTCAGGCTCTTGCCCTCGAACTTGATCGGACGCTTTCGGCACTTGAAGACAGCAGCTGTGACTCGTTTGCTCCTGCTAGCCTCGTTCCCACGAAATGCTACGGCCTTTGCCACATGAAGAGTGTGTCCAGGAAGCTCGTTGTCCTCTTCACTGTCAACGCACCAAGCGCGAATCGTTTGGGCGGTAGTATAGTATTTCGCTCAGTCGAATGGATGAAGAGTGATTGGTACTTAGACCCGAGCGGTACGGGCGAAGGTACGCCGCTCGTACGTTGATTCCGTCTTGCTGCAGCCGAAAAGGCTGCGCCATGAGATCGACTCACCCCGGGATCGTTCGAACAGCCGGTATTCGCCCCCTGCCTGTATGGGCTGTTGCGCCGTTAACGCAAAGGCAAGTAAGTGGGCGCTCCACCTCCTCATCGTCGCGAGAAGCCGGAGTTCAAGGGACATCAACGGGCCGGTAAAGCGGGCCTGTGGGACGCCGTGAATATTTGCTCGCCCTCGAGCCATCGAACCTAGTCAAGCACCATGTGGTCACTGCCTTCGGCCTGGATGTCAGTCGTGCCCGCGATGCGCCGTTTCGCTTCGCGGAATGCGTTAAGTCGCAATTCTCCAACTGCACCAGCAGCCACGGTGGAATGGTGCAGTTTTGTTGCAGCGGGTACAGCCGTCCCGGCACCAATCCGACGAACAGATACCCAGCGCAGCGTCGGCTTGGTACTGTCCGCGCGAATAAAGACCCCGCTCGGCGACAATCGGCGCTACTTCACCCCGGCTGCACCTGCACGTTGTTTCGCCAACTGTGCCGCGAAACCTTCGCGTGCATCTGCCGCGGCAGTGCGACATCCGGTGGGATCTATCAGTGCATTCGCGTTGCCTTGCTCACGCTTGGCCATGCGCGTCCAGAAATTGACCAAGTCGGGATGTGGACCGAGCGGGATGTCGCAAGGCAAACCTGCGACTACCGCAAAGCTATGCGCGAAATCCCTGACGATATCCGGGTACTTCGGGTTGTCGATCAACTTGTAACTCGGTGCTGACAGACTGGCGACATCAACCATGTGCAAGCAGCGCGTGCCCTCGCATGACATCCACGTCCAGGTCACGTTGCCTTTCGTATGTCCCGGTGTCGAGTGCGCGGCTATCACGAGATTGCCCAGGTGCATGCGTTCGTTATCGGTCACTGTCCGCGTCACATGCACTGGCGGGATCGAAAATCTATCACCGTATTGCGCGTCACCGCGACCGCCGCTTGCCAAAAGCGCAGTATCTGCGGCACTCGCGATCAACTGCGCGCCCGTGTCATGCAGGAGTTGCGCTATACCGCCCGCGTGGTCGAAATGCGCGTGCGAATTGAGAATCCACTTGATGTCGCGCAATTTGAAGCCGAGGGTTCGGATGTTGGCCTCGATCAGCGCAGCGTCCGCCGGCAAGCCGCCATCAATAAGCACATGACCCGTAGGCGCGG
Source organism: Gammaproteobacteria bacterium (assembly GCA_041690895.1). Classification (GTDB taxonomy): domain Bacteria; phylum Pseudomonadota; class Gammaproteobacteria; order Steroidobacterales; family Steroidobacteraceae; genus Bog-1198. The sequence goes on from JBEPVT010000041.1 coordinate 29,180, forward strand.
TGATAAGGTAGACGCCGAGTCCGTGAGGTCCAACATACCATGTATTGCCATAGATGCGAAACGGTTTCTGCGGCGCCGTCCATGAGGGGTTGTCCGCGACGTTTTCTTGTTCCGATTCGAGCCGCTGCGCATGCGCGCTCCGAACGATTAAACCGGAAAGGAGAATTGCTGACATCAATAAGCGCATTGCTAACCCCAATTTGTGGAAATGTGTAGCAGGCCGGCGAATCGATAAATTACGCTTGCTCCGTCCTTGATCATAAACGTATCATGCGCCCGATGATGAGTTCGACCACTACTATCAAGTAGCCTCAGTGAGGAACCCTTAACTGGGATTCCCCATATGAAGCAGCGGTTCGGCGGGAATTTAATGTTTTCCACCATTGCCGGCTCTGTTTGCTCCTCCCGCTGGTCGCGTTTCGTCGCGAGATACAGGTTTTGGCGTTCCCCGTAGCGTGCGTCGAACCATCGGCTAATGCGAATCACTAGGTCATCGCCTTCGTACACATCTGGGATGGGTTCCCGCCTTGATGCCGTGAGTTCCAGCTCGGCAGCAAGTATCTTGGACACCTCTCTGACACCAGTGATGACATGACCAACAATCGGAATGCCAGCAGCCTGAAGGCGCCGGTCGACCTCAGTCATGAGGGATTCGAATTCGAGAGCGTTCGGGGGCGAGGGCCACTCCGGCGCTGGTTTGGCTGCTGTACGCCTCGCACGTCCCGGGCGACCCTCTATTACGAAGGAATCCGCGCCAACAATTTCCTCGGCTTCTCCTGCACCAACTAGATGGCGCCAGATCTCCGTCGCGCGGGGAGTGCGCCACTCGTTTGTATCGGTTACGGCCGTGCGGCTCGACAGCAACCTGCGTCCTAGTCTACGCGCAAGAATGGGGTAGAGTGCTATTGCAACGCCGCGCCCCTGATACTGCGCCGGAAGATGGTTGTTCGCGATAACTATCCGGACAGACTCAAAGTCGATTTCCTGCAGACCGACGCCGTACCACTCTCCCCCACCGTCGGTGAACTCCGCATCTCGGGGCCACGCACGAACGTTCCAAGTGAGACGTCCCGCGTCGCTTTCCCGCTGGATGTCGTAGAGCCAGACATTGACAGTTCCGTCTCTTGCGACCCACCGGAGGGGATACTCATTCCGCTTCATGCTGAACACTGGTGGAATACCGAACGAGACGCCAGTATGCAGAGGATTCGCCGCGTTGCTAAGACGCAATTAAGCGTCGTGCCACAACGCTCTCGAGCGGCCCACAGCCACACTGTAACCCTGACATCACGATGCCGCGCCTATATATCGTCTTCGACGCAAACGCGTACAGAGCTCTGTCCGACCAGGACTTTCGCGCACTCATGGCCGCAGAGCGTGCAAACGGGATAGTCGCCCAGGCTAACTACTACGTGGTGTCGGAACTCACAGCCCACTTGGCTTCCGAGGAAGACGCGGGGTTCAAGCGAAGCTGGAGTGCGATGCGGCGACTTGCCACCCACACTTCCTTCTACGACGGATCTCAAGCACGCATACGATTCTCGGGTGACGCTGAGGACCAGCTGTGCCATGTCCTCTTTGATGCGAGTCCCGCTGACCGCGCGGATCAGCCCGGCGAATATGCGGAATTGATTCAAGCAATCGCGCAGGCGGAAACATTCACGGGCCTTGCTGCTCAATCTGACTTCATCCACGGTATCAGTGTTAACGTAGCCCAAGAGGAAGTGGCGTGGGTCACTTATGTCTGGGACAACCTTGTGATTCCATTCGCGGCCGATGCAAAGGGCTGGTCGGCGTTGCAAGACCAGCCGTTGATCCGGAGAGGGTTGGCGGCCTATCTACGAACCCCTGAGGCACTCCGCAGCCACGCACGCAGTATGGTGGAGCGCGCGGCGACCGCTGTTGGCATTACTGTCGATCCGCCGGCTCGCGACGCATTGGTCGACATCGCGGTTCACGCGTTTTCCATCCCGCTTCGACTGTTTCTTCTGGTACTGAGCAGAATCATCGAGACCGGGTACGACCTTAGTAAGCGCCAGCATATGAACACACTCTGGGATCTTCAAGTCGCGCACGCTATAAGCCCGCTCGGCCGTATTGCTGGTTGCCCAATTTGGTTGATCACGAACGACAAGCTGATCTTGGATGCTGTGCGGGGCACGCCGGCGGCCTTGCTCGTCCGAAGTCTAAACAGCTACACAACGTTGGTTCGCGGCGATCCAGAGGCGTTGCTAGACGAAATCAGACAAAGCGGTGACTTGGGTTGGGACTCCATGCTGTAAACCCCTTCAACCGGAAACGATGACCGTTGTCATGCGGACGCATTCGTTAGGAACGGGTCGTGCCGCCGGAGCCGTAGGAAGCGGTAATCAGAAACGGGGAGTGAGCACGATGCTATAAGTGCTCCCCGCAGTGGGCGATGTAAAGGGATGCGCCTGCGGCGCCGCGTTCATGAGCATAGTGCGCGCGCCAGTGGAAGCGTGTTTGCCGCGGTCCCGCCAAGCTCAATTTCAAGTGCCAAGAGAAGTTGCGCGTCTTCCCGTCCGGGCACACATAGAAGAACTCCCGGATCGAGTCACTCACTTCAAACGTGGCTTCCTCGATCAGTTTACTCATAGCGATAGCCGGGGGATCGGTTAATTCGAGTAGTTCATTGTTGTTGAGTGGTTGTTTAGCATCCTTCCGCGCGACCCACCATTCGAGGTAGACGCGCGCGAGGAAGTGGAGCGCTCGCAGCACCAAATCTGGCCGTTCGAAATCTTGGTGATGTGCAGCGCTTTCTGTCGCTCCGGGCAGAATAATCACCGAGGGGAAGCGCTTGCTGAACCACTCAAGCGCTTCGCTGACATTAGCGGGTGGTTTTCCGCCCCAACCGTAGTAGTCTAGCCAAAACGAAATCGTGCCGTTGTAGAGATCCTTCTCTCGGAGAGAAACCACCTCGAGGCGGGGTGCCTTATAAAGGAGCGTTTCTCTCAGCTCCGCAACGCCGGCCGGACGCATATCAACGACGAAGACCACGCCGGCACGCACGGACCCGTTTGCTGCCCGACGTTCTGCATAATCTTGCAGGAGTGCCGGAATGCAGGGTACCACTGTTCTGGTGCCTTGCTGGTCCTCTATCGGGCACCGATAAACGTGCGTTTCCCAAGCCGATCCGCACGCGTCCAATAAGCGCGCGGTGAAGCGGTCGTCTCGGTCAAGACGCACGGAGAAGAAGTATCCGACGAACACGGCGGCTGTCGAGCTGATGTCTAGTCGACGAGAACATCGAAGACGTCCCCGAGACGAACATGCAGTTCGCGCAGTTCCGACTCATTCATGCGCGCGACGACGCGTAAGGCCAACGCATGAAGCGAATTTCGCGCTACGGTCTCTTTCATACCGGGTGCCGGCTGCGTCGTTGAAGCCATTTTGGCGCGACGTGATCTGGGACTATGTGCGGTAGCCTTGTCGACAGCCGCTTCGATGGCAGCCGGGTCCAGTCGATTCTCTCTGAGCGTCTCACGAAGCTTCCGTTGCACTTGGAGGAGCCGGAATTCCCCAAATTCGTCTGCAACTTTCGGATTCAGCCGCAATTTCGCTCTTAGATCCCTCCACCATTCTGATGACGCGATGTCCAAGGCCGGTTTCAATAGGTCGTGCACGTCACGCGACTCGTTTTCTAGAAATGCATTCGCGATCTCTCGATGAGTGGAGTCCGTGAGAGGGGAAACAGCGACCCAACCGGGGTGCGAGGCAGAGCTCGGCGATACGCTGCGCCACGAACCCGTTTTCCGGTCGACCTCGATCCGAACCGCTCCGCCAGAGTTCGGGCTAGTGAATGCTCGCCAAACATTTGTTTCTTGCGAGACAGCGGAGCCGGAAGTTGCCGTTGCCTTAAGGTTGTCAGGCGCAGGTATGTTTCCCGGAAACTCCAGCGGTGCCTCTACATTCGCCTTCACGTCAACGAGAATATCCATTCCTTGTCGGCCCATGACGACAATGTCTGCCGCGTGCCGCGTCAGGAAATCCCGTAGGCGATGAACACCGTACTGCTCGAATGAAAAGTCCGGAAACTGATTGCGAATCGCTGTTGCGACCGTCGTTCCAGGCAGGGCGCCGCCATGGCGCTTTAGCACTGAAGCGATATGCTCGGCGACAATCGAAGCCGGTGGCGCTGTTACAGCGAGGGCCTCCGCGGTCGACGTTACCGGGCCGGGGAACGAAGTTGAATGGTCGGACATTTGAGAGCCTCTGGCAGGGAAAATGAGAAAAACGGTCGAGAGTCCGTTTGACCCCGCGCCGTTTAACTCTAATTCCGCGAAGCTTTTCCGACCGAGAGCCGTCCATGACGACTCCTATGGGCCGCGAAACCCATACCTCCCGTTTGTCGGCTGCTGCCCGGCTCTCTCAACCGGATCCTGCCAGTATCCGTACGCCCGGGAGAGTCACCCGGAGGTGAGTGGGCTAGAAAACTGGCATCGAGGCAAAGATACGGCCTGGGAGCGGAACGCGCAAGTGGCGCGCCAAAGGGGAACACAGCACCTCCGCATCTGATGACGTGTTTAGGGGCAGATCACCACCGGAACAAATGTATCACCGAGAGACCGTCAATGGTCCGCCCTCATGGCGAAGTCCGACGTCCGCGATGGATCTGTTACTAAGGTCCGACGCTGATCTTCGGCATCTGGGCCCAAACTCCTTATTCGCTTCGCGGGATCGGGCGTCTCTGCAAGCGTGGCCGCGTCTGTGCCCGATGGCGCGCTACTATGGGCCACTGTGCGTTGCGAGGACCGCCGTGAACAGATCATCAGCGAAAGCGCCCATCCGATTGAGCAGCGTTTCGTAAAGCGCGGCAAACTCGGCAGGCGCCCGCGGTTTCGCCGGACTGCCAAAGTAAACGAGTGCCTCGCGCAGAGCGGCAAACTTCTTCTTCTGTTCGCCCTCTTTCCCGTGCTGTGGATCGTGGCGGAGCCACGTGTTCCGGAGATGTTTCAATCTCCACACGGGCTCACAGAGAGGCTCCGCGAGGATCGGCGTGATACGTTTCATCTCACCTGAGGCCTCGTACACCATGAAATAGAGGGCATCGACCGCAACCCCCAAAGTCATCTCGTCGTGAACGTGCAGACAAAGAAGCGTGACGATACCCTTGGTTGCGGCATACGTGCGGGAAAAGATCTCCGGAGCGCCTGCTATCAGCAGCGCTTGCTGAATCTCGAGAAGCGTGCCGATTAGCCCCAGCGCCAGGCCGGCTCCTCGCGCGCTCGGCGAGATGCCGAGGATGGCATCGTACTCAGCGTCACTGCTGACGCCGGCTGTAACCAGCTCCGCCTGTTGCGCACCAAACAGGGTAATGCTCGAGGCATTCGTCTCAAGCGCAACCTCGTCGACGGTCAATGCGGGGCGGTCGTGTACTGACATCAGCAGCGGCCCGCCGTCGAGTGCTAGTGCACCAGGTTCCGCATCGCCCGCGCCGGAACTCGCCGACGCGCTCTCGATGATGCGAACGGCGAGGGATGTTGCCGCCATCACTTGTTGGTCGGCCAACGCAAGGCTTGCCTCAAGCGCAGAGGCGTCTAGCGCAGAGGCATTTGGCAGCATCGCTATTGTCTGCCGTGAAAACCGGCTGTACGCGAACGCGGGCGCCGCGAACGTTTCGGTCAGACCCGCTGCTGGTATCCAGCCCGCGCGCAACCGCGCCGCTGCGTCCAACGCCGTCGTCAGCCGGCCCAGCTGACCCCGCCATTCAAATGCCGAAGTCTGACAGAGCCGGCCGATCTCCGGTCGCGTGGCTGCGCGCAGCAATTCGTTGCGGAGCGCGGACCAGTGGGCCGCCTCACGACTGATGTCGTTGGCGACCAGGCTCTTCCGGGCCGCCTCGAGGACGTCGGCCGTTCCCCCCAACTGCGACATGGTGCTCCCGGCGATCATCCGATCACGCGCTTCCCGGTATTGACGCTGAGAATCGAGCAGGTCAGCAAACGGGCCAAGGGTTAGTCTGCGTTGGCGCTCCCAACCCTCAAGCATCGCTTTAGTTTGCTCCCAAGATGTATTGAGATCGGACAGGCCCTGCTTTTGGTTTAGTAGCGCTTGATGCTGCAGAAAGCTTCGCCGGAAATCGTCGTCGAACGCACTCATAAGTGATCAGGTAAGAAGACTCTCACTGTCAATTCGGCCTGACAGCGGCATCCGGCGGATGGGGAATAACTGCGGGTCGACCCACGCGTTTCGGTGGTCAGTTGACCGCACATTTGGAGAATTTAAATTAACAAAGGTCGCCATGCGCGTTCGTACTGATGCTGTCCTCGACCGCGTCGTTGTCGCGAGTTACCTCCTCGCGCTAATCGGTTTGGTCGCCTGCGTCCCCGATCTCCGCGCGCAAACGTCATTGGCAGCGGAAATGGCCAAGAGGACTGGCCGGTTTTTAAGGACTCTCACTACCTAATTGGCACCTGCGCTCGCGCCATCGCATACGACCGGGTTCCCAGAGTTACCGAACGCGGCCGGCCCGCGGTCTCTAATGAGTTCCGTCGGACGTCCGTGATGAAACGACGCGTATCCGAATTGCAAACACGAATCGCGGCCCTTCCCATACCGGGGGTGCAGAAGGAGAAGATCCGCGCGGACGAACCCTGCATCGGGACGCCCACCGAAATGGCGGAACTTGCCCACGGTCGTCCCAAGCTGGCACACCGTAGAGCGACAGCGGCCGGAACTTCGGAAGTCCGGTTTGCGCCGACAAAACGCTCTCGTTTATGAACGGGCCGCTCGTTGCCATCGAGGAGTGACTCGGAACGTCACGTGGCGTGCCGGTTTACGCTTGCCGCGCGACCTGTTGATGTAATCCAATGTTATGACGTATGCGTGCGGGGCCGACACCGGCGCGTAACGTGACCCTGTAGCGGAACTGCGGGGCCAATGGATTTACATGCCTATTAGGGGCGGAGCTCGCTAGCAAGGCGAGCGTTCCTCGCCAGGCTCGACTCGAGCCTACGAACTGCTAAGCGCAATTCTTCCGCGCACGTCTCAGAGAGATTCTGTGCAGTGACGTGACGCATTGGACACGTCAGCTGGTTGAACACAGTTTGGTGAACTAGCGTTGCTGGTCGGCGGTCGGCCGCTGGAATAGGACGCATGCAGCCACACTACATACATCTCCCATCCAAAAGCAACCGCTCAGGCGCAACGGCAACTCGCGTCCCCGCGCGTCGGGAGCGACGACTATGACAACGAATTCTCGTATACTTGCGCACGACGGCGTATGTTTGAACGCTGGTAACCGACTCGCACAGAGAAAAGCATGAAAGTACAGGTTCGACTCTCATTTCCCGACAGTCACGTTGAGACGCGGCAGATCGAGAAACCATTGCCGCCTGCGCTCGCCGCATGGGCGCAGGATACGCCGGAAGCTATGAACGACGGAATTCGCGCGGGCTACGCGCACATCATCTTCGAGTCGCGAGACTCCGACTACGTGTCGACTGGGGTCGATCTGCGCGACGTACTACCGCCCTGTTTGAATGGGCACGCGCCGGGACCGCTCATGTACGGACTGACTCGGCACGGTCCTTGGCTCTGTGATCTATGCCGAACTCAGTCACCCGCGACTGGCGCTATGACCGTGAGTGATTGGATCAATAGAGTGGTGGCAAGCGGCGGTGACGGGAAGGCTCCCGCCTTATGGGAGTACATCGCCTGCTTGATTGCTGGCCCTGCTTCTTTCACGACCAATAGTCTTGGGGAGGACAACCCGTACCTCCGAGTAACGGATTTGGACGCAATGGCACATGTTCTCAGCGCGGAAGCGAATGGCGAAGTCGGATCAAAATATGTCGTGCTATTCTTCGATAGAACAGCAAAAGGCTGGAACGAAGTGCCAGGCGTCTTTTACTGGATGCCGGGTGCGAACATAGCATTACTGGTGTGGCACGAGATGACGTGGTGGACGGGTGAAGCAAAGACGCCAGTCGATGCTGTTGTCTGGATCAACAAGTACATCCGACCATCGTTTCCAGTTTGATCGCCGCACTATTAAAGAGCGATTCATCCAACCACGCCGATGAATTCACCGCGTTCGAGTCCAGGCATGGCGCGTCAGCAGGGCCTCCTTCACACGTTGTGCCGAGAAACGGATCGGAGTTGGCCGCGCACAGAACAACCACGTCAGATCGGAACGATTGACCGTCAAGCCGCGATGCGGAAAATCGGCAATTCCAAATTCCGTTACGGCAGCCGTTGGGTCGTCGTTGACGCGATCACCGCCTTATTGCAGTAGGCGACTTCGATGACCCCGCAGACGAGGGTTCCGCCCGGCAAGATTCGGAAGCATTGCTTGATGCGGCGCGGCAACGCTATCGACCGACCGGCGACGTACCGAAATCCC
>JBEPVT010000042.1:0-37137 GCA_041690895.1 Gammaproteobacteria bacterium
CAGGCGAAACTCGCTCGATGCCGTCAGACCCTCGAGCAGATCACGCCCGGGTGCACTGCACCGCGAACCAGAAAAAAGGGAGAAATAAAATCTCCGGTTATTTCTCGGACATCACACTAGATCATGAGCCGGTCAAAGCATCGCCGGCGGCACAAATTCGGTCGCGACCGTTTTGCTTGGCGCGGTATAGCGCTTGGTCCGCCGCTTTGAGTAGGTCGGCCGGATTCGTTCCGTGGGTTGGATAGGCCGCTAAGCCGAACGATGCGGTCGGAGATGGCAGGATTTGCCCTAAATGAGTGAGGTTCAAATTTCGGATAGCGAGGCGCAGCTGCTCAACGCGCTCGTGCGCGTGTTCCAACGCAGCATCCGGAAGCACGATCGCAAGCTCCTCTCCGCCATAGCGACAGGCAATGTCGGAGGGGCGGATGCCTTTGGATATGACTCGCGCTATGGCGCTGAGAACGAAGTCGCCGGCGTCGTGACCGAACTTGTCGTTGAAGCGCTTGAAGTGATCGATGTCAACCATCACGACCGACACCGACTTGCCGCTGCGCTCCGCGCGATGTAACTCCCGGTTGAGCGCGTCCTCAAGGTAACGCCGATTGTACAGTCCTGTCAGGCCGTCGCGCAGGGCCATCTCGCGTAGCGCGTCGCGCAATTTGAGGTTCGCCAGAGCTGGACCGACCCGGTCGGTCATCGCGCGCAAGCGACGTTCGGTGTCCCGTGCTGGACGCATGGTGCGTTGCCCGATATCTACGGCAACATGCAACAGGCCGAGGATTTGACCCTGTCCCTGAACGGGCATACACACGTAACTGGCTGAGTCTTTCGACGCATGTCCACATCGGATGGTTCCCTTCTTGGAGACGAAGTGCGGACTACCGAGCCGCAGTGCCCAGCACTCATCCGGAGCCAGCGTCGCGTCGGGCGCGGGGCCGCCTGCCCAGGATGTGGCATGTTCAAGTACATCGCGCGACTCTCGGTAAATAAATAGCGATCCGGGCGAGTCGGGAAAGAGTCGCGCGCCGGTCTCGCGCACGATCGAGTAGGCTTCGGCGCGCTGCGTGCATGACTGCAATAACTCAGCCATGTGGGACAGGACCTCGCCGTCGCGATGGAACGATTCGAGCCGGCGGATGGTTGCGGCCAGTGCCTTATTGTTACGGCGCATCGCCGCGTCGGCCTTGCGCCGCGCGGCAATTTCGTGGGTGAGACTGCGGTTTGCGTCGCGAATCGCCGCCATCCGGGCTTGCAGGGTCGCCTGCGTGCCGCGCAGAGCCTCTTCTGTGCGGTGCAGCGCAGTGACATCCCGTACGACCGTGATCTCTCCGACTATCTTGCCATCGGCATCCAGCAACGGCGCGGTCTTGAGAGCCACACGAATTGCATCGCCGCTCTTGGTGCGTCTATCGGCAGAACTCGAGGTCGGGATCCCCGCACGAATGCGCTCGAGAATGGCTGCGTAATCGGCTTCCGAGAGGTCCGCGGCATGCAGCTTGCGCAAAGACTGGCCGACTGCTTCCTTTACAGAAAATCCGTACAAGACCACTGCCTCGCGGTTCCAGAAGGTCACTACCGCGTTCAGATCCTTGATAATGACGGCCTCACCGGTGCGCTCCAGTACCTGTTCGAGTTCGTGGGCGTCCGGTGCCGCGCTTCGATAGCTGGGGTGCTTTTGTGGCTTGACAACTTGCATCGAAAGACTCCTGCATCGAATGCGCAGATCGAAGTCTAAGTTCGCACTGCTACTTTCTGCAGTCGAAGCTTATAGGTGGCCACAATCACGAGTGCGGTTCAATCACCCAAATTTGTACAAAGTCCGCTTCGTCAGGCACCTGGGACAGAGCATGTTCGCAAGATGCGACATGAGTAGCAGTTCCCAAATGCTCGGTCCGGTTTTGCCTGCTCCCTGCCGGTTACCATGACCCAGAGTGCGGATCCTCGACGGCTTTCAGAAACGCCGCGTCCAGCGTAGCGACTCCGGTGCGTTGGCAGAGTTCTGCGGCGTCGCCGATATACCTGACCTCGCCGTGGTGCAGTAGTGTGAAGCAATCGCACAATTCCTCAATATCTCCGAGCGAATGCGAGCTGAAGAGAACGGTGGCACCGCGCCCATGCGCGGCTTTGATTTCGGCCTTGAGGCAGGCGCGGGCGCGTGGATCGAGGCCGCTCATCGGCTCATCGAGAACCAAAAGATTGCGGCCAGAGAGCAAAACCGCTGCGATGCCAAGCTTCTGGCCCGATCCCTTGGAATAAGAGCCCACGCGTTTCGATAAGTACTTCGGATCGAGATCAATCGCGGCAACTGCGGCCTCAATTCGTTCATTTCGCAAGGCGACACCATACAGCCGCGACATCATCTGCAGGTACTCGAGGCCCGTCAAATACGACGGCGGGATGAAGCGCTCCGGCAGGTACGCCAACACGCTGCGCGCCATCGCCTCGATTGCGGGCACTGAGAAAATACGTACTTCACCCGAATCAGGGAAAGTGAAGTCCAGCAAACACTTGATCAGCGTGGTCTTGCCGGCTCCGTTCAATCCCACCAGGCCAAATATGGCGCCGGTCGGCACTGAAAAACTGACGCAGCGGAGCGCTATGCGCTCACCGAAGCGCTTAGTGACCTCATCGAATTCAATAGAGTGAGTCATGGCCGCCTACGGAATTGTCAAATTGAGCCGATACTGCCTGAAGGACGAGACGTGTTGGAAATTTTCGAGATTCGCCGGAAGCGTGAGCGTGTTCTCACTCACGCAGTCAGGACGATCGGCGCCGGTCAATTGCCGGCAGTTGCACATGTTTGGAGACAGATTATGTTCGAGCGGCAGCACGGATTGGCGTCGCATGAGCGGAACGGGTGCTCACTATCGGATATCAGCCCGCTCAATGTGGTGACGGTGTCCGGTACCACGCGCGCTCGTCTGTGCGTCGCACTGGTTTTGCTGGCAATGGCTGTTGCAGGCTGTGCAGACTCATTGCAGCGCCAGGCGAAGCCTGCAACCGCTACTACGGCGGTGGCCAAAGGCGCAGACTCCCCGCTGCAGCCGAATGCGGCACCCCTGATGCCGCCCACACCGCGAGCTAACGGCAAGACCGATCTTTTCACCGTTACCGTCAACAACGTACCAGTCGCCGACGTTCTGTTCGTGTTGGCGCGTGATGCCAAACTCAGCCTCGATATCAGCCCACGAGTTGTGGGCTCGGTCACGCTTATTGCCGTCGACCAGACACTACAGCAGATCTTGGGTCGCATTGCCGAGCAGGTCGACATGCGCTACGAATTCAAGGATACGACCATCGTCGTCAGGCCAGATTCGCCGTTCGAACGCCAATATAAGATCGACTACGTCAATATCGAACGCGAATCGAAGTCCGCGAGCAACATCGCTACTCAAATCCAGGCCTCCAGCGGCGCGGTGTCGAGCGCGGGCGGTGGCGAGTCCGCGAACAACAATTCGACTTCAGAATTGACCGGCATCTCCCGCAATCGATTTTGGTTTTCCCTGATTGCAAACGTCAAAGCGCTAGTCGGCGATACCACTCCTCAAGGCAGCGCTCAGACCGGTGCCGGTTCGAGCGCCGTAGCGCCGCCACCTGCGGCAGCCGCTCCCACGTCCGCTGCCGCACCCTCGGCCACGCTCGCTCCCTCGTCCGCGTCCGCATCCAAGGCTACTGACGGCAACGCGCCTGTCTCACTCAAGGAACCTAGTTTGGTCATTGCAAATGCTGAGACCGGTCTGCTGGTCGTCCGCGCAACCGCCCGGCAGCAAGACCGCGTGCAGGAGTTCTTAGATGTGGTACTGCGTTCGGCGCGCCGCCAGGTAATGATCGAGGCCACCATTGCGGAGGTGCAACTCTCGGATCAATACCAGCAAGGCATCAATTGGCAGAAATTCAATAATGGTGGATTTTCGGCCGTCCAGCAGCCGCAGGGTCCGGCCCCCTTGCCGGGCGGCAGCATTCCCGGCAGCGGACCCGGCGGCGTGACCTATCCGGCGAGCAGTACGCCTCTCCCCACGCCCGCCCTGGCCGTTCTACAGTACATGGGTTCCCCAACAAGTTTCCTCGCCAATGTATCGGTTGCTGTTTCACTGCTTGAATCGTTCGGCACGGTAAAAGTGATATCGAGTCCCAAGCTCAGTGTGCTCAACAATCAGACGGCCTTTCTCAAAGTCGTTGATAACCGCATTTATTTCAATATCGGCGTGCAAATTACGCCCGGCACTCTTGGCGTTCCGCCGATAGTTACGTACACATCGACACCAGCCACTGTGCCGGTGGGTTTCGTCATGAGCGTCACACCCACTATCGACGAGTCGGGAATGGTCATGATGGACGTGCGTCCCACGATCTCGCGCATCATCGACTATGTCAACGATCCCAATCCGGCGCTGGCCCAGGCGAAGGTGGTCAGCCAGATTCCCGAAATCCAGACGCGCGAGATCGAATCGCTGCTGCGTGTGAAAAGCGGCGACATCGCCGTGATGGGCGGTCTCATGCAGGACAATATGAACAATACCTCGGATGAAGTTCCCGGACTTGGCCGAATACCGTGGGTTGGCAATCTGTTCAAATACAAGAACAACACTCGCACCAAAAGCGAGCTGGTGATTTTCTTGCGGCCGGTGGTGATTCGAGATGCCAGCCTGGAGGGAGACTACAGCGAGTTCAAGGCAGCCGCCCAGCGCAACGGTGTACTGCCCGGCGGCCCTGTCAGGAAGCCGCTGGTGGAAGTCCAATGAGCCTTTTGCTGGATGCGCTGAAATCGACAGAGTCCACCATCGCTGCGGCGATCGAACCTGAGGAAGATCCGCTTGATGCGCGCGCGACCCTGGAGCTGCTCGCTCCAAATCCGCTAGCACAGCGCCCGTTGGCGCTGGTGCCAACCCCCGAGATCGCTGCGGCTCAGCAGAGCGTCATCGATCCGCAGCTCGTTGGCGACATTGCGGATGTTCGGCCGAGTCCCGAGCACGATCCATCAAGCAGGGCCGCACGCACGGAGGAGTTCGCCGCGGCGTCCGCGAACACAGGCTCCACGGCAGAATTCTCGCGCGCAACGGTAGCGGCGCCAAGTGCACGCGCGACGGTTGCTGTTGCGCCCGCCGTAGCGCAAATGAAAAGATACGCGCGGCCGCTGGCGACGCTCATCGCGCTCGCAAGCGCGGGAATGGTCGGCGCATGGCTATGGCGATCCAGCTCGAACACCGTCTATCCCGAGCGCGGCGGCCCGCAACAAGCTGTGACGCGTACCGACAGTACACCGGCCGCTTCAATTGGCGCGGTTCAAGTGTCTGCGGGGCGTCCTGCCGATCAATTTGCTTATGCCGGCAACGCGCCGGAAATCGATCTGCAAAATGAGCGGCTGCGCTCGACCGTAGCGCGCGACCCGGCAACGCCGGCGAGTGAAGCCACCACCGCGACATCTGCACATCGCGTCACAACAGTAGCGCGCACCATTGCCTCGACCAAGACACCCGACTCGCGCCCCTTGGCTACTCTGTCAGTCAGCCGAAGCGAAGGTCCATCGACGATCGATCGACACGTGGAAGCAGGATACCGGGCGCTATCCGCCGGCGATATTGCCGGCGCCCAGCACGAGTACTTTGCAGCGCTCGAGCTCGACCCGAACAATGTCGATGCTCTGCTCGGTGCGGCGACCGTGGCTGCCCGGGATGGCAGATCGAAAGCGGCAGCAGCCGCATATGTTCAAGTGCTCAGGCTTGAACCCGGCAACCCGGACGCAACTGCTGCGATGGCGATGCTGGGCTCCGATGGGGCAACGGGCGAATCCAACGAGAGCCGCCTGAAAATCCTGATCGCCGGCGATGACGGCGGCCGTCCGGCATTGCATGCTGCGTTGGGGGGTGTGTACGCCGCGGATGCACGCTGGAGCGCGGCCGCACAAGAATACTTCACTGCTTTGGGCAAGGATCCCGGCAATCCCGATTTGGCCTTCGATGTCGCGGCAAGTCTCGATCAGAATCGCAACTCCGCCATGGCGCTCACTTACTATCGACAAGCGCTGGTGTTCGCGCATCAACGTCCGGCACAAATCGATCTGAACGTCCTTGAGCAACGCATCAGTCAGCTGCAGGCACGCGTCGAGTCTCCTGCACGGAGCGCCCCGGAGTCGCCATGAGCGCCGTTCCCGCCACCGTCGCACCCGCTGCGCCAAGGCGTCCGCTCGGCAAGATTCTGCGCGAACGCGGCATTCTGAGCGAGGACCAACTCAGAATCGCGCTCATCGAGCAGAAACGCAACGGCGCGCAGCTGGGCAAGACTCTCGTCAAACTGGGATTCTTGAGTGAAGCGACACTCCGCGAAGCGCTGTCAGAAAATCTCGGCCAATCCGATATCGACGTTTCCCGAGTCGTCGCCGATCCGGCCGCCCTCGCGTTGGTTCCGAAAAGCTTTGCCCTGCGCTTCAGCGTGTTACCCGTGGCGCTTGATCGCTCCCGCCGCGTTCTCACCGTCGCGGTCGGCAATCCAAACAACGTCGTGGTCTTGGATCAACTGAATGAAATGTTGGGGGGTGAGATCAGCGCTGAGGCGCAAATCTCCTCCGAAGCCGAAGTTACACGCGCCATCGACCTTTTTTACGGACACGAGTTGTCGATCGACGGCATCCTGAATGAAATCGAAACCGGTGAAGTTGACTACGAGAGTTTGAGCACCGGGGATGGAGGCTACACGCAGCCCATCGTGCGACTAATCGACGCACTCGTCGGCGACGCGGTATCGCGCCGTGCCAGTGACATCCATTTCGAGCCGGAACAAGGGTTCATTCGCATCCGCTATCGAATCGACGGGGTACTTCGACAAATCCGCGCTTTGCACTCGAAATATTGGTCGGCCATGTTGGTGCGCATCAAGGTGATGTCCGGGATGAACATCGCCGAATCTCGTGCCCCTCAAGATGGACGCATCAGCTTGCACTTGCAGGGTCGGTACATCGACTTTCGCGTTGCCGCGCAACCGACCACCTACGGCGAAAACGTGGTACTTCGTATTCTGGACAAAGTTCAGAGCCTAGTCGCGCTCGACGCGCTGGGACTAGCGCCGGATCAATTCGAGACGCTGCAGCTCATGATCAAACGTCCCGATGGCATTCTTTTGGTCACAGGCCCCACCGGCAGCGGCAAGACCACCACGCTGTACTCGATCTTGACTGCCCTCAACACCGAGCGCGTCAACATCATGACCCTTGAGGACCCGGTGGAATATCCGATGCCGATGATCCGGCAAACGAGTCTGGCCGAGGGTCTCAAGATCGATTTTGCCAACGGAATCCGTTCGATGATGCGCCAGGATCCGGACATCATTTTAGTGGGCGAAATTCGCGATTCGGACACGGCCGCCATGGCGCTGCGAGCCGCGATGACGGGTCACCAGGTGTTCAGCACCCTGCACACCAACTCGGCGCTCGGCGCTATCGCAAGGTTGTTGGATTTGGGATTGAATCCGGAAACCCTCGCCGGCAACATGATCGGTGTGGTCGCTCAGCGGCTCGTGCGCAAGTTGTGCCGCACCTGCAAGAAGCCCTACCAACCAAATGGGGCGCAATGCCGCTTGCTGGGACTTGATCCGAGTCATTCTCACCCGCTTTACGAGGCAGGCGCTTGCGACGACTGCGACCAGCAGGGATACCTCGGGCGGATCGCGTTGATGGAAGTGGTGCGCTTCGACGCCGATCTAGACGAACTGGTCGCGCGACGGGCCACACTTCGGGAAATGCGCAATCTTACGGCGCAGAAAGGTGCGAGAACCCTGGCGCAGGACGCCGTGCGCCGTGTGACAGACGGCACGACCACATTGAATGAAATCGCGCGCAGCATAGATTTAACGTCTCTCGAGGCGCAGTAAGCTCCCATGCCGATGTATCGTTACAGAGCAGTGAACGAAACTGGACAGGTGCGCGCCGGTCGAACCGAAGCGATCAACTTGGCCGAGCTCGAGTCGCGATTGACGCAGCTTCGTCTGGAAATGATTGAAGCACACCCCAGAACTACGGCACCGCTTTTCGCCTCATGGCGGGGCGCGGTCAAGCCGAAGGATCTCATCACGTTCTGTATGCACCTCGCGCAAGTAACACGCGCCGGGATCTCGCTGCTAGATGGGCTGAAGGACTTGGTGGATGAAGTCGAAAATCAGCGTTTCCGCGGCATCATCGCGAGCGTGCTCGAGGCCATCCAATCCGGTTCGCAATTCGCCGATGCATTGGCCGCCTTTCCGAAGACCTTCGATAGCGCCTTCGTCGCATTGGTTCGCGCCGGCGAGCAATCCGGCAATATTCCCGAAACCTTCCGGAAGCTGGCCGATTCGATCAAGTGGCGGGACGAGCTGCGTTCGAGTTTCAAAAAACTGCTCATTTATCCCGCCTTCGGCTTGACGATCATCACCTTGGTCTTTCTGTTTCTCATGATCTATCTGGTGCCTCAGTTATCGGGATTCATCCGCTCGATGTCGGGAGGCGAACTGCCGCTGCAAACGCAGATTCTCCTCGGCATCTCAAGTTTCCTGGTCAATCATTGGTGGGTGGTGCTGGCCGTACCCACGGTAACCGGCATCACTATTGGGTTGGTGCTGAGTTTCGCGTCCGAGGCGCTGCGTACTCAAATCGACGGCCTTAAGCTACGCATACCGCTCATTGGAATAACACTGAAAAAGATCGCGCTCGCGCGCTTTTCCTCGACGCTCGGCATGCTGTATGCATCCAGCGTGCCGGTGCTCGCGGCCCTCGACCTGTCGGCAGGTGCCGCCGGCAATCGTGTTCTCACCAAGGCGGTTATGGAGTGCAAAGCGAGGATTGCAGAAGGCCTTACCATTGCCGAGTCGTTCGAACAGGCGGAACTGTTCCCGAAGCTGGTGATCAGAATGTTGCGCATCGGCGAGCAGACAGGAGAACTCGATAAATCTCTCGCCAATGTCAGCTACTTCTACGATCGAGAGATTGCCGAATCGATCGAAAGCCTAAAGGCCATCGTAGAACCGGTCCTCACCGTGTTCATGGGCGCGATACTCGGCTGGCTCATTCTCTCCATGCTGGGACCGCTCTACGACACGATCTCGAAGCTCAAGATATGAAAGCCTGCAATCACTACATTTGCATCACGGCCGTAGCGCTCGATTGCTACCGCGAACTGGGCACCGGCCTCGCGCTCACGGCAGCCATTTCCATCCCGCGCAATATGTCGGCCGATCGAGGCACTCATGACGAGAGCCTGCGTCAATTTGAGGCGCATCTGGAGCGTTTTCGCCACGACCGTTACTTCGTGATTACCGACACGCAGGCCGAGGCCTATCAAGCGGAGACCGTGCCGAGCTTGGGGCGCAAGGATTTGAACTTACTCTTAACTCGCAAATTGGAGCAGCGTTATCGAACCACCAGCTATCGCGCCCTGGTGCCGCACCGATCGCGTCCTTACGCGTTCATTCGGAATTTTGCGCGGCGCCGCTCGAAAACCACGACGCGCATCTTGTACGCTCTCATCAATCCGGAAGCACTGGCGCCATGGCTCGACGCACTCGAACGGCATGCACTGAACGTTCGCGGCCTTTTTAGTCTGGGCGCGCTGATGCCGGCGCTGACGATGCATCTCAAATTACCGGCGATGTCGGATGCCCTCGTTGTGCTTCGTACCGCCGCCGGATATCGACACGCGTTTGTGTCGCCCTCTGGTCTGCGATTCTCTCGGCTGTGTGCATATTCGAATGCCGGCGATACGCAGGTGGGAGCCGAAATCGACAAGACGCTGCAGTACCTCACCATGACCCGACTGTGGGGCGTGCAAAGCCGCAATCGCATGCTGCATATCGTGGTGATCGACGCGCAACCGTCCGCCGTTCCTATCATGATCCCGGGCAGTAACCTGCGCACTGCGCAGCTCGTGCAAATTCAGCCCCGCGAACTTGTTCCAAACGCTCCTGCGACGCTACTGGACAGCGCGAATTCCTCGTGGCTGCTGTTCAATCACGCCGCCTTGCGGGAACACGGGTTTGGTTGCGCCGCGGGCACTTCATTGCTGGCCGCAAGCCGGCGAGCAAACTACCGCCGAGTCGCATTGTGCGGCAGTGTAGCAGCGGCGGCCGTTAGCATCGGTTACATCGCACTTACCGAAATTGCCACCATGGCGAATAACGATCTGGCAAGCACGGCCGAGTTGATTGCCAATCACGTGAATGTCACCGCGGAGAACACCGAGCGTTCGGCGCCGAAGACCGACCTAGATCCACAACAAATGCGCGCCGTCGTGCAGTCACGCGATCGATTGCTGGCGCGCAGCGTCAACGCCGCCGGCCTCATGCAGCGCATCGCCGCCGCTCTTGCGCCCTTCCCGGATCTCGACATTGATCTGCTGGAGTGGTCCTATAGCGAGCCTTCCGCCGCGGGCGAGGCAGTTGCAACGCCGCCCGAGGGTTCGTCCATCGTCGCAGCGGACACTATTGTCTTGCGCGTGGCAGGACGTAGCGGCGCAAACATTTTGAAGTCGGATGCGAACTCAGCGGTGACGGGACTCGCCGCCGCACTTGCCCGCGAACTCAATGGAAGGCAAAACATCGAGAGGCTGCCTTTTGATATCGCCCCCGGCGGAACCCTTGCCGCGCGCCCGAAGGATGTCGAAAACACGAAAACGGAATTCAGTGTGATCGTGACCATACCCCGCGTACCGAAGCAAGCAACATGAGAGCGCCATGAAGTCCTCGAAAGCTTCGCTTTATTCAAAATCCGCGCTCAAGACGACACTGCAATTGTGTGCCGCCTCGATCGTCGTTTGCGCACTCGCAGTTGCATTCGCGAATACACGCCGAACCGCCGCGCAACACCGCAATGTACTGGCCGCGCAAGCTGTGCAGAGTGCCAGAGCACGCCTTGATCAAGCCAACGAACATCGGCAACTGATCGATACCTATAAAGACCGATACGAGCAACTCGTGCGTGAAGGACTCACCGTGCGCTTCGATCGCGCAGTCGCGGGGGATTGGTTCGAGACGGCGCTGCGCACGACGCGCGGAGCGGTGATCGATGACTACGTAATCGGCAAGGATGTGCTTTTTGCAGGGTCCGAGACCGCTGAACTTAGCGCTTTTCGGGTGGTCTCGCATCGCCTTGATTTCAGCGCAAGGGCAGAGGACGAGGATGAATTCGCCGAGCTCATGAGCTCCATCGAAAAACACGTGCCGGGCACCACCGCGCAAGAAGCGTGCTCCGTCATCCGCAACATTCAGTCGGGCAACGACGCTCAATCGCTCGGTGTGCACTGCGCGCTGATCTGGTATGAGTTTGCGCCGCGCAACACTGAACTGACCGCAAATCAATCGGGACCCGAAGGATGAGCACCCACACGCTGTCGCGGCTTCGCCGCCACTCACCTCGCCCTAAGTTGGCGCTCGCACTGGCAGTGGTGCTCGCGGGTACGGTGTGTCTCGGAATTGCGCCGCCCGGTCACGCCGAAGAACACGCGAGTGTGGCGAAGCCACCTATCGGCAGGATTTTCTTTTCACCCGCTGAACGCCGCAACCGTCGCGGCGCTGAACTCGCGGCAACATCGTCACCTGCAGCCGACGCGCGGATCGGCGGCCGATTGGTTCCGGGTAAACGACTGGTCGTAAACGGCGCCTTGAGCTCCAGCACTCAGGGCCGCGCCGTGTGGGTCAATGGCGCGGTCGTCGAAAATTCCGCGCACGACAAGCCCGCGTGGACCGACCGAAATGGAAATGTGTGGCTCATCAATCAAGACCACAAGACTCGCCTGATTCGGCCCGGCCAGTCGATTCGCCAAGGGCTAGTCGAAGACTTGCTACCGCCCGGGGCCGTCACCCGGCGCTGAAAACGAAATGATGTCACGATCTCACCCAGCGAGCAGAGCAGCGTTTCATCGTCAACGCGGGGCAGCCGCATTGTTGATGATCATCACGCTAATTGTGATCTTGACCATCGTATTGGCGCCGAGATTAACGCTATGGCAAGTCCATAACGCGGCCACCGACCGAGGTTACCAGACACTCATCGATGCCAAGGCGGCGATCCTCGCTCACGCGGGGAACCCGAAGGCCGATCCGCCTCCGATCAGCCGGATCCTTGGACAAATATCGTTCACTCCGGACTTACCCACGGCAGGAGTCACCTACAACGGACAGGACAAGGCATCCCTATGCGCGACGAGCGCTTGGGCGCCAGGGGCGGCGCTGAGCGATCCTGCTGCCGCATACACTCCTGCGAAATCGCTGCTGGTGCGTTGCTTCGGACGGTTTCCATTCCTGAGCTACGGACTCGCAGGTCCGAGCACCGCGGACGATGAGGGCGGCGCGATTCCGTGGATGTTCGTGTCGGCCAACCTTGTTGGAGTCGCCTGCGTTACCAAGCTGGACATGAGCATGGTGGGGCCGGGATACACCGTGGGCGGGTGTAAATCTGTCGTGCCGTTCCCTTGGCTCCGGGTGGTCGATGAGCGTGGTAATTTGCTGTCGAAGGAAGTGGCCATCGTGCTGATCCTGCCCGGACCTCCGGTCACCAACACACAGCAACGCGTGTCGCCCAACGACCGCTCACCCGCAGCGTATCTCGAAAGCTTGACGGTGACGGCCGCCTGTCCCAAACCATGTATTCCAGGGACGTATAACAACGCGGCGTATACCGTCGCCAGCGGCCTATTATGGACCTTCATCGATGCCGCGCCGAGCACCGCTCTGGGTCCGCAGCCGTCCTACTACCAACAGCCGTTCACTTTCAATGATCGCTTGATCTACATCACAGCTGCTGAGTATTTCGCGGCGATGGCAATGGCGAAAGCAAATGGCGGCTAACGGTACCGTATGAAATATGCACATCGAGGTTTCACGCTGATCGAGGTCGCCATCTCCATGGTGATCCTAGGGCTGGTGCTGACCGGCCTCGTAGTCTCCCTGTCGCAGCAATTGCAGCAGCGCCGACTATTGGATACCCGCACCACACTCAAAGATGCGGATGACGCGTTGCTGGCCTTCGTCACGGCCAACGCTCGCCTTCCGTGTCCTGCGATTGTCGGTGGCAACGGCATCGAATCAACGACGGCGGTGCCCGGGGTATGTACGGTGGCCGCAGGCCTGCTGCCCGCCGTCACGCTCGGATTGCCCAATCTCGACGCCAATGGATTGCTTAATGATGGCTGGGCGGATGGCAGTGTAGTCGACAACTCCGGCGTCAAGAATTACCCTCGCGCCATTCGCTACTCGGTGGCGCGTCTGCTCGGTACCCCACAATGCAATGCGCTGACCACCGCGAAGCTCGCTTCGGGCACTGCGTGCGCAACCACCCGTTCGTTAGTCGGCGCAGCGCTCGCCCCGCCTCCGGCCGTCGGCGGCGGCCATGGATTGTTCGTCTGCCGCTCCCTCACTGGTATGGGTGTCGGTCTCAACCGTTGTGGCACCAATCCCAATTCCCTCGCGCTCAATGCCGTGGCGGTCATATGGTCGCAGGGACAGACGGGAAACGACAAGCTCGGTAACTCGCTCGATGAAAATCAAAACGCTGGGCAACTCACCGGTGCGGGAATCCCTCTGGCGTTCGTGATGCGCGACCCCTCAGGAAGTGCCGCAGCGGCCGGCCGATTCGATGACCTCGTATCCTGGGTGTCGTGGGGCGCTGTGGCCGACAAGCTGATGGTCGCGTGGCAGGTACCGTGACGCCGTCGGCCTCGCGCGCTGTGCTGGGCCTTGCGCGCCTGACATTGCTGGAGGCAAGACGCACGGGTGTAGGAAAGACCGCGCTTGCCGCGATCGCGATTGCGGTGTCCCTCGCCCTATTCGTGGACCGAATCGTGCTCACAGATCAAGAGCGCGCAACCGTGGTCACCTATGCTGCCATCGTGCGCCTCGCCATCGTGCTGATTCTCGGTCAGGCCATCATCGCCAACACTGTGCGCGATCTGAATGAGCGCATCATCGATCATTTTCTTGCGCTTCCCTTGACACGCATGCAGTACGCCCTCGGCAAGTGGCTGGGCTGGACCTTGGTAGCAATCCTCTGCGCCCTAGCGGCCGGATTGCCGCTGGCTTTTTTTCCAAGCACGCCGGGGCGGCTGCTATGGACCTTGAGCTTGGCCGCAGAAGCTGTGGTGGTCGCAAGCCTGGCACTGGTGTTGGCGCTCGCGCTTGGGCGATTCATTACGGCAGTGTTCGCTTTTTTCTGCCTATATCTTTTTGCAAGGGTGAGTTCGATGTTGGTGCTGCTCAGTCTCAACACGGGCGCCAACCACGGTTCATTGTTGGACCGCTTCGATGCGCGCTACGTTGAATTTGCCGGCTATTTGCTGCCGCGCCTGGACCGCTTTGCAGACACGTCGTGGCTGAGCGGCGCTGCCATCCATTTTGGTCCGGATCTTGTGCAAGCTGCGATCTACATAGCATTGCTCGGCGCCGTGGCACACATCGAATTGCGGCGCAAACAGTTTTGAGCATGCGCATCACCGCCACCCGAATTCGCCCGTGGCTGCTGCTGAGCAGCTGTCTGCTTGCCAACGTGCTGTTCCAGCGCCAAAGTCCGTCGGCGACGTTTGATGTCATCGATCTCGGCACTCCGCCGCCGGCAACAGCCGTTCGCCTGGGAGCATTGGGCGAGAACCTATTCGCAAGTTACCTCGTCATGCTATTTCTGCAAAACGTCGACGTCCCGGTAGGTCGTGCGACGCCGCTCGCGAACATCGACCGCAGTGCACTAATTCCTTGGTTCGATCTGACAACCGATCTTGACCCCGACTCAGGTTACCCATTGCTACTGGCGACGCGCCACTATGCCGAGACCGGCACCCCGGCACAGCGCCGCGTCATGCTCGATTGGATTTATCGGCGTTTCGAGGAGCGGCCTAACCAGCGCTGGCCGTGGCTGGTGCATGGCGTTTTCGTGGCTCGCCATGTGCTGAAAGACAACGCACTGGCTATGGTTTATGCGGCCGCGCTGCGCAACCGAGTGACCGACCCCACACTACCCGCGTGGGTGCGCCAAATGGACCTGCTGTTGCGCGCTGATCTCGGTGAAACCGAGGACGCGCGCGCCATATTGGGGGGCCTGGTTGCCGCAGGCCAAATCCGCTCCCCGGCGGAACTGAAGTTCCTCGAAGCTCGGCTATTGCCTGACCCATCTTCCGCGCGCTGAGTGAGTGGCAGGTCACGCTATTCGGCAAAGCGAGCGAGAAATATGTGAACACGATGCATCAAGGACTCGCGCTCCCGGCCGCTAGATCGGGAGTGAAGGAACGTCCTGATCTGCTTGCAAACACGCTCGAGGAACGCAAAGATGAACAGTAAGAGAACGCAACGGGGATTCACCCTGATTGAAATCGCCATTGTGTTGGTCATCATCGGACTGCTCCTCGGCGGAGTCCTGAAGGGACAGGAGATGATCTACAACCAGAAGATCAAGTCCACCTACGATAGCTACCGCCAATACACGGCGGCGATGTACGGTTATCAGGACCGCTACAAAGCACTGCCGGGCGATGATGCAAACGTCCTCACGCGCGGCTTTGTGGCCACCGGCGGCGTAGCGATTGTCGCCGGCAACGGCAACGGCATCATCCAAGGTGCCGGCACCACATGTGCGACCGCTGCGATTGGCGCGGGCACAGAGGTGTGCCAAGCCAACTATCATCTGCGCCTCGCGGGCTTTCTCAGCGGTCAGGGTACGACGGCAGCCACTCATCCGTTCGGCGGCGTCGTGAATCTCGTTGCGCCGACGAACATCGCGGCGTGGACGGCACCGACTTCAATTTGCTGGCAGAATTTGTCCAACAAGGCGGCAAACTTAATCGACATAGCCTACGACGACGGAAAGGGTCCTACGGGCTCCATGCGCGGCTTAACTGACTACTCGACCCCCGCCGCTCAGCTTCTCCCAGACGCATTGGTTGCCTGGACCTGCATGACGAATTGATGCCCGTCGGGCGACCGTGACGATCGGATTTTAACGAGCGGCGCCGACTTACTGGTAGTGCGGGTTTCCGGTGAAACCTAGGTCCCTGATCTGGATTGACGAGGGAAGAATCGATCGATGGCAGACCTCTAAGGTTTGCTCACGGTCACCGCCGGCTTTGCGATCGGGATCTTCTAAAGACGCCCTTCGCCGTTCAATAGCCAATGTTCAGGACCGCGCGCGCTCAGCCTCCGCTTGCATGCCGCCAATCCGTGCCTGTATACTGAACCGTATGGTTCAGTATACGAGAGTCAATCTCGATGCCTCGTTCGCCGCGCTCTCGGACGCCACCCGGCGCGGCGTTCTGCAGCAGCTCGGACGTGCAGATGCTTCGATCACGGAGCTTGCCGAGAAGTTTCACATGACCCTCACGGGCATGAAGAAGCACATCGGCGTTTTGGAGCAGGCGCGGCTCGTCACCACGGAGAAGGTCGGTCGCGTGCGGACCTGCAAGCTCGGCCTACGCGGACTGGAGGAAGAGGCGGCATGGATCGAGAGGTACCGTCAGCTCTGTGACGCACGCTTCGATGAATTGGATAAGGTTGTCGAGGAATTGAAACGGAAGGAGAAGGTCGATGGACGCAACAAGAGAGAGTGAGCCTACCCCCATGAAGAGCCGCACGACGGTGGAACGGAAGTCCGAGCGTGAGCTAGTCGTTACGCGAACCTTCAACGGCCCGGCGCGCATCGTGTTCGAGGCGTGGACCAAGCCCGATCTGCTCATGCGGTGGTGGGCACCGAAGTCGACAGGCATGTCCCTGCTTTCCTGCGAGGCGGATGTTCGTGTCGGGGGCAGGTACCGTTTCGAGTTCGGCCAGGATGCCTCAAAGCCCATGGCGTTCTTCGGTAGGTACATTGAAGTGACACCGCACTCGCGCCTTGCCTGGACCAATGACGAAAGTAATGACGGTGCCGTCACCACGGTGACCTTCGAGGAAAAAAATGGCAAGACACTGCTGGTCATGCACGAACTCTATCCCTCGAAGGAAGCTCTCGACGCTGCCATCGCCGGCATGGAGGGTGGGATGCCCGAGACGTTCGAGCAACTGGACGAGCTTCTCGTCACCCAGGACGCGAGCGTGGCACGCTCGTGAAGTCGTCGATTTCGTGATCCGCAAGCTCGAAGCCCAGCACAAGGAGGCGCGCCGTTCGCTGCCCAATGTAACCGGTAACTACGCGGAGTCCTTGTCACTGAGGCACTTCCAAAGGAATATTGCCGATCCGAGAACAAACCCGAGAAAGGCGGTTTGGAGTTGAACGGCATAGTCGACTGCGTAGCGGCCGTCGGTGTCCCAATACATAAAGGTTGCGACAGAATTGATAGCGACATCCGTGAGCATAATTGCCAAAGCGAGGATTAGGCCTGCCCGTGGGGAATGAATTAGAAGAATAACGGCCAACGGGTCGAGCGCAGTCAGCGAGGCCCAATAGGCGTTAATGAGCGGGGGGCCCGGTAACCACCCTCGGTGGATGATTGCGTTCATGTGTGTCGAGGTGCCGATCAGAAACGCAAGGGCGTAACGGCCAGCGTGATTTGTACCGGACGTGGTCGGGATCTCAGATTAAAGGTGGCAATCCAATCCCGGGTTTCCATCATGTGACTGTCGGCGTCGCAATATGGGCGATCGCTGGCATAACTCATGGCGCGCTGCATAACGGGTCTTATTAGACTCAAGTTATAATTACGCGCGCAGCCAGTCAAGAATTCGACTTTTTCCTGCGCGTCTTGCGCTTGCCGTACTTCACCTGCAAAGCATTGTTGCCGCCGATGATGAAATCGCTCCAAACCTCGGCGGCGCGGTGTGCGGCAATGCCGCTGCTGCGCAGCGCACGAGCCGACAAGATTGGCGCGTTAACCGTCATGATCGAGCAGACGCGCGCGACATCGCGCGGGAAGCCATAAACCTGCATGCAGCGCTTTGTGAAATAATCGATGATGACGCCGCGTTCATCTCGGTCCTGGCGTTTCGCCAGACCGGCAATCGAGCGGTCGCTGGCGAGCAATCGCATGATCGGACCGCGCTCGTACAGATATTCCATCGATCGCAGATTCGAGTGGTGGATGACGTCTTCATAGGGAACTCTTTTCGGCAATACGCCGAGGCCGCGGCCGCGTAAAAAGCGGTACTCGCGCTCCACCAGAGCCTTGAAAAGGTCGGCAAGGCGGGGAAAGTACTTGTAGATGAGAGGCTTGCTAATGCGCGCTTGCGCCGCAACGACCTCGAGCGTGCAACTCGAAAGTCCGCGGCGGACGATGAGCGCGACCGCGCTATCCAAGATTTGCTCGCGCCGCTTCTCCGGCGACATGCGCTGCGCGCGCTTCCTGACGGCCATTGACTGAACTCTCCACTTGCGATTTTTTTTGGGCCCCTATTCTACGCCAGTCCTCGTGCTGTAGTGGCTCGCGATACGGCCATGAGCTTGTTGCTATTGCGTTGCATTCGAGCGCCGATTCTTGCAGGCACGCGCACGATATCGAAAGCAGAGCGAGGGCAAGCAGAGCGAAGGGCAAGTACGAAACAGCAGACACAAAGCAAATTGGGGCGTCCCGAAGCATCGCAGCAACGATCCATCACGACGTCCTTGCCCGGCGTATAATTGGGATCCGCTAATTCTCATGGATCAAGATCTTGAAATACAAAATTGGAACGCTTGCGATCCTAGGTTTGCTGGCGCTGGCTATCTGTGGCGCTGCGGATTCGGCCGATTTCGGACCATCCAATCCATTCTACACGGCCAGCACGTTGCCTTTTGGCGCGCCTCCGTTCGACAAGATCAAGGACGAGGACTATCAGCCGGCGATTGAAGCTGGCATGGCGCAAGAGCTCGCCGAGATCGATCAAATTGCAAATAACCGGGCGGTGCCGACCTTCGAGAACACGCTGGTCGCAATGGAGCGCAGCGGGCGCCTCCTGGCTCGAGCGTCGGCGACGTTCAATGGCGTGAACCAGGCAAATACCAATCCGGTGTTGCAGAAAGCCAAGACCGCGCTGGCACCGCAGATTGCTGCGCATCAGGATGCGATCCATTTGAATAAGAAATTGTTTGAACGCATCGCTGCCATTTACAAAGAGCGCGGCACGCTCAAGCTCGATGCTGAGTCCCGGCGCCTGGTCGAAAGGCAATACGACGAGTTCGTGCATTCGGGCGCCAACTTGTCCGACAGCGACAAGCAACAGCTCAAGAAACTCAATAAGGAGCTATCGTCGTTATCGGACTCGTTTTCCAAGAAGCTGCTAGAGGCGACCAAGGCGGGTGCCTACACGACGCAAGACAAATCGGCGCTGGCAGGCCTGAGTAATGCGCAACTCGCCGCGGCGGCACAGGCTGCCAAGAGCCGTGGCGCCAATGGCTACGTGATCCCCCAGCAGAACACCACGCAGCAGCCCGTGCTCGCCTCCTTAAGCGTTCGCGCGACGCGCCAGGCCATCTTCGAAAATTCGTGGAGCCGTGCTGAGCGCGGCGATGCGAACGACACGCGCGAAATCATCGCGCACATCGCCCTGCTGCGTGCTCAACGCGCGCGACTGCTTGGCTTCGCAAGTCACGCTGCTTGGAAACTTGAAGATCAGATGGCGAAGACACCCGAAGCCGCCCTGCAGTTTATGGACGCCCTGGTGCCGGTGGCGGCCGGCAAGGCAGCGAACGAAGCGAAAGACATTCAGGACGTGATCGACGCGCAGCAGGGCTTTGCCCTGCAACCTTGGGACTGGGACTTCTACGGAGAACAAGTACGCAAGGCAAAATACGATCTCAATGACGCCGAGGTCAAGCCCTTCTTCGAACTCAACAACGTCTTGCAAAACGGCGTCTTCTTTGCGGCCACCCAGCTATACGGCATTACGTTCAAGGAAAGGAAAGACATTCCCACCTATGAACCGGATGTGCGGGTGTATGAGGTCAGCGATGTCGACGGCAAACCTCTGGCGCTGTTCTATTGCGATTACTTCAAGCGTGAC
Organism: Gammaproteobacteria bacterium; assembly: GCA_041690895.1. Lineage (GTDB taxonomy): Bacteria > Pseudomonadota > Gammaproteobacteria > Steroidobacterales > Steroidobacteraceae > Bog-1198. The sequence goes on from JBEPVT010000042.1 coordinate 19,906, forward strand.
AACAAGAACGGCGGCGCATGGATGTCTGAATTTGTCGGCCAGTCGAAGCTGCTGGGCACCTTGCCGGTTGTCTACAACGTCGCAAATCTGCAGAAGCCGGCGCCCGGCGAACCGGCGCTGATCAGTTTCTCCGACGTCACGACCATGTTTCACGAATTCGGGCACGCGCTGCACGGCATGTTTTCCAACACCCGTTATCCGACCCTGTCCGGCACTTCGACCGCGCGTGACTTTGTCGAATTTCCCTCCCAGTTCAACGAGCACTGGGCTAGCTATCCAACCGTGTTCAATCATTACGCCAAACACTATCAAACAGGAACGCCGATGCCGGAGGCATTGGTGCAAAAAATCAAAAAAGCGAAGAATTTCGCCGAAGGCTACGAGTTGACCGAGATATTGGCGGCTGCCGAACTCGATATGCAATGGCATGTACTGACCGCCGATGCGGCTTTGCAAGATCCCGATGCATTTGAAAAGCAAGCGCTCGCGAAAACACATTTGAACCTGCCAGCTGTGCCGCCGCGGTATCGATCCAGCTACTTCAGTCATATCTGGGCGAGCGGTTATTCGGCAGGCTACTACGCCTATCTATGGACGCAGATGCTCGATGATGACGCCTACCAGTGGTTTGACGACCATGGCGGCCTCAGCCGCGCAAACGGCGATCGATTCCGGCGAATGATCCTATCGCGCGGCAATACCGAAGATCTTTCGGCCATGTATGTTGCCTGGCGAGGCAAGGTGCCAAGCATCGATGCCATGATGAAGTATCGAGAGTTAGTCCCTTCGCGTTAGCGGTGCGCCAACGCTCGGTCGAAGCATGCCTATTGCCCGACGCTGGCGAAGCCCTTGCTCGCGGCGACCAGTTTCTCGAGCAGCGGCGATACCTTGAGCCATTTGCCGCCGGTCGCGGCGCTGTACTTCTTGAGTTTTTCGAGTGCAGTCTTCAATCCGACTTCGTTTTCCGCCCAGAACATTGGGCCGCCGCGATAAGCGGGGAAGCCGTAGCCGTACAAGTAGACGATGTCAATGTCGCTGGAGCGGTATGCCACGCCTTCGCTCAAGACGTCGCAGCCGACATTCATCAGCGCCAGAAAGCAGCGCTCAACGATCTCTTCATCCGTGAATTTTCGCCGCGCAATCCCGTACTCCTTCGACACCTTCTCGATAATTTCCGCCACCAGCGGTGACGGCCGCGGCGTGCGATCGCCCGGGGCGTAGTCATAGAATCCCGCCTGGGTCTTTTGTCCCATGCGGCCCATTTCTACCAACAGATCGGCGGAGCGGGACACCCGTCCGTCAAAAGTCGCAGGATCGCGATCCTTGCGGGATTTGTATCCCACATCGAGGCCCGCCAGGTCGCTCATTTGCAAGACACCCATCGGCATGCCGAAGTTGCGCAACGCCGCGTCGACTTGTTCCGGCATTGCACCTTCCAACAACATCAGTGATGCTTGATAAGCGTATCCGCCAAGCATGCGGTTACCGATGAAGCCGTCGCGATTTCCGCACACCACTCCGACTTTGTTGATGCGCTTCGCGATATCGACGACGGTGAGCAACGCGTCTTGAGCGGTCTTCGCGCCGCGCACGATTTCCAATAGCCGCATCACATTGGCCGGCGAGAAGAAGTGCATGCCGACGACATCGCTGGGCCGCGAGGTCGAGCCGGCGATCTCATCGATGGACAAGTAGGAGGTGTTCGAGGCGAGAATCGCGCCCTTCTTGGCCGTCTTATCCAGCATGGTGAACACATCCTTCTTGATATCCATGGTTTCGAACACCGCTTCGATGATCAGATCGGCGTCGCGCAAGTCGTCGTAGGAAAGCGTCGGCTTTAACAGTGCCATGCGCTGCTGAACTTGTTCCGCCGTCAGCTTGCCCTTGGACGCGGTGTTCTCGTAGTTCTTGAGAATCACGCTGACGCCTCGATCCAGCGGCTCCTGTTTCATTTCAAGCAGCGTGACGGGTATGCCGACATTTAGGAAATTCATCGCGATGCCGCCGCCCATGGTGCCGGCGCCGATGATCGCGACGGACTTGATGTCCCGCTTCGTGACGTTTTTGTCGAGATTCGGCACATTCGCGGCTTTGCGCTCGGCGAAAAACACATGTTGTAAGGCCTTCGACTGGCTGTTTTGCGCACATTGCAGGAACAACTCGCGCTCGCGCGCCATGCCCTTATCGAACGGAACAGTGGCTGCGGCTTCCAAGGCATCAACGATGCGCTGGGGCGCAAACAGGTTTCTCTTTTCCTTCGCGACACGCTTGCGCGCTTCGTCGAAGAAGCCGGACGGAAGCTTGTCGGCATCGACATTCAGGTCGCGAATCTTGCGCAACGGAGCTTCGCGGCCAGCAAGATCCCGCGCATAGTCAATCGCTCCTTCGAGTAGATCTCCCTCGATGATTTTGTCAATGACGCCGGCTTTCGTGGCCTGGGGGGCCGAAACCGGATCACCTGAGACAATTACGCCGAGCGCAGCTTCAACCCCGATCAAGCGTGGCAATCGTTGAGTTCCTCCCGCGCCCGGGAGTAGCCCGAGCTTGACCTCAGGCAGTCCAATTTTTGCGCTGGCAATGGCGACTCGGTAGTGGCAGCCGAGCGCGACTTCCAAGCCGCCGCCGAATGCGGTGCCATGAATCGCGGCGACAATAGGTTTCACCGAGTTCTCCACGGCGTTAATCGCTTCATGCAGACCGGGGGATAGCGGCGGCTTACCAAATTCGGTGATATCAGCGCCTGCCATGAAGGTCCGGCCCTCACATGCCAGAACGGCGATATTGAGGTCGGCGTCCTGCGCCAGCTTTGCAACGCCGTCAATGATGGCTGCGCGCACGCCGACACTGATGGCGTTGACCGGCGGATTGTTGATCCAAATAATGCCGACATTGCCACGCTTTTCGAATCTACCTTGCATGATTTACTCCAATGGAAAGCGGAAGCTTATCAAAGCAACCGCTTGGCGTGCGGTTCGCTAGCGCCCGACGCGCCGACCGCCATCGACGAGGTGCACTTCGCCGGTGGTCTTCGACGCCACAGCGCCCAAGTAATAAACAGTCTCTGCCACATCCTCCGGCCGTACTAGGCTGTCGAGCGCCGAGTTCGACTTGTAGTTGTGCAGCATGACTTCAAATCGCTTCGGCCCCAGGCCGTTCCTCAGCCAGGGAGAGTCAACCATTCCCGGAGCCACCACATTCACCCTGATACGCGGACCGAGCACTCGTGCCATTACTAAACTCAATGCATTAAGGGCACCCTTCGATGCGATATATGCAACGCTCGATCCGCCACCGATCAAAGGCGCAATGGAGGAAACATTGACGACTGCCGCATTCGCGCTGTCTTGCAGCAGCGGGGCGAATGCTCGGATCATCTGAAAAGGCCCAATGACGTTGACTCCGTAAATTCTTTGAAAATCAGCCGAGCTGAGTCCATCAAGGTCGTTCAGATCGACAAACTTCGTGGTCCCCGCGTTGTTCACGAGCGTATCGCAGCGTCCAAAATGCGCCTTGACGCGTCTCGCCAACTCAACGCATTGCGCATCCTCAGAAACGTCCGCGCGCTCGACCAAAACGTCTGCCCCGTGATTCCTGCAAGTTGCCGCGATCGCCTCCGCGGGTTTGGAATCTCTCGAGTAGTTCACGCAAACATCCCAGCCGCGCTGAGAAAATAAGATCGCGCTCGCGGCTCCGATGCCGGAGGATGATCCACTGATCATGCAGACCTTTTTGTTCATATAAACCCTCTTGCGGTGCTCAGCGCAGCGCCTTAGGAACCTGTTGCAGACAGGCTCGTTGCTAAAGGCTCGCAGGCGGCGGGCTCGACGATGCGCGAATCCAAATGGTCCGCGTACAGCAGGACCACCTCGCTCGCGCGCCGCTCCATGGCGAGGCGCTGGTTGATGGAGCGCTTGTCGGTGATTTCGCCTGTTTCTGCGGACGGAGGATCATTTAGAATCAACAGCCGTGCGATGGTGTCGGCGCTGCCTTGACGGGCGTGATTGAAGGCAGCAAGTTTTTGCGCGAGGCCGACGCGCAGCCGTGCCTCGTCGGGAGCCGTCAACCAGACCAGCGCCCACAGCCAAGGATGATCGGGCGCGCAGATCACGGCATCGCTCACAAAGGGCTGCAACGCCTCGACCAAGTCGCGGCGCAGGATGCTCGCTTGCACCCACGTTCCCGACAGCAGCTTGAAATCCTCTGCAATGCGGCCGGCGAATTCGAGCCCCTCGATCGGGCGAGTCGCATCAACCCAGCGAACCGCATCGCCAGTCCCAAAATAGCCCTCCTCATCGAAGGCCGCGGCGTTCAGTGCATCCGCTCGGTAATAGCCGCTCATGATATGCGGGCCCTTAATTCTCAATTCCATTCGATCGCCTATGGGTACCAATTTCAGCCTGGCTCCAGGTTGTGGGAGTCCAAGCAATCCAGTGCGTTCGGTGTTCCAGTACACCGCGACTCCGGTGGCAGTGGTTTCTGTCATACCCCAGCCGGTCCCGAAAGGCAGCTGCTCGCCGATCTCCTGCACTGCGACTCGTTGCATGCGCTCCCAAATGGGCTGCGGCAGCAACGCGCCACCATACCCCAAGGCGCGCATGTTTTTAAAAAACCTTTGACGCAAGTCCGCATCCCGCTCGAGGGCAGCGGCGAGCATGCCGAAGGCGGCTGGCACGCAACCGAAGTTGGTCGGAGAAATCTCTCTTAAGTTTTCGATGGTGGCCTGGAACAACCCGGGAACTGGACGACCGGTATCGATGTATAGCGTTCCCGCCAGCGACAGCACGCCGTTGAACTGAGCGTTACCGCCGAAGGCGTGATGCCAGGGAAGCCAATCGACAACGGTATTGGTTCGTTCTGGATTGAAAGGTTCGCTGATCAGACGAACCATTTGGATGGCGCCGGCAATGTTACCGTGGGTATTGATGACGCCCTTGGGGCGGCCCGTCGAGCCGGAGGTCAGCAAAATCTTCGCAATGGTATCGTCCTTTATCAGCGGGCGGCGCGCTGCAACCGCTGCCGCATCGAGGGTTTGCAGCAGCTCGATGAATTCATCGCCGGCGATCGTGGCGGTGCCCGGGGCTTGGGTCTTGACATATTCAAGCGCGGGCGCATAGCGAACCGCATCGCCGGCGTATACCAATGAGGGGCGGGTGAGCTGCAACGCGTAGCCTAAGCGGCGAAGATCCTGGCCGAAGGAGTAAGTGGGCGAAACGGGAACCACCGCGACGCCCGCGCGCATCGCGCCGAGCATAAGCAGCGCATGGTCGATGCTGTTTTCCGACAAGATCATCAGCGGCGCTGTGTCGGGCCCAAAGCCTTTGCGAATGAGCCAGGTCGCAACCGCCGCCGTAGCGCGCGAGGCGGCAGCGTAGGTCAGTCGGCGCCACTGTTTTGAGCTATCGCGCTCGGCCAAGAATGTCGTATTCGGCCGCAGCTCGGCGGCGCGCGCCAGGTAGTCCATGAGAGAGGGCAGACCGGGCTCGTAGCGCAGCCCACAGGTCAGGTACACCATGCCGTCGGCGCCGTGCCGCACTTCAACGCAGGGCGCGGGGCGATCGAGCGTCCGCATCGGATATTCATGCAAGGGTCTCTGCATCTTACCTCCCCAATCTCACCGCGCGATTCTTCTTTGAGGCGACTCGCTGAGCGAAGTTTCAGCTCAACCGCCCCAGAATGGAAGCGGCCTGATAATGTCGACAACTGCGGCTCGCGCCGCTAGGATCGACCGAAGGCGCGAGGGGGATAGCCAATGCAGTGGACCAAAAGTCAGAAAAATGTCGTTGTCGCCGCTTACCTTGGCTGGACGTTAGATGCCTTCGATTTCTTTCTCATGGTATTCATGTTCAAGGACATCGCAGCGACCTTCCACGTCGATGTAAAAAGCGTGGCGGAGGCGATCTTCTTGACCCTCGCAGCCCGTCCGATCGGCGCTTTTGTCTTCGGCAGGCTCGCGGATCGGTTCGGCCGCAAACCCACTCTGATGTGGAACATCCTGGCTTTTTCGATCTTGGAGGCTGCATCGGGATTCGCGCCATCGCTCATGACATTTCTGATCCTGCGCTTTCTATTTGGCGTCGCCATGGGGGGAGAGTGGGGCATCGGATCCGCCCTGACCTTTGAGACCATACCGGTACGTGCGCGCGGTGTGGTGTCGGGTCTGTTGCAAGCGGGCTATCCAAGCGGTTACTTCGTCGCCTCGATCGCCTCGTACTTCTTCTACGATAGTTTCGGTTGGCGCTACATGTTCCTGCTGGGCATCGTGCCCGCAATCTTGGTGTTTTTCATTCGCATGGGGGTCGATGAATCGCCTGCATTCCTCGAAAAACGCATCAAGCAACAGGAGCACAATTTACGTGCCATCATCATGCGCGACTGGAAGCTGGCGCTGTATGCGATCGCGCTCATGACGGCCTTTAATTTCTTCAGCCACGGTTCCCAAGATGCGTACCCGAACCTGTTCCTTAAGGTTCAGCATGGTTTCGACACCAAGACCTTGTCGCTCATGACGGCAATCGCCAATATCGGTGCCATTTGCGGTGGTATTGGCTTTGGATTTCTATCCGAGCGCATCGGCAGGCGACGCGCGATCATCTTCGCCGCCTTGCTGGCGCTGCCGGTCATCCCCTTCTGGGCGTTTGGCAGTACGCCTCTGGTTTTAGGTGTAGGCGCCTTCCTCATGCAAGTCTCGGTGCAGGGAGCGTGGGGTGTGATCCCCGTGCATCTGAACGAACTGTCGCCGCCGGAAATTCGCGCGACTTTCCCTGGTGTCGTCTATCAACTTGGTAACCTTATCGCGTCAAGAAATCTGCCGATACAGGTCATGATCGCGGAAGCACACGGCAACAATTACGGTCTTGCCATGGCGAGCGTTGTCGGCACCGTGGTGGTGATTATTATCTTAATGGTGGCATGGGGGCCAGAGCGTCGCGGCGTGGCAATGGCCGATGCGCAGCGTGAACCAGCGCCCGCCTAGCGGCGCCCCAATCAGCAAGGCTCGCTAGTACAAAACGAGTATGCTCGCTACGACTCATCTCCCGCGCGGGATGAGCCCTAGAACAACGATATAAGCATGGTGCATGCGCACCGGGGGTTCAATGGCAACGCAGTTTGAAGCCACCGAATTGACGGCGAGTAGCGATTCGTCTTCATATCCTTCATCGTTTGCAGCGTGGTACAGCGTCTCCGTTCTGATGCTGATGTATATTTTTTCGTTCATCGATCGCACCACCATTTCATTGATCGTCGAGCCGATGAAGCGAGACCTGCAGGTCAGCGATACGCAGATCGGCATGCTGCAAGGCTTGGCATTCGCGCTGCTTTATACTTTTCTGGGTCTGCCGATTGCGCGCCTGTCGGATCGGCATAGCCGACGAGCGATCATCGCGGCCGGTATCTTCATCTGGTCAATCATGGCGACCTTATGCGGATTCGCGCGCTCTGCGATGCAACTGTTCATTGCGCGCATCGGGGTGGGCGTAGGTGAAGCCGCGCTGTCGCCGGCTGCGTATTCCATCATCACCGACAGTTTTCCGCGCTCCAAGCTCGGCAGTGCATTCGGCGTTTATAACATCGGCATTACCATCGGAGCAGGGATCGCGTTTCTTATCGGAGGTATTGTGGTTGCCGCCGTGTCCCACGCCGGTGCCAGTTACACGCTTCCCCTGTTCGGTGAGGTGCGCGCCTGGCAAATGGTGTTCATCGTAACGGGCGCGCCGGGGATCGTATTGCCCCTGTTGCTGCTGACGTTTCGTGACCCGGCTCGCCGCGGAATATTACGCGCTCCATCGGACGCTTCGACTACCACGGCGCCCAAGCCACCCTTGAAGGAGGTGCTCGACTATGTCTGGTTAAATAGAAAGTTCTACGGCCTGCACTTTGTTGCGCTCGCGCTGCTGTCGATGTGCGGTTATTGCGTGGCGGCGTGGCTGCCCACCGCGGTCATCCGCGCCTATGGCGTGAGCTATGGTCAGGTGGGCAAGGTGCTGGGTGTTTCGACCATTCTGATGAATTCCTCGGGAATGCTGCTGGCTGGAATCTTGTGCGATCGCCTGACTCGCCAAGGCCGCAACGACGCGCCGATTATCGTCGCCTTGATTTCGGCGTGCGGCATCGCGGTTTTCGGCTGTCTGCCCACCCTCATGCCGACGGTTCCTCTGGTGTGGACGGCAATATTCGTTGCGGGGCTGACCTTTAACGCCTACAACGGTGTCGGGCCCATGGCCGTCAACCAAGTGACGCCAAATCAATATCGAGCGCAAGTGTCGGCCGTCTATTTGTTTGTGGTCAATGCCCTGGGTCTGGGCGTGGGCCCGACTCTCGTTCCACTGCTGAATGACCATTTATTCCATGATCCACTGAAAATTCGCTTCAGCCTGGTCATAGTGGTTTTCTGTGCAGCGATAACCGCCATCATGCTGTTGTGGATTGTCAGGCCCATCTACCGTCAGAAACTGAGCGAATCGGTGAGCTGGCAATAGGTCCTCCTACCAAGCATCGATCCAGCGAAGTTTTTTCTCGAGCCGAGGCGCTGTGGCCGGCAACGCACGCAAAGCTGCGATCCAGGCCCATGCCCCCAAACTCCCCCGTGGGTCACTACCAGCATGACAAAAGGATGTCAAACGCGACACTCTCTGCGAACAAAAAAGCAACACTAACCGAGTCGGTTGCGCACGAGTTCAAACACGGCTTCGCTCTCGCGCGCGCAATCATCGAGCAGCTTCTCGACTTCGGCCGTCGCCGCCGTAGCGTAGCCACGGTCCTTGAGCGCGGGCGTATTGATGTACACGTTGAGCGCGGCGCTGCGCAGGGCGCTGTTGGCCGCCAGCACGCCCACACCGGCATCGCTAATGACCCCCGAATAGCCATGTTCAGCGGCGCGCCGCGATAGAATGACGACCTGCGCGCAGGCGCGTGCGCATGCCAGCGGGATCTCGGTGGCGGCGCGCAGGTTGGATTGGATTGCCGCGGCACGCCGAGACTTTTCTTCCTCGGTTGTATTTGGCAGCCGATAGGCCGCCATGAGTCCGTCGAAAGCGGCGATATCTTCGGCGATCATTGCAGTTAATCGCGCGCGCAGCATCTCGGACTCGTCGCGCACGGCTTTCATGTCGGTCGCCACCGCTTCGAGCCCCTTCTTGCCGATCGTGACGTTGCTGACCATGGACAGCAACGCCGCGCCCATGGCGCCGATTATGGCGGCCGCGCTGCCGCCGCCAGGCGTGGGCGCAGCGCTCGCCAATTCATTCAGAAACGTCTCCAGTGGTTGCTGCGTGATCATGTGCCAACCATCTCCTTGGCAATGGCGTAGATCTCCGCCGCGTCCAGCACGAGGTCATTTTGTTCGAACAAGCGCGCGACGCAGGCGCGGTGCAGCGCCAGCTTGAGAGCGCCGAAGCCTAGGGCCCCAAATAGAATTTTTCCGTGACTGCTGGTGCCGCGATCGCCTAAAGCCACGCCTTCGATGCCGGCGGGTGGCGAGGCATTCGCATCGGCGATCAGTTCCAAGGATCCATTCTCCTGCCAGTCTTTCGCGTCCAACAGTGTTATCCCCGATGCGCCGGTCGCGAGCACGATTTGCGCGCCCTCAAGGCAGTGCTCGCGTTCAACGTTGCTCGCGGCCTCGAGGGCTGCGATGTCGATCCCAAAGCGCGCATTGATGGCATCACAAGCGGCTTGAACGACCGCGTGCTTGCGGCCAGTTATCGCGACCTTGGCGCCTTCGTGCGCCAGCAACACTGCCGCACGTTGACCCACGGGGCCTGTGCCCGCGAGCACAACCGCGCGCTTGTCGCGCAGCGCGCGGCCGTGCGCCATCCAAGCCACGGCCGCGGCGGCCGTGGTATTTGAGCCGTTGCAGTCGAACATGATTGAAACGCGAAATTTCGCGAAGAATTTCGCGCGAATCGCTGCGAGCACTGCCTCGCCCTGCGGCATGTTGGAGCCGCCGATGAAGATGGCGGTATTTTTCTTGTCTTTCGGTGAGCGCGTAAAGATCGCGCCCTCCACCAAGCCGCCGACGTTGGCAGCGCTCACCCCGCCATAAGCCGATATATGATCGGCACCGCCGTCGTAGCCGACGACATTGTCAAAAACAGACGGATGGCGGTCCGTGTCGAACTGGTACAGGAGTTTTTTCATCGCCGGCCATTGTATCAAGGCTCGCGAGTCACGAGATGTTGCGGCTTACCCGACACCCAGGCGTCGATGTTGTCCACGAGTTGATCGGCGAGAAATTGCATGGCGCCGTCCGAAGCCCAAGCTATGTGTGGGGTCAAGATAAAATTCGGACGACGCAGGTCGAGCAGCGGATGTCCATCTTTCGGGGGTTCGACCGTGAGCACATCAAAGCCGGCGCCTGCGATCAACCCCTGGTCAAGAGCCTGAATCAACGCCGCTTCGTGCACCAATCCGCCGCGCGCAGTGTTGATCAGCAGCGCACTGCGTTTCATCTTGCGAAAGGCGTCGATGTCGATCAAGTTGCGAGTCGCCGGCAGCAGCGGGCAATGCAGCGAAATGACATCGGATTGGGCCAACACCTCCTCCAGCGGCGTGAACTCTACGCCCGGCATTTTCGGCGGCGGATGATCTGCAAACAGCACGCGCATGCCGAAAGCGCGCCCGATCGCAGCCGTGCCCTGGCCAATGGCGCCCTCGCCGATAATGCCCAGCGTTGCAGCGTGCAAATCCCCAATGGCATGCGTGAAGAAACAGAATTGTTCCGACCGGTTCCAGACGCCCGCTTCGACATCCTGCCGATAGCTGAGCAAGTTGCGCCTGAGCGCAAGGATCATTGCGAAAGCGTGCTCGGGAACGGTGTGCACGGCATAATTTCGAATATTGGCAACCGCGATCCCATGCTCGTTGCAGTATGGGATATCCGCCACGTCATAGCCGGTAGCGGCCACGGCGATCATTTTAAGTTGCGGCAGCTGCCGCAACGTGTCCGCGCGCATCGGCACCTTGTTGATGATGGCGATAGTCGCGCCGCTCAACCGCGGCACGATTTCCGCGAGGGCGGTCTGTGGGTGCTCTACGTACTCGGCTTGGAAGGCAAATTTGCGCAGTTTCGCTTTGAGCGATGCCCGATCAAGAAATACCACCCGCATGTCATTGGCGCCAGTAAGTTTGCGCAGCGGCAACGCCGCTTCCCGGCTCAATGGTCATCCCAATGTCCAGCATCGCCATTTCTGATCCGGCGATTGCGCCGAGCAGCATGAGTTCATTGAGATCTCCGAGGTGGCCTATGCGGAACAATTTTCCAGCTACTTTTGCAAGTCCGGCGCCAAGAGACAAATTGTAGCGCGCGTAGGCGCGAGCGATGACGGCCGCTGCATCAATGTCCTGGGGCACCAGAACCGCCGTAACGGTATCCGAATACCACTGAGGGGCGTTCGCACAAAGTTTCAGTCTCCAGCCCTGCATGACGGCTGCGCGTGCACCGCCGGCAAGATAACTGTGCCGCCGGAATACGTTCTCCAAGCCTTCCTCCGCCAGCATGCTGAGCGATTCTCGCAAGGCGTACATCATCTGCAGCGAGGGGGTGTACGGAAAGTAGCCGGTGGCGTTCGCCTGGACCATATCGCCAAAATCGAAATAGCAACGCCTCGAGGTCGCGCGCTTAGCGATATCGAGTGCTCTCTGGCTGACGCAGATGACTCCCAATCCCGCCGGCAGCATCAGGCCCTTCTGCGAGCCGCTGATGCAAACATCGACGCCCCATTCGTCCATGCAAAAGTCGATGCTGGCAAGCGCACTCACCGAATCCACCAACAGCAGGGCAGGGTGTTTGACACTGTCCATTGCTCGGCGGATCGCCGCAACGTCACTTCTTACACCGGTGGCAGTTTCGTTCTGGCAAACCAGTACTGCTTTGATGCGGTGTTGTCGATCCGATTCCAGCGCTGCCAAGTATCGATCTACCGGCGCACCTTCGCCCCACGGCGTCTCGAGCAATTCGACCTCAAATCCGAGTCGACGACACATGTCCGCCCATAAGTGGCTGAACTGACCGAAGCGTGCGATGAGTACTTTTGCCCCCGAATCGAGGCAGTTGGTGAGTGCCGCTTCCCAGCATCCCGTACCAGAAGATGGAAAGAGGATGGGATGGCCAGTGGTTGTCTTGAAAATCGGCTTTAGACCGTCGAGGCAGGCATGCGTGAGGGCAGGGAAATCGGGCGATCGATGGTCCTCCGAGGCGACGGCCATAGCCCTCAAGATGCGATCCGGAACATTGGTCGGCCCAGGAACAAACAAGAAATTTCGGCCTGACATCGTCGATCTCCCGTGAATATGCTTCAATCGTGCAGATATTGGAGCCGGCTTCGGAGTCATCGATGTAATTCCAAATACCGGGTATTCTGAGGTGTTAAAGGCGTCCTAAATAATTGTTCTTGGTCGCGCGATTGTACGCTTAAAATCAATGATATATGAGATATCAGGAGGGAGATAATGCGCATTGCGATCGTGGGTCAAAGGGACTTTGGCAAAGCTGCGCTGGAGGCGTTCCTGCAAAGCGGCCATGACGTGGCTGGTGTCTTTTGTGCGCCTGAGAAGCCCGGCGAGGCACCCGACCCGCTGCGGCTTGGCGCGGAGCAGCTCGGCATCCGAGTTTACGCGTTACCCTCCTTGAAGACTGAGGAGGCGCGCCAAACGCTGCAAGTCCTGAATGTGGATCTTGCCGTCATGGCCTATGTACTGCAGTTTGTCCCGCAGGATTTCGCAACCGTCCCGCGCCACGGGACGATTCAGTTTCATCCGTCCTTGTTGCCGCGCTATCGAGGGCCCAGCTCGATCAATTGGCCGATTATCTTGGGCGATACCCGCACGGGGCTGAGCATTTTCCGGCCCGTGGACGGCCTCGATGAAGGTCCGATCATCTTGCAGAAAGAGACGCCGATCGGCCCCGACGAAACTGTCGGCAAAGTCTATTTTGGCAGGCTGTTTCCAATGGGCGTCGAAGCGCTGTTGGAAGCGGCGGAGATGGTCGTGAACGGACGCTCGCAATCCATCATGCAGGATGAGTCTTGCGCAAGTTATGAAGGCTGGTGCAGGGATGCGGAAGCGTGCATCAACTGGCACACGCATGTCGATCACACTTTTAACTTGATCCGCGGCTGTGATCCGGCGCCCGGGGCGTGGACATTATTCAACCACAAACGACTTCAGTTGTATGATGCCCGTAAGCACTCCGCACGTAGTTTTTCGCAGGTCAAGGGCCGAATCGGTGCAGTCACCGCCATCGGAGAGCAGAGCGTGAGAATCTCAGCTCAGGGCGGCCAGATCGAGGTGTTCAAACTCAGATACGAGAGCGGCAAGAAGTTACTTGCGCCGCAGTTTTGCGCAGAAGCGGGCCTTGATGTCGGCACCATCCTAGGCGCGTAACCTCACACCGTGAGCACGATCTTGCCGATGTGACTCGAAGATTCCATGAGTCGATGCGCTTCGCTGGCCTCAGCCAGCGGAAACGTCTTAAAGATAACCGGCCGTACTTTGCCTGACTCGATCAGCGGCCAGACGTTTTGGCGCACGGCCTCGGCGACCGCTGCCTTCTGAGCGACGGTTCGAGATCTCAGCGTTGAACCAGTGAGTGTCAGCCGCTTGGCCAAAATCATGCCGACGTTGATTTCCGCGCGCGAGCCGCCCAAGAGTGAAATCGTCACAACTCGCCCCTCGACGGCTGCAATATCCAGATTGCGCTGCACATAGCTGCCCGCAACCATATCGAGCGTGATGTCGATCCCATAGCCCTTGGTCTCCGCGCGGATTACCTCGACAAAGTCCTCAGTCTTGTAGTCGATGCCTCTAGCAGCGCCCAGCTCCTCGCAGGCCCGCGCCTTCGCGTCAGAACCGGCCGTTGCGAAGACCCGGGCACCCCACGCCTTGGCGAGTTGAATCGCGGTCGTGCCGATGCCGCTGGTGCCGCCATGAATAAGAACTACATCTCCTGCTTTGCACCGGCCGCGCTCGAACAGATTGGTCCATACCGTGAGGAAGGTCTCCGGTATCGCTGCCGCTTGCACCATGCTGAGGCCTTTGGGTATGGGCATCACTAAGGGCGCGGCTGCAATGGCGAAGCCCGCATAACCGCCGCCGGGCAGCAAGGACGTCACCTTGTCGCCCAGCGAGACGCCGGATACGTTGGGTCCCAATGCCACGATCTCTCCCGCGATCTCCATGCCGGGCAGGTCGGATGCGCCGGGCGGCGGCGGGTAACGGCCTTGGCGCTGCATGACGTCCGGCCTGTTGACGCCGGCGGCTTCCACGCGGACCAGGACTTCATTTTCGCCCGGCTTGGGAACCGCCCTGACGGCCGTCTTCAATTGCTCGGGCCCACCGGGCGCTGCGATTTCCACCACCGTCATCTCACGAGGCAAGGTCATTGATTTCTCCGCGCTTGGGTAAATTTCAAAAAGGCTGGCCAATCTAAACGCTGTGGAATATTTGGGCAAGATTCCGCGGATTTGCGGCAAGATGGTCGCATGAGCACCGGTCGACTATCTGGTGACCCTTGCGCGCGAAAAACATTTCGCCAAGGCCGCAGAGGCTTGCCATGTTTCTCAGCCGGCGCTGTCCTCGGCGATCCGCAGCCTGGAAAAGGAACTCGGCGGTCACACTTACCCCGCCGAATGTCGGAGTTTTCCTACACCAAATTCGGAACTCTGGCCACGCGGATATTTGGACTTTCGCCGATCGCTTTGCCAAGCTTTCGTGGCGTATGCGTGTCTACAAAAGCCGGGTGAACGGCGAGACACAGATCTGCTAGGCGTTTGCTTTTTGCGCGCTGATGGGATGAAAAGAACGCTGCCTCGCGGCCGACTTGTGAGCTCGGAGACCGACCATGGATCAGAATTCCCCCGCCACTGCTGCTACTGGCGCTAGGGCTCGAAATCGCAATGCTAAAGCACGCAATGCATTGGCGAAATCTAGAAACGGCGCTTCGAAGAAGGGTGCGGGTAAGACGCCCGCCAACGATCATGCGAGCGCGCCCGAGCTCAATCAACATGAACTGCTCAATGCGCTCCATGCCATGCAGGCCGGAGATTTTTCGGTACGGCTGCCCGGCCACCAGATCGGTGTCGCGGGCAAGGTTTGCGATGCTTTCAACACCATCGTCGCCGCGAACCAGCGCATCGCGCAGCAGCTCGAGCATGTCGGCGAGGTTGTAGGGCAACAAGGCAAGACGCGCACACGGGTGCGATTCGGGCTATCCGATGGCGCATGGGCCGACATGGAAGGTTCCGTCAATGCCTTGATCGATGATTTACTCTGGCCGACCACTGCCGTTACCCGCACGGTTACTGCAGTCGCGCGCGGCGACCTGCTGCAGACCGTGCCGCTGGACGTTGACGGGCGGCCCCTGAAGGGCGAGTTCTTGCGCTCCGCGAACATCGTCAACACGATGATCAAGCAGCTCAGCATTTTTACCTCGGAGGTCACGCGCGTGGCGCGCGAAGTCGGCACCGGCGGCAAGCTCGGCGGCCAAGCACAGGTTCGCGAAGTCACCGGCGTCTGGAAGGACTTGACCGAAAGCGTGAATTCCATGGCGTCAAACCTGACCGCACAGGTTCGCAATATCGCGGAAGTCACGATCGCCGTCGCCAACGGCGATTTGTCCAAGAAGATTACTGTCGACGTGCGCGGCGAGATACTGCAGCTGAAGGAAGCCATCAACACCATGGTGGACCAGTTGCGTTCCTTCGCCTCGGAGGTGACTCGCGTCGCCCGAGAAGTCGGCACCGAGGGAAAACTGGGCGGGCAGGCTTTGGTGCCGGGCGTAGCAGGCACGTGGAAAGATCTCACCGACTCAGTCAACGCCATGTGCGGAAATCTCACGGCGCAGGTGCGTAACATCGCGCAGGTCACCACTGCCGTGGCACGCGGCGACTTGTCGCGCAAGATCACCGTCGATGTCTCCGGCGAGATCCTCGAGCTCAAGGAGACCATCAACACGATGGTGGACCAACTCAACGCATTCGCCGGTGAAGTGACACGTGTGGCGCGCGAGGTAGGTACCGAGGGCCGCCTGGGCGGCCAGGCGCAGGTGCCGGGCGTCGCCGGCACGTGGAAGGACCTGACCGACAACGTGAATTCCATGGCGTCCAATCTGACTGCGCAGGTCCGCAATATCGCCGAGGTATCGACTGCGATTGCCAGCGGCAATCTCGCGAAGAAGATCACCGTGACCGTGTCCGGGGAAATCTTGGAACTCAAGGAGACCATCAATACGATGGTGGACCAGTTGAACGCGTTTGCGTCCGAAGTGACACGCGTGGCGCGCGAGGTGGGCACCGAAGGCCGATTGGGTGGACAGGCGAACGTGCTCGGTGTCGCCGGCACGTGGAAGGACCTGACCGAAAACGTCAATTCCATGGCCTCGAATCTCACCGGTCAAGTTCGCAACATCGCCGAGGTGACCACGGCCGTCGCCAATGGCGACTTGTCGAAGAAGATCACCGTCGATGTGAAGGGCGAAATTCTCGAGCTCAAGGACACCATCAACACCATGGTGGACCAGTTGAATGCATTCGCGGGAGAAGTGACCCGCGTGGCACGCGAGGTCGGCACCGAGGGCAAATTGGGCGGTCAGGCGCAACTCAAGGGCGTGGCCGGCACCTGGAAAGACTTGACGGATTCCGTCAATTCCATGGCCTCGAATTTGACCGGCCAGGTGCGAAATATCGCCGAGGTCGCAACCGCCGTGGCACAGGGCGATCTGTCCAAAAAGATCACGGTGACTGTGTCGGGCGAAATTCTGCTGCTCAAGGAAACCTTGAACACCATGGTCGATCAGCTGCGCTCCTTTGCCGGAGAAGTGACGCGCGTGGCGCGCGAGGTCGGCACCGAAGGACGCTTGGGCGGACAGGCGCAAGTGCCGGGCGTGGCGGGAACCTGGAAAGACATGACCGATTCGGTCAACTCGATGGCAGGCAGCCTTACCGCACAGGTGCGCAACATTGCCGAGGTTTCCACCGCCATCGCGAACGGCGACTTGTCGCGCAAAATTACCGTCGATGTGAAGGGCGAGATTCTGCAGCTGAAAGAAACGCTCAACACCATGGTCGACCAGCTGAATCGATTTGCATCGGAAGTGACGCGCGTGGCACGCGAGGTCGGCACCGAAGGAAAATTGGGCGGCCAGGCCAACGTGCCGGGCGTGGCCGGCACCTGGAAAGACCTCACGGAAAACGTCAACTCGATGGCATCGAATTTGACCGGTCAAGTTCGCAATATCGC
>JBEPVT010000043.1:0-35682 GCA_041690895.1 Gammaproteobacteria bacterium
TCGTGGGGCTGCTCGGCCGTTCAGGTTCCGGCAAGTCGACCTTGCTGCGGCTGATCGCCGGACTGTCTGAGCCGACCGCCGGAAATCTGCGCTACATGGGCAAGCCGATTTCCGGTCCCGCGCCAGGTATTGCCATGGTGTTCCAGAGTTTCGCGCTATTCCCCTGGCTCACGGTATTTGAAAATGTGGCGCTGGGGTTGGAGGCGCAGCGCATGTCCCGGACCGAGATTCGCAAGCGCTCGCTCGCGGCCATCGATCTCATCGGCCTGGACGGTTTCGAGTCCGCCTACCCGCGCGAATTGTCGGGCGGGATGCGGCAGCGGGTCGGTTTTGCGAGAGCCTTGGTGGTCCATCCCAACATTCTGCTGATGGACGAGCCGTTTTCCGCGCTGGACGTGCTGACCGCGGAGACGTTACGCACCGACTTTTTGGATTTGTGGGCGGAAGGGCGGATGCCCATCAAGGGCGTCATTTTGGTCACCCACAACATCGAAGAAGCGGTATTGATGTGCGACCGGGTGTTGGTGTTCGGCAGCAACCCGGGCCGGATCTTGAGTGAAATCAAAGTGACCCTGCCGCAGCCGCGCAACCGCCTCGACCCTAGTTTTCGCGAACTGGTGGAGCGCATTTATGTGGAAATGACCGCGCGGCCGACGAGCGGGGCTCCCGGTCGCAAGGAAAATTTCCCAGGCTTAGGGATTGGTAGCGTCCTGCCGCATGTGTCTTCAAACTTGCTTGCCGGCTTGATGGAAGCCGTCGCCGCGCCGCCGTTCAATGGCAAGGCTGACCTGCCGGAAATTGCCTCGGACCTAACCATGGAGATCGATGAACTGTTCCCGGTAGCTGAAACGCTGCAAATGCTGCGTTTCGCGGAGCTTGAGGGCGGCGACTTGAAGCTCACCGAGGACGGCTTGGCGTTTGCCCACGGTGCGCTCGATGAGCGCAAGCGCATATTTACCCGCCATTTGCTGAGTTATGTTCCACTCGCTGCGCACGTGCGTCGGGTATTGGATGAGCGAGCCTCGCATTCCGCGCGAAAGAGCAGGTTTATCGATGAATTAGAGGACTTTATGGCTGAGGATGCCGCGGAACAGAGCCTGCGGGCAGTGGTGAGCTGGGGCAGATATGCCGAGGCTTTTGCCTATGATGACGAGAATGCCATGTTCAGTCTGGAGAATCCGACTTAAAATAACCGCATGACCGAGATGGCGACCTATTTGACGCTGAATGTCCCACCGGATGAGATGGTGAAATACATTCAGGACTTGATGACCCTGCCGCATGGCGAGATTGCGGCCGGTTCGGCCATGGCGCTGGCGCAGCGGCATTGGGGCGGCGATACACCGTTGGCTCGAGCCGCGCTGCTGCGATGGGGTGCGCTCAACCTGGCGTTCCAAGATAAACGCCTGGAAACTTGGACGGTCACGCGCGAACGTGATCGCATTCAAGTCCCGGCCGCATTGGTGGCCGCGGCGGGCATCGCGCCGTTGGTTCTGCACAACGAGCGGGCCGTTTTCGACATACCCGCGCTTCTCGATGCGACGCTGGATTTCCAACCGCCGGCGGGTCAGGCATAAGGCTCTAGCGCTTCATGACAATCCCGGCCGAGAAAGCGCCTCCAGCGCGCTTTGGCGTACTGCGCACGATCGCTGTTTACAAGCTGGTAAAGGTGATTCTGCTGCTCGCGGTTGCGTATGGGGAACTGCGCCTGCGCGATGCATCCCTGGCGGCGAAACTGCTCTCCTGGGCACAGGCGCGACCGTATGGATTGGAACACCGCATCGTCGCTCAATTGCTGGAGTGGTTCAGCGGACTCAGTGTCTCGCGCATCTACCTCTTTCGTATCGTGACCCTGGCGTATGCGACGATCTTTGCGGTTGAGGGCATCGGTTTGTGGATGGAAAAACGCTGGGCTGAATGGTTGACGACCATCATCACCGCCTCGCTCATCCCGCTCGAGGCCTGGGAAATATTCTTGAGGCCCACGATCGGAAAGGTTTTGATACTGCTTGCGAACCTGGCCGTCGTGGGCTACCTGGTGTGGCATGTCCGCAGAACGCAGGCATCGAGAGATCTCGCCATTGTGAAATGATCTTCATCTCTAAACGTCGGATTCCGTCGTATTCTTCGCAGCGCTTTAGCCCACACCACGTTTGGAGATCTCATGAAGAAGTCTGCGACCCTGATTACCACCGCCTTGTTGACCTTTGGCCTCGCCGCCGGCTCGATGGCCGCTGGTGCGCCGAATGCCGGTACGCCGGCCGCTGCCGACAGTTCTACCCCTGCGCCCTCGGCCAAAACCCATAAGCCCAGCAAGAAGCACAAGAAAGTGACGCCTGCTGCTTCGGCAAACAAGTAATATTATTGGTATAACGCCCCGACCGCTTCACGGCGGCCGGGGCGTTTCGATTTTCTGGGCTAGCTTTACGGGCGGGCACATGGATTTCATCGTTGCGCTTAAGGCCTTGATACTCGGCGTCGTGGAAGGGCTGACGGAATTCCTGCCGGTCTCGAGCACCGGGCACTTAATCGTTGTCGGCAGCCTTCTTAATTGGAACGATGAGAAGGGTGAGGTGTTCGAGATCGTGATCCAATTTGCCGCGATCTTGGCAATTTGCTGGGTGTACCGGCAGCGGCTATGGACCGTGATCACGACATTGCCGCGAGATCCTAAGTCTCAGCGCTTCACCTTGAATCTGCTGCTGGCATTCCTGCCGGCGGCCATTCTTGGCGTCATATTCATCGGAACGATCAAGAAGTATTTGTTCGCACCCGTTCCGGTTGCGACCGCATTCATCGTCGGCGGCATCCTCATCCTTTTGATCGAGGGCCGCCAACGCAGGGTGCGCATCGAGAATGTTGATGCGATCAAGCCGCCGGATGCGCTCTGGATCGGCATCGCGCAGACCTTGTCCATCATTCCCGGCACGTCGCGTTCGGGTGCGACCATCATGGGCGGCTTATTGCGCGGCTTAACGCGCCCGGCGGCCACCGAATTTTCATTTTTTCTCGCCATTCCCACCATTTTCGGCGCGACGGTGTACCAACTCTACAAGGCAAGAAATTTGCTGAATGTCGATGACTTTGCCGTCATTGGCGTGGGATCGATAGCGTCCTTCATCAGCGCGATGATTGCGGTCCGCGCATTGCTGCGCTATGTCAGCGGCCACAACTTCAAGGTATTCGCCTGGTACCGAATCGTCTTTGGGTTCGTGATCTTGGGCACGTGGTATTTCGGCGTGGTGCAGTGGTGAGCACGATATTCCCGCAGGCGGCCGATGTCGCGCACCTCATTCAAGTTGCGCTAACGCCGGTCTTCTTGATTTCGGCGATCGGCGTGACGCTCAATGTCTTGACCAGCCGGCTGGCGCGAATCGTCGATCGCGCGCGCTCCATGGAGAATGAATTGTGCCGGCCGGATTACCAGGCCGTCGGACGCGATTTGCACGCGGCGCTCGGCGTGCTGGCAAGGCGTGCGCGCTTCATCAATGCGGCGATTACCTTGATCACGCTCTCGGCGCTGTTGATTGCGTTGGTGGTGGTCATGCTGTTTGTCAATGCATTCGCGCACTGGGAACTCTCGGCTTTCATCGCGATCATGTTTATTTTGTCGATGCTGGCATTCGCCGCAGCATTGACCGCGTTTCTCATCGAAGTACGCATCGCCACCACGACCCTGCGCATCGGCATCGAGGCAGCGTCGCGTAACAGCTAGCCTCTCAAGGACACGCTCTTAAGGGACGGTGCGCTCGCGCACCGGAATCGGCACATTGCACAGGTCGATGCGTCCGGCCGGCATCTTGAAGAACGCTTCGGGACGGTTGCGCCGCGATTCGATGAGTGCGGTGAAGGTCGGCGTGTCGGTGCGAATCACCTCAAGAGACGATCGCGCCGCGGTCGGCACGTCCGCGGCGACGCGAATGGACTTGATGGGCAGCGGCTTCTCACCCTTGGCATAAAAGCCCATCTCCGCGCTGCCGCGAGGTAGACCGGACAGCAATTCTACGCCTTTGACCACTCTTCCGACCAGCGCCACATTTCGATCCAAATGCCGCGGCGCATGGCCAATGACCACATACATTTCCGCACCGCTACCGCTTTCGGCGTCCAGATCGCGTCCCACCCCAACCATGCCGTAGCAATGCGCGAGCCACACCTTGTGCAACGCGGTCGAACGCGCCAACGGCATGCCATTGGAGAAGCCGACTTCGGGTGCATAGACATCACCATCCGGCAAGCGGGTGAAGGCCAGGTGTGCGGGCAGCGCGGAGTCGAATTCCGGCGCTACCTTGCCGATCCCAGGGGGCAGTGGATGGCGGTTGTCAGGATCGCCCCACTGCGCAACGTAGTTGTCCTGTTCGCGAATGATCGATAGTCCGTTGAAATACCCCGCGCGGGCCAAGGTTTTGATATTGGCGACATGCAGCGGGGCGAATGCGGGGGCCAATTCGATCACCACGCGTCCGGCGGGCAATTCCACGTACAAGGTATTTTCCGGATCCAGCGGGCGCCAGTCCGACGGGCTGGAGGCCGCCAGGACCTCCGGCATGCTGCGTTGTTTAGCCGCCACTGAAGGCTGCGATAAAATAAGCAGCGCGCAGGGAATTAAAAATCTAAAATTGCCGTTCATGCATCGAAGTATTGCACAAATGTCATCGGCTATAGGGGGCGTAATGCGCCGCATTTTGTTCTGTTGCCTTGTGTTACTCCTCGCGGATCTGCAGCTCACCCCGGCGCGCGCACAAGTGGGCGGCGGTATCCCGCCAATTACGGGCGGCGGCGGCAGGACGCAGCAGCAGAATGAGATTCCCTCCGCGCCACCCGAGGTCAAGCCGGACAAGGCCGCGGCGAAAGCCTATGCGGCAGGGATGAAGAGCATGCTGAAGGCGCACGAGTTGGAAGACAGCATCGCGAAGGCGACCGACCCCGACAAGAAAGCCAAGGCTATGTCGAAATTAGACGATACCTACGGCAGAGCGCTGGAGGAATTCACGGAGGTGTTGCGCAATAAGAACGAGATGTACGACGCCTGGAACAAGATCGGCTTCATTCATCTCCATTTTGGCGCCTACCGCGAGTCGATCGATGACTACAATCATGCGTTGGCACTGAAGCCGGACTTGTTGGAAGCGATTCAACATCGCGGCGAGGCTTTCATGGGTACTGACCATCTGGACGAAGCCAAGGCCGCTTACATGGACCTGTTCTTTCACGCCCGGCCGCTCGCGGATCAAATGATGACAACCATGCAGGCCTGGCTACAAAACCATCGGGCGTCCGCCAATGGCATACGTCCTGCGGATATCGATGCCTTCGACAAATGGCTGCAGGAGCGCGAGGGCATCGCCAAAGCCACAGCCGCGAATTAGGCTGCTTTCGTCCCGGGCCGGCTTAGCCGCTGCGGCGCAGCGCATCGATTTTGGCACTCAGTTCCGCCACGGCCTCCTCGAGGGCGCTGACGCGTTGACTTAAGGTGGGCGCGCTCGATGCGTCCGCGGAGTGCTGCGGCTCCGCTGACTCGGCTTCCGGTGCCGATTCCAGAGCACCCGAAAACAAATGCGCATAGCGCGATTCGCGTGCCCCGGCGGCGCGGGGTTGGCGCGCAATGAACGGCCCGTCCGCGCGCGCTATCAGACCTTTTAACGCCGTTTCAACTGCTTCAGCATCGGCAAATTCGCACAACCGATTGGTGCGCGAGCGCAGCTCACCCGGCGTCTGCGGACCTCGCAACAGCATTACGCACAGGATGCCAAGTTCTTGCTTCGAAAACTTCAAGGAGCCAAACTCGGTGTTGCAAAAGCGCTGCTTGTACTTTGTGACGCGCCCGCCGTAGCCTGCGGACTTGTCGCTGACCATGTATTTCTTCATCAGCGAGTCAACCGACTGCTGGACTTCCGCTTCGCTCAAGTCGAGCACTGGCTCGCGATTGGTTTTCTGATTGCAGGCATTGGTGAGCGCGTTCAACGACAGTGGATATTGATCGGGAGTGGTAACTTCCTTCTCAATCAGGCAACCGATAACGCGTGCCTCGTTCGGGGTGAATACAATATTCATGGCAGCTTCCAACTCGGCGCCGGTTGATCTACCGTAGCGCTCTTGATTCCAACGAAAGACAGGATATCCTGAAAATGAAAACCAAAGCCGCTGTCGCAACCGCCGCCCGCAAGCCCCTGGAAATCATCACGGTGGATTTGGACGGTCCGCGAGCCGGCGAAGTGTTGGTGGAAATCAAAGCCAGCGGCGTGTGTCACACGGACGAGTTTACCCGCTCGGGCGCTGATCCAGAGGGGTTATTTCCCGCGATCTTGGGCCACGAAGGCGCCGGCATCGTGGTGGATGTCGGTTCTGGCGTGACTTCGGTCCGCAAAGGCGATCATGTCATTCCGCTTTACACGCCCGAATGCCGTCAATGCAAGTCATGCACCTCGCGCAAGACCAACCTGTGCACCGCGATCCGCGCGACCCAGGGCAAAGGCCTGATGCCGGACGGCACCAGCCGCTTTTCGATCGGCAAGGATCTCGTGCATCACTACATGGGTTGTTCGACATTCTCGAATTTTACGGTGCTGCCCGAGATTGCGGTCGCGAAAATCCGCGAGGATGCGCCGTTCGACAAAGTGTGCTACATCGGCTGTGGCGTCACGACCGGCATAGGCGCGGTGATCAATACGGCTAAGGTGGAAGCGGGCGCCAACGTGGTCGTTTTTGGTCTGGGCGGCATTGGCCTGAACGTGGTTCAGGGCGCGCGCATGGTCGGGGCCAACAAGATCATCGGCGTCGATTTGAATCCGGGGCGCAAAGCGCTGGCTGAAAAGTTTGGCTTGACACATTTCGTCAACCCCAAAGAGATCGGCGGCGACCTCGTGGCCCATTTGGTCGCGCTTACCGACGGCGGGGCCGACTACAGTTTCGAATGCGTCGGCAACGTTGATCTGATGCGCCAGGCGCTGGAGTGCTGTCATCGCGGCTGGGGCGTAGCGGTGATCATCGGCGTTGCCGGAGCCGGCAAGGAGATCTCGACGCGGCCATTCCAGCTGGTGACGGGACGAGTGTGGAAGGGCACTGCGTTTGGCGGCGCACGCGGTCGCACGGATGTGCCGAAGATCGTCGATTGGTATATGGACGGCAAGATCAACATCGACGATCTCATCACCCACAAAATGCCTTTGACCGATATCAACAAGGCATTCGACCTGATGCATTCCGGCGAATCGATCCGCAGCGTCGTGCTGTTCTCGTGAGCGCTCCGGCGTTGATTTCGAAGCACGCTTGCTACGGCGGTGTGCAGTGCTTTTATCGCCATGAGTCGCGCGAAACTCGCGGTCCGATGAAATTTGCCGCCTATCTGCCGCCGCAGGCGGCTGCGGGCAAGGTTCCGGTGCTGTATTTCTTGTCGGGCCTGACCTGCACCGAAGAGACGTTCTGCATCAAGTCGCATGCGCAAAAATACGCCGCGGAGTTAGGACTCATGCTCATTTCTCCTGATACCAGTCCACGCGAGCCACGCATACCCGGTGATGCCGATCACTGGGACTTTGGCTATTCGGCAGGGTTTTATTTGGACGCGACGCAGAGCCCCTGGTCGAAAAACTATCGGATGTACAGCTATGTCACGCAGGAACTGCCGGAGCTTGTGACCGCACATTTGCCCGCAAGCCCTGACGCGATGGGCATTTTTGGTCACTCCATGGGCGGCCATGGTGCGTTGACATTGGCGTTGCGAAATCCGTCGCTCTACAAGTCGGTGTCTGCGTTTTCACCCATCGCGGCGCCGATGCAATCGTCTTGGGGCAAGAAAGCCTTCACCAATTATCTGGGGCCGGACATCGATACCTGGCGCCAACACGATGCAACGGAATTGGTAGCGCGACAGGCGTATCCTGGCCCCATCCTGATCGATCAAGGAACCGTGGATCAATATTTGGCGGGGGAACTTAAGACGGAAAAATTTGCGGCCGCGGCGGCGAAGTCCGGCCAGCAGTTAACCTTGCGCATGCAGCCGGGTTACGATCACGGTTACTACTTCATCCAGACCTTCATGGCCGATCATTTGCATCATCACGCGCAGCAGCTCGCGAGATCGCAGCACTAGCGGAAGTGTAGGTGTAGGGCGCGCGACAGCGATTACTGCAAGGCAGCGAAAAACCCAACCTCCACTCCGCGCAGGGAGGTCCCACGGCGGCCGTGAGTAATAAAAATATTTTAAGATGGCTGCGATTTCAAGTATCATTTTGCGCACGCGCAAGGTTCCCGCAAGGGACTTAAATCGGAACGCGGTGTAATGCCGCGGCTGCCCCCGCAACTGTGACCGGAAAGCGAACGTCCACGAGTCCACTGAAGCTTTGAGGCTTTGGGAAGGAGGATGCGAGCAACGACCCGGGAGCCAGGAAACCCGCCTCGCGCCGTCGTCCTGTTACCGGCCGGGGTGCGCTGATAACTGCGGGGGAAACCGTCGCGACGACAGTGTTGGAGTCGTCGTCGCGGGAGCCTTCGGTTGGAGAATTCGAATTCCTATGCTTTCGCGCGGCGGCTCTTGGCCCCATACCAGGAGACTTTTGTGCGCACATCCTTTTTTCGATCGCTAATTTTAATTGCCGCTCTTGCCGGCTTTGCGAGGCTGGCCAACGCTGAATTGACGGATCTGCCCGATATCATCGTCGTGACCGCCACGCGTATCCCGACGCCGGAGCTTGAGATAGGCAGCAGCGTTTCCGTCGTGAGTGCGGATGACATCGCAAGCAGGCAACTGCAATCCCTGCCGGATGTGCTGAAGCAAGTGCCGGGATTAAATGTGGTGCAATCGGGCGGCCCGGGCGGACAGACCTCGGTATTTATGCGTGGCACGAATTCCAATCACACCAAGGTGCTGGTGGATGGCATCGATGTCGGCGATCCGAGCAATCCAGGCGGTGCATTCGATTTCGGTCAGTTCTTGACTCAGGATATTCAGAAAGTCGAGATTTTGCGCGGGCCGCAAAGCGGTCTTTACGGCTCTGACGCCATCGGCGGCGTCATCAATATCATCACCAAGAGCGGCTCAGGCCCGGCGCAATTCAACGCCGGCGTGGAGGCTGGATCGTTCGACACGTTCAACCAAACGGCGGGCGTAAGCGGCTCACTCGATGCGTTTCATTATGCGGCGAATGTCGAACACTTTCATTCCGGCCAGACGCCGGTGACGCCGCTGGATCTGTTGGCGCCCGGCGAGCAGCGCATCGATGACTACTACGACAATCTCACTGCCTCGACCAAGCTGGGCTTCGATGTAACGGAAAATTTCGATTTGGGATTGGTCGCACGCTATACCGATACGCACCTGCGGTTGACCGGCGAGAACGAGGATAACTTTCCGGCAGACTTTCCTGATTCGGCGCAGAGCACCAACAACACGCTGCAAACCTATGCGCGCGCCAGCGCGCACCTGCGGTCATTCGAGGGCGCGCTCGAGCAGACTTTGGGGGCCGCCTACAGCAACGTCAGGAGCTCCGATTTGGCTCCAGAGTTTCCACGCAGCGATTTGTTCGGCGAACGCGTGAAATTCGACTGGCAGGGCATAATCACGCTCGCGGCGGATGAAAAACTTGTGCTTGGCGCCGAGCACCAGCGCGATGAGATCACCGCGCCGATTTCCGCCAGTACCAACATCGACTCTGGTTACACCGAGCTACAGTCGAGCTTCGGCGATCGGCTGTTCGATACGCTCAGCGTGCGTTACGACGAAAATGATCGCTTTGGCGGCAAGGTTACCTATCGCTTCGCGCCCGCATATCTCATAAAAGAGACCGGCACCAAACTCAAAGCGAGCGTTGGCACCGGCTTCAAGGCGCCCACTCTGAATCAGCTATTTCAAAGTCTTCCGGAGTTCCATTTCTTTGCAAACCCCAATTTGAAGCCGGAAAGCAGTGTGGGCTGGGATTTGGGCTTTGAACAGAAGCTGGCAAGCGATGCACTCAGGTTCGGCATCACCTACTTTCACAACAACATTAAGAATCTGATCGCCGACAGCGCGGACTTCACTACCGATATTAACGTGGGACGCGCGGTCACGGAGGGTATCGAAAGCTTCGTGGCGTATCAGCCGATTGAAGTCTTGAGGTTGCGGCTGGATTACACCTACACCCACGCGAGCGATGAGATCGCGCACGAGGAATTGTTGCGCAGACCCAAGCACAAGGGCACGTTGAGTGCCGCTTGGGCTGTGAGCAGCCGCTTATCGCTGAGCGCCACGCTGCTGTCGGTGGGTTCCTGGGTCGACGGGAATCGGGACTTCTCCATTCAGCGGCTGAATGCGCCGGTCTACACGACTGTGGACCTGGCGGCCACATACGATCTGAGCAAGCATTTGAGCCTGTACGGCCGAGTCAGCAATTTATTGGATCGTCACTACCAGAATCCGGTCGGATTCTCAGCGCCGAGCATCGGCGCGTTCGCCGGGATCAAAACGAAATTTTAGCGCACCAGAACCAGGGGTTCGGAGGTGATGCGGCCGTCGAAGTCCATCCACACATGCTGCGCGAAATCGTACAGCTTGCAGCGGCGCACGGTGTTCCAGTAGTAGCGCCATGAGAACACTTCAGAGTTCAGTCTTTCGTCCAAGGTCGCGGCGAGTTTCGCTTGGGCTTCCTTGAGGCGGTAGAGTGGAATTCCCATGTTCACGTGATGCGCACCGTGCTCGAGTATGTAGTGGATCAACCCATCGAGCGGGCGAATCAGCTTGATGTGCACGGTGGTGGTGGCGTACCCGGCATTGGCGGTCCATTGGTCGCGCCGCTCATACCAGGCCACCCGCGGATGCGTGTGCTGCACGTAGATCACGAACCCCATGAGGCAGTTCCAAATGCAGAATGGGATGACGAAGCCGAATATGAGCAACGACCAGATGGACTTGCCGCTATAGACGCCCCATACAACCAAGCCGCCGACCCACAGGGTGCCGAAGCCGGCCACCAACAAGCTGTCCCAGGTGTAGCTGATGCGCCGCGTGGCAACGTGCTTGCGTCCCGGGAAAAACAATTTCTTCCACCACATTTCGATCATGTAGTAGACGCCTTGTCCGAAACCGCTGCGATAAATTCGTTCCAACAGCCGCCGTATCCACGGCAGTTTCGCGAACTCGGCCGGAGAGTAGGGCGTCCAAACGTAGTCGCGCCCCTTCAAGTTGGTGAAGCCGTGATGGGCGAGATTGTGGCCGATTTCCCAGAGGCTGAAGGGCGTCAGCGAGGGCAAGAAAGCAATTCGGCCAATCCATTTATTGAGCGTTTTATTCGGCGTATAGGAGCCATGACAAGCATCGTGACCGATAACGAACAATCGAGCGATCCACAGGGCCGCGACCAGCGAGGCGAACACTTTGACCCACCAGGATTCCGCGACCAAAAGGGTGGCAATTGCGGCGCCGAGCACCAACCAGTCGAGCAAGAACCAAATGATCGGCGTGGCTACGCCTGGCTTCACCGCAAAGG
Organism: Gammaproteobacteria bacterium; assembly: GCA_041690895.1. Lineage (GTDB taxonomy): Bacteria > Pseudomonadota > Gammaproteobacteria > Steroidobacterales > Steroidobacteraceae > Bog-1198. The sequence goes on from JBEPVT010000043.1 coordinate 11,463, forward strand.
GCTGCAGTAATTTTTGAAATCTAAAACGCGATTTATCGACGGGCAGCGGCGCCGCGACTTCAGGCTTGAGATCGGCTGATTCTGACTTAGGAACCGGAGATGTTTGCACTCAAAGCCCCGTCTGCACATGGAAAGCTGAACTTGTTATTATACGCCGAGAATTTGGGTAAGCACGGAATTGCGTCAGGCTGTCTCCGCGTCCGGCCAGAGCAAAACCCCTAGGTGCTCGCATGCCTCGATTAGGGCCGTGGCCGCTTCCCGGGTGCTGGCGTCCAAACGCCTATCATGGGTTAAGAGCCATGTCAGCCTCGCGCGACGCGAGCGAGCCGAAGGTTCGCTGTCGAAAAGCGCCGGAAACAGGCCCAGCGCATCGACAAATTCGCGCATCGCCGCCGTGGCCGGGGCATTCGGCGCCGGGGTGAGCAGCAATTTTAGCCACGTGACGCATCGCTTGGCGAGCCCGACGCGCGTCAAGCCAAGCCCTGTGCGGCGCCGCGATTCACCGTCAGCCAGCGAATCGGCGAGATTACGATAACGTTCGATGGCTGACTCTTCCGCGGCCATGGATGGGCTGGCATCGGACAAGATGGCGCGCAGCACATCCCCCAAGAGTAGCGAAAGGGATTCAGCTAAAAATCTCTGGCACTGTTCGGCGTCCGGACGCGAAAGCTGATCCCAAGAGAGCGGTCCTCCTATTCTTCGGGCGTTCGGCGACTTAGACATGACTCCCAGTGTAGCGGCTCTATTGCCCATCGCAACTATCTCAAAGTGCGACGAACATCACTGACAGAGAAATTCTCACAAAAAAGCACCTGGGCTTGTTGTCCGGGTCGTTAGATGCGGAAAAATTTAATGATTGCGGATGTATCATGCGTGTGGATTGCACGCTAGATCTCAATTTGCTCCCGGCAAAAGTGTCTCCCTGGCGCGGGGAGTCCGCCGCATTGTGGCCGGCAATGCCGGGATGATGACGGGGCCAGGAACGAATACCTACTTGTTGGGCGAGCGAAAGATCGCTGTCCTTGATCCTGGCCCCGACGACGCGCAGCACCTGGAATCGATTCTTGCAGCAGCCGGGGCTCCCATTCGCTGGGTAATCGTCACCCACACGCATCGGGATCACTCGCCGCTGGCGGCGGAGCTTGCGCGGCGTACCGGTGCAACCATCATCGGGCTGCCGCCACCCCGCGATGGGCGGCAGGACGAGTCCTTCGAGCCGCAGCGTCAACCGGCGGACGCCGAGCGTCTGGAACTCGGTGATTTCGAGTTGACCGCAATCCACACGCCGGGTCATGCATCGAATTGCGTCTGCTACTTTCTGGCGCGAGAGCGGCTGCTGATCACCGGCGATCATGTGCTCGAAGGGGTGTCCCCCGTGATCTTGCCGCCGGATGGGAACATGAGGGATTACCTGCGCTCAATCGATAAATTGTTTGCCTACGACTTCGAGAAAATTGCGCCGGGCCACGGCGATCTCATGGACCAGGGCAAAAATGTGCTCGAGGCGCTGCGCGCACATCGCCTTGCGCGCGAAGATAAGGTGTTGCGCAACCTGGCCAAGCTGAAAGAAGCCGGCCTGGACGCCCTGATCCCGCTGGTTTACGACGACGTGCCTGCCGACCGACATCAATGGGCGCGGCTCACCTTGCAGGCGCACCTGATCAAATTGGCGCAAGAAGCGCGCGTCACCGAGCTGAACGGAATCTGGCGTTTCCCAGCATGAAGGCGGCCTTGGCGGTAGCGCTGCGCGCCGCGGGCGTGCGGCGCGGCGACAAGTGGGTGCTGCGCGGCCTGAATTGGCAATTGCGGCGCGGCGAGCACTGCTCGGTATGCGGCGCGAATGGCGCGGGAAAATCCAGTTTTCTGAAGCTCCTGTACGGCGATCTTTCCCCCGCGCTCGGCGGAGCAATCGAAGGTCTTGGGATTCCGGCGGCACGCCGTTTTTTGAGTGGAAGCGGCGCGTGGGCTATGTCTCGCCTGAGCTGCAGAGTCTGCACGCGATAAACATCGATGTCATGGAGTTGGTTGCGAGCGGGCGCCATTCAAGCATCGGTCTCGCGCAGCCGATGACTGCGGTGGATCTGATAGTCGCGCGAGCCTGGCTCAAATTTTTCAAGTTGCTTCAAATAGCCAAGCACCGGCCGCGCGAACTATCCTACGGTCAATTGCGCCGCGCGCTCATCGCGCGAGCCATGACGGCGGATCCGCAGATCCTGTTGCTGGACGAGCCACTCACGGGTCTCGATCCAATCCAGCGAGCGACGATGAAGCGCTTGCTGGAACGCCTGATGCAGCGCCAAGTGACCATTGTGGCCGCCGTGCATCATGCTGAGGATCTGCCGCGCGGCATCATCCGGCAATTGCGTTTACATAAGCGGCAAGCGCGCGTCGAAGATTTCCAATTTGCGACGTGAGTGACGGCGAACCGCAGCGAGTGCAGCGAGACTGCATGCCCGGAAACGCTGGCACGGAAAAGGATTATGTTGCGTCTCACCACAAAGGCTTTGCTCTTGGGGGCGGTGGCTTTCGCCGGGTGCAGTGGATCAGGGTATGTGGTGCGTCCGGTGCCGCGCATCGCCGCCGACACCGTGGGCAAGCCGGTGAGCGTGTTGCAGGAAGCCTTCGGCGAGCCGCGCAAGATCGACAAGACCTCGACCAAGCTGCTCTACGTTTGGTTTCTTCCGCAGAAGCCCAAAGAGGGCACACCGTCCGGATTTCAGGGATGTGAAATGGAAGTCACGGTCGATGCCCGCTCGTTGCGAGTGCTGGGTTATTCGCTGTCGAATATCGGATGGTCTACCTGCGGTGATGTGCAGCGGCGCATTCGCGTGGCGCAGCGCTAACACCGAATCCGTTTCTCGCTACAATGGCGGCTTAAGCCTGCCGGCGTTTTGCTATCCTAAGGTTCGTCGCCGTTGTTACCAGTTTCAATTCTCTCGCTGCTGATTCAAGCCGCGCTTATCGTGCATGCGATCAGGACCGGACGCAATACACTCTGGATCTTGGCCATTGGACTGTTGCCCGGAATTGGCTCGCTCGCATACATCGTGGCCGAGGTTCTACCGGACCTGTTCCGCGGCCGCAGCGCTCGGCGGGCCAAAACCGGTCTCGGCCGCATGATTGACCCAAACCGCGACTTACGCCGCGCCAAGACGGAAGTTGAAATTTCCGGCAACGTCGATGCCCGCCGCCGGTTGGGAGAAGAGCTGTTTGAACGAGCCCGATATGACGAGGCCATCGAGGTCTACCGCGGCGGTCTGAGGGGCATCTTCGAATACGATCCGACCCTGCTGCTCGGTCTCGCCAAGGCGCAATTCGGCAAGCAGGATTTTGCAGCTGCGCGCGCCACGCTGGAGCTCTTGGCGCGGCAGAATCCGGATTTCCAATCGGTCGACGCCCAGCTTTTGTATGCCCGGACTCTGGAGGCACTGGACGCGTTCGATGCGGCCGAACGGGAGTACGCACTCATCGCACCCGGCTTCCCCGGCGCGGAAGCGCGGCTGCGCTATGGATTGCTGCTCAAGCGGCGCGGCAAGCTCAAGGAAGCGCAGCGGGTGCTCAAGGATTTACTGGACGGCGCCAAACTCGGTCCGGCGCACTATCGCAAAGCGCAGTCCGAATGGCTGCAGCGCGCGCGGCGAGAATTAGGCTAGAATCCGGCGCTCTCGTTAATTACCTGTCCTTTAATTTCCGAATCGGAGTTTCACATGCATCGCAGCAATCGCATCGGCCAGTTGAGCTTCGTCACTTTGGTGGCCATCATTCTGGCGGCGTGCGCCGCACAAAAGGAACCAGCTGAGAAACTCATTGCCGATATCCAGGCGACCGTTACTGCTGCCTCGGCGGAGGCCGCCAAGTACGTTCCAGATCAGCTCATGGCCGTGCAGACCCAGCTCGACGCTCTCAAAGTCTCTTTCGACAAAAAGGCTTACGCCGCGGTGGTGGCTGGCGCGCCGGCGGTGCTCACTGCCGCTCAGTCTCTGGCCACGGCCGCGGCTGCAAAAAAGGACGAGGTTCTCAAGGCGCTGAATGACAAGTGGACGGCGCTCGCCGGCAGCGTGCCGGGTCTCCTGACCGCCATCCAAAGCCGCATCGATACCTTAGGCAAGAAGACCAACAAGAAGGCTGCAGCCGGCATTGATCTGGATGGCGCGAAGGCGGCCCTCGGCGCGGCGACCGCGCTGTGGTCCAAGGCGCAGGCGGCATTCGCTAGCGGCAATATGGCCGAGGCTGTAAGCACCGCGCAGGACGTCAAGTCAAAAGTCGAGGCGCTGGCGGCCACCGTGAAGCTCGATCTTGCCGCGCCGGCGAAGTCATAGGCGGTCTTGACTTCACAGCACTGCTTCGCCTTTACAGGGCAAGGGTGCCCTCGCTGATAATGATTGCGGTGCCCGCGATGTGCGCCGCGATCAGGCTGCCCTTGTCGATATCGAGGCGAACCCTGACTTGCCCGGGACGATTCATCTGGTAGCCCTGCCGACCGATGAAGGTGGTGGATTTTTTTCCGAACTGACCTAAGTCCCACAGGTATGCCGCGAGCATGGCATGCGCGTTGCCGCTGACGGGATCCTCCGGAATCCCCAGCGCGGGACAAAACATGCGCGATTCTGTCCAGATCTCGTCGGAATCGCGATTTACAGCGAACAAGAAGAACCCTTCGGTTCCAAGTTCGCTTCCCAAGGACATCAGCGTGTCGAAATTCGGCACGAGTTGATCCAGATAGCGGTAATCCGCAATCGGCACGAGCAAACGGCTACTGCCCTTGCGGGCAATCCGCGCGGGCATCACGTCATGTAGTTGAGTTGCCGGTAGTTTGAGCGCTTCGGCAACACGCAGTGTGGTCTTGAACGGCAGCGGCGCATCCAACTCCGGTACGGTCTGTCGAAATCCAATCACCGACTCGGTTCCCGATGCCGCTTGCTCCACTTGCGCGCTGACCTCGACGATGCCGATGCCGCAATGCTGGCGCCATACACCTAGCGTGCGCCGGCCCAAGGCGAGCAGCACGGCGTGAGCAGCGACGGTGGCATGACCGACAAAAGGAGCTTCCTTGCGCGCATTGAAGAAACGCAGCCGCACATCGTGGTCGGCCGCGTTTGCGGCGAGCACGAATGCCACCTCGGCGTGCGAAAACTCGCGCGCGACCAACTGCAAGGTAGGCTCATTTTGTCCGTCCGCATCGAGAACGACGATTGCGGGATTTCCGGTAAAGCGGGTCGCGGTGAAGGCGTCTACTTGAAAAATGCGCAATGCGTGCTCCAAATCCGATGCGGGAGTTTTGCACGCATCGGCTCGGCAGGCTACACTTCCGTGAACTTTGGGGTGACTTGAAAATATGCGCGCAGCCGTTGAAATCAGCATGTATCCCTTGACCGGCGAATATCGTCCGCCGATTCAAGCCTTCATCGATCGTCTCAACACGCATCCTGGACTCATTGTGAAGACCAATGACCTGGCCACTCAGATCTGGGGTCCGCTGGATCAAGTGATGGGCATTCTCACCGAGGAAATGACGCGCTCTGCCGGCGCAGCCGCGCCGTTGGTGTTTGTGATGAAAGTGCTGCCGGGTCTATCGCCGCCGGATCCAGGCCGGAAGTGATTCACGAGCTGTCGATGCAGCTCGTCAGTGCCTGGCACGATACGAGCTGGATCGAACTCACGGCGGCCGCTCTCGCAGCGGCGTACCTGCTGCTCGCGATTGGGCAGCGGTTAAGCTGCTGGTTGGCGGCCTTCATCAGCTCGGTTCTCTACTTGTGGGTGTTGTTCACCGCTCGCCTGTACATGGAATCGGTGCTGAATGCGTTCTATGCCGCAATGGCAGCATATGGTTTTTGGCAATGGCAGCATGGCAAGGGCGGCGCCGCGCTCGCCGTGAAGCATTGGCCAATGATGCGCCACCTGGTCGCGGTGCTGCTCATCGTCGCGCTGTCGCTGGCAAGTGCTTACTTCTTGGGACGCTACACGCCTGCGGCTTTGCCTTTTCTCGACTCAATGGTGACTTGGTCCAGTGTCTTTGCGACGTTTCTGGTCGCGCGCAAGGTGTACGAGAATTGGCACTGGTGGCTGGTGATTGATTCGGTCAGCCTGTGCCTGTACTACACGCGCCATTTGTACGCAACGATGATTCTCTTTGGTTTGTATCTTATTTTGATCGTGATCGGCATGCGCGAGTGGCGCCGCAGTTTGCTCTTGACGGCGCATGCAGCTGCTTGAAATCGAACAACTGTGCCGGGCCGTGGTGCCGGGCGCCGGAGGCATTGATCTTAAGCCGCTCGGTGCAGGGCTGATCAGCGAGACGTACCGCGTTGCGCGCGATGGCGTCGTATACACACTGAAGGTGGCGGCCGAGCATCGCCTGGACCTCGGGATGGATCTTGCTTGGGAAGTGCGGCTGCTCGAGCGCGCGGGCAGCGCAGGACTTGCACCGCGCTTGGTGTACTCGGACCTTGACCGCGCGGTTCTGGTCGCCCGATGGGTCGCGGGTCGTTCTTGGTCATCGCACGAGGTGAGGACAGCCGCAAACTTAGGAAGGATTGCCGAGCTCCTACGCCGAGTTCACGCTCTGCCCGTTCCCACGCCGGTGCGGTTTGTCGCTGCGCTGGAGTGGATAGAAATTTATCAAAGGGCCTTGTCGCAGCATTCCCTGCACTCTGAGCCAGCATTGCAAACAGCAGCCGTGGGCCGTGCAGAAGCACTGGCGCGGTTGCCGCGCGCCGGAGGCGTTGTGTGCCACAGCGATTTGCACAACATGAATGTGATCGAAGAGAACGAATTTCTGATCCTGCTCGACTGGGAATACGCGCATATTGCGGATCCCCTGTGGGACTTGGCGGGCTGGAGCGCTAACAATGATCTTCAGGCGGAAGTTCAGTGGGAGCTGCTGACGCGCTACTTGGGAAGCGTGCCGAGTTCGATTCAGTGGCAGCGATTCAGGCTGCTGCTCTGGCTGTACGATTATGTCTGCTTGTTGTGGAATCAGCTCTACCTAGGCCTGCGGCGCGAAGCGGCGAACGGCGTTGCCGAGCGCGCAAGATTGCTCGACGCGCGCCTGCGCCTTCCGGCACACTACGCCGCCTAGAGCTCCCGCGATGGCAGCAACGGAGGTTTTGATGGCGCGGATGATTGTGGTGGATCGTGACGGTAAAGAGCACGAGATCGAAGCGACGACCGGCTTGAAGATCATGGAGGTGCTGCGGGAGCTCGACTACGGCGTTGCGGCGATATGCGGAGGTCTTTGTTCCTGCGCCACGTGCCACATTTACGTCGATGAAAAATGGGTGCCGTTGTTGCCTAAGCGGCAAAGCGACGAGCTCGAGTTGTTAAATGAGCTGCCCGATTTTCGCGAGGCCACCTCCCGGCTTTCCTGCCAAGTCGACTTTACCGAAGCGCTGTCTGGCATCAAGGTCACGGTGGCCGCGGATTCTTAAGGGCTGCTGTTCTTCTGCGTCTGTTTTTTTACGGCATCCTGCGCCGCCGCGACTGCAGCCGAGTCGCCGAGAAAGCGCCGCGAGAGCGGCTGTAGCTGCTCGTCGAGTTCGTACAAGATCGGAATGCCGGTGGGGATGTTGAATTCCACGATGTCGGCCTCGGACATCATGTCGAGCATCTTCACCAGAGCACGCAACGAATTGCCGTGCGCGACGATGAGCACATTCTTATTGCTCCTCAGCTCCGGCACAATTCGGGATTCCCAATAGGGCAGAACACGCGACAGAGTGTCCTTCAGCGACTCGGCCGCCGGCAGCCAGGTCGGGTCGACATCTGCATAGCGAGGATCGAAGCGCGGATGGCGCGGATCGTCCACTTCCAGCGGCGGCGGCGGAATATCGTAGCTTCGGCGCCAAAGCTTTACTTGCGCTGCGCCGTGCTGCTCGACCGTTTGCGCCTTGTCGAGCCCTTGCAGCGCCCCGTAGTGGCGTTCGTTCAAACGCCAGCTGCCCTCGATGGGAGTCCACATACGATCGGTGGTATCGAGGATGATCCACAGCGTGCGGATTGCGCGCTTCAAGACCGACGTAAAGGCGATACTCGGCTCGAGTTTTTCCGCTTGCAGCTCGCGTCCCGCTTGCACGGCCTCCAAACGGCCCTGATCGCTCAAATCAACGTCATGCCAACCGGTAAACAGATTCTCGACGTTCCAGACGCTTTGGCCATGCCGAACCAAAATTAATTTTCCGGGCATTCCCTTCTCCTATCGGTGCATGGCAGCGGCGAACAGACCGTCAAATACAATTCCGCCGAATGCCGTGCCTTGGTGATTCGCGTTGGGCATCTTGGGCTTTAGTCTTGAGCGAGTCGTCTGACCGATTGCAGTGCCACCGAAATGGTAGCGAAGTCAGGCGGCGAACCCGTGCGCAAGTCCGCGACCAGCCGCTTGAGGGCGTCGACGGGAGCGGAATGACGTGAAAGCCAGTGATCCACGCGTGCAGCGGGCTCTCGACCTTTGCATTTCAAAACGGCGAGCGTGATCCTGCCTTGCAAGGCGTACAAGTTCTCGCGCAGCGTGCCGCGCGCGACCCCCTGCCAATGACCATCCGCAGGCAACGTCTCGATTTGCTCCTTGATCCAGGTCAGCCCGATGCGCTCGCCTAGATCGAAATAGGCGCGGGCAGCATAGCCTATCCGCACCCGCGCGGTTCTCGCGACCTCGACCAAGTCGAAGGCGCTGTGGAGTTCCTCGAGCGATGCGATGCGCGCCGCGAGGTGCTCCGGAACGCGTTGCTCGACCAACTGCGACCGCACCGCCCTCATGCGCGTCTTTTGTGTGATGCCCAGAACCTCGCCCAGTTCGTGGAACAGTTCACTCACCTTGCCCGCATAGCGCGAGACGGCGCGTTTGATATCAAGATCGTTGCGCCGGTTCTCCAACAGCCAGTAGCTCATGTGCCGCAGCAGTCGCGTGGTTTGAAACATTGCGGCGTATTGAACGGTGGCTGGTATGTGATTATCCAACGCTTCGATTTGCGCCCAGATGTTGCGCACCGCAAATACTTCGCGGGCAATGCTATAGGCGCGCGCGATGGCCGCCGGATCCGCTCCCGTGTCGTCCTGCGCGCGGACTGGAAAAACCGGCCCCATGCGATTGATCAAGCTGTTGGTAATGGCGGTTGCAATGATCTCGCGGCGCAGACGATGCCGCCTGATGCGCCTGGCGAAGCGTTTCTGCACCGGCACCGGAAAGTACCGGTTGAGTTCGGCGGATAGATAAGGATCCTCGGGCACATCGGAATGAATGAGCGCCCGGTAGAACCAGATTTTCCCATAACTCAAGATGATGGCGAGCTCCGGACGCGTCAGTCCTTCACCGGCCTGGCGCCGCTCGGCGATGTCTTCATCGCTGGGCAGGTATTCCAAGCTGCGGTTCAAGTCACCGGAGCGCTCGAGGGCGCGGATGACATAGGCATTTTCTGCGAGAAGCTGCCTGGTCTGAAATTCGCCGGTGCTGATTGCTTGGCTCTGCAGGTAATTATTACGCAGCACCAGCGCGGCTACCTCGTCAGTCATCTGCACCAGCAGCCGATTGCGCCCCGCTTGCGTGATTTCGTGGGCCCGCACCGCACCGTTGAGGAGAATCTTCAGATTCACTTCGACGTCTGAGCAGTTCACGCCGGCGGAATTGTCGATGAAATCGGTATTTAGGCGCCCGCCGCGCCGCGCATATTCGATGCGCCCGAGCTGCGAAACACCCAGGTTGCCGCCCTCACCGATAACCTTGCAATTCAATTCTCGTGCATCGATGCGCACGGCATCATTGCTGCGGTCGCCGACATCGCTATGGCTTTCGCTGCTTGCCTTGATATACGTGCCAATGCCGCCGTTCCAGAGCAGATCGACATGCGCTTTCAAGATCGCCTTGATCATTTCGTTCGGCGTCACTTGTGCCGGTAGTTCCAACAGCATCTGCGCCTCGCGCGACAGCGAGATGTTCTTGGCGAACCTTGAATACACAGCGCCGCCCTTGGAGATAGCCTTGCGCGAGTAATCTTCCCACGAAGAGCGGGGTAACTTAAACATGCGCTGGCGCTCGGCGAATGAAAGCGCGATATCCGGCTGCGGATCAATAAAAATGTGCTGATGATTGAAGGCGGCGATCAACCGGATGTGCGGCGACTGCAGCATGCCGTTGCCGAATACGTCTCCGGCCATATCCCCGATTCCGCAGACGGAGAAGTTTTGGCCCTGAATGTCCAAGCCTATCTCGCGAAAATGGCGTTTGACGCATTCCCAGGCGCCGCGCGCCGTGATCGCCATTTTCTTGTGGTCGTAGCCGGCCGAACCGCCGGAAGCAAATGCATCGCCGAGCCAGAAGGAGTATTCCTGCGAGATTGCATTGGCGATGTCCGAAAAAGTGGCGGTGCCCTTGTCGGCGGCAACCACCAAGTAGGCGTCATCATTGTCGTGGCGGACAACCATCCGCGGCGGAACGATCTTCTCATCGACAATATTGTCGGTGACATCCAGTAGTCCGCGAATCAGCGTCTGGTAGCATGCAATCACCTCAGCCTGCTGTGCCTCGCGGTCGGCGGGCAAGCGCCTGACGACGAACCCGCCCTTCGCGCCAACCGGCACGATGACGGTGTTCTTGACTTGCTGCGCTTTCATCAATCCCAATACTTCGGTGCGGAAATCCTCGCGCCGATCCGACCAACGAATACCGCCGCGCGCGACATGGCCCATGCGGAGGTGGACACCTTCCATGCGAGGCGAGAACACAAATACTTCGAACAGCGGTTTCGGCAGCGGCAATTCACGCAGCTGCTGGCTCTCAATCTTGAAAGACAAATATTCCTTGAGCTCACCCGAAGGATGCGGTTGATAGGCGTTGGTGCGCACCGTGGCGGAAAGCGCGTTCCACAAGGCACGCAGGATTCGGTCCTCGTCCGAACGCGTGACTTCCTCGAGCGCGCAGAGAATGTCCCGTCCCAACCGCGCGAGCGACCTGGCGCGAACCGGCGCCGACAATTGCGGATCGAATCGCGCCGTGAAAAGCTCCGAGAGCAGCCTGGAAATCGGTGCATTGTTCTGCAGCACCTGCGCAATGTAGCCCTGGCTGAAGGGCAGGCCGGTTTGCAGCAGATATCGGCAATATGCGCGCAACAAGGTGACCATGCGCCACGGAATGCCGGCCGAGAGAGTCAGCTGATTGAAGCTGTCGTTGTCCATGCGGCCGGTCCACACCGCAGTAAATGCACTTTTTATTTCTCGATCGAGCGCCTCAAATGCAATTGCGGGAGAGACCTGCATGACGAGTTCCAAGTCCTGAATCCAGCCGCAACGGCCGCCGGCGAACTCCAGCTCGTAGGGCCGCTCCGCAATGACCTTTAAACCCATGTTTTCGATCATCGGCAACAGATCCGAAATCGGAATGGCCTCCTGCGCTCGGAAAATCTTCAAGAAGAGTTTTTCCTTGCGCTTTGGATCGGGCCGGTAGATGTCCAAGTGCAGGCGCGCCGGTTCCTTCTCCATGGCTTCGAGGAAGGACACGTCCAAGGCCGCCGCCTCGCCCGGAAAGTCTTCAGTGTAGGCCGCGGGGAATGCCTGGGCATACTTGTCGAACAGCTGCAGGGCGTACGCCTCGTCGAAACCTGCGAGCAGCGATGCCTTGAAGGAATCCAGCCACGAGCGCACGGCTGCGGCGACACGGCGCTCCAAGGTTTCCGGGTCGACATGCGCACTCTCGGTCGGCGCGGTTCGAGCGACGATGTGGATGCGGGCGAGATTCGATTCCGCGATTTGTACTTGAGATTCCATGCTGAACGCGCAAAACGCCTCGCCTATCACCCGTTCGATACGCTGACGAACTTGGGTGTTGTACTTCTCGCGCGGCACGAACACCAGGCAGGAATAAAAGCGGTGAAACAAATCGCGCCGCAGCAGCACGCGGACCCGCGGTCTTTCCTGCAAGCCAAAAATACCCGTGACGATGCGATTGAGCTCCGCGACGCTGGCCTGGAACAGTTCATCGCGCGGGAAGGATTCTAGAATATGCGCCAGCGCCTTGCCGTCGTGACTATCGGACGCCAACGCAAAGTGCTCGGCCACTTGCGCGATTTTCTGGCGCAGCAGCGGGATTTCACGCGGATTGGTGTTGTACGCAGCGGAGGTCCAAAGGCCAAGAAAACGGCGCTCGCCGATCAAACGTCCCCGGGCATCGAATTGCTTGATGCCGACATAGTCCAAATACCCGGCCCGATGTACGGTCGAGAGTGAATTGGCCTTGGTCACTAAACTCAAGTTACGCGAGCGACTTTGTCGCCTGATGTCGCTTCGCAACACACGGCCCGTGCTCTCGGCTTTTCGATGCCCCCGGCGCAAAATTCCCAGCCCCGTGGCCTTGTCAGGCACGAGCATTTCGCGCCCCTTGCCGCCGCGCAGACGATACTCACGATAGCCTAAAAAAGTGAAGTGGCGATTTTCCATCCATTCGAGCAGAGCACAGGTCTCGCTCAAGTCGAGCGCATCGACGCGCGCGCTGGTCGAGCTCAAGTCCTGGACGGCGGCGCGGGCAGCAGCCCGCATACGCACCCAATCTACACACGCTACGCGCACATCACGCATGCTGCGCTCTATCTGGGCTGCCAACGACTTCAACGCCGCGGGATCGACGATTCGATCTACCTCGACGTGCTGAAAGGATTCCAGGTGCTGTTTCGCATTGACAGAAGGATCGGCGCGCTTCTGCAGCTCGACCAGATGGCCCGCGCGATCCCGCGTCACCGCAAAGATGGGATGCGCCAGGAAGTGCAGCGTCAGCGCACGTTCGGTCAGCGCCAGGCTGACCGAGTCCACGAGGAAGGGCATGTCGTCGTTGACGACATCGATAATGGTATGCGGGGAAACGAAACCATTTTCGCGCAAAGTCGGGTTAAATACCCGCACCAGTGCGCTCCGGCGCCGCTGTAGAGCGAACGTGAGGTGCGAGAGCGCCGCGGCGGCGAGATCCTTCAGCTCGCGATCGGCAAGGTCCTTGGCGTCCACGTTGGCAAAGTAGGTCTGCAGAAACCGCCGCCAGTCCAAGCCGCGCATCGACTTCGGTGGACGCACCGGACCGCGCAAAATCGCGGAAATAAGCTTGCGATGTTGTTCCGAGGAAACCTTATACATATCCTGATCCTTAGGAGCCTGTCCTATCGTGTCAGGCGCGAATTATGCCAGCCCCCGATGATTTCAGGGACGGTGTTGGCCGGCGAGGTATTGCTGCGTCTGCATTTCGATGAGCCGGCTTGCTGCGCGTAAAAATTCCAATTGCAGCCGCTCGCCGTGATAAAGCGATCCAGGAGCGGCGGCGGCTGATACTACAACATTCACGTTGTGATCGTAGAATTCGTCGATCAGCATGATGAAACGTCGCGCGGCGTTTTCGTCGCTGCGCGTAAATTCCGCAACATTTGAAATGAACACGGTGTGAAATGTGCGCGCAAGTTCGATGTAGTCGTTCTGACTGCGGGGCCCTTCGCAAATGTCCTTGAACTCGAACCACACCATGCCCGCGGCGATGGCCAACGCTTTGATATGCCGATTTTCCACCGTCAGCGTCGTCGGGCCGCCGACGCTGCCGCCCGCAAGTGCCGCGAAGCGCATCTTAAGCTGCGCCGCGGTGTCTGGCGACTTCGAATCCAGATAGGTGGGCGCCTGCTCCAGTTGCCGCAATCGGTAATCGACGCCGCCGTCCAGGTGCACAACATCGACGTGGCTACAAACCAGATCGATGGCCGGCAGAAATCGCTGGCGTTGCAGCCCATCCCGGTACAGGTCCTGCGGCGGCATGTTCGAGGTCGCAACCAGCGTGATACCGCGGCGGAATAGGCCGTCGAAAAGTCCCGCGAGGATCATCGCATCGGCAATGTCCGAGACAAAGAATTCATCCAGGCACAGCACGCGCACTCGAGCCGCCAGGCGTTCTGCGACCGTGTCGAGCGGCTCTGCTCGGCTCTTGACCTTGCGCAGTTCCGCGTGGATTTGGCGCATGAATCGATAGAAGTGCGTGCGTTCGCCGAGCTGCGGCGGCAGTGAGTCGTAGAACCAGTCCATCAGCATGGTCTTGCCGCGGCCGACACCGCCCCACAAATACAGGCCGGTCAGGGGTGTCTCGACGGGCTGTGCAGCGAGACGCCGCAGTTGCGTGCGCAGCTTATGACTGATGGATTGTGAGCGCTGCAACAAGCGGGCGCGCAACTCATCAAGGCGCGCGGCGGCATCTTGCTGACTCAAGTCGACCTGGAGCCGGCGAGCGGCGGTTTCCTCCTGCAAGCGCAAGGCAATCGACTGAGGTTGTTTGGACAAACGAGCTTGGTTCTTACAGGCTCTGGTAGTTGGGGCCGGAGCCGCCTTCCGGCGTGACCCAGGTAATCTGACCCGGGTAGGGCTCCTTGATGTCGCACGCCTTGCAGTGGACGCAATTCGACGCGTTGATCTGCAATCGTTGGCCGCCTTTGCCGTCCGCAATCATTTCGTAGACATTGGCCGGACAAAAATTGGTACAGGGATTGCCGTAATCGGTGATGCAGCGAGTCGCACATAAGTTCGTGTCGGCCACGTGCAAGTGCACGGGTTGATTTTCATCGTGCGTAGTTGCGGCGAAGAATACGAACGCGACCCGATCGCGCGGCGGTAAATCCCGGCTTCCCCAATCACGATCCGGAGAGGTGTAGCCGCTCAAATGCTTGAGCGCCGTGTCGTCGGCATGGTTCGCAAGTGTCCAAGGCAATTTGCCGAAAGTGATGGTTTCCAGCGCCGCATTGGCGAGACCAAACCACAGTCCGCGGCGAAATCCAGGGCGAAAATTGCGTATCTTGTAGAGCTCGCGGCCGCCCGGCGATGCGCGCCAGCGCTGATCGAACCCGGCACCGGTGCCCTTTTCGGCATAGTGAGCCGCCGCAGTCATGCCGGAACGAATCGCCTGGTGGATACCTTTGATCTTCGGCATGTTGAGCGTGCCGCCCGCGTCGCCGAGTAGCAGCGCTCCCGGCATTTCGAGCGTCGGCATCGACTGGTAGCCGCCTTCAATGATGGTGCGCGCGCCGCCGGCGATAATTTCTCCGCCCTGCAACAGGCTTTTGATATCTGGGTGATTCTTCCATTGCTGGAATGCCTCGAAGGGCTTGAGGCGAGGATCTTCATAGTCCAGTCCGACAACGAAGCCGACATAGACCCGGTCATTATTGAGGTGGTAGACGAAGCTGCCGCCGTAGGTATTGTTATCCAGCGGCCAACCAACGGTGTGTTGGATGAGGCCCGGCTGCACTCGTCCGGGCGGCAGCTGCCACAACTCCTTGAATCCCAGTCCATAGGTTTGGGGCGATTTGTCGGCGTCCAACTTGTAGCGCGCAATCAATTGCTTGGAGATGCTGCCGCGGCAGCCCTCAGACAGTAGGGTGAGCTTGGCGTGGATTTCCGGCCCCAACGCAAAGTTCGGACCGGGCTCGCCGTTCTTTTCTACACCCATGTCGCCGATGCGGACGCCCTTGACGGCTCCGGTCGCATCGAACAGCGCCTCGGCGCCGGCGAATCCGGGAAACACGTCCACTCCGAGTTTTTCAGCTTCGGCGCCCAAAACGGGCATCAGCTGCCCCAGCGAGACAATGAAGTTGCCGTGATTCTTGAGTTGCGGCGGAACGAAGGGAAACTTGATGCATTTGCGGCGCGTCATGATCGCAAATTCATCTCGTCCCGCCGCTACGCAAATGGCGGGTGCATGCTCGCGCCACTGGGGCAGCAATTCGTCCAGCGGTCCCGGTTCCATGACGGCTCCGGAGAGCGAATGCGCGCCTAAACTCGCGGCCTTTTCCAGCACACAGACGCTCAAGTCAGGCTTGAGCTGCTTTAGCCGGATTGCACAGGCCAATCCCGCAGGGCCCGCCCCCACGATGGCGATCTCGTACTCCATGACATCCCGCTGGCTTTCGCTCATCGAACTGACACCTACAATCGGTATAAACGCACGAAAATCGCGGGCTTTAGTAGATCACAAACTCATCGGAGCCGGGAGCTGTCCGCCAAGCGGACAGCCGATGACGGAATTTGCCTCGAGCCGTCGCTATACCGATCGGGGAATACCATGTTGACAGGCCACGGACGCCGTCTTCCAGGATGGCCAAGGGATTTGGGCATGGCACGGGCAAGGACGCCCACCCCTTTTTAGTGAGTTTTACGGCCAGCTCAATCAGTCTTGCCGCCAGTTCGCTTTGCGCTTGGCGAAGAAGGCGGCAAAGCCCTCTTGGGCCTCCGCTTGCACCCTCAAAGTGGCGAGTCGCTTAGCCATATCCATCGAGGCGGCACCGCGTTGCGCGGGGGGGGCCTGGGCGTCGCGAATGAGCTTCTTCGCGGCCGATTGCGCGCCCGGCGCGCCCTTCAGAATGTCATCGATGATGCGGGCACAGGTTGCCTCGAGCAGTTCGGCCGTTACGACATCGTGAGCCAGTCCGATTTCCTTCAAGGTCGCGGCGCTCATCGTCTCTGCGGTGAGAAAGTAGCGCAACGCCGCCTTCTCGCCGATTTTGGCAAGCACAAAAGGAGAAACGACGGCAGGTATGATTCCAAGGCGTACTTCGGTGAACGCGAATCTTGCCCCTTCCACAGCGACGATGATGTCGCACGCGGCGATCAGACCGAGCGCGCCGCCGTAGCCATCGCCGTTGACCCTCGCCAAGGTTGGCTTTGGGAATGCATCCAAAGCAGCCAACACTCCCGCCAGATTGCGCGCATGCGCTAGGTTTTCTGCTTCGGATGCCTGGGCTTGCGCTTGCATTTCGCCGAGGTCGGCGCCTGCGCAGAATGCGCTTCCAGTGCCCGTCAGCTGCATCATCCGCACCTGAGGATTACCGGCACACTCCTCAAGCGCAACGCCAAGCGCGCTGATCGTCGCGCTGTCCAATGCGTTGCGTTTGTCAGGGCGATTGAGCGCAACGCGCGCAACGCCGCCGGAAACTTCGGTCGTAACCGGCGCGGCACTATTCACATCAGTTCAACGGCGATTGCCGTCGCTTCACCGCCGCCGATGCACAGGCTGGCGATGCCGCGCTTTTTGCCGCGAGCTCTGAGCGCATAGAGCAGGGTGGTCAGAATGCGCGCTCCAGTTGCGCCGATCGGATGTCCGAGGGCGCATGCGCCGCCGTTGACGTTCACCTTGGCGTGCTCCAATGACAGATCCTTGATCGCTGCCATGGGCACAGCGGCAAATGCCTCGTTGATTTCGTAAAGATCGACGTCATTCGCCTGCCAATTCAGCTGCGCAAGCAATTTCTGTATCGCCCCGACCGGGGCCAACGTGAACCATTCCGGCTCACGCGCAAAACTCGCGTATCCCACAATGCGTGCCAAGGGCTTTAGGTTCTTGGATAGCGCGAATGACTCGCGCGCCAACACAACGGCCGCCGCGCCATCGGAGATAGAAGAGGAACTCGCCGCGGTCACGGTGCCGTCCTTCTTGAACGCCGGCTTCAGCGTGGGGATCTTGGCGACCTCGAGGGTGAAAGGGGTTTCATCCTTATCGACTAGCACTTCACCTTTACGCGTTTTTGTCGTCACCGGCGCAACCTCGGCTTTGAAATCACCCTGGTTGACCGAGCTAAGCGCGCGGCGCACCGATTCTGCAGCGAACTCATCTTGCGCTTGGCGTGTAAAGCCGTACTTCTCGGCGGTCGAGTCGGCAAAGCAGCCCATGAGTTGTCCGTCCCAAGGACTTTGCAGGCCGTCGAAGAACATATGGTCCAGCACTTCCTGATGGCCCATGCGGTAGCCCGCGCGAGCCTTGGGAAGCAGGTAGGGCGCGTTGCTCATGGATTCGATGCCGCCCGCCACCACCACTTGGGCATTGCCGGCAAGAATTTGATCCGCCCCTGACATGATGGCACGCATGGCGGAGCCGCACATTTTGTTCACGGTGGTGCTCGGCGTGCTGGTGGGTAACCCGGCGGCCAAGGCTGCTTGGCGCGCCGGCGCCTGGCCAATGCCGGCCGACAACACGCATCCCATGATGACTTCATCGACCTCCGATGCCTTCACCCCGGAGTCGGCCAAGGCGGCCTTGATGGCGACAGCACCGAGTTGCGGCGCGGTGACCGTGGCGAGGGCTCCTTGGAAGGCGCCCACCGGCGTTCGCCGAGCGCTCAAAATGACGACAGAATCCGATTTCATGACTTTTTCCGTAATGTGTTAGCCCGATATTATAGCCGCTGGGGCCCTCTTCAAGGCGCCAGTGGGTCCCCGACCGCCGCGGCAATGAGTTCGCGGCTTTTGAGCCGCGCCGGCTCGTCTGGGGAGAATACGGCAAGCACTTCGACCCGTATGGGTAGCCGGTGTACAGAGAGGCTGCCGGGAGGCATGACAGCCCGCGTGCCATGGATGGCGATGGCCACCACCGGCATTTGCGCCCGTGCCGCCGTCGTGAACGCACCGCCCAGAAATTTGCCGATTTGACGCGTCTCGTCGAAGGTCCCCTCGGGGAAAAACATGAGGGATTGACCGGTGGCGGCCAATTTCAGCACACGGCGCGCGTCGGTCGCGCCCTTGTGGCGGTCAAATCGCTCGACAAACTGCGAGCCTAGGCGTCGCAGCAACAGGCCCGCGAGTGGGACACGCACCATCTCCTTCTTAATGACGAAGGCGAACTCTGGCGGCAAGGCTGCCACGATCGCAATGGCGTCGATATAGCTGGCGTGATTCGCCACCACCACGCACGGGGTCTTCGGCAGCCGTTCCAGGCCCACGACCGTGAAGGGGATGCCGGACAGCCAAAGAAAGGCGCGCCCGACCCTTCCGGCCACCACGCGGCGTTGGCGCAGGCTAGGGAGGAACAGGTTGACTGCCAACACAGTCAATCCTAAAACCGTGAAGGACGCCAAACAGTACAAAACGTACGGCAACTTTAATAGTGCCGAGATATTTGCATGCTTCACTTCTGTGATCTGGTTCTCCTTATGTTAATACTTAAGCGTACTGTGATTCTGGTCACGCCGACCTCCAAGCACCCCTCGCATACTGAGTACTGATAGCGCGGACAAGCACTATTTCGTGCGTAACCTTCGCGAGAAACTATGTCGACGGCTCTTAAACGGACGGTTTATACACGCACCTCGGGCGCAGCGGTACCTGCCGTTCGTGAGGCGGCAGACCCCGCCTTACAACGCTTCTTGGATGCGGTGTGGATGGAACGCGGTCTTTCGGCCAATACCTTGGCGGCGTATCGCGCCGACTTGACTGCATTGGCCCGCTGGCTCGAGGAGCGCGATAGCGCACTGCTCAAGGCCACGCGCATTGAGTTATTGGGGTTCATTGCTGCCCGCGTCGAGGGCGGATCCCGGCCGCGATCGACGGCGCGGCAATTGTCCAGTTTCCGCAGATTTTTCCGTTTCATGATGCGCGAGGGAATCATTTCGATAGACCCGACCGCGCAAATTGCGATGCCGAAAATCGGCCGCTCGCTGCCGAAATCGTTGACCGAGGCCGAGGTGGATTCGCTGCTGGAGGCGCCGACGGTGTCGGACCCCCTGGGGCACCGCGACCGCACCATGCTCGAAGTGCTCTATGCCACGGGTTTGCGCGTCTCCGAGCTCGTCAGCCTCAAGCACAATCAAGTGAACTTGAACCAGGGCGTGATGCGGGTGGTCGGTAAAGGTAACCGCGAACGCTTGATCCCGCTGGGCGAAGAAGCGGTGAAGTGGCTGCAGCAATTCATGCAGGGCCCGCGCGTCGAAATTCTATTGGAACGCCAGACGGATTATCTGTTTCCGACGCGCCGCGGCGATCGCATGACGCGTCAGGCGTTTTGGCACATCATCAAGCGATATTCTAAAAAGGCCGGCGTCGAAAAAGAGTTGTCGCCGCACACCTTGCGTCACGCGTTTGCGACGCATCTGTTGAATCACGGCGCGGATCTGCGCGTGGTGCAGATGCTGTTGGGCCATAGCGATCTGTCGACGACGCAGATTTACACGCACGTTGCGCGCGAGCGCCTCAAGGACCTGCACTCCCAACATCAGCCGCGCGGCTGAACCTGAAAAGCCGCAGTCGTGGATCTGCTAGAATTGGCTGAACCTCCTGGCGCGCTAGGGGTCGTATCAGTCAGTTGGTCCGTGGAGCCGTAGAATGCTGCGAAATGCCGCCGTTTTAATCTTGCTGTTGTGCGCCGCCGCTTCGAGCGTGCGTGCAGCTGCGGTCGAGCAGCCGGCGGCGCCCGACCCACGCGTGGCGCTGCTCAAGCTGCTGCCGGCCGGCTTCAAGCTCGACGACCTGCGGCCCTCGCCGATTGCCGGAATTTACGAATTCCAGCAAGGCGCTGAGATCAGCTACCTGACCGCCGACGGCAAGTATTTCATCGACGGCAATGTGTACGACATGAAGTCGCGCGACAACCTGACCGAGGCGCTGCGTACCCATGCGCGCATTGCACTGATCAATGCGGTTCCAGAATCCGAGATGTTGATTTTCTCACCGCCGAATCCGAAATACACCATAACCGTGTTTACCGATGTCGATTGCGCGTACTGCAGAAAGCTGCACAGCCAAATGGCTGAGATCAATCGCTTGGGAATCCGCGTTCGCTATATGTTTTTCCCGCGCACCGGCCCCGGGACGGAGAGCTGGAAGAAAGCCGAAGTCGTTTGGTGCTCGGCGAACCGAAACGAAGCGCTGACGCGGGCGAAGGCGGGCGCTACTTTGGACATGAACAAGATCTGCGCGCCGACGCCGGTGAAGCGCGAATATGAGCTGGGCGAAAGCATCGGCGTTCGCGGCACGCCGGCGATCATCACGGAAGGCGGCGATTATCTCTCCGGCTACATGGAGCCGCGCGAATTGATCGATCAGCTCAAAGAGCTGCAGCTCGCGAAGCGCTAGACGTAGGGGCTCTCACCATAGCGTCACGCGCTGTTCGGGCTTGATATACATTTTGTCGTCAGGCTTGACCGAAAACGCGCTGTAGAAGCTGGGCATGTGTACGACCACGCCATTGGTGCGGCATTTCGCCGGCGAATGCGGATCGGATTTGACCTGTGCGATGGTGCTCTGGTCGCGCCGCTTGCCCAGCCAGCTTTGCGCGAAGCCGACGTAGAAGCGTTGATCCGCTGTCATGCCATCAATGATGGGCGGCGTGCGGCCGTTGAGCGATCCTAGGTAAGCCTGGTACGCAATTTCGACGCCGGCAATATCGGCGATGTTTTCCCCCAGGGTCAGCGCACCATTGACGTGAAATCCCGGGATCGGCTCGAAGGCGTCATATTCCTTGATCAGCAGTTCGGTTTTGGCCTTGAATTTAGCGTGATCCTCTGGCGTCCACCAGTCACGCAAATTGCCGTCGCTGTCATATTGGCTGCCCTGATCGTCAAAGCCGTGACTGATTTCGTGGCCGATGGTTGCGCCCGCAGATCCATAATTGAAAGCATCGTCGGCGCGCGGATCAAACGCCGGCGGCCGCAACTGCCCCGCTGGAAAGACGATCTCGTTCGCCGACGGGTTGTAGTACGCGTTGACGGTCGGCGCAGTCATATTCCACTCTGCGCGATCAATCGGGCTCCGAAGCTGGGCGAGTTTGCGGTTCCTTTCGAATTGCTGTGCGCGCCGTACATTGCCGAGTAAATCGTCCGGCAAAATCGCCAGCGCGCGGTAATCGCGCCAGTGATCAGGATAGCCGATCTTTACGTTGATCTTGCGCAGCTTTGCCTGTGCTTCGACTTTTGTGGCCGGGCTCATCCACGGCAATTGCTCGATACTCGAGGCGTAGGCCTTGAGCAAATTGCGCAGCAACGCATCGATGCGCGCCTTGGTCGCCGGCGGAAAGTACTTCGCGACATACAACTTTCCCGAAGCTTCACCCATCAGCCGGTCGACGAGCTGCGTGCCGCGCTTCCAGCGATCGGGAGCTTGCTGTGTCCCTTGCAGGACGCCTTGGTTGAATGCGAAGTCTTCCTCGACAAAGACACGCGACAGAAACGGCGCTCGGGTTGAAAGTACTCGGAAGCGGAAATAAGACTTCCAGGTTTCGATCGGGATCGCTTGGATCAATGCGGACAGTGCTTGCAGGTAATCGGGTTGACGCACGATCAGCGTCGGCAAGGCATTCGCAATTCCGGCCTCGGTTAGGTAGCTGTGCCAGTCGATCGCCGGCGCCAGCTGCGCGAGTTGCTCCGGCGTCTGTGGGTTGTAGGCCTTTTGCGAATCGCGGTTTGCGAGCCGTGGCCACTGGATCTTGGCGATCGCGGTCTCGAGCGCGACGATTTTGTCGGCCTCCTTATCCGCGCCGGCAGCGCCAAAAAGATGCAGCATTTTCTCGACGTGTTCGCGGTACTGGGTTCGAAATTCGACCAGCCGTGCGTCATCGCTCAAATAATAATCGCGGTCAGGCAGTCCCAAGCCGCTTTGAGTGAGCCAGAACGCATATTGCGTGGAGCGCTTGGAGTCCGGACGAATGTAGGTGGCAATGGGCGAAGCAATACCGATGCGATCGAGGTGCGCCATTAACGCGCCGATGTCGCCGGTACGATTGAGCCTCGCGACCAGCTCAAGTTCCGCATGAAGCGGTCTGACTCCAAGGCGCTCAACCCGCGCCTCGTTCATGTAGCTCGAGTAAAGATCGCTGAGCTTGCGCTCTTCAACGTCTGTTGAAACCTGCGTCTCTTCGATGAGATCGCGCTGCTCGAGCAGTGAACGCTCGGTCATCATGGCGTCCACGCCATACGATGAGCGATCCGGCGGGATCGGCACTTTCCTCAGCCACGTTCCGTTGGCGTATTCGTAGAGATCGTCCTGAGGACGCACCGCCGTATTCATGTCGGCGGTCTGAATTCCGGATACGGGTCCGGAAGCAGTGAGAGCCATCGATGCTGCGCTCAACAGCGCCGCGGCGGTGAGGGCGAAGAATTGCGAATTCACAGCTAACATTGACTTAAGTATGGCGCAACATTTGACAAGCGCGAAAATTTCCTCGAAAAGTCACTGGGCAACCATTGGATGAAACGGAGGGCGGGATGTTGCGTGCTGCCGAATTGTGCTGAGCGGGTTCGCTGCGCCGTCGGCAGTGCGCATTTGGCGCCGGCACGCGACGAGCAGATTCAGTCAGGTCAAGTTCACGCTGGTCGCTTTTGCGGGCGTGTTCTTCTCCTGCTTCGCCATCCATTGGCACCTCATCACGCCCGTCCATCGGTACTAGTCCGATCGCCGCTTAGCGCTCCAGCAGCTTGACCTTGTCCTTGACGCCTTCCCACTGTTTGGCATCCGCAGGCGCATCTTTCTTCTCGCTGATGACCGGCCATTTCTTGGCAAGTTCGGCATTGAGTTCCTTGAAGTTCTCCTGGCCGGTGGGTATCTCTTCCTCGGAAAAGATGGCTTCGACAGGGCACTCGGGCTCGCACAGTGTACAGTCGATGCACTCATCCGGATCGATGACTAGGAAATTCGGGCCCTCGTGGAAACAATCGACGGGACATACCTCGACACAGTCCATGTATTTGCACTTGATGCAGCTTTCAGTGACCACGAACGCCATGACTTACCCTTCTCTTACCCGGTTAAATTACTAACGCTATTCTGCCACAGCCGCAAAATCTCCTGGCGACGCCGGTGGCTGTGTGGTTCAGCCAATCAATTGGTCGATCGACTTTTCAGCTCGGTGAAATGATGTTCCTCGCGCCCTGCGCTGCGGTCTGCGAAGTATTGCCGCAAGGCATATTCACCGCTGGCAAACGCCAGTTCGGTCCACGGGACCTGCGCTTCTTCATACAGGGCGACTTCCAAACTCTCCGCACCCGGAGCGAATTTAGGTTCCCGCAATTTCGCCCTAAACATAACGTGGACTTGATTGGCATGCGTCACATTGACGATTGCAAGCAGCGAGCCTACCTCGACCTCCGCCAGCGCCTCTTCCTGACACTCGCGCGCCGCCGCCTGCTGCATGGTTTCGCCGTTCTCCATAAATCCCGCGGGCACGGTCCAAAAACCAAGACGTGGCTCGATGGCTCGGCGGCACAACAAGATCTTGTGTTGCCACTCGGGCACGCAGCCTAGGACCAGCAGCGGATTCTTGTAATGCACCATATTGCAGCTGGTGCATACGAAGCGCGGCAAGTGATCCCCGGCGGGGATCTTGGATTCGACGGGTGAGCCGCAGTTGCTGCAGAAATTCAAGATTGATCCATTGAAAAAAAGCTGGTGCCCGAAGAGGGAATCGAACCCACACGGTGTCACCACCACCGGATTTTGAGTCCGGCGCGTCTACCAGTTCCGCCAT
>JBEPVT010000044.1:0-35069 GCA_041690895.1 Gammaproteobacteria bacterium
TAAGAGACAGGGGATGAGGCCTGGACCGGCGGAGGGGCAACTCTGTTCAAATGGCACTAGCTACGTGGGCATGCTGCCGGCCGACGAATCCTTGGGTCTTTTTGTACGCGACGAGCTGCGCCAGATGATCGAATAACTGCAAGTTAGCAATCAAAGTACCGGCCATGATGGAGAACACTTGAGATGACCAAAGCCCTCAAACGCAAAGCAGCCAAGCCGGTATCGCCCACCTCGCCTGCCATTGCCGGGGTTAACACTCACAACACGCTAGTTATTGCGCGCGCAAAGGACCAATCGTTCGAGGCCGCACTTGCGCAAACCGCTTCGAGACCGACGGTACAGGGTGCATGCACCACGAAGGCGATACTCGCCGCGGATTTCAAAGACCTGCACTTGGGCGAGCTGATCAACGCACTATCGGCGCAAGTGAAATTAGCAAGTGAAGGCGACCTGTCGCGCCCTGAGGCCACGTTGGTAACGCAGGCGCACACATTAGACATTCTGTTCAACCGCCTCACCCGGGTTGCCGTTGCCAACATAGGTCACGGCCATCTTGAGGCCGTTGCTACTTACATGAAGCTGGCCCTACGGGCTCAAAGCCAATGCCGAGCGGTCGCTGAAACATTGCACGAAATGAAAAATCCTAGACCCGTGGCCTTCTTCCAGCAGGCGAACATCGCCCAAACGCAACAGGTGAACAACGGGCAGGTCTCGCGCGCGGGAGAACTTGGAAAAGCGCCAAACGAACTATTGGAGCAAACGCATGGCGAACGGCTGGACAGCAGAACGGCAAGCCCGACAATCGGAGCTAATTCGCAATTGGAGGCCGTGGGAGCGCTCAACAGGGCCAAAGACAAAGGAAGGTAAGGCCCGCGTATCAATGAACAGTTACAAAGGCGCGGTTAGGCCCTCAATGCGCGGGTTGGGGAAGCTTCTACGACAACAGCGGGCGAGCCGCAAAGATTGGTAAAGGGCAGTTGCTACCGCGCTTATGAGACGATCGAGTTCGCAATCCGGCTGGGGTTGGTGCCGTGCTTCATGCCGGTTCGAAGCCCGCAGTCGAACGGCATGGCGGAATCTTTCGTCAAAACCTTCAAACTGCCCTACTCGCCGCGACCCTAACTCGCGCCGAGATAACCTAGCTGGATTTGCGATCAGGAGATTTCTATTTGGCAGAGGATGGGGAAATTTTCTAACTGGACGCTTAATTTGAACCTATCCGCCATTGGGCGCGAAGGCCCATCGTCCGCGGCCTGAACGTCGTCGCATAAAACAAAGTGTCGGTGGGAACACGGTTTCGATACTGCAGAAACGGCTGCGAGCTCAATGCGTTGTTCAAAAAGAATGACAAGTCGAAGCGCGGCCAGGCCGCGACCGCTGAAAAATTCAGCATGTTGGTGGCTGGGTCGGCCCGACGATCGGGAGCGAAAACCACGGCGTTGGGATTATCTGTGGTGAACGGTCCCGGGTTGCGGCTGTGGAATACATCCCACACGGTCGCACTGAAAGTAACCCCGCCGCTTTTGGCGATGCGGTATTCCAAGGAAGGCGTGCTGCTCCACGGTGATGGCACCAAGGGCAGTGCGCCGAGCGTATCGCCGCGTGCGGCCACCACTTGGGTCCCCTCGAAAACCGTTTGCAGGTATCGGGCGTTGGCGAAGGCCACGGTAAGTTTCGCCGTGAGACGATTGCTCAGCGCCGCCTGCAATGCCAATTCAAAGCCGTCGCTTCGCGCAACCCCGGCATTGATGGTGTAACCGTAACCGCACCCAGGAACCGGGATTTGAATCTGTCGGCTCAACCAGCGCATGTAGAACACGCTGCTGTCTATTTGCAGGCGGTTATCGAGGAGGCTGCTCTTGGAGCCAACCTCAATGCTCCACAGCGAGTCGGGGCCGTACGATGCCGGCGTCGGGATCGGACACGCAACACCTAACTGCGGATTAGGCCCCCCGGCGCGATAGCCCTTCGCCACGGAGCCGTAGAAAAGATCGTGTTCATCGGGCTGAAAGGACATCACGACGCTGGGAGCAACGGGCATTCGATGACCTTCCGCAAGAAAGCCGTGATTCGCGGAGGACAGCGGCGGCAAATTAGCGGCGCTCGCCGCCAACAGCTGTCGCGAATCATAGGTTTCCTCCTCGGCGCGCAGCCCGAGAGACCCTGTAAGCCTTGCCGTGAAATGCACGTCGGCCTCGCCATAGATTCCCACTTGGGTCGTGCTTCGGTCTGCCGCCTCGGCGCCGCGAATTTCTCCGCCATCGGACAATGCCGAGGTCGCCAAATCTTGTTTTTCGATGTAATGCGCCCGTTCGTAGTCGGTACCGATGAGCCAAGTCACGAATGCCGTCGGATCGGCGTTGGACAGGCTCAGGCGTTCAGACCACACGTTCTGGACCAACGTGAGATGTTCGGGCTTCGCATCGCTGTAAGACAGTGGAAACTCAGGTCCGAGCGGGTTCGGCCAGAACCAGAAAGAGTCGTTAGTATTGTCGAATATCGCAGCGGCGTCGCGCCGGAAATAAGCTGAGACGTTTCTAATGCGATATTCACCGACATCCCAAGATGCTTTGAGCGACGCAAGCGAATGGCTGTCCGAATCGCTCTGCGCGAGCAGCTTACCGTTTTGCAATACGCCGTCGGCAGGATTCGACAAGTAAGTATAAAAAGTCGAGGTGTCGTGGACACGTACCGTTTGATATTCGACAGAGGGTGTCAGTCGCAGGTCGTGTGACGGTGCGATCGTTGCGGCAATTCGAAAAGCATCGCTGTTGGCTCTGTTGGCGTCTGGATCCACGGTAGCGCCGTTGAAGGGGTCTATCCGATCGACGTAGCCGCCTTCGTGGCGAGACCACGCGCTGGCACGAAACCCGACGACGCCTGGAATTACGGGGCCGCCGAATGCAGCGCCGAGCTCGTAGCTCGGCGAGCCACCTTGCGTGAATGACGCCTCAGCCTCGGTGTACCCTTGAAAAACGTTCAGATCGGGTTGCATCGTGATGAAACGAACAACGCCGCCCTGAGCACCTTCACCGAATAGGACTCCCTGCGGACCCCTCAATACTTCGACTCGTTCCAGATCGAAGGTCAACGGTGCGGCGCGGCCAAAGCTGCTGAGCCTGTCCCCAGGCACCGGAACATCATCAATGTAGATAGCAGTCGTGGAACCGTCGCGGGCGTTAATGCCGCGAATAGCGATGTTGGTCTCGATGCCGGCTCCGTAGTCAGGGTAGGAATCGAACTCAATTCCCGGCACCAACCGCGCGAGCGCCGCCAAGTCTTTTACCCCAAATTGTTCAATGCCATCCGCAGTGACAACCGCCCTGCTGAGTGCGACGAAGGTTGGTGCCGGTGTCGGCGAGGCGCTCACTACAATTTGATCCAAGGAGATCGGCGTCTGGCTGTGTACTTGCGGTGGCGGCGCATCGTCCCGTTTCGGTGCCGAGGCCGGCGCAGCCCCAGCATTGTCGATCACTATGCGCACACTGCGACCATTCAGAAACTCGTAGCGTAATCCAGTGCCCCGCAATAGTTGGTCGAGTGCGGCGCGCGCCGTCGATCCGGCGTGCGCGCCCGACGACTGCTTCCCGGCGACCACGTCCGACACATAAAACAGCTGCAAGCCGGTTTGCCGTGCGTATTCCGCCAGTGCCACCGCCAAGGACTGGGGCGCGATATTCTGCCGCAGTGCTGCGGGCGCCTGACACCACGCCGGCCAGGCGAGCGATAGCAGCAAGCCGCACCGAAGAATGGTCGCCCTCACCTCGCGGGCCTAGGGTCTGCGCACGTCAAATCCGGTCGAGTTTACCTCGACGGTTACGCCATCCAGCGACCTTAAGAACGCGACGAAGGATTCGGTATCGTCGGCCGCGAATATTCCCGTGATGGGCAAGTCGCGCAGCGCCGGCGTTTCTATGATGATGGGAACGCTGCTGTAGCGATTAAAGTCAGCGGCGACTTGCGCCAAAGGCTCCCGGTCGACGGCAATTTGCCTGCGCAGCCATGCGGTGCTGCGCTGTAGATCTGCCAACCTCGGACTCGACGCCAAGGCCCCCGAGCTGACTTGCACTTGTTCTCCCGCATGCACGCGAACGCTCCACGGTGCCCGAATGCCATGCGCTGACGATGGGGAGGGAGCAATGGACACTTCGCCGCTCATGACGGTTACTTGGGTCGCCTCGCCTCGACGATAGACTTCGAACGAGGTTCCGAGATCTCGCACTTCGGCGCTCCCGGCCGCGACCACGAAAGGTCGCGCGGCGTCGTGTACGATTTCAAACATGGCGCGTCCATGCGCGAGATCCGCCAGACGTTTCTTGCGATCATAGCGAACGACGACCTCGGTATCGGTGTCGAGGTGCAATACAGAGCTATCGGAAAGTCGAAAGATACGTTGCTCTCCGTGGCGAGTCGCCATCCGCTCAGTCATTGCGCCTTCACGAGTCCACAGAATAAACGCGGCCGTAGTTGCTAAGACGATGGTTGCAGCGGCAGCGACTAGTCGCCAAAATTTGACTCGTGAGCGAGCCGGCTCACGAATGATGCCCCCAACAATCCGTATGACACTGATCGGCTCAGCGGCGGCGGCTTCGGCGACTACACCTTCAACCGACCAGGCAGGATCGCGCGATTCCTGCAATTCAATCGCGAGGCTGGCGATAGCCAGATACTCTTCAACGTGCAGCGGCGAGGTCCTCAACCAAGTCGCAAACGCGGATCTCTCGCGTGCGGTAGTCGAGTCGTCGCGATTTTTGACAAACCATTCGCTCGCCTCGTCGGAAATTGCCAACCGTACTGATTGATTCAAGGTTACTCCAGTCGTGCCATTCGGCGCCTGCAGGTGGCCAACCCCTGCGCAATGTATTTCTTAACCATGTGGGTAGAAACCCCCAGCTGAACGGCGATCTCCTGATAGCTCATACCGTGCCAGTACTGAAGCACGACTGCAGCTCGGCATTTGGGAGATAGCTGCTGCAGGACCACTTGAAGCCGCGCACAGCGTCGCTGCTTATCAATCTCGCTGCTGGGTTCGTCAATCGCCTCAATCTGCTGTTGTATCGATGGGTCTTCGATATCAACTGATATTCCGCGTCGAGCGTCGAGAATCCCCTGTTCGGTGGCAAGATTACTAGCCACCGAATACAGATAGGCCTCAGGATTTCTGATAGCGTCGGTATCCGCGACTCGCAGGAGCCGCAGGTACACCTCCTGGGCCAATGCTGACGCGTCTCCTTGATTTCGCACCCGCCTGAAGAAAAACGCGCGCAAGCCTCCGGCATGCTGCGCAAACAGCCGCTCCACCAGCGCTCGCTTTGCTTCTGGCATCTTATTGATGGATTGCCAAGGAAAACGCATCCCCTCCTTTTACTGATGAGTGAGACGGGACTGTTTCGGGTACCTCAATATGGCATGAGACTCGGGTAATCGCCTCTGTTGGCAGAATTAGGTACCCGAAAGCCTGACCTCGGTCTCGTACTATCGGTAGACGACAAA
Source organism: Gammaproteobacteria bacterium (assembly GCA_041690895.1). GTDB lineage: Bacteria > Pseudomonadota > Gammaproteobacteria > Steroidobacterales > Steroidobacteraceae > Bog-1198. Next base: position 5,494 of record JBEPVT010000044.1, read on the forward strand.
GAACTCGAACCACCGCACGGGAAGGACAATGAAAGATATGCGTTCAAAACGAGCCTCGTTTTGCCGGGCGATTGCCATCGCGGCCGTGACGATTGCGGGCCTGGTACGGGCGGACGGCATCTCAGATTCCACTTTCGGCAGCGACGGCGTTGTCAAAGTCCCGTTTGGCACTCTCAGCGCGAGCGGCGGACTTCAGGCCTCCGCCGAGATTGCTGGGGGACTCGAATTAGTTGGCTTTGCCTCGCCCGCTACGAATGGCACGGTCGCTCTACAACCTCCACCAAACCTATTTATCTCGCAGATTTCATCAGCGGGAGTCGTATTATCCGCGATAGTTGTTCCTCAGAGTGCCCTGCAGCATGTCTCGAGCGTCGCGATAGCGCCAGACGGAAGCATCTTTGGTACGGGCTTCAACACCGATCCCACCGGCGATGATCATGCAGTCTTGGTCTGGTTCAATTCGGCTGGGCAAACGATCGCCTCCTATATGCGGGCGGTGCCAGATTTGACGCACCAATCCCAGTGCAGCAGCGAAGTTATTGATGCTCGTGGCGGCGTCGTCGTCGCCTGCGTAACGGGCAATTTACACGATTACGGCGACCAGCCACGCAATGTTGCTCTGCTGCGACTGATCCCCCAAAACAATTCGCTCACACCCGACCCCGCCTTCGGCGTTGACGGATGGCTGGCCATTTCGCCACCGGATCTTGACTATGGAGCCTTTATGCATGTGGTCGAGGACTCCCGTGCGGGTTTCTATTACTTTGCGAGCATAACCTCAACTTCCGCCTCGGAGTTAATTCCCTATCTGATGCGAGTTGATTCGACTACCGGCAGGCAAGATATGACTTTCGGCAGCGGCGGCTTTGGCATCGGGCCTGCAGACTCCTATCTGTTCCAGTTGATTCTCGACAGTTCGGGCAAGCCAGTAATCGCGGGCAATCAATATACGCGGCGCGTGGACGGGTGCTGTGGAGAGGGCTATTTCGGCGGCCAATTCATGGCGCGATTCAACGCCGACGGCACGCCCGATCTCTCCTTTGGCACAAATGGCGAGATTGTGTTACCCGGAATTGATTTCGTCGCTGAAATCCTTGCCGATGCGAACAATAACCTCTACTTGCTAGGACCCCAGTTATTTCGGATCACTGTCGGCGGTCTGCGCGATGCAAACTTTTCATCCAGCACAGACGCTCAAACAATCAATGGTATTGGCTCACGGTGGTCGTCAATGCAATTTTCCGACGCGGCGAAAACGCACCTTTATTTGGTCGGCGGATCCTTCGGGACACCGTCAACCAACATTGGGCTCATTGAGAGAGTTATATTGAACGATGGTCCGACGATCGCGCCCACACAGACCACTCTAACGGCATCGGCGGATCAGGCGACACTGATCCTCAAAGTGACCGTGACGGGCACCAATCCAACCGGAGGTGTGCTTTTTTCTGATGGAGTGGGAGATTTTGCCACGCGGCCACTGATAAACGGTTTGGCATCGCTAACAGTCGTCAACTTCGGTCCAGGTACTTTCAATTTTACGGCCTATTACGCCGGCGATGTCGCAAACGCCGACAGCAATTCGACTGCGGTGCCACTTACGCTTGCACCAGGGAGCACTGGAACTGAGGGAACCGGCGGGGGGCCCACGTCGAGCGGGTCCACGAACGCCGGAGCTGTTTCCACGAGCGGCGGCGGTTCGCTTACTGCGCTCGAACTCGCGGTATTGTTGGTATTGCTCCTGGGTAGGCGGTATCAACCATGGTTAGCGGCCTGCCGGATGACGCCGAAGCCTTGATCGACCTGCTCATGCGGACCGGAGTCGTAGTACAGCGCATGCGAGTCGTCAAGCGTCTCGCTATGTATGTATTGTCAGCCTACTGCCCTCCAAATTAAATAAAGCCTTCCGAGATCGATAGACGAGGGTATGCGGGAGCTAGAGGCAGCCGCGTCGCGGTGCCTGACGCAAGTTCCACAGAAGTTGGGCCTCGCCGGCATTGCGCCCGCGTCTGCGGTTCGGATCCGACAGCAACGGGCTTTTCCTTCGAATATTATGTCGCCATCGTGAACAATCAGGGCGCGATCTGCGTTCCGACCGGGCGGCTCGAAGAGCAATCGAGAGCACCACCCGCTAAACCTACTGCTGGTCCTGAAGGGGCGCTGGCAGCGGCGGCCAGTGTTCGCAAACTAGACCTGGGGGAGAAAACAAGCATCCGGATTTATCGCCGCTGCATCAACAGTAGAATGTTTCCAAAATGTTTCCCCCGATTCCGTGCTCGGGTGTATTTGGCCGTATTTTGATGCTTACCTCGCCTGCTAAGTCTTTGCTTTAATACGAGGCGTAACGACCTGCTCCGTCATGACCCCTCTGTTAATCCGTTGGTCGGCGGTTCGAATCCGTCCCGGGGAGCCAGATAAAGATCAATATAATCAGGATATTAAACCATATTATTGATCTTATCTAGAACTACTTGATTTCCTGTCACCGCCTACGTATCGGTGCATATCGGCTCGATAGGTCTGCCTATTCTTCTCTTCAATGTCATGCCACTGAGCTTGAGGTAGAGTCAGCGGTCCCGGAGGAACACTCATGCCGAGACCACTATTGACGGTGTTGAGGCCGTGCAAACTTATCCAGCGGTGATCGTAATCTGCAGGGGTTTTCGCGTCCTAGTCGATCACCCGATCCACAATTGTTTTGATTCGTGCGGGGTCCCTCCACTGTTGGCGATATAAATCCGGCGGCAACCTTTGCGAAAGCTCGGCGATTGCCGATTGAGCGGAAGTGTCAGTACAAATTTTCGCGTCAAATCGACCGCGCAGTCCAGCCGCGTTTAGCCAAAAGAGTGCATCGTCAACTTGTCCTCGCATGTAGTACCACTCGGCCAACGCGAATAGCACAGGGAGGCTGTAGTGGCCTGAAGTCCGCGTCACCTGCGCGGCGAGGTCGGCGTTTTCGGTTGGCGCGCCCGAGTGAAGCTGTTGGATGACGGCGATGTCCGCCTTGGTATCGATGGTTGCATATTCTCCGCCCGGCCTCGTGTGCAGCTTGCGTCCTCCCAATTGGCTTATAGGCGTATCGAGACTGACGGTGCATGGGTATGCGTCCGCAAGTGCTTGCAACGCTTGCTGATCGCTGTACCGGCCCTGCCATTCTGGATGCGATTTTACCGATTGCGAAACCACTTTCATGGCGTCTTCAATTTTCGCTGTAGAAGGCGCGCAGAACGTCTTTCCGCGATAGGTGGTAAGGAGAGCGAGGAACTGATGCGCCTCATTCGTGAGCGCAGCAGTGGACACAGTAGCTTCCGAGCTGGTTTTGGGCTCACCTTCAATGAACGTCGCTACGCCGCCAGTAACAAGGATCATGCGAACCGTATCGGATCCATCAAAGTCAAATCGAATGGTGGTTCCCGAGGCCAAAGTGTACAGATACGGCGGGGTGCGGATCCCCGGTAGCGCGAACGTGGCGATCACCTTGTTGGGCTGCCCAAGTTTGGCTACTAAATCGTTGCGCGAAGCCCCGATCGGATGCCGGAAACTGTGTCGCTAAAAGGCGTGTCAAAACGAACCGTATACGATTGATTCGCTGCATTAAAGAAGACCCACAGACCGCGACTTGGCAAGCGCAGGGTCCGGTTTGGTCCTGGGCCAGTCTCGGCCACCGGCTCGATTGTAGTATGCAATGCCGCTTGGACTGCTCCAACAACATCTCCGATACGGATAGAAGTCTCTTGAGCAACGGCCGCGGATGCGACTAACTCGGCGGCCCCACTAAGTGCACACAGCAAGCTCGCAATCATTGCAGAACGAAATAGCGACATCCCTGATCCTCTTGCTACTGACCCAGATTAAGCGGAGGCAAAAGCATGTGCAGTTATACGCTTCACAATTTAGACGTCCGCTACAGGAACATCGATGCTGTTAATTCCGATTGATGGACAAAATGCCCTGCTCCTGTGTGCACTTAGCTTGCAGATTCAGCACCCCTGGTAATATCGCCTGCAATATCATATGATTGGAAATGCGCTTGGTGCTGGACACGGACGTATTGGTGGCCGCATTCCGCAGCGAGCGCGGAGCTTCGCGTCAATTGCTTATAGCTGCGCTCGATAGGCGCATTGTGCTGCTGGCTTCCACGGCGTTATGGCTGGAGTACGAAGGGGTACTGACTCGGCCCTTGCATCTTGAAGCCGCGCAGCTATGTACGGCTGAGGTTAGGGACGTTCTCGCAGCGCTCGCGCTGGTCGCGGAACCGGTGCCAATTCATTTTCTTTGGCGACCTGTGTTGGCAGATGCAGAAGACGAACACGTTTTGGATTTAGCGATGAACGGCCGAGCGGACATGTTAGTGACTTTTAATCAGGACGACTTCGTGGAAGCGCGTAAGACTTTTAAAATCGAAGTGGTCACGCCGGCTGCGGCGCTGCGACGATTGAGGTAGCGAATAATGCGGGCGAGTAACTTTGCTTTGAGACTACAACCTTCGTTGCTGGCTGAATTGAGGTCTATGTCGGATCTCGAAGGAGTCGCGGTGAATCAATTGATTAATGTCGCGATCGCCGAGAAGCTAGCGCAGATCCGGACCGCCAAATGGTTTGCCGATCGCATTGCGGCTGCCAATCCGAAGGCCGGAACGCAATTAATCCGGGACTCGAGTCGCGGTGGAAGTGAGAAGCCCAGAAAGGGCGACATGATTGCACGCCCGACCAGGAAGCGCAGGCGCAGGTCCACAACCGCCTAACGGTGTGCCGCGAAAGATATTCGGCGCGGCGGGAATGCAATTGTGTGGCTGTAAGCCCGCGTCCAAAGTTGACCATCTCCACCCCCTGTCGACACTCTACAAGCGGAATTTGGATTGGGAAGCGAACAAACGCGACAAACAAGAGCCGACGCCCAAATGGTGGGCGCTTATAAGCTGATAGCGAGAATCGGCAGATTGCACGTCGGACGAATTGCCACGTCCGCGCTCATAGCGATGTTCATGTTTGCAGTAGAGCAATAGGGCGGACATGCAGGGTCATCCGACAACGTCCGGCAGCAGCCACCTTTTGGAAAGGGTGTTCTTGCGGGTATCCGCGCAAAGTGAAAATGCGAAAACGTTGGAATTCTCGGCGTTTTGCCGCGGGTTTAGGTTCCGTCCCGGGGAGCCACTTTCAAAACTTTTTTGCGACGCTCGTCGCGACTCTAATGTTCAACGCCCCTAATTCGAAGGGTCGACAGACAAAAAGACGGTTCGACGACGCGCAGCGGCCGCGATAGCCCGCAGCGCGACCCCGATGGAGTGAGCGCGCAGCGCGAATAATCCGTGCCGGGGGGACATGCCATGCTGACCATCGATCACTAACTGCCGGTATTCCGACCCGTATATGGCCTCGGCAAATATGATTATATTTTCAGAGCACGCTTTCGACATCGGTCTTCGAGAAGTCGTCGCCGACATAGAGCAAGCGGCAGGCGTGCTCCTTTGCCACGTCATAGGCAAAACAATCGCTGAAATTCAGAGCGGCCGGATGCGCGCCCTTTCCCCAATGCTCGTAGGCTTTTGCGATCCGGCGCGCCGATGCGGCCGTCAAAGTCACGACTTCAAAGCCCAGCCCGTCGATGAGTGCAGCCATTTCCTCGCCGACGTTTCGTCGCGCGGAGACGATGAGTGCTTCTGCCACGTTTCCCGCCGAGATCAAAATATCGTCTTCAACTTCGAGGGCGGCGATGCAGGCATGAGCTTGTGGTTCGTTGAGGACAATGGCCATCATCGCCGAGGTATCGACGGCGATCATTTGGGCACACCGTCATCGCCATAGAGGAAATCTTGGCTGCGCGCGGCGCTGGATCCAGCCCTGGCTTTGGCGGCTCCTGACGTACGCGCTGCCTCGAGCAACAGACGACGAGATTTACTATCGGATACGACCTTGATTGGAACAAGACGCACAGCCGCGTGGCCGTGCCGGGTTAGGATGACCTCGTCTCCTGCTTCGGCACGACGCACCAACTCTGTCAATTGACCTTTGGCGTCGGTAACAGATATCAGCACACACATTCCTTGTTTTTAACCAGAACCTATTATCTGCAAGATACCAGATGGACTCTTCAATGGTCCATATTCCAGCCAAAAATGTTGCAGCGCATCTAGTTAGCATTAAGAACAATAATTCTGGCGAGCCTACCGGCATCGCGGTTCGACTCACCCGTCCCAAAAGCAATCTCATTACACCCGACGATAGGCACCAACGGCGTACACATGCAGCGGTGGCGCTTGGCGCAATCCGTTGGTCGGCGGTTCGAATACGCTCCCGGAGAGCCACTTTCAAAACTTTTTGCAACGCTCGTCGCGACCGGACTGTTCAACGCCCGCAACTCGGGTATCAGCGAGCAGTACGATAAAATCAGTGGCGCGTAGCGCGCGCGGTGATCAGCGCCCGGCACCTCGCCGTATTCAATGCGTATTGCAGCTCGTTAACCCGGAAAGTGGGCGCCCTGCGCCAAATTGGTAAGTTCAGCCCGGATTGGCGAATGACCGCGAGCTTGTGCCTCCTCGAAGTCGCTCCCTTGCGTGCGTTTGTTTTCGTCGCTCTTGGCTGGATCGAATTCGAAGCCCATCGCGGCTTGATACCATGATACAAATGCGTGGAAAAGGTATAAGTAAGTAATATACCGGCAATCTGCCGCAAAGCGGACGCTTCCCACGGAAGACCTCGTCGTTCTCAGGTCCGCCGCGTGCGCTCCGAACTAACGTCATCTTCGGACGGACGAATAAGCCAGGGCGTGTTGAAGACGATACGCCACGCGGCGCCCTCCCCGGCTCTCTTTGCCTTCAATGTCAAAATGTGAAAATCCTGGACAGTCGCAGCAGCACCCGCGATCACCATTCCGATCGAATTGTACGTCGGCTCGGCACCGATGCCGTTGATGTACGGGAACAGCAAATGTGTTTTGTCGCCGTGCACGACCACGCGTGTCAGTGTTTCGTCTATGTCGGTTGGATCGAACGGCTTTAGGTTCTTCATGTTCATTGCTGGCATCCCTTTCGACGAGTCATCTCAAATTCCCCCCGCGAAACGCCGTTCGTCTATGAATGTTCATGCCGATGATGTTCGTCCGGATAGTGAGGATGCGCATGGCGCAATGGTGTGTGCGTATGCATATGAGCGTGCGGCTCAAGCGCGGCTTGCTTCGCATCGTGCGTATGCCGATGATGCGCATCGTGTACATGCAGGTGGTTGTGCATCATCCAGCCATGCGCATGCTCGTGATCGCGATGTTCGGTGAGATGCAGCCAGAGACCGACCATCATCAGGACACCGGCGCAAATGAGCTGAATTGTCAGCGGCTCGTTAAAGAACGCAACCGCGATGAGCGCGCCCACAAAGGGCGCAATGGAAAAATACGCTCCGGTGCGCGCGGTCCCGAGATGCCTCAGAGCAATCACAAACAAGACGAGACTGACACCGTAGCCTCCGAGTCCGACTGCGCCCGCGGCCGCGACAGCATTCGCACCGGGAATGGAATGGCCCAACGCGGCGGCAATGGCAACATTGACCGAGCCGGCCACTAACCCTTTCAGCATTGCGATTTGAGTGACATCGTTCAGCGCAACTTTGCGCGTGAGATTATTGTCGAGCGCCCACGCCAGGCATGCAGCCGCGATCGCCGCGGGTCCGAGAGCATTGCTCCAGACGAGTCCGCCGTTGAGGCTCAAGAGCAATGCACCGGCGGTAATCGCCAAGACGCCCAACGCGACCCGTCGGTCGAAGTTCTCTTGAAATACAAACCACGCTATCAAAATCGAAAACACGCCTTCCAGGTTCAGCAGCAACGAAGCACTCGATGCCGCCGTGCGTACCAGTCCGTACATCATGAGCACCGGAGCGATCATGCCGCCTGCCGTGATCGCAGCGGCGAGCCACCACCGATCGGCGCCACGAAGGGAGACATCGTCTGTGCGCCGCGCACGCAGCCAGTATCGAAGCATCTTATAAGCGGCAAGGCCAATGCCGGAACCCAAATAGAGCAGTCCGGCGAGCATCCACGGATCAATGCCCTGAACCAGGTTCTTCGCCAATGGCGTGCTGACTCCGAACAGCACGCCCGCCGATAACGCGCTGAAGACACCGCGACTAATTCCCATCGATCTCACGTTATTCGGCGCTCCCGGCCGTATTCAGTAACCGGGAAGGATACCGCAGTCCTCGTTTCGAACGGTACAGAGTCGATCAGGCAAATTCGCGCGCAATTTCCATTGATTTGGCGGTGCAATGCCCGCAGCATGGGTGTTTGCCCTAGTTCAGGATTCGTGCGATGAGAGCGAGCGTTAGCATAGGCCAACTCAAGGTCGACAAAGCCTTATACGATTTCGTCAACGGTGAGGTCATGCCGGATAGTGGCGTGCAAGCACAGGAGTTTTGGAAGGGTTTTGCGGCCCTGGTCCGCGCCCTCGCACCGCGCAACACCGCGCTGCTGCACCAGCGAGATGAGCTGCAGACCAAGATCGACTCATGGCATCGACAGTATCCAGGTCCTGGCTTCGATCGAGCCAGATACAAGGCCTTTTTGAGCGAGATCGGCTATCTGGTAGCGGAGGGAGAGCCCTTCGCAGTCAGCACCGCCAACGTCGACGCCGAAATCGCGCAGATCGCCGGCCCACAGCTGGTAGTGCCGGTCAGCAATGCACGCTACGCACTCAATGCCGCCAACGCCCGTTGGGGCAGCCTGTACGACGCCCTCTACGGTACTGACGTGATTCCGGACGAAGGGGCACCCCGCGGCGGCAAGTACAACCCACAACGCGGAGCGAAGGTCATCGCCTTTGTACGAGATTTTTTGGACCAGCACTTTGCCCTGGCCGACGGTTCACATCGCGAAGCGGTGCAGTACGGAGCTGCGAACGACGAGCTCAGCGTCAAATTGAGAAGCGGCCAGACAACTCGCCTCAAGGACTCGACGGCGTTCAGCGGTTTTCAGGGTGATCGTGGGTCACCCTCGGTGCTGTTGCTTCAGCATCACGGCTTGCATGTGGAATTGCACATCGATCGCACACACTACATCGGTTGCGACGATCCGGCGGGTATCAGCGATGTCATGCTGGAATCGGCGATCACGACAATTCAAGATTGCGAGGATTCGGTCGCGGCCGTAGATAGCGAGGACAAGATCCACGTTTATCGCAACTGGCTCGGATTGATGAAGGGCGGTCTGGAGGCGCGCGTAGAGAAAGCCGACAATTCTATGCTTCGCCGATTGAATGCGGATCGTCAGTACCAAACGCCGAGCGGCAAACAGCTCGTGTTGCCAGGTCGAAGCTTGATGCTGGTACGCAACGTGGGTCACCACATGCTCACCAACATTGTGACCTTAAATGAAGCACCCATTGCGGAGACCTTTATCGATGCGGCAGTGACCGTGCTCATTGCTCTGCACGATCTACGCGGTGAAGGCGTGCGCCGCAATTCGCGTGCCGGCTCCGTGTACGTCGTCAAACCCAAAATGCACGGGCCCGCCGAGGTCCGCTTCGCGGACGAGCTCTTTAGCGCCGTCGAGGACCTTTTGAAGCTGCCGAGAAATACTGTAAAGATCGGCATTATGGATGAAGAACGCCGAACCAGCGTCAATCTCATGGAATGCATTCGTGGCGCTCGTCAGCGGGTCGCGTTCATCAATACCGGGTTCCTGGATCGCACCGGCGACGAGATTCACACCTCCATGAATGCGGGTGTTGTGCCTCGCAAGGGCGAACTAAAAAAGGCGTTATGGCTCGATGCGTATGAGCGACAAAACGTTGACATCGGTTTGGCGTGCGGGCTGCGGGGACACGCGCAAATCGGCAAAGGCATGTGGGCTATGCCTGATCTCATGGCCGATATGCTTAAAACCAAGATTGCTCATCCGCAGGCGGGTGCCAACACTGCATGGGTTCCCTCCCCTACCGCCGCGACCTTGCATGCTTTGCATTACCACGCGGTGAATGTTGCCGAGGTACAAACGCGGCTCGCCAGGCGGCCTCGAGCTTCGCTTGATGAAATTCTGACGCCGCCGCTCGTTGCCGCGCCGCAGTGGAGCAAGTCTGATATCGAGGAGGAGATCAACAACAATGCGCAAAGCATCCTCGGCTATGTGGTGCGTTGGATCGACTCCGGAGTCGGCTGCTCCAAAGTTCCGGATTACTACGACGTGGCGCTCATGGAGGATCGCGCAACGCTGCGGATCTCGAGCCAGCATGTGGCGAATTGGTTGCTGCACGGCGTTTGTTCCCACGAGCAGGTTATGACAGCACTGAAGAACATGGCTCGCGTCGTGGATCAGCAAAACGCGGGCGACCCTGCTTACAAGCGCCTTGCCGACGATTCCGATCAGAACATCGCCTTCCAGGCGGCATGCGATTTGATTTTCAAGGGCCGCGAGCAGCCCAACGGCTACACCGAGGGCATATTGACCACCCGGCGGATCGAAAGAAAAGCTCATGCAGCCGCGTAGCGAGGCTAGTCAACGGGAGTTAGATCGGCGTCTTCCGAAACCGTCGGGCACCCTGCAGCGCCAACACGATGCTGGCTGCCAGTGCCAAGTAGCCGCCGATCCCAACGGCCACATGTCTCGCCACCAGATCACCACCGTGATGTACCAAATCGTTGGCGAACTGAAGCAAGCTTTCGCCGACTCGACCGGCATTGCCGGGCACGATAATAAACTCGCGCGACGTGCGCGAATACAACAGTACGCCGCAAATCAACATGAGCGCCAAAGGCGCGGCATACGTCAGCCACAGCGCCCGGTTGCGGCGAAAATGCGGCAAAACGGCTGCACCCAGACAGGCAACGCATAGCAGAATAAAGAAAACCCTGTGCAGCGACCACCCCAAGCCAAAAAACATTCGCGAGGGATCGACGATCACAGCCGACAGGTCGAAGAAGCGCACGCCATGTTGGAGCGAGCCCAGGGTCACGACGAGCGTGTCGACCAGGAACCAACCGAAGAAAATACAAATAATCGAAATTCTACCCGGCACATCGATCTGACCCGCCGCTCTGAGCAGGCTTGCGACCAATGTCGGCGGCGCGGCAGATTGCAAATTGCCCGGTACATCCATGGTGCTGCTAGACTAGCTCTGCGGCGCTGCTTTGGCAGCACATTTCTGCCGTGTTAAGCTGCTCGAAACACTATCCGATCGCCAATTGCAGAACTCCTTCCCTTTGGCCCGCGCGCGAAACCTGGCAAGCGCTGCCCTGATTGGATTCTATTTTACCGGATGCGCCGCGGTCGACCAGAAATACGGCGACCAAGATTGGTACCAAAAGAGCAAGCAAGCTTCTGCGAAGGCTGTTGAAGTCACCTCGACCACGGCATCCAAGGCGCTCGAGCTAACCTCGACGACGGCGTCGAAGGCTTACACTCGGATGCAGCAATATTTGACTGAGAAGGATGTATTGAAGACCTTCTACGATGCCGGCGAGCACAGCGAATCCGCGGTGTTAAACGTACTTCATAAATCCGGTATAGCGAAGCAGTCCGCGCCTGCCGTGCCGGCGCCCGGTAGCCACACTCGGCCGCCGAAGCAGCCTACCGCACCGCCTTTGACGACTGTCCCCGAGCAATACTCCGGTGCCATGCGCTGGCCGCTGGATGCCTATATCGTCAGTTCTGAATATGGCGAGCGCTGGGGCAAAGTGCACAAGGGCATGGATATGGCGGCGCACGTCGGCGAACCGGTTTATTCCATTGCGGATGGCGAAGTGATCTATGCCGGCGATGGATTGCGAGGTTATGGCAATGTAGTCATTGTGCGTCACGATCGAAAAACCACTTCGCTATATGCACACAACAGCGAGCTTAAGGTCAAACAAGGCGATCAAGTGACGAAGGGCGCACTGGTTGCCTTGCTGGGCAATACGGGCCACTCCACTGGCCCTCATGTGCACTTTGAAATTCGCGACGGCGATGTGGCCGTAAATCCGAGGAACGTGCTGCCCAAGTCGAAGCTCGGGATGCTCGAGCAGCCGGCAAGCGCACCGCGTGTGCGCAACTAAGCGCCTAATTGCGACGCGAGATCCAAGACGCTGGCGGCAGACACGTCGACTGATAGCCTCGGCGCGCTTTCTTGCGCACCCTAGCGCGCAGCCGCCGGCATTCTCACAACGGCGCCGCCTTTCATCACGAAGGTGACGTGCTCGACTGCCGTAATGTCCTCGAGCGGCGAGCCGGGCACCGCTACAATGTCCGCAAAATAGCCGGGCTTGAGCTCGCCGATTTGCCCCGCCCAGCCAAGCAGTCTTGCGCCATTGATCATGTCCGCTTGCAGCACTGCCAGGGGTTTCATCCCATGCCTCACCATCAGTTCCAGTTCCCGAGCTTGAGTGCCATGGGGAAACGGGCCGACATCCGAGCCGACCGCAAATGGAATTCCGGCCGCAATCTGTTTTTTGAATTCCTTGACCTTGTATTCAAGCATCGGTCGCTCGCGACTCGCGCCGGCCTCCGACTCGTTCATGAAGTACTCGAAAATAGCGAAGGTCGGCACCGCCGGAATATTCTTGGCCTTCATGATGCGCATGGTTTCCTCGCTCAGCTGCGTTGCATGATCGATCGATGCCACGCCTGCTTGCGCCGCATATAAAGTGCCGGGCTCTCCGGTTGCATGGACCGCCACAGTCCCGCCAAAACGTGCGCTCTCATCAACCGCCGTTTTGAGTTGAGCGACGGTGTATTGATACGGCGTATGCAGCACGCCGTCACGCATCGAATCGGCACCCGTTTCATACATTTTGACGAAGTCTGATCCCTCTTTGTGCTGTTGCCTAATCGCGGTAATAATCTCGTCCGCGCTGTTGGCGTAGGTGGCATTTGAAAGCACTTGCTGTGCGGGATTGAAGTGATTGGCGTCCTCGTGACCGCCGAGAATATCGATTGCGTTGCCCGCAATTCGCAGGCGCGGACCTGCAATGAGGCCCTTGTCGATCGCATCACGCACTGCGGTGTCGGCAGACCCCGCGCCCTCGGTCCCCATATCCCGCTCGGCCGTAAAGCCCGCCATCAAGTCATCTCTGGCGGCAAGAATGGCCAGAACTGTCCGGCGCGGTACTGACTCTTCGACAGTCTGTAGATCTTCGGCGCCCGGATGAAGAAAGAGGTGCACGTGCGCATCGATCAAGCCCGGCAACAGCGTGGTATCGCCTAAATCGATGACTTGGGCCCCGGCTGGATGGGCCACCGTCGAGCCTACTGCAGCGATGCGGTCGCCTTCGACCAGAATCTCTGCGGGGCTTATTAGGCGGCCCGAATCGATCTCCAGGAGCCGCGCAGCATGCAGAACGATGGCTTTGCCAGTGGCTTGCTGCGCAACGGCCGGCGGATGGGCTGATAGTGCGAATGCCGTCATTGCGAGCGCGCAGGCCCAAATGGTGCGGCTTTTCGTGGCGTAGACTGCGGCAATCAAACTTCGCTGCGTGGACATACCAATCTCCGAGATGACATTTACGGATTCAGGGAGGCAGCGTATGCCGCCAGGTCGATCATGTCCGACTGAGTCAGTTGGGCAACGACGGCACGCATCGGTTGCGCGGAGTCGCCGCCGCGAGCGCCTGACTGGAACCCATAAAGCTGGCGGAAAAGATAACTCGCAAATCGGCCGGCCAATGGCGGACCCTCTAGATCCGGCCCGGCCCGCAAGTCGTCGGCATGACAGCCTGCGCACGGCTGTGTACGACCATTTTCGCCAGTGCTGGCCAATTGCCGGCCGCGCTCAATGCTGCCTTTCGGAACATAGGCGAGATAGCTCGTGTGAGGATCGCGTCGCTCGAAACGCTCAGCATCGATCGGCATCTCAAGGATGGCCTGGCGCAGCGGCGCGACGGGCCCGCGGGCGGGAACGAAAACCCCGCACGCGACACCGTGCTGCGGCACGCTGTCGCGCTCTACCACTCTGACAAAGGATTTTGCCTTCTGGCGCGAGAAATACTCCGCAGCTTCGGCAATCTCTCGGTCCGTAAGACCGTCGATCGCATCCATCATCAGCGCGCTCGGAGGCCACCCGGGCTTTGCCGGCTGCCGATCTCGGGTGTGGATGGCCTTCACCTGAGCGATGATGTAGGCCACCGGCAGGCCGGCGAGCTTTGCATTTTCGGGCCGGCCGGCGCCGTCCGGCAAGTGACAATAGCCGCAGGCAATTTTCCCGTCGAAGTGGCTGGCGGCCAGGATCGCAGGCAATTTTTCGTGCTCCCGCGGAAACCAATCGGGTGCGGTCGATACGTGCTGGATTTCAGCTTGGGTAAAATGCAGCTTTGAGCCAGGCACGCTTAAAGGCTGGCTGTGATCGGATCCGACGGCGGCCTGATTCCTATCGCACGACGGGTAAGACCATTCCGGAAACCCACCGCTGCGCCCCGAACTGACGCTTGTCGCACCCAATAAGGCAACGCTGAACAGATAAGGCATCGCGGCGCGCATGCGTGGCCCGTCGCTAATTTAAAGGCGGAAATTTAGGCGGCGCGTGTCGATGCTTCGTGGCTTGCTCGTATGCGAACGCGAATTTTATCAACGTAGCTTCCTCGAAGCTGTCGCCCAGAAACGTCAAACCCGCAGGGAGATCTTCGTGCGTGTAGCCCATCGGCACGCTGATCGCGGGGAACCCGGTCTGCGGCGATAGCACCTGGCTGTTGTCGCCCGCGGGACTCTTGTCATCCCCAATTTTGCGCGGCGCGTTGCTCCAGGTCGGGTAGATGACGGCCTGCACTTTATAGTGGCTCATTGCCGCACGAATTGCCGTGCGAAAGGCGATTTTTTTTTCATTGTGATAAACATCCGGACAAACCGTTCGGTCCGCTTCACTTTCGGGTTTGGCTGCAGCGGTGCTCTTGAGTCGGCTCTCGATGTAGGGAAGGTACAGTCCGGATTCGATGATTTCCGCGAGAGTCATATAGGTCGCACCCCGGCCGTGTTTCAGCAGATAGGCGTTCAAATCGGATTGAAAGTCGCCGCAGAAAACATCCTTTGTCAGCGCCTCAAAATTGGGTATTACGAAGGGATCGACAATTTTCGCGCCTTGCGCCTTCAAGTCTTGAATCGCCTTCTCAGTCAGCGCTTTGATTTCTGGATCGCCCGTCGGCGCGTCTAGGTATGCGCGATACACTCCAATACGCGCGCCGCGTAAACCGCGCCGATCGAGATACGCACGGTAGGACTTCGGAATATGGCCCTCGGAATTCTGGGTGATCGGATCTTGCGGGTCGAATCCTGCTACCACATCGAGCAGCGCGGCCGCGTCCTCCACGCTACGCACGATCGGGCCGCCAACATCGGCGCTGAGGAACAAAGGGATGATCCCGTCGCGACTGGTTAGCCCGATGCTTGGCCTAATTCCCACCAAAGCGTTGTGCGATGAGGGTCCGCGGATCGAATTGCCGGTATCGGTGCCCAAACCCACGGCGCCAAAGTTCGCCGCGATCGCAGCGGCCGTTCCGCCGCTCGATCCGGCGGGAACGTACTCGAGATTGTATGGATTGCGCGTGATACCGGCGATTGAACTCGTCGTTTCGTAGGGACTGAAGGCCCATTCCGCCATGTTCGATTTTGCCAGGATTATGGCGCCGGCTTCACGGATTCGCCGCACCATGAATGCATCCGTGTCCGGGATGAACCATTTCATCGCCAAGGAGCCGCCGGTTGTCTGCAGATCCTTGGTGTCGTAGTTGTCCTTTACGATCACGGCGATGCATTGCAGGCCGCGAATCTCTTGCGTCAGCTTAAACTGTGCGTCGAATTGATCAGCCTCGGTCAGCGCATTCGGGTTTACAAGAACCAGGGAATTCAGATGCGTGCTCTGATCGTAGGTGCGGATACGTTCCAAGTACTGCTCGATAACTTGGTGGCAGCTAATTCGATGCTCACCAATGGCGCGTTGCGTTTCGGCGATCGTCGTCTCGCTGACATCAAATCGAGCAGCAGCTTGCGCGGAGGCGCTCAGCATGACGGCGCACACCATCATCGCGGCTCCACCGCGCACAAGATACGGATCAATCGTCATGGGCCCCATTATTAGCAGATTAACCGGACTTGGGCGCCAGCGCTGGTTCGATGCGCCTAGTCAGCGAGACAATCCTGTAGCCTCTTCAATCGAATCACAGGCGTGTCATCGCAAGCCTTGGTGAAACGTTGAACTATACGGCACGGCTTTGCCGGCCTTAAGTTGAAAGGATACGCCTCAGTCTGAGGATATCGCGTTATGCGACAACACAGATGCGTTTAAGATATTGAAGTGTTTTAATATCAGCATGTTACAGAAAACTCTTCGTGTTATTTATCTTATCCTGTCATTTGTTGCCCTAGGTGTGGCGCTCGCCAGTTGCAATGATGACCACCACGGCTGCTGGACTACCGGACTTGGTATCGGCTGATTTCAACGTGTCGCTGTTTGTACAGAGTTCGGCGGGCACTTTTGCAGCGCCCATCAGCCTCTATAGCGGCGGCGCCAACTGGGTTGCGCTCGGAGATCTCAATGGCGATGGCGTGCTCGACGTTGTAAGCAATCGCGTCACGTTTCCGATGCAAGGCGGGATTTCGAC
Organism: Gammaproteobacteria bacterium; assembly: GCA_041690895.1. Taxonomy (GTDB): domain Bacteria; phylum Pseudomonadota; class Gammaproteobacteria; order Steroidobacterales; family Steroidobacteraceae; genus Bog-1198. The sequence continues at coordinate 22,041 of JBEPVT010000044.1, forward strand.
GACTCATCCCGGGGTGCTGCTACAAAGCGCGACGACACCGGGGACATTTGGGGCCTTGCAGGACCTAGCGTAGGGGCCTCATTCGACGGCGGAGCACAAAGCAGCTATAGTACGCGCAGCCTTGATAGGGCTGGTACTCGGTCAGTACCGCCTTCGACTCGCGGTCCGTCTTCGACGCACTTCGTTTTTTCACCCTCCTCGCTGCTGACCGCTGCGGACGCTGAATGCGCCGTCGTGCGAGTCCACTTTTAAAATAGGTTTAATTATGTCATTTTCCGATCTCGGGCTATTGCCCGAATTGATGCGTGCTGTCGCCGATAAGGGCTACGACACGCCGTCTCCCATTCAAATACAAGCGATCCCCGCAGTGCTTGCGGGCCGCGACGTGCTCGCCGGCGCGCAAACCGGTACCGGTAAAACGGCCGGCTTTGTGCTGCCGATTTTGCAGCTCCTCGCTGCGGATTCCGCGAATGCCGCGAGCCGAGCGCCGCGCGCGCTGGTGCTTACCCCCACTCGTGAATTGGCTGCGCAAGTTGCGCAGAGCTCGCGCGACTATGGCAAATACATGCCGCTACGCACTTATCAGGTGTTCGGCGGCGTCAGTATCAATCCGCAAATCAGCGCGTTGCGCAGCGGTTGCGATATTTTAGTCGCGACCCCAGGGCGCTTGCTCGATCTGGCGCAGCAGCGCGCGCTGGATCTGTCCAAGGTTCAAGTACTGGTTCTCGATGAGGCTGACCGAATGCTCGACATGGGTTTCATCCCTGATATTCGCCGCATCATCAAATTGCTGCCGCCGAAGCGTCAGAATCTTCTATTTTCTGCGACCTATTCAAACGATATCCGCACGCTGGCCGAACGGCTGCTGCACAACCCGCTGTCCGTGCAAGTCGCTGCGCGCAACGCTCCGATCGAACTCGTCGAACAACGCGCCTATCGGGTGCAAAAAGAACAGAAACGGCATCTCCTGGTGCATTTGATACAGGAAGGCAAGTGGCACCAAGTTCTTATTTTTACGCGCACCAAGCATGGCGCCAATCGCCTCACGCAGCAGCTCGAAGGAGCCGGCATTCAGGCTGCGGCGATCCATGGGAACAAGAGCCAAGCCGCGCGGGTAAAAGCGCTCGACATGTTCAAGCGCGGTCAGGTCACCTGTTTGGTTGCCACCGAGGTCGCAGCACGCGGACTCGACATCAAGGAACTGCCGCAGGTCGTCAACTACGAGTTGCCGAATGTGCCGGAAGATTACGTGCATCGCATCGGCCGCACCGGCCGCGCCGGTTCTGCAGGCGAGGCGATCTCGTTGGTGTCTGCCGATGAATCGGGATTATTGCGCGACATCGAGCGTGTTCTACACCGCAGCATCCCAACTCTGCCGACCCCCGCCTTCAAAATCGCGGAATCTGCCGCGCCCGCGCCTTCGCGCGAAGGCCGTCCCCAACAGGGGCATGCCCGTCATGGTGGGCAACACCATCATGGCGGCGGGCGCAGGGATGGGAATGCTTCTGAGCGGCGCGACTCGCGCCGCCCGTCCAGCTCGGGGGCGCGGTCGAATACGGGCACGAGCTCGGGTAGCGCGACGCGAAGCTTCGGGCAGCCGCAGCGAGGCCGTTTCCGCTAGGACAGTTTCGGAACCATGGTGCGCAAATAGTTGGCGAACTCGGGACCCAAGCTCGGATGCTTCAGGCCGTATTCCACGGTCGCCTGCAAGTATCCGAGTTTACTGCCGCAGTCGTAGCGCTTGCCTTCGAACTCGAAGGCATACACGGGTTCGCGCTGCATCAGTCGCGCAATGCCATCGGTGAGCTGAATCTCCCCGCCGGCGCCCTTGCCGATTTTCGCAAGGTCATCGAAGATCGAGCCCGACAGCAGGTAGCGCCCGACCACAGCCAAGGTCGAAGCGGCTTTGTCCGGTTTTGGCTTCTCGACGATATGCGACATCTTGCCCAATCGCGGCGCAATCGACTTCTCTAAAGTCACGATTCCGTATTTGTCTGTGTCTTGCTTGGGTACATTTTGCACACCCAGCACGCTCACTTGATGCTTTTCGAATACCTCGGCCATCTGCTTGAGGCAAGGCACTTTTGCATCGATGAGATCGTCGGCGAGATGCACCATGAATGGCGCGTTGCCGACCACCGGGCGCGCGCATAGCACGGCATGCCCCAATCCCAATGGCGCCGGCTGGCGGATGTACACGCACGAGGCCCAGCTAGGCAGGATTCCGCGCAGTGTATCCAGCAATTCTTGTTTGCCCTGCGCCTGTAGCACCGCCTCGAGTTCCGGATTCGAATCGAAATGATCTTCGATCGCACGCTTCGAACTGCCGGTGATGAATATCAGCGTATCGGCGCCTGCTGAAAGCGCCTCATCGACTGCATATTGGATCAAAGGCTTGTCGACGATAGGAAGCATTTCCTTTGGACTCGCCTTGGTGACCGGTAGAAACCTCGTGCCGCGTCCGGCCACCGGAAATACGACTGCTTTCACTGGGTGCGTCATTGACAAAGCATAACGGATTTCTCTTTCGCCCGCCGTCAGACGATTCTCACACCCTAGCGCAACTTGACGATTGCATACGCCTCGAAGCTATCCCAGGAATGACACGCTGGACAGTGCCAATAAAAATTTCGTCCGGAAAAGCCGCATTCGTTGCAGCGATATTTCTCCGCCTGTGCCAGCAGCGCGCCGATCTCTTGCGCGATTCGCGCCGACTGAACGGGGTCTTCCTGCCAGACTGCCCGCAGCGTCGCATCTTGCGAGAAGACTTTTTCAATCGAAGTCCGAAGCGGCGCCGCTGCACCTAGATCGGCCGCAATCGCTGCGAAAACCAAGCGCCTGAGTCCGTCGAAATCGCGCAACTCGGCATGCCTCACCAGCTCTGCGAGGATGGCATCCCGTTGCGCGGCGCCTACGAGCTTGAGTAAGTGCGGGAGCTCTTCTTGCAACAATGTGGGTGAATCGTCCAGGGCCTGTCTGATCAGCTTCACGGCCAGATCCGGTTGGCTCTCCCGCTCCGCAATTTGCGCGCTCAATAATGCAGCGCGAGGAAAGGGCGATGCCTCTGACTGCGCATCGCGCAACCAGTGGCGCGCGCTCTCGAAGTCGTTGCGGTCGATGGAAAGGCTCGCCAATTCGCACAGATAGTGAGCGGCAACAGTGCGCGCGGGTGCTGCCTTAATGCGCGCCAATTGCCGGTACGTGCCTAGCGCCTGTTGCCAGTCATGCTGGCGCTCGTAGACGCCACGCAAGGCATCCAATGCACTCGCGCGCAGCCGGGGCACTTCGCTCACTTGTTGAAACAGGCCCTCGGCCCGATCAAGCACTCCGGCCCGCAGATAATCCTGGGCTAGCGCCAGCAACGCCTGTTCGCGGTGCTCCGGAGCCAATTCCTTGCGTGCCAGAAGGTTTTGATGGATGCGGATCGCCCGCTCGACCTCGCCGCGCCGACGGTACAGCGACCCTAACGCGAAATGAGTCTCAATAGTCTCGGCGTTGGCATCCATCAGCTTCAGGAACATATCGAGCGCCCGATCAGGCTGCTCGGTCACCAGGTAATCAAGCCCGGTCAGATAGTCCGGATGCAGCTTGCTAAGCGATGGCGGCCAGCGTTTGCCCCAACCAAAGTGGCCGGCAAGTATTCCCAACACCAGCGCCGCCAGCACCAATCCCCAACTCAGCAGCGGTAAATCGGACACGAGCCCGCGGCTCAGGAGCTACTAGTCGCGGATCGGTTGATCCGCACCATCGTTGACGCGTTCGCGCAGGTCTTTGCCTGGCTTAAAATGCGGCACATGTTTGCCGGCAAGCGCAACAGCCTCGCCGGTCTTCGGATTGCGTCCCTGCCGCGGCGGACGAAAGTGCAACGAGAAGCTGCCGAAACCGCGTATCTCGATGCGCTCGCCGGTCGCCAACGCATCGCTCATGATTTCGAGCAGCTGCTTAACAGCCAGCTCGACATCTTTAGCCGGCAAATGCTTCTGCTTCGCCGCTATGATCTCAATGAGTTCCGATTTCGTCATTATCGATCCGTGGGCATCACTAGACATACATAAAAAAGGCGGCCGCTGCGAATTCGCGCCGGCCGCCCTTGGGTCCTCTCAATCCTGGCCTGAGATTTGCTCTTTGAGGAGATCTCCCAAGCTCGTTCCGGTGGGCGAATCGGTCCGATAATTCTGCATAGCCTCCTGCTCCTCGTGAATGTCCTTCGCCTTGACCGACAGCGAAATACTGCGACCCTTGCGATCCACGCCGGTAAATCTGGCCTCGACTTCCTCGCCGACCTTGAGCAGCAAACGGGCATCCTCCACTCGATCACGCGACAGTTCGGAAGCGCGCAGCTGACCGTCGACTCCATTGCCGAGATCGATAATCGCGCCCTTCGCATCGACTTCGCGCACGACGCCTTTGACGATGCTGCCCTTCGGGTGCTCGGCGATGTATGCGGAGAATGGATCCTTGGCGAGCTGCTTGATACCCAAGCTAATGCGTTCGCGCTCGGGATCGATCGATAGCACCATGGCGTCGACCTGCTGCGCCTTTTGATAGCTGCGCACCGCCTCTTCGCCCGGCATATCCCAAGAGATATCGGATAGGTGCACCAGGCCATCGATACCACCGGCCAATCCTATGAATATCCCGAAGTCGGTAATTGATTTGATCTGGCCGCTGACTTTGTCGCCGCGATTGTAGTTGTCCGCAAATTCCTTCCAAGGGTTGGCCTTGCACTGCTTCACACCCAGGCTGATGCGTCGACGCTCTTCGTCGATGTCGAGAACCATGACCTCGACCTCCTGTCCAACATGCACCACCTTGGCAGGATTGACGTTCTTGTTGGTCCAGTCCATTTCAGAGACGTGCACCAGCCCCTCCACGCCCTCTTCGATTTCAACGAAGCAGCCGTAATCGGCAATATTTGTAACCTTGCCGAATAGCCGCGTGTTGGCCGGATAGCGCCGCGCAATGTTCTGCCAGGGATCGGCGCCCAGTTGCTTCAAGCCCAGTGACACACGCTGCCGTTCGCGGTCGAACTTCAATATGCGCACATCGATTTCTTCACCCACTTTGACCACCTCAGAGGGGTGCTTGACGCGCTTCCACGCCATGTCGGTGATATGCAGCAACCCGTCGATTCCGCCCAGATCGACAAATGCGCCGTAGTCCGTGAGATTCTTGACGACGCCTTTGACCGCGGCGCCCTCCTGTAGATTGTCCAGCAGCGCGGAACGCTCGGCGCTGTATTCCTGCTCGACGACCGCGCGGCGGGATACCACCACATTGTTGCGTTTCTGGTCGAGCTTAATCACTTTGAATTCGAGCGGTTTGTTCTCTAAATACGACGGGTCCCTGACCGGTCGCACGTCCACCAGCGAACCTGGCAGGAACGCACGCACATTGTCGATCTCGACGGTGAAACCGCCTTTGACGCGACCAGTAATGATGCCGATGACGACCTCTTGTTTCTCGAAAGCGGTCTCCAGCCGAGTCCAGGTTCGTGCGCGCTTTGCCTTCTCGCGCGAAAGCCGAGTCTCTCCTGACCCGTCCTCGACACTGTCCAAGGCGACTTCGACGGTCTCGCCGACAACAACCTCGATTTCACCTTTTTCATTCTTAAATTGATCGGAGGGTATGACCGCTTCGGATTTCAATCCGACGTTAACGATCACGTAGTCCTGGCCAACTTCGACGATCAAGCCATTCAGAATGGTGCCAGGGCGAATGCGCTGGCTCGCGATGCTCTGTTCAAACAGTTCCGCAAAACTTTCTGTCATGTTCTCTCTTACTGGTCCCCGCCACGATTCCTATGTGTTCGAGGGTAATCACTAAAAACGGCGATCGATCCTTGAAAGCCGCAACCTAAATCAACGCACGAGCGATCCTTAACACGCGCCCAATCACCTCATCGACGGACATACCCGTTGTATCCAACATGGTGGCGTCGGCGCTTGCGACAAGAGGGGAGCTCGCGCGACTTGTATCGCGCTCATCACGCTCCGCTATCTCCAGCGAAAGGGCGGCAAGGTTAGCAGTAACCCCCTTTTCTTTCAACTGCTTATAGCGTCTTAAGGCCCTCTCCGACGGGCTCGCCGTGAGAAAAATCTTCACCTTTGCCTCGGGGAATACCACGGTGCCCATATCGCGGCCATCGGCCACTAAACCTGGCGCAACCGCAAAGCGACGTTGGCGCTCCAGCAGCGCCGCGCGTACCGCTGGCAGGGCTGCGACCTTGGAGGCGTCATTTCCCGCCCCTTCGGTCCGAATCGCCCGAGAAACGTCCTGCTCTTCGAGCCATACCGCTTCCTCGCCCGACTCATCCGAGCCAAACCGTATGTTAAATCGGCTTGCCAAGCGTCCCAGCGCTGCGGCATCACCCAAGCTGACCGAGGCTTGGCGGCCTGCCAATGCAACCAGCCGATACAGGGCCCCGCTATCCAAGAGCGCCCACTTCAATGATTTGGCGACCGCACGGCTGACCGTACCCTTGCCTGAGCCGGAAGGGCCGTCGATGGTTATGACTGGAACCTCGCTCATCAAAACCCTTAGGCAGCACAATCACGTATGGCGAGCCCGACGGATTGCGCCAACGCCACGAACCCGGGGAAAGAGGTGGCCACATTGGCCACGTCGCGGATCTCAATGGCTGCGGCGGCGCGCAAGCTCGCAATGGCGAATGACATTGCGATGCGGTGATCGCCGAAACTGTCGATCTCGCCACCGCTAAAGGCGCTCCCCACGCTACGCCCCTCGATTCGCATGCCGTCGGGCAAGGCCACATGCGCCACGCCGAGCGCCGTCAAACCTGCGCTCATGGTCGCAATCCGATCGCTTTCCTTCACGCGCAACTCTTCAGCTCCAGTGACTAATGTCTCGCCTTGTGCGCACGCGGCCGCGATGAACAGAATGGGCAACTCGTCGATAGCCAGGGATACCAGGTCTTTCGGAACCCGGATACCCCGCAGCGCCGAGGCACTGACGCGCAAATCCGCGCGCGGCTCCGCCCCGCTTTCGCGCGAATTCAAAATTTCGATGTTTGCGCCCATGCGACGCAATATCTCCAGCAGGCCGGTACGCGTCGGATTCAGGCCCACATTCTGTATCAGCAGGCCTTCCTCAGGAGCTGCCAGAAGTCCAGCAACGATAAAGAAGGCGGCGGATGAAAAATCGCCAGGCACGGTTATCTTTTGGCGGGTCAGATGCTTCGGCGGATGCAAAGTGACGCGAAGCCCATCGATGTCCAACCTCACACCGCAGCTTTTCAGCATCCGCTCGCTGTGATCGCGGCTCACGGCAGGCGCGGTGATCGTGGTGGGCTGCGTCGCATAAAGAGCAGCCAATAGGATCGCTGACTTGACTTGAGCACTGGCGATCGGCATCTGATAGTCGATTCCGCGCAAGCGCCGCGAACCGCCGATATCAACCGGCGGGGTGCCGTTTCGAGTGCGCACGTCGGCTCCCATTTCACGCAAGGGTTTGGCAACACGCTCCATCGGGCGCTTCATGAGCGAGGCGTCTCCGATCAGCTGCGAATCGAATTTTTGCGCGGACAATAGCCCGGTGAACAGGCGCATCGCGGTGCCGGCATTGCCCATGTCGAGGGGCCGGTCGGCGCCTTGCAAGCCGCGCATGCCCACTCCATGAATCAATACCACAGTTGCGCTCGGCTGCTCGATGCGCACGCCCAAGGCGCGCATGGCGGCAAGACTCGCCAGGCAATCCTCGCTTCCGAGAAATCCGCTCACTTCACTGACACCCTCGGCGATGCCGGAAAACATCAACGCACGATGCGATATGGATTTGTCGCCGGGCACGCTCATGGTGCCGAAGACGCGCATCGCCGGACGCGCTTGGAATGCTTGCATCAGGTGACGGCCCGCGGATACGAGCCCAATATCTTGCACAGCGATGCCCGCGTTTCCAGTGCAGCCAGCGCCTTCGCGACAGCCGGATCGCTCACGTGACCTTCGATGTCGATGAAGAACACATAGCCCCACTTGCGCCTGCGGGAGGGGCGCGATTCGATTCGGGTCATGCTGACCCGGTGCCGTGCCAGCGGCTCGAGCAATTGGAACAGCGCCCCTGAATCGTCGGTATCGTTGGTCGAAACCAATAGCGTCGTGCGATCAGCGCCGCTAGCGCTGAAGAGTTTTCTGCCGACCACCAGAAATCGCGTGGTGTTATCCGGCCGATCCTCGATCTCGTTGGCGAGCACGTTGAGTGAGTAGATTTCGGCGGCGGCACGTCCCGCGATAGCTGCCGTGCCGCGCTCATCGCGCGCGCGCCGCGCTCCTTCGGCATTGCTCGAGACGCCCACTCGTTCGACTTCGGGAAGCTGATCGTCGAGCCAGCCGCGGCACTGCGCCAAGGCCTGCGGGTGAGCGCAAATGCGCTTGATGGATGCAAACCCGCTCATCTTTCCCATCAAAAAGTGACTGATGCGCAGTTCCACTTCACCGCAAATTTTCAAGCCGGACGTCAGGAACATATCGAGCGTGTGATTAACGGTACCCTCGCTCGAATTCTCGATGGGCACGACGCCGAAGTCGGCAACTCCGCCCTCCACCTCGTGGAATATCTCGTCGATAGCGGTCAGCGGCAGCGCACGAACCGAGGAACCGAAGTGCTTGAGCACGGCAGCCTGCGTGAAGGTTCCTTGCGGACCCAAGAAGGCCACCTTGAGCGGCTCCTGCTGCGCGAGACAAGCGGACATGATTTCGCGAAACAGATGGGCGATTTCTTCATCGCGCAATGGCCCTTGGTTGCGCTTGAGCGCCATGCGCAGCACTTCGGCCTCGCGCTCCGGCCGATAGTAGTCCACTGCCTTACCCGAGGCCGACTTGGAAATGCCCACCAACTGCGCGAACCGCGCGCGTTCATTCAACAGGGCATGAATGCGGGCGTCGATAGCATCAATGCTGTCGCGGATATTTCCAAGCCCCGCGCCTGCCGTGGTCGCCGGCACAATTTTTACCCGAGATTTTCGCTTGCCTTTAGCGCGCGTCATGAATGGCGGCGCTCGAAATCGAGCATGAATGCGCAAAGTTTTTCCACGCCTTCGATCGGCATGGCGTTGTAAAGGCTGGCGCGCATGCCGCCTATAATCCGATGGCCTTTGAGTCCCTGCAAGCCGGCCACGGCCGCGGCGGCGAGGAATTCAGGGTCGAGCGCGGGATCCTTCAAGCTAAATGTGACGTTCATCCAGGATCGGGCGTCGGCAGCGACCGAATTCTTGTACAGCCGCGATCCATCGATGGCCTCATACAGCATCGCGGCTTTCGCCTGGTTGCGTCGGCCCATTTCCCGCACACCGCCCGCAGCCTTCAGCCACTTAAAGACCAGTCCGGCCATGTACCAGGCGAACGTCGGCGGCGTATTCAGCATCGATTGATTATCTGCGATCGCTTTATAGTCGAACACATGCGGCGTGTCGGCGCGCGCGTGTCCGAGCAGATTCTCGCGCACGATCACAACAGTGAGTCCCGAAGGTCCGATATTTTTCTGGGCGCCGGCATAGATCATGCCGAATTTCGTCACATCCACCGGCCGGGAAAGAATGCTCGATGACATATCCGCAATGAGCGGCACGCCGCTGCTATCCGGTACATAGCCGAACTCGACTCCGCTGATGGTTTCATTCGGCGTGTAGTGCACGTACGCGGCGCGGCCGTTGAAGCGCAGTTCCTTTTGAGCCGGCACCCGGGTGTAGTTGCCGCCGGCATCTCCGGCGACGTGAACGCTACAGTACCGCGCCGCTTCGCTGATGCCCCTCTGCGACCAGTGGCCAGTATTCAAATAGTCAACCGTGGCGTTGGGTGACGAAAGATTCATAGGCACCAATGAGAATTGGGCCGATGCGCCACCCTGCATAAACAAGACTTTGTAGTTCGGCGGTATCGACATTAGCTCGCGCAAATCGGTCTCGGCTTGCACCGCCACCTCGACAAAACTCTGGCTGCGATGGCTGATTTCCATCACCGACATGCCGCTGCCGCCCCAATCGAGCAGCTCGTCACGCGCCTTCTCCAGAACCTCGAGCGGTAAAACGGCAGGTCCCGGCGAGAAATTAAACGCGCGCACGGGAGGCTTATGAGTCGCCGGCGGCCGGTTCGTTGGGTTCGACGTCGTCGCCGTCACCCGCCAACCCCTCGATACGCTCGAGCCCGGAAAGCTGATCGCCCTCTTCCAACCGAATCAAGCGAACGCCCTGGGTATTGCGCCCAACCACAGAAATGTCCTTGACCGGCGTGCGCACCAGGACGCCGTTTTGGCTCATGAGCATGATCTCATCATCGAGGCTCACCTGCAGTGCGCCAACCATAATTCCATTGCGGTCGGTGATTTGCAAAGCGATGACCCCCTGCCCACCGCGTCCGTGCTTCGGGAAATCCTCCAATGGAGTTAACTTGCCGAAGCCGTTCTGCGATGCTGTGAGAATGAAGCCATCCTCGGCAACGATCAAGGCATTGACCCGCTGCTCATCACTGAGCTTCACGCCGCGCACGCCCGCGGCTTCTCGGCCCATCGCGCGCACTTCATCCTCGACGAAACGTATCGCCTTACCACCGGTGGTGAACAACAAGATGTCCTTGCTGCCGTCAGTAATCGCCACGCCCACCAGCTTGTCGCCCGGATCAAGCGCGACCGCGATGATGCCGCTAGCGCGCGGCCGCGAGAACAAGGCCAGCGAAGTCTTTTTCACAGTTCCCAGACTGGTCGCCATGAAGACGAACTTGCCTTCTGCGAAATCCTTGATCGACATCATGGCGCTGATGCGCTCGTCTTCTTGGAGCGGTAACAGATTTACGATGGGCTTGCCGCGCGAGCCGCGGCTGGCCTGGGGCAGCTGATAGACCTTGAGCCAATAGAGTTTGCCGCGGTCGGAAAAACATAACAGGGTATCGTGGGTGTTGGCCACGAACAGCTTGTCGACGAAGTCCTCATCCTTGACGCTGGTGGCAGCCTTGCCCCGCCCGCCGCGACGCTGGGCCTGATAGTCGGAGACCGGCTGCGCCTTTGCATAACCCCCGTGTGACAACGTAACCACGACATCCTCGGGCGAAATGAGATCCTCGGTGGTGAGATCTTCATGATTCACCAGAATTTCGGTGCGCCGCTGGTCGCCGAAGGTGTCGCGGATGAACTCCAATTCCTGGCGTATCACCTCGAGCAGCCGCTGAGGCCGCGCCAGAATGTCCGACAAATCGCGAATCTGCTGCAACAGTTCCTGGAATTCCGCGATGATCTTGTCTTGCTCAAGCCCGGTGAGTCGATTGAGGCGCATCTCCAGAATCGCCTGCGCCTGGGTGTCCGTCAGTCGATAACCACCTTGCACCAGCCCTAACACGGCAATCTCGCCGTCGGGTCGCGTGCTGATGGCGCCGGCGCGTGCCAGCATCTCGGGCACGGCGCCCGAGTTCCAGGCTCGCGACATCAGCGCTGTTTTAGCCTCGGCGGGTGATGGCGAGGCTTTGATGGCCGCGATAATCTCATCGATGTTGGCGAGTGCAATCGCCAAACCTTCCAAGACATGTCCGCGTTCGCGCGCCTTGCGCAGCTCGTACACGGTGCGTCGAGTCACAACCTCACGGCGGTGCCGCAGGAATGCATCGAGCATTTCCTTGAGACCGAGCAGGCGCGGCTGACCATCAACCAGGGCCACCATATTGATGCCGAATACCTGCTCCATGGGAGTTTGCGCGTACAGATTATTGAGCAGTATCTCGGGAACTTCGCCGCGCTTCAGTTCAATGACGACGCGCATGCCATCCTTATCGGACTCATCCCGCAAACCATCGGAAGCAATGCCTTCGATCAGCTTGTCGCGCACCAAGTCCGCGATACGCTCGATCAAGCGAGCTTTGTTCACCTGGTAAGGCAGCTCGGTGATGATGATGGCCTGGCGCTCGCCCTTGCCGACATCCTCGAAGTGCGTCCGCGCGCGCAGGTGCAAGCGGCCGCGACCCGTCTTGTACGCCGCGGCAATCTCCTGGGCGCCGTTGATAAATCCTGCCGTCGGAAAATCCGGACCGGGGACAATCTGCATCAACTGCCCAAGCGTAATTTCCGGATTCTCAATGAGCGCGATGCAGGCGGTGATGATCTCGGTCAAATTGTGCGGCGGTATGTTGGTCGCCATGCCCACCGCGATGCCGGAGGAACCGTTGATCAACAGATTGGGGATCCGCGCCGGCAGTACCGCCGGTTCGCTCTCGGATTCATCGTAGTTGGGATTGAAATCGACCGTTTCCTTGTCGATATCGGCCAGCAATTCGCCCGCCAATCTCGACATGCGTACTTCGGTGTAGCGCATCGCCGCCGGCGGATCTCCGTCTACCGAGCCGAAGTTGCCCTGGCCATCGACCAGCAGATAGCGCATCGAAAACTCTTGCGCCATTCGCACGATCGCGTCGTATACGGATGCATCGCCGTGGGGATGGTACTTGCCGATGACATCGCCCACCACGCGCGCGGATTTCTTATAGGCCTTGTTCCAATCGTTGCTGAGCTCGCGCATGGCATAAAGCACGCGCCGATGCACAGGCTTTAGCCCATCGCGAACGTCGGGCAAGGCGCGGCCGACGATCACGCTCATGGCGTAATCCAGATAGGATTTGCGCATCTCGTCTTCGAGATTTACGGGCAATATTTCGCGTGCGATCTCGGCCATTTGCGAGAGTCCGGTGAGTTATCGGGCTTTATTTAGTGGGTTTAAAGGAGGCAAGACGGGTCCGAAACATGGCGGAATTCTAGCACATATCCATAGGGGTCTTAAGCCTACCGCGCGGCTTTTGCCGATATACTTAGCGCATGCCGATTGTGCCCGCTGATTTACGCATCGAAGCCCGCTGGATCGCGCCCATGGCCACACGAAATGTGGTCCTCGAGGATCATTCGTTGCTGGTTCGGGATGGACGAATTCTGGATATTCTACCGAGCGCCGTTGCCGCCGAGCGCTATTGCGCCACGGCAGTACTGCAGCGCAATTCTCACCTTCTAATGCCGGGCATGGTCAATGCGCAATCGGCCGCGGCC
>JBEPVT010000045.1:0-34841 GCA_041690895.1 Gammaproteobacteria bacterium
CTAAGCTTTGATCGACAAATGATCAACTTCTACCCACACTAAGTCCGGAAGACCCTTTTATTTAAACCGGCGATATTGCGGGCGGCAATTGACTGGGTTGGCCTTGGGTTAGGCCGTGTGGCGGCGAAATTGCGGGCGCTCGAGGAGATCTTAGCGCATGCGCGCGGTTGCTTGACGCCGACATCGCTGTTGATTGGGTCAATACTGGGACTTTTCGCCTGGTCGGCTGAAAGCGCAGGTTTCGCGATTCTCTTGCGGTCCTTGGGGCACCCCGTTCCGGCGATGACCGCAATGTCTATATATGGTCTATCGATGCTAGCCGGCGCCATTAGTTTCATGCCTGGCGGCCTGGGCGGTAGCGAGGCGACGATGATCATTCTATTGAGGCTGTGCGGCATTCCAATGACAATCGCGGTGTCTGCAACGTTGTTGATCCGGGCAGCAACACTATGGTTTGCGGTCGCCTTGGGATTGGTTGCTCTTTCGGTGCGCCTCAAGAAACCCAATCAGTATCGCGAGAGTGTCCTGGATTCCGTGCCATCGGATGCCGCGGACAAGATTTTGTGATGATACGTTCTTGAGATTCAATGAGCGGTCAGATCAACAGCTTGGCGCTGCCGGGATTTTCAAGCGAATTAGGCAACAGCCTAGCCCAAACACGCACTGCAACAGGAGCCAAGGTTCTTGTAATTGGGAATTTGCGCAGTTACGGAGACGAGGCCCTCAACCCCGATGGCCACTATGTGCAAACCACTCGATGTGACCGAATCATCCACCTTGATCGCGACAATGACTCGATTACGACTGAATGCGGGATAACACTCGGCGCCATCCAGCGCCGGCTCGCTCATTTGGGTTACATGCTGCCAGTCACTCCCGGCACCGCGTGCTCGACTGTGGGCGGTGCGATCGCAAATGATGTCCACGGAAAAAATCATCATACGGCAGGAACCTTTGGTTCATTCGTGGAGCGATTTGAGTTGGTGCGCTCGAGCGGTGAAACGCTAATCTGTTCGTCGACGGAAAATCCGCAGTGGTTCGCGGCAACTGTGGGTGGCATGGGGCTGACCGGCGCTATTACCTGGGCAACAATGCAGTTGCGCCGCACCACATCTCCGCTACTGAACGTGACTTCCTGTCGATTCGACAATCTGTCGGAATTCTTCGATCTCGATGCGGAAAACTCCGGAAACCACGAATACACAGTGGCTTGGGTTGATTGCCTCGCCACCGGGAAATCACTCGGTAAGGGTATCTATAGCTGCGCCGACCACGATTCCTCACCGGCATCGCCGAGCCAATCGAAATGGCCGGATTCTACCGGTGTATTTGGAATTCCCTGCGCATTGCCGCTGTCGCCAATCAAACGATTGACACTGAGCGCGTTCAACCAAATGTATTTCCGCACGTATCGAATTGGGCAGCGGCAAATGCACTACAAGAGATGGCTCTATCCATTGGATTCGATAAGAGACTGGAATCGGCTTTACGGTAAACGTGGTTTCTATCAGTTTCAATGCGTCGTCCCCAGCGCCAGCGCGAGAGCATCGATTTCTGAAATGCTCAAAATCATCGCAATGTCTGGGCAAGGTTCGTTTCTTGCGGTTTTGAAGAACTTCGGCGCAAAGCTTTCACCTGGATTGATGTCATTTCCTATGCCGGGAACGACGTTGGCCCTGGATTTCGCAAATTCTGGATCAAAGACCAGAGAATTGCTGTTGAAGCTTTACGATACTGCGGTGAGCGCGGGCGGCCGCATTTACCACGCGAAGGACGGCTGCTCGCCCGAAGACAGGCTGCTGCAAGGCTATCCAAACCTCGAGCGTTTTCGAGCTTTCATTGATCCAGGGATCGCGTCGCAGTTGGCGCAACGGCTGCAATTGATCATCTGAGCACACTAATGTCTACGCAAGAGAATTTTCTGATCGTCGGCGCCACCAGTGCAATTGCCGAGGCGACCGCAAGGTTGTGGGCCACGCAAGGGACGAGCTTTTATCTATTGGCGCGCAACCCGCAGAAATTGATGCTGGTTGCGCAAGATTTGGTTGCGCGAGGTGCCAGCGCCCGCTGCGCAACGCTCGACGTCAACGATACGGAACGTCACAGGACAGTATTTGAGGAGGCGGGCCGGGCACTTGGCCGAATTGATGTGGCGCTCATCGCTCACGGTGAATTGCCTGACCAACGAAAATGCGAAGACAGCGTGGATCTCTCGCTTGACTCCATGAGGACCAATGCGCTCTCGGTAGTTGCCATGTTGACAGTCCTCGCAAATGTGTTTCGATCGCAAGAACGCGGCGTAATCGTGGTAATTGGTTCGGTAGCCGGCGACCGGGGGCGAAAGAGCAACTACGTTTATGGATCTGCCAAAGCGTTGATTGCTGTCTATTTGGAGGGTCTCGCCGGCCGTATGCGGCAATACCGGGTCAGCGTCTTAAACATCAAGCCTGGCTTTGTGGACACTCCCATGACCGCGAAGATAAAAAAGGGGGCTCTGTGGGTAAAGCCGGAAGCAATTGCTGCTGTAATTCAAGCGCGCGTTTCGGCGGGAAGGTCCGGCAGCTACTATGCACCGCGTTTTTGGTGGGCGATCATGTTGATCATCAAACTTCTACCGGCCCGACTGCTATATCGGCTGAATATATAGAGAACGGCAATATCGCGTCCACCTAGCGTTCGATGAACCCCCGCCATAGGCATTGAATTTTGGCCTCATCAGCCGTGAAATGCCGCTGGTGAGCGTCGCCGCCGGTGATCATGCTGCTGCATGGCAATTCGGGATTGGCCCAGCGATGAACGACCGCGAGAGAAATTGCTCGACAAGGGCGCCGCGGCGCTTTCGGATGCCGAGCTGCTGGCCATCTTGTTGCGTACCGGCACCCGCGGCCATTCGGCGGTGGATCTTGCACGCGATGTACTCAAGAGCTTTCAATCGCTGCGCAAGCTGATCGCCTCGGACCGGCAACGGTTTTGCGCCGAGCCTGGCTTAGGACCCGCTCGATATGCGGAATTGCAAGCGTCGGTCGAGATCGCAAGAAGGCAACTGTCGGAGACCTTGCGCGCCGGCCCTTCCCTGTCGAGTCCGCGAGCCACGCGGGACTTTCTCACCGCACGGCTGCGCGACTTAGAGCACGAGGTATTTTGCTGTCTGTACTTGGACAAGCGGCATCGGCTGATTCAGTTCGAAGAGTTGTTTCGCGGCACCATTGACGGCGCCAGCGTGCATCCGCGCGAGATCGTCAAGCTCGCGCTGCAGCGCAACTCGGCTGCCGTGATCATTGCACACAATCATCCCAGCGGCGTGGCCGAACCCTCTCAGGCCGACGAATTCATCACGCAACGCGTGAAGGAGGCGCTGGCGCTGGTGGACATCCGCTTGCTCGATCACATCATCGTGGGGGACGGTGCGTGCGTGTCGCTGGCGGAACGCGGGCTTATCTAATGCGTTGATTCGACCACTCGCCGATTAGTCGAACAGCGGAAGGCTGACGACCTCATCAGACGGCACGTCTTCCACGGGCAATCCCGCCTTCACCCATGCACGCAGCCCACCCAGGATTACCGTGACCCGCACGTTTTTTTCCGCCAGCATTTTCTGCAGCTCGCGCGCCACTCTCGTGCTGGTTGCTTGCCGTACGCAGGTACAGTAAACAAAAACAATTCCTTCTACGGGCAATTCGGCGCCGGGCTGATGCAGCGCGTTCGGATCGAGGCGCCGAGAACCCTGTATGCGGGTCGCCTTGGCGTCGAAGTAGCCGTGACTGCGGACATCGAACACCTGAGCGCCCGCCGCCAATTCGCGTGCAACTACCTCGGGATCCGCGGACGGCACCGCGCCCAAGGCACGCGCCTTCGCCCACAGCCATGCACGGAACAGCAAATAGCCGATGACCAGCGCGAGGATTATCCAGCCGACGATGCGGCCTGCGGAATCGTAGCCGCGCGTCACCGCTTCCAACGCGCCGCTGAAGATGAAACCGACGAGCAGATAGGCGCCGGTGTAGAGCAGCGCGCCCACGAAGTCCAAGCGCAGAAAGGTTGTCGCACGCATGTTCATGCTGCCCGCGAGCGGCGGCGCCATGGTATTGATCCCAGGAATGAATTTTGCGATGACCAGCAGCGTGCGGCCGCGGCGATAGAAAGAATCCGCCGATCGCAATATGCAGGACTCCGGATTAAGCGAAATGCGGCACAACAACCCCAACAGCCACCAGCCGGTGTAGCGGCCCAGGAGAAACATCAGCGTGTCGCCGCCAAGCATCGCCAACAGCGCGATGCCCACCACGTACTGTGCCGCCAATACGCCGCGGGCAACCGCGGCACCGGCAATCAGCAGGGCCACCGCGGCCGGTACCGGCACGCCGATTGCTTCCAGAAAAACGACGCCGGCTAAGATCGCGTAGCCGTGTTGCATGAGCGCGGTATTCAATGATCCCATGGCCTATTCCTTGTGTCCGCACGACATTGTAGGTCAGACCCATAAACGATGGCTTAGGTCAGTTCTTTCCAAAGTCATATGCCTTCTGGTAAGTCCGGTACCAATCTTGCGTCTGTTTATCGGACGCTAGCCGTTCGGCCAGGAACTTAAACTCGGCCAGCATCTTTTCCGCTCGGGAAGTATTCAGATACAAGTCAACCAGACGCCAGCGATATGCCAAATCCTCGGGCGCGAGCGCGGACGCTTTTTCGTAGAGTTCAACCGCGCGAGTCAGCCAATTCACCTCGAACAGGTACAAATCCGCCAGCTCGGCATAGTTGGCCGCGATGGTGGGCGCTGCAAGAATCTTCGCTGCACCGGACTGCACCGCGTCGCTGAGAGCGAACGGATAAGCGGGCAAGCTCGGCGTGTGCACATGCGCGCCGTAGATAGCGCTCTGCATATTTGGCACGTGCTCCGAGCGGAGCAAGGCGAGAAAAGGGTTATCGGCATACTTGACGAAGAAATTTAGGTTGTCCTCAAAGCGATGGAAATAGGTCCAGGCCTTTGCCTCATCCACATACCAAAGCTGGTCGGATCCTCGGCGCAGCACAACCGGCAGATTGGACTTTCCGGGGCCCGGCACAGCTAGACCGAGATTGCCTGCGTACAGCATCCGATACCCGCCGGCGCTCGTGAAGAATTCGTTGATTCGCAGCTGTTGCTCCTCGTTGCGCGGCACAATCACGCGAAAAAGACCGCTGCCTTCGGTCAGCAGCGGCAATCGCGGATCGCCGATCCCGGCCGCCAATGATGCGAGGTAGCGGCGCAGTGATTCTTCGGCGTCCGGCGACGGCGCGAACTTCGCCAAATCCGCAGCGGGCATTTCGCGAATTGCACTTTGATAGTCTGCGAGCGTGCGTCGGTACCCCTGCGCGAGGACGCCGGCGCCGCCGGACAGGAACTTGGGATCGAGCCAGCGCGGCGCAACCGCGCCTCCCAGTTCCTTCGATCCCATACCGCGCAGATTCGTGGTGATGATGAGTTCGGAGATGAAGTCCTGGGGCACTTCGGAGAGCATATAGGTCTTGGCCGCCTCCTCCAGCCGGTGGCAATACGCGTCAGGAATCTCACCCTCGAGCGCATAGGAAACTTCGATCTTCAGCAGATTCTCCTTGGCGGAATATAGATACAGAATTCCTCGGCCATTTCGCCGCGCGCCGATGCGCATGTCGCTGAAGATATCCGCAGCCGCTTGTTCGATGCTTTTCGATGCTGGCAATGACTTCATCAGCACCAGGGCGTTTTCAATCCCCGACTTACCTTCCGCAATCTTGAGGCTCATGCGAAATGCAAGATCGAAATCGTGCTGGTCGGTCGCGTTGATCATGACGTATTGCGGGCGCTTGGGAGAGTGCGCAAAGTGCCAGGCAGATCCCGCGCCAAGCGCACCGAGGATGGCCAGGCAGCCCAATAAGAGGAATTTCGTCATGCCGGTTAGAAGCTACCGAAGACGGCGGTCTTTTTGTGGTCGTTGGAATAGTTGACCAAAAACGGTTCGGTCGATGAGGGATTTAAGCCTAGGATCGAGCGGTCGGCGCCTTTGTTTTTGAGCACGACCACCGGTGTCTCCTGGCCGCCGAATAGACGGAAAATGCCCGCAGCCTCATTGTGCGTATCATTCAGCACGACGAAGGGGTATTCGCTCTCAGCGGGCGAATAGAGCCCCAGCACCAACCTGTTTCGGCCTTTCGTGTCGTAGAAGAACAGGCCGGCGGCTCCGTCTGGCGCCATTGCCAATTCCGCGCGCGTCCGGCCGGTCGCATCCAGCAGACGAATCTTGCTTGCGGACACTACGTCCTGGGCGGCGGCCGACGCCGGTGCTATCAACGAGGCAACGCTCAAATGAGCGAGGACCAACGCCCCAACTATGCCGCCGAGAAATCCTGACACCAGTCCCGCAATGTACGTCTTGCTCATGATGGATGCGCTTCCTGTAGATGACTTCAGTCCTGATTGAAATTGCACTCCTTGAGCGGCACCACGTGCGTCTTGTTCCAGAATTTATGGCCGAGATACAAGAGAACCACAGTCGGAATGATGAGGTAGTCGGTTACGAAGTCGAACCAGGAAAATTCCGGGGTCTGGAAAACGCCGATGTTGGCGCCGAACAATACGATGAGGAACAACCCCAATGCGAGCCATGGACCGTAGGGATAAAACTTGGACTTGAACTTCAGGTCATCCAGGCTGCGGCCCTGTGCGACCCACGCCTTGCGGAACCGCAAATGACAAACCGCGATGCCCAGCCAGATGAGAAAGCCGCTTAAGCTCGAGGCGTTATACAGCAGTTGATAGATTTTCTTGTCGCCCACCACGGTCGAAAAAAATGCGACGGCGCTCAGCGAGCCTGTTGCCAGAAGTGCCAGCACAGGTACGCCTCGTTCATTCAGCATGCCGAATATTTTCGGCGCTTTGCGGCTGTGGGCCATGGCATGCAGCATGCGCGAGGCCACATACATGGATGAGTTCCCGCAAGACAGCACCGAGGAGAGAATGACCGCGTTCATGAGGTTGGACGCGTAGTAGCCTACCGTCGGCAGCTGCTGCAACACCATGGTGAAGGGTGAATAGGCGATGTGGCTTTCGTCCGCGTTGAGCAGGTTCGGATCAGTGTAGGGGATCAGTGTGCCGGCGACGAAAATGGCGCCGATGTAAAACAGCAAAATGCGCCAGAACACAGTGCGGATTGCCTTCGGCACATTCTTGGCAGGATCCGCGGTTTCGGCCGCGGCAAGGCCTACGCCCTCCGTGCCCTGAAAAGAAAAACCCGCGACCAGGAAAACCGCGAGCATGGACGTAAATCCGCCCACGAAGGGAGCATGCGTGCCGGCCTTGGGGTCGCTCAAGGCCCAGTTATGAAATCCGCTGCTGTGGTTGCCGATCATGCCGGCAATCATCAGGAAGCCGATCGCGACGAAGATGATCACTGTCACGACCTTGATGCCGGCGAACCAGTATTCGGCTTCGGCGTACGCCTTCACCGACAAGAGATTCAAGGCCAGCAGCACCACGAAAAACCCCATCGCCCAGAGCGCGGAATTCGAATGCGGGAACCAGAACTGGACGATGAGCGCGCCGGCAACCATCTCGGCTGCCAAGGTAACGGCCCAGCTGAACCAGTAATTCCAGCCGACCGCGAAGGCCAGGGACGGATCGACGAAGCGTTCCGCATAGGCCTCGAACGAGCCTGGAATCGGCAACTGCGTTGCCATTTCACCCAAGGACTGCATCATGCAATAGACCGCGAGGCCCATGGTTGCATAGGCCAGCAATGCCCCGCCGGGGCCGGCTTGCGCGATGGCGGCGCCGCTGGCAAAGAACAAGCCGGTGCCGATCGCACCGCCGATGGCAATCATGCTCAGCTGCCGATTGCCGATACCGCGCTTGAGTTCGCGTCCCTCACTTAAGCTCATGCGGTGATTTCCTCGTTGAGCGAAGAGTGTGCGTCATGGCGTGCAATTAGTCGATTGCACGCGTGATGGTGCCTTCAATCAGGTCGCCGCTCACGCAATGGCGCTACCTACCAGGTCATTGGAGCGCTGAGGTCATGCGCGCACGAGCACGCAACCCCTTGAATCTGGTCCGTTATTTTGCTCCAGGCCTTGCCGTGAGTTACCGACCCTGGTATAAAGCGCGGCTCTCCTAAAGCTTCTACGTTCAAAGGTTTAGCCATGTCGCGAGTTTGCCAAGTCACGGGCAAAGGTCCCAAAACGGGTAACACGGTTTCGCATGCGAACAATCGCAAGCGCCGCCGCTTTCTGCCGAATTTGCATAGCCACCGATTTTGGCTGGAATCCGAGAAGCGTTTCATCAGCCTGCGAGTCAGCACCCGCGGTTTGCGCACCATCGAAAAGCGCGGCGTCGACGTTGTGGTCGCGGACTTGCGAGCCAAGGGCATCAAGGTTTAAGGAGCCTCTCATGCGCGACAAGATCAAATTGGTTTCTTCCGCCGGCACCGGTCACTACTACACGACCACCAAAAATAAGCGCTTGCATCCTGACAAGCTCGAGACGAAGAAATTCGATCCCGTGGTGCGCAAGCACGTCGCTTACAAAGAATCGAAGATCAAATAGCTTAGGCTGCCGCTGCCCGAGCTTCCTGAAGTAGAAACCACGAAGCGCGGCATCGCTCCCGCGCTCGTTAGGCGTAGCGTCATCGACATGATCGTCCGTGATCGCCGGTTGCGCTGGCCGATTGCGGCAAAACTTGAAGCGGCGGTACGCGGCCAGCTCATTCGCAGCGTCGATCGACGGGCGAAATACTTGCTCATCCGCCTCGAAACCGGCGCGCTCATTGTGCACCTGGGAATGTCGGGCAGCCTGCGCCTGATCGGCGCGAAGACGCCGCCAAAACCGCATGATCATTGGGATTTGCTGCTCGACAGCGGCCAAGCCTTGCGATTTCATGACCCGCGGCGATTCGGCAGTTTGCATTGGACACAGGACGATCCCGCAAATCACTCGCTCCTGAAGAAATTGGCACCGGAACCCTTGAGCAGCGCGTTCAACGGCGCGTACCTGTTTCGCGTCACGCGCAGGCGCGCGGTTGCTATCAAACAGCTGATCATGAATTCGCAGCTGGTTGTGGGCGTGGGAAATATTTACGCCAGCGAAGCTTTGTTTCGCGCGGGTATCGCGCCGCGCCGCGCGGCGCGCCGGATCACGAAGGCGCAGGCGCTGAAATTATCTGGTGCCATCAAGGCTGTGCTCAAGGACGCCATCAAAATAGGCGGGACGACATTGCGCGATTACGTCAAGGCCGACGGGGCGCCAGGCTATTTTCGGCAAAAATTATTCGTCTACGACCGTGCTGGGACGAATTGCCGGGTGTGTAAATCGACGATCAAACAATTTACTCAGGGCCAGCGGTCGACTTACTGGTGCGCGAGCTGCCAGCGCTAGCCGGGCTCTCGCTAGTAAACCAATCCCTCACCCTCACCGCGCGGATCTGAGGCCGCTTCGACTTTTCCGCTGGCGAAATCCCACGTAATGACCTGCATGTTGCCCCACCGCCGACCCGAGAGCTTGAGCTTGTGGCCCATGGACTGCAGCTTCGCGATCTCATCGTCCGTCAACGCGCCCGGTTCATAGTCGATTTCATCCGGCAGGTATTGATGATGGTAGTGCGGGTACTTGACGATATCCGCAGCACTCATGCCATCCATATAGTTCAAGGTTCCCAGTAGCACTTGGCTGATGATGGTACTGCCGCCGGGCGAACCGACGATCATCATTCCCTTCGGCGTATCGACAAAAGTCGGGGACATGCTCGATAGAGGGCGCTTGTTGGGTGCGATCGAGTTGGCCGTGTTCCCGAGGAGTCCGAAAACGTTGGGTCTGCCGGGCTTGGTGGAAAAATCGTCCATCTCGTTATTGAGCAGCACGCCGGTCCCTGCCGGCATATAGCCGTTGCCGAAGAATAGATTCACCGTGATGGTGACGGCCGCACGGTTTCCGGCGGAGTCGAACACGGAAAAATGCGTGGTGTTCATGCCCTTCGGCTCCGACTCGATGCCCGGCAGCAGGTCGGAGGGCATGGCCTTATCGGCTCGGATGCTGCTGCGTTGGCCGGCCGCGTAGTCGACGCTCGTCAATTGCGCCAGCGGCATCTTGATGAAATCCGGATCGCCTAGAAAAATGGCGCGATCTCGAAAGGCCCGCCGCATCGCTTCGATGACCAAGTGCTTGTGCGTCGCGGCGTCTTCCGCCGCCAAATCGTAGCCAGCGAGAATATTGAGCGCATCCAGGATCGCAATGCCGCCGGACGAGGGCGGCGGCGCCGTGACGATGCGCGCACCGTGATATACGCCGACCAGCGGTTTGCGCTCTACGACACGGTAAGCCTTCAAATCTTCCAGAGTCCAAATGCCGCCCCCCGCGCGTACGCCGGCGACCAGATCCGCTGCCACCCGGCCCTCGTAAAACCCCTTCGCGCCTTGATTGGCGATGGCTGCCAGCGTGTTGGCCAGATCCGGTTGTTTAATGATGCTGCCGAGCTCGGGAACGTTGCCATCGGGCGTCAGAAACGCCTTCGCGGCGGCCGCTGAGCGCGCGAGAATATCGCGCTTTGCCTTGATGCCGAATTGCAGCCGCGCATACAAAGGAAACCCTTCCCGTGCGAGTCGAATCGCCGGCTGCAGGCTCTGCTTGAGCGGCAGTTTGCCGTACTTGCGCGCCAGATATTCGAAGGCTGCAGGCTCGCCCGGAATGGCAGAAGAAATCGCTCCCCTAGTAGATGCGTTGGGTATCTCATTGCCCGCCTTGTCCAAGTACATGTCGCGCGATGCGGCGCCGGGCGCTTTCTCGCGCGCATCGACCATGGTTTCGAATCCGTCAGACTGCCGGTGCAGGAGAAAAAATCCGCCGCCGCCCAAGCCTGAGCTGCTGGGCTCTACCACGGCGAGCGCCGCGGCGACCGCCACGGCGGCATCGAAGGCGTTGCCTCCTGCGGCAAGAATTTCCTGCCCCGCCTTGCTGGCGAGCGGATGGGCGCTGGCAATGGCGCCCTTGTGTGCCACGGCTGAGCGCGCCGCATCGGCTCGTGCGGCTGGCGATGCGCCGAAGACGATGGCGATCGCGAAGATCGACCAGAGAAACCCCGTGACTCGCCCCGCGCGAGTTGTCGGCTGAACGCTGGAAGCTAGCGCGCTCAAAGCTTGCGATGCCGCTTCAGTTCGATTTCCACAAGGGGATGCACGAACTCCGAGACATTGCCGCCCAGCACGGCAATCTCTCGCACCAACGTCGATGATATGAATGTGTATTGCTCTTGCGGCGTCATGAAGACCGATTCGATTTCGGGAGTGAGGTGTCGGCTCATGTTAGCCAATTGAAATTCAAATTCGAAGTCGGAGACCGCGCGCAGGCCGCGCACGATGACCGACAAGCCGTTTTGTCGCGCGAAATCGGTGGTCAAGCCCACATAGCCTTTCACTTCCACATTTTGCACATCGGCGAGCACGCGACGCGCCATGTCGACTCGTTGCTCGAGCGTGAACATCGGCGCCTTGTTGGGATTGGCGGCAATCGCCACCACCACGCGATCGAATATCGAGGCAGCGCGCCGGACCAAATCCTTATGACCATTGGTAATCGGATCGAAGGTCCCTGGATAGACGGCATTTCTTTTGTGCATTGCTATTTCCGTCCGTTGACGCGCGCCAAATGATACCCCACCTCGCCCGCCGACTTCGATTTGAGCATTTCCCAGTGGCCGGGCAGCGCCGGGACACCGGCGGCACGCTCATTTTCTAAGTAAACCAGGCCCCCGACCTTGATCCAGTTCCCCGCCTCCAGCAGGGGAATGTACTCAGCTAAGGCATCCTTGCCGAAGGGCGGGTCGAGAAATGCGATATCGAAAGGCTGGCCCGCAGAGCGCAGAAAGCGAGCCGCGCCCATCTCCACGACGCGACCTTTGGCGGTCCCGCCGAAGCGCACCAATTGCTCCTGCAAGCCGCGCGCAGCAGCCGGGAATTGCTCCACGAACACCACTTCCCGGGCTCCTCGCGAGAGGCCCTCGAGGCCCAGCGCCCCCGAACCTGCGAACAAATCCAAACATCGACTGTCGGCTATGGATTGCTGCAGCCAATTGAACAATGTCTCGCGGACTCGATCCGGCGTGGGACGCAGTAGCGGCATAGCGGGAAAATGCACGCGGCGGCCGCGCCACATGCCGGCGATGATGCGCACCGAATTGCGCGCCGTAGGCGCCGGTAAATCCGTCTTCGAGGTAGCCACTGACCGGTATCATACCCGTCCAATGACTAATGAAGCTGACAAGCCAGGCGTGCGCGGATTTTTCAAGCGCCTGCGCGCCAAGTTGAATCAAGGTCCCGCGTGGCTGACTACGGACATCGTAGAGCTGCTTCCGGGACGCAAGATCGACGCCGATATATTGGATGACCTCGAGACGCGGCTGATCATGGCGGATGTGGGCGTCGAGGCCTCGTCGAGAATTCTTGAAGAGTTGCGTAAGCGCGTGGCGCGAAAGGAGCTCAACGATGTCGATGCGCTGCTCAAAGCGCTGCAGGAAGCGATGTCTCAAATCTTGGCGCCGGTGGAACGGCCGCTCGTGATCGATCCGCTCGCTAAACCTTTCGTGATCTTGGTGGTGGGAATCAACGGCGCAGGCAAGACCACGACCATCGGCAAGCTCAGCGCCAGACTTCTCGCCGAGGGCAAGAGCGTCATGCTCGCCGCCGGCGACACCTTTCGCGCCGCTGCACGCGAACAATTGGAAGTCTGGGCAGAGCGCAACAATGTGCCCATCATCGCTCAGCAATCCGGCTCTGAACCCGCCGCTGTGATCTTCGATGCCTTGAATGCGGCGCGCGCGCGGCACATCGATGTCCTGATCGCCGACACCGCGGGTCGCC
Organism: Gammaproteobacteria bacterium; assembly: GCA_041690895.1. Lineage (GTDB taxonomy): Bacteria > Pseudomonadota > Gammaproteobacteria > Steroidobacterales > Steroidobacteraceae > Bog-1198. Next base: position 12,856 of record JBEPVT010000045.1, read on the forward strand.
TGCATACGCAGACTCACCTGATGGAAGAGCTCAAGAAGGTCAAGCGCGTGCTCGCCCGCTTAGACCCCGCCGCGCCTCATGAGGTGCTGTTGGTGCTCGACGGCACGATTGGCCAAAATGCCGTGGCGCAAGCCGAAGAATTCAACAAAGGTCTGGGAGTTACCGGTTTGGTCATAACCAAATTGGACGGCACCGCCAAGGGCGGCGTGGTTCTCGCGATCGCGCAGCGCTTGAATATTCCTATTCGCTTCATCGGCGTCGGCGAGCAGTCAGAGGACTTCGGCGTCTTTAATGCCTCCGAATTTGTCTCCGCGCTTCTGCAATCGGAACCGCGCGACGCAGCCGCATGATTCGCTTCGATCAAGTTTTCAAGCGCTATCCTAATGGACGCGAGGCGCTGTCCGGCGTGTCATTCAACATCGAAAGCGACGCGTTGACATTCCTGACGGGACATTCCGGCGCCGGCAAGAGCAGCATTCTCAAGCTGATCGCTCTGATCGAACGTCCTACTCGCGGCCAGGTCATCGTCAATAGCCAAAATACCGCCGGCGTAAAGCCGCGCGGCATACCGCATTTTCGAAGGCAGTTGGGCGTGGTCTTTCAAGACCATAAATTGCTGCATGACCGGCCGGTTGCCGACAACGTCGCGCTGCCTCTGGTCATCGCCGGCGTGCCGCGGCGCGAAATCGATAAACGAGTGCGGGCGGCGCTGGATCAGGTCGGATTGCTGGGCAGGGAGAAATCTCGGCCCCTGGAGCTCTCGAGCGGCGAGCAGCAGCGAGTGGGCATCGCGAGAGCTGTGGTCGCAAAGCCCACTCTGCTCATCGCCGATGAGCCCACGGGTAATTTGGATCCTGAACTTGCGCTGGAGGTCATGAAGCTGTTCAAGCGTTTCAGCGAAGTCGGCGTGACGGTGGTCATTGCCAGCCACGATGTGCATCTCATCGATCAAGTCGGCGCAAGGCGCATCGTGCTTTGCGCCGGGCGCGTCATCGGCGAAGATGCATGAGCATTCGCGCCTATTTTTCGCGCCACGCGCAAGTGCTGATCGGCTCGCTCGGACGCGTTGCGCAGCAGCCCTTTGCGGCCTTGATGACGATGGGCGTAATTGCGGTGGCACTGGCGCTGCCGCTGTTCTTGAGTTTGCTGCTGCAGAACGCGCGCAGCGTCACCGGCAATTGGAATGATGCCTACGACTTGTCGGTCTATATGGAAAAGAAGGCCCCCACGGCGCGCGTGCAGTCGCTCGCCAGGCAGTTGCGCCAACGCGGCGGTGTCGCCGCGGTGCGCATCATCACCGCCGCGCAGGCCTTCACGGAATTTCGAAACGATTCTGGCTTCGGCAGTGCACTTGATGCCTTGGGCGAGAATCCGCTCCCCGACACGTTGGTCGTGACGCCTACTCTAGGCGCGAGCACACCGCAGGGAACCGAATCTCTCAAAACCGCCATCGCCGCGATGAGCGACGTGCAAACCGTTCAGATCGACACCGAATGGGTGAAGCGGCTGCATGCGATGATCGACCTACTACGACGAGTCGTTCTGCTCACTGGCGGTCTCTTAGGACTGGGCATTGTGCTCATTGTCAGCAACACCATTCGTCTCGATATTTTGAACCGCCATGCCGAAATCGAGGTCATGAAACTGGTGGGCGCTTCGGACGGCTTTACCCGCCGGCCGTTCCTTTACACCGGCATCTGGTACGGGTTGGGCGGCGGTTTACTGGCCCTGATGCTGGTCGCCGTGGCCTCGACAGTCTTAGCTCGACCCGTGGCTCAACTGGCCTTTTTGTATGGCAGCGCCTTCAGCTTGCAGGGCCCGAAAATCATCACGGGACTGGCGGTGTTGGGCCTGTCTATCGGGCTATCTTGGCTCGGATCCTGGCTTGCTGCGACGCGACATATTCGAGCTATCGAACCCGCATAAGTATATGTTTTTAAATACTTTACTGTCGCGCAGAACTCCTGTCGGAGTTAGCACTCTAACCTCAGGAGTGCTATTATTGCTCACATAGATTTGAGGCAAAGATTTGATTGGAGGGTGTAAATGACTGCTCTGGTAGCGAAGCAAACTGGAATGATATTCGCAGGCCCGCTTGGGAGCCTGGACTCTTATATAGACCGCGTTTCCCAGATTGCGGTTCTGTCGAAGGAAAATGAAGTGGCGTTGGCGGTGAAATTCCGTTCCGAGGCCGATTTGGGCGCGGCCCGGCAGCTCGTGCTCTCGCACTTACGATTCGTGGTGCATATCGCGCGCGGGTACTTAGGCTATGGCTTGCCCATGGGCGACCTGGTTCAAGAAGGCAATGTGGGTCTGATGAAGGCGGTTAAGCGCTTTGACCCCACCGTAGGCGTTCGCTTGGTCTCTTTTGCCGTGCATTGGATTCGTGCGGAGATTCACGAATATGTATTGCGCAATTGGCGTCTGGTGAAAGTCGCCACTACCAAGTCGCAGCGCAAGCTGTTTTTCAACCTGCGCAAGAAGAAGAAAAGCTTAGCGTGGTTGTCGGAATCCGAAACTCAGGCCGTGGCTCGAGACCTCGGCGTCGACGTGGCCGATGTGCGCGAGATGGAGCAACGTCTGTCGGCACGCGACATGTCCTTCGATCCGACCCCGGACAGCGACGAAGAAGAGGCTTACTCGCCGGCGATGTATCTGCCGGCCAGCAACGCCGATCCTGCGGTCGCAGTGGAGCGCGCGGAGTGGGAAGAAGATTCCACCGATCGCTTGGAATTGGCGCTCGAGAAACTCGATGAACGCAGCCGCAGTATTTTGAAGCGCCGCTGGATGACGGACGACAAGGCGACCCTGCACGAACTGGCCGACGAATACGGCATTTCCGCGGAGCGCGTGCGTCAAGTTGAATCGAATGCCATCAACAAGCTGAAGGGCATGATGGCTGCCGCCTGAGCGGCTCGCGCCCGCACTCTTTTATTTCTGCCGTCGAGTTCCAGGTCGAGACTCCGCTCAACGATGGAGCGACGCGATTCGGTTCGCCGCCCTAACCGACACATAGTCATAGCCGCGCAACGCCTGCGGCCGCCGCCGCACCTGTTCAGCTATGATTCGACCATGAAAAAACAGATTGCCATCGTCGAGGATGAGGCGGCTTTGCGCGAGAATTATGCGGCGGCGCTGGCACGCCATGGCTATTCCATCAAAACCTATGGCAATCGTCTCACAGCCATGCAGGCCTTCAACACGCGCTTGCCCGATCTTGCCATCATCGACATCTCTCTCGAGGACGAGGCTGAAGGCGGCTTCGATTTGTGCCGTGACCTGCGTGCGCTGTCGGCGGAACTGCCGATCATTTTTCTGACTGCGAGGGACAGCGAACTCGATGCGGTGTCTGGATTGAGGTTGGGCGCCGACGACTTCCTTACCAAGGATGTCAGCCTGCCGCACTTGGCGGCTCGCGTCGCAGCGTTGTTCAGGCGCATCGATGCTCTGCGCCGACCGGACAATGCCGCTGAAATCGTGCGGCGCGGCGCCCTGTCGGTCGACGGAGAGAAGATGCAAACCACCTGGAACGGTGCGCCGGTCACTCTTTCGCTGACGGAGTTTTGGATCGTGCATGCATTGGCCCGCAATCCCGGACACGTCAAGAATCGCCAACAATTGATGGATGCCGCGAATGTCGTATTGGACGACAACACCATCACCTCGCACATCAAGCGCGTGCGGCGCAAGTTTCAGCAGGTCGATGCGGCCTTCGATGCCATCCAGACGGTGTATGGAATGGGTTATCGCTGGATCGAGTGAGCATTCGACTTCAATTGTTGATTGTCTCGCTCACTACCCTGGTGCTGCCATGGGCTGGTTGCCAGTATGCCCGAGAACTCGAGACGGCCCTGCGCAGCTCACAGGAACAATCGTTGTTGGCGAGCGCCGGCACCATTGCCAATGCGTTATCGGCGCAACCGCAGCGTGTATTTCGCGACCCTGGCGGCAGCCAAGCATTTTCAGCAAGCAAGGGCGATCTTTATGTCTACCCCTTAGTAACCCAGCTCCTCCTCGACGGCTACCGAGAGGATTGGAACGTGCCGGCAGAACCGACGCCGCTGCCGACCACGAGCGGATATCGCGCGCGACTGCAGGCCGGCTCGACCGAGCGCTTTCTTTATCTCTTCATTGAAGTCGACGACACGCATTTCGACCCGCAGCCCCACGAGGTGCAGCCCGACAAAGACCGCTTCGACCGGGTGAATTTGGCGTTGGAGGGTCCGAACGGACCTGAATCATATTTTTTCGGTACGGATGCACCAGGGTTGATTGCGGCTCAAAGCGTGGTGAAGGGCGAGGATGGCGCAGATCGAGTCGTTGCAGAGCCTCGAATCCAAGCTTTCTGGTTGCAAACAGCTGCCGGATTCCATTTGGAAGTCCGCATACCACTGAGCTTCGTCGCGCGGCATCTGTGGGTCGAGGTAATCGACGGACGCGGCAAAGGCAAGGCCGGCTTCGAACCAGAAAGCACAGAAGGAGGGCGCCTGTTTTTTGCGACTGCAGGGCTCGATACGCTGCTCGAGACGTTCATCGGCGATGGCACTCACGCCACCGTCATCGACGCCAACGGGCTCAAGCTCGGAACCGCCGGCAACCTATTCTCGAAAAAGCGCATTGCAGCCGAGGAAGCCGAACCCATTTGGTATCGCTACTTCATGGGCGTCGACACCACCGACATGCCGACGATAGCGTCGGCACCCGATCATTTGAATGGTGAAAGCGTCAACTCAGCTCTTCAAGGTCATGCACACGCGCAGTGGGTACTCGGCGGCAGCAACCACGAATTGCTGTTGATGGCTGCCGCTCCGATCGTGATCGACGGGCAATTGCACGGCGCCGTCGTCCTGCAGCAGGCCGCGGATCAGTTGTTGGCGCTGCGCGACCGCGCGCTCAGCCGCTTGTTCAACCTCACCTTCATTGCGACCGCGGCCGCAGTCGTCATTATGTTCGCCTTCGCCACGTGGATCAGCTTGCGCATTGGCCGGCTGCGCGAAGCCGCCGATTCCGCGGTCGGCAATGACGGCAGCATTCAACTCGCCATGCCGGAATCGGCCAGCGCCGATGAAATCGGCGCTCTGTCGCGCGCCTTCCAAAGATTATTGTCGCGCCTCAATGAACATGCTCAATATCTACGAACCCTGGGTGGCAAGCTGTCGCACGAGCTGCGCACGCCGTTGACGATCGTGCGTTCTTCGCTGGACAATCTCGAATCAGAGGGCCTGCGCGAGGATCAGCGCCGCTATATCACACGGGCCCGCGAAGGCACCCAACGCCTGCAATCTATATTGAGCGCTCTGGGCGCCGCAGTACGGGTCGAGGAAAGCATCAAACAATCCGAACGCGTGAATTTCGACCTGCGGGCATTGCTGATTTCCACCGTCGCAGCTTATCGCGACGGCTTTCCTGCGACACATTTCGCACTGCATACACCCGAGGATCCGTGCTTCATACGCGGCGCGCCCGATCTGCTGGTGCAGCTGCTCGACAAACTCATCGAGAATGCCGTCGATTTTTGTCCCAAGGACGGGACGATCACGGTTCGATTGGAGCAAGTGCAGGCTCAGTATTATCTGCAAGTCGCCAATGACGGGCCGCTCATTCCGGAGGCATTGATGAACCGACTGTTCGAATCCCTATTCGAGCAGCGCCCGGGCAGCGAGGATAAGCCGCATTTCGGCTTGGGGCTGTATATCGTGCGGCTCATCGCCGAATTTCACAGCGGTACCGCCGTCGCTGCTAACCAGGCAGATGGCAGCGGCGTCGTGTTCACGATCACGCTGCCCTTGATTTAGCCGATTGCCGCCGGTGCGAATATTAGGCCGCCACGCCTGACTTCACCGGCTCCCCCAATGCCAGCTCGCGATTGCAGGGTTGACCTTCATGGGCCAGCAGCCATTCTTTGCGATCGATGCCGCCGCCAAAGCCGGTCAGAGAGCCGTCGGCACCAATGACCCGATGGCAGGGAACGATAATGGCAATGGGATTGCGCCCATTCGCAAGGCCTACGGCCCGCGATCCGTTGGGATTGCCCAAGCGCTTGGCGAGCTGGCCGTAGCTACGCGTTTCGCCAAAAGGAATTTTCGTCAGCTCATCCCAGACACGCTGCTGAAATTCGGTGCCCGCCATCCGCAATGGTAGATTGAACTCGCGTCGAGCACCGGCGAAATATTCTTTCAACTGGCGCGCAGCGACCGGCAGCGGATCGATGGTGGCGTTTTGAATCCAATCATCGCTCAAGTTCGGCAGCTTGGTCGGCTTGTTCCGGTACAAATTCATGTACATGCCCGTGAGCGCGGTGCCATCGGATGTCAGCATCAAGCGGCCGATGGGGCTGTCGAGGTAGCAAAAAATGTTCATGGTACGACTCCTGATGATTGCCATAAGTAATGTGCCGCATACGCGCGCCACGGACGCCAAGCCTCGGAGCGCTGTTGCAATTGCTTCTGATTTGAGCGGGCAGCCCGCATCAAGACCAAATCTCCGGTGGGGAATGCGTCCGGCCAATGCAGCGCCCGCATGGCGATGTAATTTGCCGTCCAATGTCCGATGCCCGGCAAGCTCATCAAACTATCAATCTGCTCTTCGACGTTTGAGGCGTATGCCAGCACGATCTTTCGCTGCGAAACCGCCTGAGCAAGGCCGACCAGGCACCGTGCCCGGGCTCCGACCATCCCCAGCGCGCCAACTTCGTCGGCAGCCACACCGGCCATCCGTTCCGCACCGGGAGCCAAGCGATTGAGTTCGGGATAGGGCGTCGCAATGGGCGCGCCGAAAGCTTGCGCCCAGCGCCCGGAAATCGTACTCGCGCCTTTCACTGAGACTTGTTGTCCGAGCACGGTGCGTACCGCCAGCTCGAATCCGTCGAATGCACCGGCGACCCGCAGTCCCGGCAATCTGCGCACGGTAGCGGCAAGGATGTCATCTTGCCGCAGCACCGTGCTGACCGAATCAGGCGCCGCGCCCAAATCAAACAGCTGCTTGACCCGACCGATGATGGCGCCGATGGCCGGAGTCAGAGTCGGCGAGATTTCCAGATTCAAAGCGGTGCCGCTTGGGTGCATCGATACTGCGATCCAACCTTTGGCAGCTCCAATCGCGACAGTGCGACGATAATGAGTGTCATCCGCCATTTCGACGCCTGGAATCGCGCGCAGCCGTAAATATGCCAACAGGCTTTCCCATGCCAGCGGCGGCCTGAATTCCAGCTGCACGCTCAAGGTGTCGGTGTCGATCGCCTTGCCGCGAATTGCGCGGGGACTCAAGGCATAGCGGGATTTGAATAGAGCGTTGAAGCGCCGCACGCTGCCGAAGCCGCTGGCAAAAGCGATGTCCGTGAGATCGAGCGAGGTTTCCCGCAACAATCGCTTGGCCAGCAACAAACGTTGCGTTTGCGCCAATTCGATCGGCGAGACACCGAGTTCAGCTTCGGTGATGCGGCGCAAATGCCGATCGCTCACTCCTAAAGAAGCGGCAAGATCGCCGACGCGCGCACTGGACAGCGCATGCTCTTCGATGCCAGCCATTGCCGCGCCGACCAATCGGCCGACCGCATCGACCGGTGCCAATCCAGGCGCCCTCTCCGGACGGCAACGCAGACAAGGTCGGAAGCCTGCGCCTTCAGCCGCCGCAGCATTGGAATAAAAGCGCATATTTTTGCGATTGGCAGGACGCGCGGTGCAAATCGGCCGGCAATAGATATGTGTCGAGGTAATGCCGACATAAAAACGGCCATCAAACCGGCGATCGCGGGCCCTGACCGCGCGAAAACAAGCATTCGAATCGAGTTCCATGGCGATAGACTAGCCCCAATGGGCCGCAAGTACTCGCCGTTTTCGGACCTCGATATCGGCCCGGCTTTTAAGCCAATGAAGTCTTGAATAGTGCCATCATGCGGCCCCACGCCTTTTCAGCTTGCTCGGCATTGTAAACTTGTGAATCCGGCGGGCACCAACCATGTTTCGTGCCCGCATACACCTCTATCTCTGCCGGCAATTTTGCCTTCGCGAATGATTCGCGCAGAATGTTTTTCACCTCTGGCTCGCGCTGATCGTCATTTTCGGCAATGGCGATCAAAAAATGCGCCTTCATTTTAGGTATCAGCAAATGCGGACTTTCGGGCTTGTCGGTGGCCAAGCCGCCGCCATGAAATGTGGCACCCGCTCCGACGCGATCAGGAAAAGCAGCAGCGGTTGCAAAGACAAAAGGTCCGCCCATGCAATATCCCGTGGTACCCATCTTGCGCGCACGGTCGACCGCCGGCTGACTGTCCAGATAAGCAACGAATGCGGTCGCGTCCGTGAGGGCGGTTGCCGGCGACAAGGTACCCGCCAGACTCATCAGCGCCTGTCGAGTTGCTGGATCGTTGAAATCCGGATGCTCAGGCGCGCTGGGCGCTTTTTTGGTTCGATAGAAAGGATTGATGACGAGCACCGTGTAGCCGGATTCGGCAAGACGTTTGCCCATCTGTCTGAAGGCGGGACGCAAACCGAAGATATCCGGCCAGATCAACACCGCGGGATAACGCCCCTTCACGGGATGCACGAGATAAGCATCGCAGGTCCCGTCGGGCGTCTTGATTTTGACTTCCGATTCCTTGGTGTCGGCTGCGTCGGCAAGCCGCGGCAACATGGCGGTCAATCCCACGCCTAAGGTCAGCGCGCCGAACTGCCTTCTCGATAGATCACGAGCGCGGGAAATTTCATACATTTCATCAAAATCGTCCTTTTCGCACATAGGGTTCTCCGTATTCTCGATTTGATCAACCGCGCGTTGCATGAGCTGAAACGGTCTTCCAAGTATCGCCCTGCGCCGCCGTCAAGCCTAGCAGCGCAATCCCAAATGCTGCAATATCCCCTGTGCGGCTTCCCTACCTTCGAACACCGCCGTCACCACCAGATCCGAGCCGCGCACCATGTCGCCGCCCGCAAAGATCTTCGGATTGGTGGTTTGAAATCGGGATTGCGCCGTGCCGGATACGCGCACGCGGCCATTGCCGTGCAATTCGATGCGTTGCGATTGGAACCAATCGGGCGGGCTCGGCAAGAAGCCGAATGCGATGATCACCGCGTCGGCGGGGATGGTTTCTTCCGTTCCCGGCACCACCTCGGGCACGCGCCGGCCGCGTGGATCGGGGGGTCCCAGTCGGGTCTGCACCAACTTCACGCCTTGCACACGATCGACCCCAACGATTTCTATGGGCTGGCGGTTGAATAGAAAGGTGACGCCTTCTTCCTTGCTGTTCCTGTAGTCACGCCGCGATCCCCGCATATTGTCTGCATCGCGCCGATATGTGCAGCTCACGCTGGCTGCGCCTTGCCGTATTGCGGTTCGATTGCAGTCCATGCCCGTATCCCCGCCGCCCAGCACCACTACATTCTTGCCTCGCATATCGACAAAATCGGCGCCACCGTCAATACCGAGCTGCCGGTTGATATTGGAAACGAGATAAGGCAATGCTTCGTGCACACCGGGAAGATCCTCCCCATCGAAGCCGCCTTTGACGTAGGTGTAGGTCCCCATGCCGAGAAATACCGCATCGAATTCGCCGGCGATCTGTTCGAACGCGATGTCGCGCCCCACTTCGGTGTTCAACCGGAATTCCACACCCATCTGCTCCATGATTTCGCGGCGCTTCTCCACCACCTCCTTCTCCAGCTTGAAAGGCGGGATGCCGAAGGTCAGCAAGCCGCCGACTTTGGAATAACGATCGAAGACCACGGGCTTGACGCCATTGCGCACCAAAATATCGGCGCATGCAAGTCCCGCCGGCCCCGCACCCACGACCGCCACGCGCTTATTGGTGCGCACGACATTCGACATGTCCGGCTTCCAGCCCAGGCGGAAGGCCTCGTCCGTGATGTATTTTTCAATCGCGCCGATGCTCACTGCGCCGAGACCATCGTTCAAGGTGCACGCGCCCTCGCACAAACGGTCTTGCGGGCAGATGCGGCCGCACATTTCCGGCAGCGAGTTGGTTTGATGCGAGAGTTCCGCCGCTTCGAACAACTTTCCGTCGTTGACCAGGGCCAGCCAATTTGGAATGTAGTTGTGCACCGGGCATTTCCATTCACAAAAAGGATTGCCGCAGGAAATGCAGCGTCCGGCCTGCTGCGCCGCCGAGTCGGCGCTGTATTGCGAGTAGATCTCGCGAAATTGCTTGGTGCGCACCTCGAGAGGCAGCTTGTCAGGGTCGCTGCGCGGAATATCGAGGAATTGCAGATGCTTGTCGGCCATTGAATTTCGCGCCGCGCCTTAGGCGGCTCGCCGCAGATTTTCCAGCAACGAATCGATCGCGGAAGCCTTTGGTTTGACCACCCAAAATCTGCCTATATAGCTGCGGAAATCATTGAGCAGTTGCGCGCCCCAGGCACTGCCGGTGGCATCGACATGCTGTTCAATCAAGCCGCGTAGATGCTGCACGTGCGTGCCCATGCCCTCGGGCGAAATGCGGTGAATGTCGATCAGGTCGTGGTTGTAGCGATCGACAAAATCCCGCTCCATGTCGAGCACATAAGCGAATCCGCCGGTGAATCCGGCGCCAAAATTCACGCCGGTGGTGCCGAGCACGCAGATCACGCCGCCGGTCATGTATTCGCAGCAATGATCGCCGGTGCCTTCCACCACGGCCAGCGCTCCGGAATTTCGCACCGCGAATCTTTCCCCCGCCCGGCCGGCCGCATAGAGCTCGCCGCCGGTGGCGCCATACAGACAGGTGTTGCCCATGATCACGGTGTCGCGCGCGACGAAGCTCGATTGCGCATGCGGCTTTAAAACGATTTTGCCGCCGGCCATGCCCTTGCCGACATAATCGTTGGCCTCACCCTCGAGATGCAGATGCAGACCGCCCACATTCCAAACGCCGAAACTTTGCCCGGCGGAGCCTTTCATGCCGACGATCAGCGGCGCGGCGCTCATGCCGGCGTTGCCCCACCGACGAGCGATCTCGCCGGAAATCCGCGCGCCGATCGAGCGATTGAAATTATGCACCGCATAGAGAAATTGGCCGCCCGACTTGGCTTCGATCGCGGCACGCATGTCGCCCAGCATTTGCTCGGCAAGCACGCCTTTGTCGAAAGGTTCATTGTGCGGATCAAGGCAATATTGCGGTTTGTCCGAGACGAGTGCCGAATTTGCGAGCATGGGCGACAAATCCAACTTACGCTGTTTCGAGGTTTCGCCGGGCACAATTTCCAGCAACTCCGTGTGACCGATCAGCTCCGCCAGGGTTCGCGCGCCCAGGGACGCCATGATCTCGCGGCATTCTTGCGCCACGAATTTGAAATAGTTGATCACCATCTCGGGTAGTCCAATGAAATATTTGCTTCGCAGTACCTTGTGCTGCGTCGCCACCCCGGTGGCGCAGTTGTTCAAATGACAGATCCGCAAATACTTGCACCCCAAGGCAACCATGGGCGCAGTGCCGAACCCGAAACTCTCGGCACCGATTAGCGCCGCCTTGATCACGTCCAGCCCGGTCTTCAATCCGCCGTCGGTCTGCAGCCGCACGCGATGCCGCAACTCGTTGGCACGCAGCGTCTGATGTGTTTCGGCGAGCCCCAATTCCCAAGGCGTGCCTGCATACTTGATGGACGACAAGGGACTCGCACCCGTGCCGCCGTCGTAGCCGCTGATGGTGATCAGATCCGCATACGCCTTCGCAACTCCCGCCGCCACCGTGCCGACGCCGGGCTCCGCCACCAATTTGACCGATACCAACGCCTTGGGATTGATTTGCTTCAAGTCAAATATGAGTTGCGCGAGATCCTCGATGGAGTAGATGTCATGATGCGGCGGCGGCGAGATCAAGCCCACTCCTGGGCGCGCGAATCTCAAGCGCGCAATCATGTCGTTGACCTTGTGGCCCGGAAGCTGACCGCCTTCACCGGGCTTGGCGCCCTGCGCGATTTTGATTTGCAGAACTTCCGCGTTGATGAGGTATTCCGGCGTCACTCCAAAGCGGCCGGAGGCAACCTGTTTGATCTTGGAATTCTTCTCGGTGCCGTAGCGCACCGGATCTTCGCCGCCCTCGCCGGAGTTGGAGCGGGCTCCGAGCGCATTCATTGCTATTGCCAGCGCCTCGTGCGCCTCCGGAGACAGGGCCCCCAAGGACATGCCGGCGCTGTCGAAGCGCGCGAGTATGGCGGAAATGGGCTCGACCTCTTCAATCGCAATCGCCGCGCCAGCCGCCTTCAATTTCAGCAGATCCCGAATACAGGACACCGGCCGCTCATTCACCAAACCAGCGAATTGCCGATATTGCTCGTAGCTGCCCGTCATGACGGCCGATTGCAGCGTCGCCACAACGTCCGGGTTGTACATGTGGTATTCGCCATTGTGCATGTACTTGAGCAAGCCGCCTTGTTCGACCGGTTCGTTCTTGTCCCAGGCACGTTTCGCCAGGTATTCGGAATCCGCTTTCAAATCCGCCAAGTCCGCGCCCTGAATTCGGCTCTCGGTGCCCTCGAAACACAACGCAACGACCTCATCGCTGAGACCGACGATCTCGAACAGCTGTGCGCTGCGGTAACTCGCAACCGTGCAGATGCCCATCTTGGACATGATTTTCAACAGGCCCTTGCGAATGCCGCGCCGATAGCTTCGGCCCAACTCCTGGCGCGCGATCGCTTCCATCTTGAGCACGCCCTTGCGCATCATGTCGAACAAGGTTTGATAGGCAAGATAGGGATAGACGGCGGTCGCGCCATGGCCGATCAGGCAGGCGAAGTGATGCGCATCGCGCGCCGTGCCGGTTTCGACCAGGATGTTGCATTTGCAGCGCAGTCCGGTGGCGACCAATCGATGCTGCACGGCACCCGTGGCCAGAAGCGCGTGAATCGGCAGCTTGCCCTTAACCAGGTATCGATCCGACAGCAGCAGCACCAGTTTACCTTGGCGCACTGCCGTTTCCGCGTGGTCGCATACCCGCAGCAGCGCGGTCTTGAGATCGAGATGCTCATCATATTGCAGATCGATGAATTCATTCGGCACGCCGGACTCGGCGAGCGCAATGATTTGCCGCAGCTTGCGCTGCGATAGAATCGGCGAGCTCAAGACGATTTGCTCAGCGTGCCGCGCTGCCGGCTCGAAAATATTTGCTTCCGGGCCGATTTGCGTTTGCAGCGACATCACAATGCTCTCGCGCAGCGAATCGATCGGCGGATTCGTGACCTGTGCGAACTGCTGGCGAAAATAGTCGTACAGAGAGCGGGCTTTCTTGGAGAGCACCGGCATGGGCGTATCATCGCCCATCGAGCCGACCGCCTCGCTTTCGTCTTCGGCTAAAACCCGAATGATCTCATTGCGTTCTTCGGCCGAGACATTGAACATCTTCTGATACTGAGCCAGCATCTCGCGGTCGAAAGGCTCTGCCGCGAGCCGCGGATCAATCAAATCAGTCTGTAGATAGCGCACACCCTTCTTCAGCCAGGCCTTGTAGGGATGGCGGCTCTTGAGAATATCGTCGATCCGCCTGGTGTCCATTAACTCCGCGGTCTTTAGATCGAGCGCCAGCATTTCGCCTGGGCCAAGCTTGCCTTTGTCGACTACATCCTCCGGTAGGTAGTCCCAGACACCAGCTTCCGAGGCGATCGTGATGTGCCGATTCTTGGTGATGACCCAGCGCGCCGGGCGCAGACCATTGCGATCCAGCGTGCAGCAAGCATAGCGACCATCGGTCAGCACGATGCCGGCAGGTCCATCCCACGGCTCCATGTGAGTCGCGTAATACTCGTAAAAGGCTTTCAAGTCCGGATCGATCATGTCCACCGACTGCCAGGCCGGTGGTACCAGCATGCGCATCGCGTGCATGGGATCGAGGCCGCCAACCAGCAGCACTTCCAGCATGTTGTCGAGCGACTGCGAATCAGAGCCGGTCACGGACACCAGCGGCAGAATGTCGCTCAAATCCGGCAACAGCGGCAATCGAAATATAGGACCGCGCGCGACCGCCCAGCTGCGGTTGCCCTGCACCGTATTGATCTCGCCGTTGTGTGCCAAGTACCGATACGGATGCGCGAGACGCCATTGCGGCAGAGTGTTGGTGGAAAAACGTTGGTGAAAAACCACCACCGATGCCTTAAGCCGCGGGTCCTTGAGGTCAGGATAGAACTGCGCCAGAAACTCTGGCATCACCATGCCTTTGTAAACGATGGTGCTGGAGCAGAGGGATGGGATATAGAAAACCGGATCCTGCGCCTCGAGTACTTTTTCGCAGCGACGGCGCGCCATGAACAATTTACGGTTGAACGTAGCCTCGTCGCTGTCGACGGGCGCATTCACGAATACCTGCTCGATGAGGGGCAGGGTTTTGAGTGCTTCCGAACCGCAGGCAGAAGGGTCCGTGGGTAGCTGGCGAAACCCCGCTACTTGCAGCATCTCGAGCCGCAATTGTTCCGTGAGCGTCTCCCGGGCTTGAACCGCTTTGGTGGTATCCCGATTCAGAAACACGAGGCCCGCCGCAAATATCGGCGCCAGCACGCAGCCCGCCTCGGCTCCAACCGCACGCAAGAAGTCGGTCGGCTGCTTAATCAGCAAACCGCAGCCATCCCCGGTTTTGCCGTCGGTCGCGATCGCGCCGCGGTGAGTGAGCCGATTCAACGAGCTGATCGCCGTTTGCAAGACCCAATGACTGGCGCGGTCATCGAGGCTGGCAATTAAACCGAAACCGCAGGAATCTCTTTCATATGCAGCACGGCACAGGCCCCAGCTCAAAAGGCGCGGATCGGCGCCGTTGAGGCTAGTGCTAAAAAAGGCTGTGTCGTTAGTCGTCATGCCGCGCGCCCAAAACTCAAGCCAAGCCCTGCGCATTGGACGCAGGGCGCTTGTTAAAACAAGAACTTAACTCGGTTCGAGGCACTCAAAAAATCACGTGCCAGATGGGACAAACGCCGCGAAGCGCGCCTATGTATGTAACTCATAATACCTACGACGCGATTAGCGTCAATCGCCGCGTGTCATGTCGCTGCAATCTTTTCGTCAGCAACCGCTGACTGGTATCCGCGGATACGACCTCGCGCGCGCTTCGCTCCGCCGAGGTCGCTCTGATCCACGACTCAACCGGCGATGTAGCGCTCCAGCTGTTCGATGTGCTGCGATTGTTCTTGGATGACGGCTTTGACCAGATCGCCGATGGACAGCATGCCGACCACACGCCCCGACTTAACCACGGGCAGGTGCCTGAATCGCCCGTCGGTCATCAGTTGCATGCAGTGATGCACGGTATCGTCCGGAGTCACGCTCACCGCCGGCGAACTCATGATGTCGCTTACCGGCGTGTCGTGCGATGAGCGATTCTTGAGTATCACTTTGCGCGCATAGTCACGCTCGGAGATGATTCCGAGCAACGCGCCCTCGTGCATCACCAGCAGCGCGCCTACATGCCGCGTCGCCATCATTTCAATCGCGTGGAGCACCAAATCCTGTGGAGCGACGGAGAAGATTTGGCTTCCCTTAATCTGAAGCAATTGACTCACAGTCTGCATATAACCCCCGTTTAGCGCCGCGATCGGACGCGCTTATCCGCTCTTGACTATACTCGCGCCTCATACCAGGACAACCCAAAAGATGATCGAATCCGACCCAAAACCCCCCACTGCCGCCGTGCGGCCGCACCAGGTGAAGTCGCTCTTTGGCGCGCGGATTGACCCGTATTACTGGCTGCGCGATGACGAGCGCAGCAATCCTGAAGTGCTGGCCTATCTCAACGAGGAAAATGCATTTCGCGAGCGCAGCATGGCGCACGCTAAGCCGCTCGAGAACTCGCTATACGATGAAATCTATGGCCGCCTGAAGCAGGACGACTCCACGGTGCCGTACCGAAAGGATGGCTATTGGTACAGCACACGCTTCGAGCCCGGCAAGGAGCACCCCATTTTTGTGCGGTGCAAGGGCTTCCTCGAGGCGCCCGAAGAGATACTGTTGGACGCCAACGTTAACGCCGCGGGACTGGCGTATTACCGCATCGGCGCCCTGGAGATCTCGCCCGACTCTCAATGGCTGGCCTTTTGCGAGGACACCACGGGCAGGCGGCAGTTTACCCTTCGATTCAAGGATCTGAAGGCGCACGAGATCCTGCCCGAGGCCATCCCCGATGTTGAGCCCGACTTGGCTTGGGCGAATGACAATCGGACCGTTCTCTACGTCGAGAAAGATCCCGAGACGTTGCTTGGCTTGTACGTCAAGAAACACGTGCTGCGAGAAGACCCGAAGCACGATACGCTGGTTTTCGAACAAACCGACAAACGCTTCTACACCGGCGTGACCAAGTCCAAATCCGAAGCGTTCATTTTTCTGTATATGGAAAGCACGTTGTCGTCCGAATGGCGCTACGCGCGCGCCGATGATCCGCAGCTTCGCTTCGAGATTTTCCTCGCCGAAGAAACCGATCATGAATATGACATCGAACATCTTGGTCAGAAATTCATCGTCAGGTCCAATTGGCAGGCGCGCAATTTCCGCTTAGTCGCCGCGCCGATCGGCGCAGGCAGCGACCGCGCCTGCTGGGTCGATGTGATGGCGCATCGGGACGATGCTTACATTGAGGACTTCGACGTATTCAATGATTTTCTAGCGGTATCGGTGCGCAGCGGCGGTTTGCGCAAAATCTGCATCCATCGGCTGGACGGCGCCGCTGAATTCTTCATCGCCAGCGATGAGCCAGCGTACACCACGTCGCTCTCCGTAAATCCGGAATTGGATACGAGCATTGTGCGCTACTCTTATTCCTCGCTGACCGTGCCCACGACGCTGTATGACTACGATGTCCGCACCGGCGAGCAGGTGCTGCTGAAACGCGATCCGGTGCTCGGCAGTTTTGATCCCAAGGACTACGTCACCGAATTTTTCCTGGTGCCGGCGCGCGATGGCGCCCAGATTCCGGTGTCGTTGGTATACCGCTCAGGTTGCCTGCGCAACCGTACCAGCGCGCTGTTGCAATACGGCTATGGAGCTTATGGTCTATCCATCGATCCCAGCTTTTCCTCGGCCCGTTTAAGCCTGCTCGATCGCGGCTTTATCTATGCCATCGCCCACGTGCGCGGCGGCCAAGAGATGGGACGTGCGTGGTATGACAGCGGGCGGAAACTGCACAAGAAAAATAGCTTCCACGATTTTCTGGACGTCACGCGCGCGTTGGTGGAGCGCGGTTACGCCGCGAAGGACAAGGTATTTGCAATGGGCGGCAGCGCGGGGGGATTGCTGATGGGGGCGATTGCCAACATGAGCGCAGGCGATTACCGCGGTATTGTCGCGCATGTGCCGTTCGTGGACGTGGTAACCACGATGTTGGACGAAACCATCCCGCTCACGACCAATGAATACGACGAATGGGGCGACCCCAAAAATCGCGAGTACTACGATTACATGCTGTCGTACTCGCCCTATGACAATGTCAGCCGTAAGGCGTATCCCGCGATGTTCATCACCACTGGTCTTTGGGACAGCCAAGTTCAATATTTCGAGCCTGCCAAGTGGGTGGCGAAGCTTCGCGCCATGAAGACTGATCGCAACTGCTTGCTGCTGCATGTGGAGATGGAAGCGGGTCACGGCGGAAAATCCGGGCGATTTCAGCGCTACCGCGAAATCGCGATGGAATACACATTCCTACTCGACCAATTGAGCAGGTAAATGGACCGGTGATCAGGTAAAAAAAAGGCGCCGCGAGCGCGAGGGGGAAGCTTAAACCGCGGCGCCTCGGGGGTGACCCAAAATCTTCAAGACCTATCTCTCGGCGACGGTCTCCAGTGTTGCGCGATACGCCGGCGCGGTTGCGTAGCAGGCGGCAAGACGCGCGGCGGACGCTACGCGAGCGTCAATTCTCGCGAGGGCAAACTGACCGTCGCTGCGGCGAACCAGCAGCGTGGCTTCGCAGTCGTCGTCGGCTGCCAATAAGGCGATGAGTTTCGATTGCATACTCACACGAAGCAAGCCACGTGCCAGGCCGTGTTGCCCATACAAATCAGTGAGTTAGCGTGGCGCGGTGCCGTGAATGTGACGCGAATTGTCGGCTGCTGACACGCACCGCCAGTCCAGCGCCGTGCGGAATTACATATGGATCAGGACACAGGCCTGCGAATGCGCTTTTAACGTCTTGCAAATCGAGTTCGCGCGATTTTCACTCAAACCCGCGACCTGTAACCGATACAAGGTGCCCGATGCGCCTTTCTTCGGTGAAACTTTGGGTGACAGTCCCGTCAACAACTTAGGATATTCCTTATCGAGTTTGGCCCAACGTTGGTTGGCGGCTTCGGCGCCGGACTTAAACGCGCCGAGCTGCACGCCATAGGATGCCTGCGGCTTTGTCGCGGCATGCGCACTGGATGCGGCGTGCGCATTCGAGGCGGCGGGAGCTTTTGCCGGCGCCGGCTTCGAGGGCTTAGGATTCGGCGGCGCGGCAGGCAGCGGCTCTTCCGGCGCAGCCGCCGTTTCATTGCCCGCCGGCGTGGTGCTCGAAGGCGCCGAAGCGAGCGTGAAATTCTCGACACGAATTCGCGCCTCTTCGGTCCACTTGCCTTCCGGATATTGTTTCAAGAATGCCTGGTAGGCTTCGAGCGTGTCGGTATCGCGCGCTTTTTGCCAATCTCGTTCCTCGTAGAGTTCCTTCACTCGCGCCTGCGCCTGAGCGGTGAACTCGCCGCTCGGGTATTTTTTCAAGAACAGCTCGTAGGCATCTGTGGTGTTCGCGGCCCGGGTTTTCTCCCAGTCGTTCTGCTGGCGGCTGCATCCTGACACGGCCAGCATTGCCGTCAAAGACAGGACCAAAAACACATGTTTGATGACCATTTTCACACTCTGCGGGGGTTTTAAAGGAAGCCGCATTCTACTTCGATTCGCGACGCCAAGCTCGTCACACCACGGGCTACCTCGATAGGATATGAAGGCGGCATGACCCAAGAAAAACGCCGCTTTCTGGATAGCAATTCGGCCAGCCCGACCTTCATTGGAGCGAATTCGGTGTTTGTCGGCGACATCCGCGGCAGCGGTCAATTCGTCGTCTCCGGCGAAGTGCATGGCGACGGCGAGCTGGACGGGGCGCTAAATTTGTCGGCGTCCGGCAGCTGGCACGGGCAGGTTCGGGCACAGCAGGCGATCGTCGCGGGAACCATCATGGGCGGCCTGATCGTCAAGGATAAGCTAGAGATCGGATACACGGCGGTCATTCGCGGCAAGGTCAGTGCGCGCACCATTGCAATCGCCAGGGGCGCAATCGTCGATGGTGAAATCGAGGTCACCTCGGACACGCCGGTCGTGCAATTCGAAGAGAAGCGCGATCCCAAAATCATCAGCGCAAAAAAAGCCAACGTCGGCTGATAAGGCCAACGACAGTCAATAAAGCCAATGGCGACGACTGGAGCAAGCGCGACTGTGCGCGAATGGCGACAGGGACTCAAAGTTGGTGTGTTCGCGCGTAATCACGCATTCTAAGCACATCGATCCAATCTTCGAGGCAAATGAAAAAATACGATGTGGTCATCATCGGCGGCGGTATTCACGGCGCCGGCGTGCTCCAAGCCGCCGTCGCGGCCGGACATGGCGCATTGCTGATCGAGCGCTCAGGTTTAGCGGCCGGCACGTCGAGTCGTTCCAGCAAGCTGATTCACGGCGGACTGCGCTACTTGGAATCCGGGCAATTTGCGCTGGTTCGCGAAAGCCTGCGCGAACGCGCCATTCATCTGCGCATCGCTTCCGAGCTCGTGGAGCTCAAGGCGTTCTATATTCCGGTCTATCGCGACACCCGGCGGCGGCCCTGGCAGCTGAAAATCGGGCTATGGATTTACGCCCTGCTCGGCGGCTTCGATGCGGCCACGCGTTTCGGCAGCGTACCCAAAGCCGAATGGCCGCAACTCGACGGATTGAAGACCCTGGATCTTGATGCCGTCATTCGCTATCACGATGCGCAGACCAATGATGCTCTGTTGACCCGTGCGGTGGTGAAATCCGCGCTGCGACTGGGCGCGCAAATTGCGATGCCGGCAAAATTCACGCGAGCGGTTTTGAGCGAGGACTTCGTGACCGTGACTTACACCGCCGACGCCACGACCGTGCAATGCCAAGCTCGGGTCCTTATCAATGCCGCAGGGCCTTGGGGCATGCAGACGGCACATGCCATTGAACCGGCCATTGCCATACCGGACGTGGACTTGGTGCAGGGCTCGCACATCGTGATTCCGCATCCGTTGAGCGCCGGCATTTACTACGTCGAGAGTCCGACCGACGGACGTGCTGTGTTTGTCATGCCGTGGGCCGGCAAGACGCTGATCGGCACAACCGAGACACCGTATCGCGGCGATCCCGACCAGGTACATCCTTTGCCTGCAGAGGAGGAATATTTGCTGGCGGTGGTCAGGCACTATTTCCCGGCTCTGAGTGCGTTGACCCGCGACGATATCACCGAGCGCTTTGCCGGGCTGCGAGTCCTGCCTGCGGCCACCCAGGCAGCCTTCGACCGGTCGCGGGAGACCATATTCACCACGGATCGAGACGTACGCCCGCGCGTGCTGTGCATCTATGGCGGCAAACTGACAGGGTGGCGAGCGGCTGCGGCCCATGTAATGCAGCGCATTAGCCCATCCTTGCCGGCCCGCGAGAGGCGTGCCGAAACGGACCTGTTGATTTTGAGGAGGCCGACATGAATAAGAATCTCCTGGTCTTGGTGGCGCTGGCGTTGTTCGCAACGCTGGCACACGCGGAGGACTATCTCAGTCCCACCGAGGAGCGCGTTCGCCTGTCTCTGGGTGTCGTGCGCCTCTCCAACAATACCGATCTTCAGCTCGGCAGCAGCACGGGTGTCCTAGGCACGCCGGTCAATGCGGAAGATCAGTTCGGGCTGGACAAGAACGACTACGAAGCCAAGATCCAAGCCATGGTGCGCGTCGGCGAGCGCCACCGTTTGCGATTCGACTATTTCTCGTTGGATCGTTCGGGTTCTACTACGGTGACCCAGCCCATCGTCTTTCGCGACGTCGTGCTGCAGCCGGGCGATCCCTTGCATTCCGACCTGTCGATTCGCACTTTCGACATCACCTACGGTTATTCGTTTCTGCACAGCGACAAATACGAAGTGGCGGCGACTATCGGCGTCACCGATACCGATATTTCGGCGCGGGGCCGCGTTCAGACTCAGTCACGTCATGTGGATCAGACCGAGGATCAAGCCGGGCCCTTCCCGACCATAGGACTCGATGCCACTTACGTCCTGAGCAAACGATTTTATTTCGACGGCCGCGCGCAATACTTCAAGGTTCGCATCGATCAACTCGACGGATCGCTGGGGATTTACCAGCTGGACGCACTTTACCGACTGCGTCCTAACATTTCCTTCGCGTTGGGGTACAGCATGCTGCGGGCGAACCTCCTCTCGGCTCAGCCCAAGCAGGCAGGATTGTTCAGTTTCAATTCCAACGGTCCCGAATTCTTCGTCAGGATCGCGTTCTAGCAATTATTGCGGCGTGCTGGATTCGGCGGAAAACTCCACCCGATTGTTCGCCATCGCGGCTTTATTCCATTCGCCGGCAGTGAGGCTTTCGGTCCGCGCAGGATACGGCGTGCTGGGATGTGCAGTTCCCGCACTCTCCAGGGCAACCGTGATGGCGCCGGCCGTGCGTTGACGCACGCCCGCCACTAAATTGGCAAATGCCAGCGACTGGCGTTGCTGGCCCGACAGCGCATCATCCAGCGGATTGCCGATCAGATCGCAGCTTTTGACGAGCAGCGTCGGCGCCGCAGGGGCATAGCCGTCGGTGACATTTCCGGCCAGGCAAAATATTCCCGCGGCACTCGTGATCTTGACGACACCGCGAAAATTCTGTGCCTCAAGTTTCGACAACAGATCGCGCAGCACGTCCAAACGGCTGTGGTCAAAGGCGATTTCGCCGTATGGCACCGGTTCCACGCGCGTTGGGGCCGCAGAAGCCCCGGGCGCCGCGCTTTGGCCGCTGCTCGCTGCGCTAAGCGCGGCGGTAAGATCTTTCACTGCGGCGGCCAGATCG
>JBEPVT010000046.1:0-34328 GCA_041690895.1 Gammaproteobacteria bacterium
TGACCTGCCTGGGTTTTTCGGACCAATCGTAACTTGAGACAATGGCTCCCGCTGACGAAGCGAGGAGCTGATGAAGAAGGTTCGATTTACCGAAGAGCAGATGGTCGCTATTCTGCGCGAGACGGATCGTAGTTCGGTTGCGGACGTGGCCAGGAAGCACAAGGTCAGCGAGCAGACGATCTACGTGTGGCGGCGCCGGTTCGGGGTGCTGCAGCCGGCGGACGTGAAGCGATTGCGGGAGTTGGAGACCGAGAACGCCAAACTCAAGCGCATGGTCGCCGATCGCGAGTTGTCGATCGAGACGTTGAAGGAGATCAACCGCCGAAAATGGTGAGCTCGCAGGCCCGTAGGGACCAGGTGGCTTTGGCGATGGAACGTGGGCATTCCCAGCGCCAAGCCTGCGAGTTGATGGAACTGCCCCGTTCGATCTTGAAGTACCAAGCGGTGCGTGCCGCGCGTGATGCGCCAGCGCTCGATGCCATGAGGCGAATCGCCGCCACGTATCCGCGCTACGGCTATCGGCGCGTGCGCATCTTTCTGGACCGCGAGGGTCACACCATGAGTCTTGAACGCGCCTATCGGCTTTGGTGCAGCGTCGGATTGCAATTACCGCGGCGCCGACCACGGCGGCGGGTTGCCACTTCACGGCCGCGCCCACTGCCGGCCCTCGGCCCGAACCAAGTGTGGGCCTACGACTTCGTTTACGATGCCTGCGCCAACGGGCAAAAGCTCAAGTGCCTCACCGTGATTGACGAGTTCACGCGCGAGTGCCTGGCTATCGATGTGGCGGGCAGTATCCGCTCGCCGCGTGTGATCGACGTTCTCACCCGCTTGATCAGCGCTCACGGTGCTCCGCTGTTCCTGCGCTCTGATAATGGTCCGGAATTCGTCAGTACTGCGATCTTGGGCTGGCTTGCCGAAGCCAAGATCGACACCGCGTTGATCGATCCCGGCAAACCATGGCAGAACGGTGCGGACGAAAGCTTCAATGGCAAATTCCGGGACGAGTGTCTCAGCATGGAGTGGTTTCGCAGCCGCACCGAAGCCCGCGTGCTTATCGAAATCTGGCGTCGCCACTACAATGAAGTTCGGCCGCATTCGAGTCTGAAGTACCGCACCCCGCACGAATTCCGCCGCCATTACGAGTCCACCCACCAGGGAGCCATTCTCAAGTAACCGGTGGTCCGAATTTCCCTAGGCAGGTCAGAGGATGTCTCGCCAGAGCAGCTTGATCTGCTTCTCAAGTGTCCATACGTATCCGCGCTGAAAGATGGGAATGAGATATTGGCGCTCCTCGTGGAACAAATCCCTGACTTTAATCTTATCGGTCTGCATTGTGTCCGGCTCCCTTGATAGTTTTTTTACGTAGATTCATCGCTCGCGCACCCTAGGGCGAAGCGCGCCACGTCGCAATGGCACAAGCGTCGCGCATCCGATCACGTCGCCTTGTGCCGTCGAGCGATGGTCAGATGCATTGGAACGTAGGCGCCGAAGCCGGGACTGCGCTCTGGGCTCGTTCGCGTTCCGGGCCTGTCGAGACGCGATTGTGACGACAAACGCGCGCGATTGCGATCGAGTCAGCCTCAAAGCAGCGGCAGAGTCTGAGCTTAGTGTATGAGCGCTTTTTGAATGCGATTGCGAAGACTGACGTTACCCGTGTGGGCTGGCTGACGCGTGAATCAGCCGTTGAGCCACCACGACCTCTGCTCCAGGCATATCAATCAAGCGGGCGGCAAGGGTTCTCTCAAGGAGGTCTTCAGGAAGGCACGCCGAGAATTTCAGCTGTTCCGCAAATGACTTCTTCATCGACTCAGGGAGCTTCGTAGCCGGCAATGCGCCGCAGACATGACGTAGGTCAATCGCCTCGGTCGGCCTAAGGTAAATTGCCCAGTCGTCCGACCGAGGCCCTGGCTGCTTACCGGTATCGTGCAACGTCGCGGCTAGCGTGGCGTTTGCAGCACCACCAGCGAAAGTCCACCATACGAAAGAGTTATTCGGCCCCTTCTCCAGCGTCGTTGCATCTTCGGCGAGAAAGTCAAACTGTTCACGAAGGGCTGCGATGCGCTCACTTGCCCGTTTGGAAACCTGACAGCCTGTCGGGCCGTCTATCAGTGACATCTTGACCGCCCCGCTGACGCGAGACGATAGAGCGCGCGATGAGCCGAGCCAACTGGATTTTCCTTGGTCCGACGTAGGCTCGACCCACACGACCCTTCTTGGCCAGTCGATTGACTGCACGCGCCACGAGCGCCCACCGAGCGACAGGATCGACGCGCCTTCGGCTCCGAGTACTGAGACCGGGTCGACAAAGCCCAATTCCGAAGCTCCGTAGCGAACCGCGACCACCGGCGGCGTCGTGAAGCTGGAGACGAGTTCAAGAAAGTTACGTCCTCCGAACTCCTTCTCGCCGAAGATGCCGAAACCGATTAGTCCATCCTGTGCAGTGAAAATGTCTTGCGTCGTAGCGTAGTCGACCAGTTCGACTATTCCATCTCTGGCCAGCTCCGGGAACTCTCCCATTAGCAAATCAATCAACTCGCTGCGCCCGACGCCTTGCCGTTCCAAGACAATTGCCATGGCCTGCTGGGCCACGATATGCCACGGCGGCATCGGAGGCTCAATGGGCTCCGTGTAGCCGTCGGCCAGTAGGCGGCAAAGTGCGAGCGCCACGAGGAATCCTTCATCGTTGGTGGCAAGGAATGTGCAGTTGCGAGGCATCCCAGGCCGGCGTCCGGTTCGCCCCATTCGCTGTAGGAGCGAGGAAACTGTTCCAGGTGCGTCGATTTGAATCACTCGATCCAGATCACCTACGTCGACGCCAAGTTCGAGTGTGCTCGTGGCGACAATTACGCAGTTACGGTCCTCCGCAAATGCAGTTTCGGCGGCTTTGCGCTCCGAAAGACTAAGTGACGAGTGCGAGACAAAGGTCTGAACGTCCTGTTGCCTCAGTAATCCGGCAAGGGTTTCCACCTTCGAACGGCTATCGCAGAACACTAGCCGCTTATCGCCCCGATATAGCCTTGCTAGAACTGTTGCCGCCCCCTCAAGCGAGCCGACACAATCGACCACAAGTTCGCCACCCTTTGGCGGTACTGGATCGCCAACAATGGCTGAGTCGGGCTGTCCCGAAAACCAACGCAAGAGGTCGCTAGGATTTCCGACCGTTGCGGATAGTCCCAGCCGCTGGGGGCGTTGAGGCGCGAAGCGCTCCAACCGCTTCAGCACCGCACGGAGATGCCACCCTCGGTCGTCGCCCGCGAACGCATGCAATTCGTCGACGATGATGGTCTGAACCTGCGAAAACAGCATCTCGCGATCACTGCGCCGCGAAATGAGCAGTCCTTCGATTGACTCCGGGGTGGTTAATAGAACATCGGGTGGGTCACGTCGGATTTGTTCCTTGCGGCTGGCGTTAACGTCTCCATGCCAAATCCCGACGCGTCGACCGGTCAATTCGGCGTACCTGGAAAGCCGCGGTTCCAGATTGTTGAGCAGGGCCTTGATCGGGCATACATATAGGACGCTCAGGCCGCGCCAGTCTTCAGTCAGCATTCGCGAGAGGACCGGGACGAAGGCGGCCTCGGTCTTCCCACCGGCCGTTGGCGCCAGGATCAGGCAGTCGCGGCGACCAAGGATCGGCTCGATGGCGTGAAGTTGCGTCGGTCGGAGAGAACTCCAACCGAGCGAGTTCACGACGTGATATTGAAGGGCCGGGTGCAGCAGGTCGAACGCGGAATCGGTCACAGGTCAATTTCGTTGACAGACTCCGCTCGGCGCAGTGCGCGCTCAGAGACCGTCATTTCCGCGTCGGAGAGTGTGAGGGCATAGTGCTGCCGGGGATCAAAGTCCGCAAACTGATCGACCCGGTCGAGTACATCAGCGACAAGCTTCTTGAGGAAAAGTCTCGGGGCGGTACCGACCTTACCGCCAAGTTGGCCCGTGACCGCTATGGCGAGGTCGCGCACATATGCATCGTCCACTGCGGCCAAAATACGCTCGGCCGCGTTGGCACCTTCGACGTATATGTCCCGCACACGACAACCGACATTCACTAGCTGATCGAGATCGAAGCCTGGCAGCCGGATCTGAACTGCGCGTGGATTGTCGAAGCGCGAATCCGTTGTGAAGTCGACCTGCAAACGCTGAGCGAGCGGGGCCAGTCTTTGTGCGCCTTGGGGACCCTCAAAGAACGCTGGCGTGCCCGTCGTGATCAGGAATAGCCCCGGGAATCTCCCTGCGTCAATCTCATCTATCCATTGACGCAATGCATTTAGCCCACGCTCGCGTGTATCGGCTCGCATCCGCTGGAGCGTCTCAACCTCGTCGAGCACGAGGATCAAGCCTGTGTAGCCCGAGTCGCGCAAAATTACAAGCAACCCGGCAAGGAAGTTGGCAGCGCCAAAATGATCAATGTCGCCCTTTATGCCAGCGGCGCGGCGGATATGCGCTGCGACATTTGGTTGGCCCGAAAGCCATGCTAGAAGGCCGTCGGCTATATCCTGATCGTTCGCCGCAACAGCGCGCCGGTAGGCCCTGACGGTGGCTGAGAATGCAGGCGCCACTCGAGTTACTGAGGCGAGCCTCTGCTCAAGAAGATCATCCGTTTTGGCTAATAGGGTGGCGGCGTCATCTGGCCGGACGGATTTGTCGGCAAGCACATCGCGCTCAAGAGCATAGAACCAACCATCGATAATGCTGCGAAACGCACCTGAGCCGGCATCGGCGGTCGCCAATCGCTCGATGACACGCCTATAGATGGTTTCCATCCGATGTAGCGGTGTCTCAGTTTCCGAGATCTGCACTTCGCTTGAAACGAAGCCTCGACCGCGGGCTCGCTCCTGAAGCCACCTGCCGAAAAATGTCTTTCCGCTGCCATAGTCCCCGCGCACTGCTTTGAAGGTGCCTCGACCTAGAGCGGCCTTTTCAAGTTCCTCATCAAGAGCGATTTCAAATCGGCCGAGGCCAACAGCAAGCGCATCTAGTCCGAATTGCGGCACAGTACCGCGTCGAAGCGCGTCGACAATCTCTGCACGTCGTTGCGGGCTGATCATAGTCGCTCTAGCGCGGCGCCAGTTGGAACTGGACTACAAGGAGGCCCTCGTTGAGTTCGACCGTTCCGCTGGCTTCGTCTACGAAAAGGACAGCGGCCTGATCGACGTTCAGCACGCGTCGCACAGCACCAAGAAAGCCGCTGATTCGAAGAATTGGCAAGTCTAATCGTTGGGCAATCGCCACTCTCGACAACTTGCCGCCTCTGTCGGACAAAACCTGCAGTAGCCGACGAACTTCGGCGTCGTCGGGAGCTACGCGTGCCGCAAGCGCCTTTTGCGTCTTATAGGTTGGCGACTCAAAAAGGGCGTCGATCCAAGTTGCTGGTTGTTGTGGCGGGAGATCCGTAAACAGGTCACCTACTGGAGTCGATGGCTTGCGACGCGAGACCGGCGCCGATGTGGGCGAAGGTACTGTCGGCGCGACAGCGGGCGTCAACGCGCCAGTCCACCACTCGGGTACCGCAGGCATAGCCGGTACCCATGAAGGGATAGTCATCCCGCTTGGAGCGAGCACCCGAATCGGGATGGCGACCTCTTGCAGGGACACGCCACCATGGTAGCCATTCTTCTTGGACGAATATCGTATTCGATCAGTCCATGGCACCGTGACGCTCTTCGCGCCAGTAGGCGTGAGTACGCGGCCACCATCGATGCGAATCTCCCCTTCTCCCAATATTCCGTCGGGTTCACGCCAGCGGTCCGCGCCCGTGCCTGGGCGTTGCTCTGTCTCGTGCTCCATGACATGGCCGTGGTCGGCCGTCAGGACTACGACGCGACCCGCACTCCGGGCTTCATGCAACAAGGCAGGGATCAAGCGGAGATCGTCAAGGCTCCAACGCAAGTGAATTTGCGTCGCACCGTCGAGTTGATCATCAATGGCGTTGTAAACGACTCCTACGATGCGGGTTTCGCGACTAGATAGAGTCGTTCGCACTCGCTCGGATAGCCCAAGGCCGTCGTCGAGCTCTCCTTTGTGGAACAGCACTGGCGTTGACGGTCGCGCTCGCAATGCCAATGCACTATGGGTCGCGAAGCCGGACTTTTCTGTCGACTGCGCGCCGGTGGTAAGTCTTCCGCATAAGAGTGTTGCCCTCGACACCTCGGTGACCGTTGGCAAAGCGGCAATCGCAACGCCGAGCCATTTGGATGATTCAGGCGCAAGCGTCGACCAGCCGAGTCTTGCGAGGTCGCGCTCAAGTTCAAAAAACACCGGCAGGCTTAGGCCATCTACGACCAGCAATAACACGGGGGCGTGCTGGGCAATAGACGCGACTACGTCGTCAAGAACGCGCTCTATGGGTACAACAGATGAAGTCGTCGAGCCCGTTTCATTCCAGACCTTTAGGGTGGCCGCAAAGGCTTGGTTCATGCTCTCTCGGCGTCGCTGCACTAATGCCGAAAGCCTACCGAATGCGCGCGACAAGGATGCGTTTTGATCCCCACCGAACAGCTTCAGCGTAGCGCGGTCTACGTGAGCTCCGTTGGCGGCATAGTCAAAAACCGCATCATCGAACCCGACCGATGCCGGGGAAGGGGAAAGTAGCCAGCGTGCCAGTCGCACGGCCATTTCAACGCGTTCGGCACGCGCCTCTGATGCCGCCGCCAAGTGATGTGCTCGAACCCGTGTACTTGCGCTCTCTAGCGCAGTGAGATTCAGGGCGTTCGAAACTGCTACGAACGCTTCGAGCGATGCGCCAAAGGCGGCTAACCGTGCCTCAAGTCCACTTGGGAGTACTCCACTGAGGCCAGCATAGGACTCCAAATGCAATTCCGCCAACAAGTGGTCAGCGCGACCAAGAATTGCTTGTGCTTCGCTTGGGGACAATCCTTGCACCGTCCTAACCGCCGCGTCTGCCCAGCGCTTCCCGCCAACGGCATCAAGCCGACGATTGGCCGTAAAACGCTCGACGCGAACGGCTGCGGCGGCAAGGTCCGAGGGCGGCGGCAGTTGTGAAAGCAATACGTCGGCAACAAGACCCAGAGGAAGCGCATCGGGGCCGTGCCGTGAGGCAATGGCGCCCAAAATCAAGTGGCCGGCCAAACCCGTCGAATTCTCCAGCAATTCGAACACGCCGGCTCGCGCCTTCTCCGACAGCTTTGCCAAATTGCCTTCCGTGTCGGGTGCCGCCGACCACTTCAATAGGGTTTCTACGTCCGGACGCGCGCTATCAAGCTGACACGTCAGTTTGAGCACCCAGCGCCATGCGGTGTCCGCATCGAGAACACCACTCGGAATCGGAGGGTAGCCGTCGGTGGGCATGTGCTCGATAAGAAGGTCCGCAAGCCAACCATGCTGACCAAGTCTTGCATCGATGTCGCGTGCATGGAATGCGCCCCTTACTATGCCCCAATGCTGCATCTGGAACACCCGGCCGCGCGAAAGCCGAGCCAGCACATCGGCTCCGAGCGTGCCGTCAGAAAGGGGCGTCAGTATCACCGAGCCACTAGCGCCATCGTCATTCCGCTCTCTCAATGCCAACCGGACGGCGAGCGGTGATTCACACCAGCGCATTCGGAACCGACGCTGACCAACCGACAAATCACCCGGCCAGTCAGATGCACGGTCGGCACGGATCGCGACCACACTCGCATCGGGGTCGCGATCCAGCACGGCCTCTATCTGCGCCCGAATTTGACTTACGCTCGGAGTCACTTCGACACGTCGCTCTGGGTTATTGTCCACGAGATGCTTAGTCGCTTTGAAGGATCGCTCTCGAGTTCCCCTCCAAGAGACCCAAGCACCTCACTTGCGGCGGCCCGATCCAAATTGTCCCTTTGACCTTGTTTAATTACTCGGGTACCGGGCCCTGTTGTCGGGGGAGTCGGTGTGGGTGGTGCCGGCAGAGCCGCGGTGGGCTTCGTCAGCAGTGCCAGCGCACGCTTCTGCAATTCCTGTAGCTTTGGCTTGAGCGCAACTGCGTGCTCATCGCTCGTCAGTGCCTCTGCCAAGGAGGTCAATATTGTTGTCGCGTCTGCCTTCCGTTCGCCTTCGAGCAGAATAATTGCGTCAAAAATGTCGCTCGGAAAATTGCGCAATGTCTCATCAAGCTCACGCACCCTTGCCAATGTTTGGGTCAGCGCAGGCTCGGAAGTCTCGAGGCCCGCCGTTGCCAGAATTCGCACCGCGTCCGAGCTCGACGCCCGGACAACCGAGTTCACCAGGCTCCATGCGGACCGCGCGGTCACATAGCGCGGAGCTGTATCCGGAGTCGACGTGTAGCGACCGAGTCGTAGCTTTACGCCTTCGACGAGGCTAGGCAGAACGCCTTTCAAGCTATTGGCCCGCTCCAACAGTGCTTCCTCGCATTTCGCGACGTTTCCTGCGTTCAGCGTTTCGGGTAATACGACACCAAATACGGCGGCCATCCGCCGCACGGCCTCCGCCCACAATGTGCGCTCGGGAAGCGCTTGCTCGACGAGTTCCAGCTCGTCCGGCAAGCCATCGATTGACGGCTGTGCCGGCCCGCCGCGTAGCCGAAATGACCGGTTTGTCTGGGCCGCAAACGTTAAGATCACGAGGTTTCGCGCCTCAGCGGGCAGCCCCATGGGACGTGGCTCATCAATCCAGGCTCGTAGGCGGCCTACGGTTAGCGGGCCGGGGTCACGCGCCAACGCTTGCAGAAAGTGCGATTTCCAGTAATCGTGAAGGTGAAGGTGCGTTTCGCCCATCTCTCCGATCTTGAGCGGATTTGCAATTGAACGAACCAGTTGTCGCGTCCCACGGTCGGCAACCAAAGCGCGCTGATCGGTCTGGTCTGCAGCACGTTCGATTTCAGCCCACACCTTCTTCATGGTGGCTGGTCGAATTTCGGTATCGAATTCTGGGTGTGCTGGAAATTGGTGTTCAAGCGCTTGGGATAGCAGACGGTCGAGAGCTTCCTTTAGGTTGGCTCCAACAGGTCGCTGTGGCTTAAATGTGTATTCAAGAGACACGAACTGTTCATCCCGGCTTATCGACACTTCGATACCGTCGCGTGGCTCTTCCGTAATTCCGTACGCAGCTTCCATGCACTGCCGCAGGCGAACCTTCAATGTATCCCGCTGGTTAGTGGCAAGGTTCTTTGCCTGTAGGCGGTCTACTAGAGAGAGATGCCCAGCATAGTCGTTGAAGCGCTGCTCACCGGTAAGTATGTGGTCGAGGATTACGAGGCGGGCGAGATCACGCTGAGCCTTGTCGCTCAGAAACACTGGAAGCCAAGCTATCGTTCGCGTTGGTTGACCACGATACTGCGCCAAGCGCGCAACGTCGTCGGCAGGCCCGAACTGGCCCTCGTCAAACGGAAAGTCGATGACGACGGTCCATCCGTCGCCCTCAGTCTTAAAGCGCTCATCCGAAAGGACGCGTACGTTCTCGTACAGCACGTCAACTTCCCGTTTGGTGCCGCGCCACGAAAGCACGTATCGACAGAACAACTCCCCGGAATCCTGTAACCCGAGTTCCGCAAAGGCCAGCTCCCGCAATTTGCGGCGCCGGTTCCCCATATTGTCGTGAACTCCAGCGGCCTCTATGATTGGTTCAATGTCGACCCCTGTCACCTGAATCGAGACAATAGGGTTATTAGTGTCTTCAGTGATCTTGATCTCGCCAATCTCGGCGGCCCAGGTCTGCAGCTTGCGGAGAACGTCTTGCGCTTCGCGTCCTGGAATTGGCGACTTGAACGTACCGTGATTCAAAGCGGCGAGTCGCTGCGCGGTTAGGGCACGCAGCGGCCTGACTTCGGGGACGAGTGCGGCCAACAGCAACGTCTTGAGAATGCGGGAATCATTGCGCAGATTCCTTGCCTTATCTGCATCAGCGGTCTTGGCACGAACCTCCTGCCAAGTGACGCCATGCTGACGTTCGAGGAGAGGAAGGAGCTTCTGCTGCCACAGTCGTTTCGCATTGTCGAAATGCAGGCGCATCCCCTCTGAGAATGGCTCGTCGCCCTCGGCAATTACGTCCCATAGATCCCCTACACCGATGATCTGACCAAGCTCCAGCTCGTCACGCCGATCTACCAGCATCTGTAACATAAGCTTGAGCGCTGTACGCTCACGCTGAAGAACTGAGGACACCGCCACCAGCGTGTCCACAAGCGCTGGGCTAAACGGATACAGCTTGCGGAACATCTCGCGATCAGCCTGATCAGTCTGTAGCGTTTCGAGCACATCCCGCCGCACATTCAGAAATTCATTGAACGCAGCATCAATTGTTGCTCGCGCCGTTGGAGAAATCGGCCGCAGTACGCGCTTTTCAGCGATCATCGGCAAGTTGCGATCCTCAAGCGTGATCTTGTGGAAACGCGCTTCCCAGTATCGAAGGCTGTCGTTGAACTGCGTTTGGATCGCGCCCGCAGCGAGGGTGTCTCCCACCAGCTCGCGAAGATCGCGTTGCCGCGCGACAAAGCTAACCAACGGAATGGGACGGTCGGAGTGGGTTGCCTCCACCAGCTTCACAAGCTTTGTTCCCTCGCTGGAGATGAAAGACACATCCGCGGCGCGGCTGGCGAGCCAAAGTATCAGCTCGTCGAGGAACAACACGACGGCCGTGTAGCCCAACGCTTGAGCGTGCTTACTCATGATCGACAAGCCGTCGTCTAGCGCGACGAACGATTCACCCTTCGACGCCGCCATCGTCCGGTAGGCTTCGAAATATGTGCCAATAAGGTCGCCGACGAGCCGCATTCGGTCTTCGGCCGCCGGGGCCTCTAACATGGCAGCTTCAAAGCCCTTCGCGTCCCAGCCACCGCCCAAGGTGCCCCATCCCGCGGCGCTCTTGCCGGCATTCAGCTTGGAGAAGAACGCTTCGTCACCAAGCTGCGCTCGCAACTTCTCGGCGTCCCGGAAGAGACCTTCCGCAAGGTAAAAGCCGGGGACAGGCGCGTCCGGATGCAACTTTCGCACGTGCTCGGCATACTGCCCGAGGATGGCTGACTCCATGTCGTCCGCACCGATCATGTGGTACGGAACGACAAGAAACTTCTTACCTTCCGTCCACGTATTGCTGCGCTTCACTACGTCGGCCAATTCCGGTATCGACCGTGCCTGCACATTGCCGGACAAGATCATGGAGAGAATTGCCATGAAGTGACTCTTGCCAGAACCGAAGCTGCCATGTAGGTAGGCGGCTTTGCTGCTGCGCGTATCGACGGCACTCTTGATAAAGTTCAGCGCATCGTCGAAGTTGGTGACCAGTTGGGGAGTGACAACGTAGTCCTTCAGCGTCTGCTCAGGATGCTGAAGGCCCTCCGACAGCTTGAGGACAAAGTCGCCCTGGTGCACTCGCTCAGGAATTTCAATCAGATCGCGAATCAGGGTCATTCTTCTTCTCCGGTCATCACCCGTTCCCTAAAGTCGCTGAACACGAACCTATTTCCCCGCTGTCTTGGGTCCGGGCCATGTCTTCAGCGCTCCCCGCAGGAGAACGATACCGCGCTTCCTAATTTCTTCAGCAGTCCACTCGTCCGACTTCGCAATAATCTTATTTAGCCAGAAGGGACTCTTCTTCAACCCGTTTGGTCCATTCATCTTGTCCTTAAAGCTCTTGTTGCTGTACTTGCTGTTGTAGCCAGTGAGGGAAAGGTTCCCGATGACATGGAGATTCTTTTTCAGTTCGGTCAGATTGCCTGTCCATCCGCTGCCCGGTTGCTGAGGAAATACGTGCTCAATTTGCACCTTCCGGCCAGTCGCAATTTCGTCTCGGTTCCCTCGGAGCCACTCAATGCTGAAAAGCGTGAAGCGCGCGATGCTTGGGGAGGTTGAATAGATTGGCGAGGACACAAAGTTTGCCTTGAACTCCTGATCCGTTGGCCAGCGCTTCTTTGCCAAGCTCACCCGAAGCAGCGCAGCAAGTTTGGACGAGCGCGGATGCGCACTCAGTTCCTTGGCAACGTCCGCAAACCGTTGATTCAGGTCACGAGACACCTTGCTATTGAATGCGCGCCGAACCACGAAGGATTCAATAAAGCGCATCGACGAAAGAAGATCCGCGAGGCTTATGTGCCCTTGTAGATACGCTCTGTATAGAACGAGCAGTACCGGATAGTGCGTTGTCATCCGGAGATCCTTGAAATGGACTAGTTGCTCCTTTAGTTTCTTGCTCTTTTCGTTCTCGGGGTTATTGAATATTCTGAACACTTCTGCGTATGAGAGCGTCAGAGCAAGCCTTTCCTCAATGGAACCGGAACCGAAGAACAATCGAAGCTGACGATACAGATCCGAAAAACTAACGTACTTTTGCTGTTCAACCACAAGCATCGCACGCAAGAACTCCGGCAGAACCCTCTGCAGCTGTGCCTTTCGAGCGTTGCTCGCTTCGTCGGCGATGCTGTCTTCGATTGCGCCCTCTATCTTTTGCCAATACTCATGGTTTAACTGTTGTTGTTGTTTGCCGTTCTTAGCTTGGCCAAGGACGAAGTTCCGAGCGAGATCGGCGGCCGTGAGGGGGACGCCCGTATAGTTAATCGTCTCGAAAATCCCTTGGGCGTCATCCCTGTCTGTGAGCAGAATCCGGACAAAGAAGAGGTCATCCAAAATGACTCGAGTTAACTTTCGAATTGCGTACGTCTTTGCCCCCGGCGCGTTCTCAATGTAACCAAGCGCTGCGCGATAATAGAAGACATAGCAGGCCCAGACATTTCTGTGCTTTGTTTTCTTGAGAAGGGCTGGATTGTCGAGGAGATGAACAAACGAGTCTTGATCGTTCAACGAAGGTACGAATTTCTGGGCGCTCTTTGAATACAAGCCAGCGTGAAGCGTCTTCCCTAAGGAGCCGTCGTAGGTTTTGGATAGCTCCCACAAGACCTTGAGAAGTACGGTGAACGTCCCCAACCGCTGTTGTCCGTCGATGATTGCCCGCTGGGTCGCGTTACGGACTGGCTCTAGGACAACAGTGCCCATGAAATGGCGGCCCTTCTCGCCATCCAAGACGCAGGTTATATCGTCCCAGAGGCGTTGAAACTCGCGCTGCCGCCAAGCGTATCGACGTTGAAATGGGGGGACGCGAAAGACAATCTGTCCTTTTAATAGCTGTCTCAGTGAAACTTCTTTGACCTTCATTTCATCGACAATCCGTAGTCAGAAACCGGGGAGTTCAAGGGGCACAGGCCCTCCAAGATGAGCCGCTCAAACACTGCCTTCTACCTACCCTATCTTCTTTCGACGGCTCGGTTTGTTGGAGGAGAACGCAGCTGGCTGCCAGACACGCAGTGCGTCAGTCGTGAACCCGAGGGCACGCGCCTCGCCTTGCACGAAGCCGTCAAAATAGTCACCGAGCCCGGTCCCATATACGGGGTCGTATTGGTTATGCCATTGTTTTAGCCAAGGGATCAACTCAAGCAATCCGGTTAGTAGTGGCGCTAGGCGAGCCGGAGGCCAGCCCTCCTGGTCCTTCAGTGCCACGTAGTGCCCTGCGAGGGCAGTGGCTTGCTGCAGGTGAGTCCAGCCGGCCCAAGCCACTTGGAGGCTCCCATCGGCATCCGGCGATGCGCCCGGATAGCTGACGAACCGCTCCTTGGGAACGTCCAGACCACCTCGCAGGCGCCATAGGTCCGGCTTGAGGAAGTCTTTCGACTGATACTTTGGCGGCACCGGAATCTTGCCAATCTCCGCGGCCTTGCGTTGGTTCGATTCGGCGGCCATCTCTGCCCGCAGTGTAGTTTCAATCCACTGATGAGTTTCGGCATCCAAGTTCGCAGCTGTTCTGGTATCGCGAACGACAGATTCGAGGCGATGCCGCCGTTCAGAGCTACCTGCCTCCATCTCGGCGTCGATTTCGTCCTCCTGTCGTTGAAGTTGCCACGTGTGCGCCCATTCCTCACGTTTGCGAAGTCCTGATTCCGCGAATCTAAGCACTGGAAGGAACGGAACCGCTTCCCCAGTGACCAACGTGGCAACTAGAGCCGCCACGTCGAAATCGTCACGGCCATAGTAGAGCGTAGCGACTTGGATAAACTCGGTATCGGAGCGAGCAAGATCTGCAAGCCGATTGACGGATTTCAGCGCGGGGGGCCCGCCCCAGAAATGGTCCGTTTCCAACCGACCCAGTAGCCACGTGGTCAGTGCGCGATTTTCCTTCTCATCCCAAGATTCCCGTTCCCAGCGACGCTTGGAGCTAGGGGCCTCAATTAGAGCAATGTTTCGATCGGATTCAATCAGCGCGATGCGGCGTTCGACGATGTGCCGGTAGTCGGCGGGCCACTCGGCTGGAGGATCAGTAATCGGTCTCACGTTTAGCCACTGAAACCATTTGGTTTCGCTTTCACCGGCAGCAATGCGCCGCGCCAGCACTATTTCAAACGCCCGCTCTCCTGGCCGGATCGGCGGAGGTGCGGAATATTCAAGGTCTTCGTCGACTAATCCATACAGGAGGTATGTCCGCCAGTCGAGTTCCTCCTGCAGCGTCACCATGCGTTGAAGGGTGCTTTCCGCGTTTGCTCGCGCACCATCGAGAGCGTTGCGTGTCGGAGGTGCGCTTGCGATTACCGATTCTGGCCAATGCGCGACATATGCTTGAGCAAGGCTGTCGAGCTGGCGTGCGAGTTCGGTCGGATAACTTGCAATCAACGGGAAATCCGCCAACTTTGTCCCGGCGTGCTCATAGAAGTCGTGCCATTTCTCGTCCTTGGAGCTTCCCCCGCCCGGCCCCCCCTTGTTGTGAAATACCTGTTGCATCCAAAAACCTGCGGTCGATGAATTGAGCAATCCAAGGAGCCCTAGATGGGTATCTTGGTCCGTTCCGCGCGGCAATCTTATGACTGGAGCAGACCGGTTAAATACCGTGCCGCCGCGGTTAAGTGCGAAATGGTTATTGGTCGCGACGAAGGCGAAGGTGATGAGAAACGGGGCCCGGAGCCTTTCTTCCGATACAAAGCTCAGCTCCCACCATGCCAAACCTGCTTGCTCGGGCGTCTTCCCGAACATCAGCCGATTTCTCAATTTGGTGCGCAAACACCAAAGGTGCTCAGTCAATGCTACTGCCTTGACCGGCAAATGAGCAGTGAGTGCACCCTGTTCATCGGCATAAGGAAAGATCACTTCCGAGCGAGATTTGTGCGCCCAATCGCGAACCTCGTCGCCGACCCCGAACGGTCGCGCTGGAGCGCGAAGCCTGCGCATCGCGTCTTCGGGCAATACAAACGCGTCGTCTTCTCCGGTAATCGCCGAAAACCCAATACTGACGTTCAGCGTGCTTAGTGGTTGCCGATCTTCCTCAATCTGCTCTTTCAGTTCAGCAGCTCCGCCGCCGCCTATGCTCCATGGGTGTTTCCCAAATGTTGTACGGGGTGTATCTCCTACGCTAATGAATGCGCTCTCGCTACCGACACTGTCCACTTGTTCCACAATCGCCCGCCAGACCTTCCCTTGCGCGGGAATCTCGGGGGGCGAAGGCTCGCCCTTGATTCCCATAACGGTACGTACCGTGTCGCCCCTTGGCGACCCGTTGCGGCCGAAGAGAATCACCGTCGGCGTGCCATGGCCCGGAATTGATGCAACGGAGGTGTCTATCACGTGTGTCAGGTTAACTCGTGGTAAGTACTCCTCGATCAGCTTTGACCCGAACTCCCGCTTCATAAACGAATTCGTGGTGATCAGGCCCACAAATCCGGCTGGATCGCTGTCGTTGCCGCTCAACGACAATTGGAAGAAGCGCTGCGTAAACGGAACCCCAAGCGAGTACTTCATATGGCAAGTCGAGTAGCGCGCCCGATATGCCTGACTCAGCACAGCGTCCTTGACCGTGATGTATGGTGGATTCCCAACCACCGCGTGATATTGTTGATCAAGTATTCGATTTATTTCGTCTAAATCTTCGGTTCGGTACGCATGTGCCAATCCGGTCGTCAATAGACTTCTGGCTTCTTCGCCAAGGTCTAGTTGTCCGATGCGCCGACCGTGTAGCAAGCTGTCCCCTATCGCAACATTGATCTGGAAGTCCGGAGCGTCCCGCAGTTTGCGGATACCAGATTCCTTCAGCGCCGCGATCAGGAGGCGAAAGCGCGCGATCTCGGCAGCAAACGGGTTTAGGTCGACACCGTATACGCCATCGAGTGCCCTCTGAACTAGATCGGGCAAGTTGCGAGCAGGCTCGTGGCGAGCCCATAAGGCGACCAATCGCACGAAGGCGCCGAGCAGAAAGTGCCCGGAGCCGCAGGTCGGGTCGAGAAGTCGCACAACCTTGTAGCCAAAGGCTTCAATTGCCGGCGTCAAAGTTCGGTCGAGTATGAATTCCTCGATGAATTCAGGAGTCTGAAGCAAGGCGTACCGTTTGCGAGCAGCTTCCGAGAGATCCTGGTAAAGATCGCCTAGAAATCGTGTTTCGTGTTCTGGATGTTCGAAGCCATGTATGACGTGCCCGGTATCGGGGTCGATCTTGCGCCAGAATCCAAGCAGCGCCATTGCACCATCGCCGGAAACGCCAAGTCGGAAAAGCGGGTTATGGCGCAAGTCGAACAACCCCTTGAGCCCGGGCAGCTGCGAAGCCTCCGCGAAACTGGCCAGCAGGTACTCACGATCAGAGTGGGACGGATTTGCACGAAAATAAACCTCATGCCTATCGCGCGCCAACGCTTGTGAGTTAGCCGCAGAGCCAAATAGGAACGGCCGTTCGAGGTAGCCGTTGTCCTCGAGAAAACGAAGAAACACCGTCGCCAAGATCCAATGCACACCGGCTTGCGTTACCGCGTCCTCAAGCCAGTCAAAGAAAGTGCGACTAATGCGCTTGGAATCCCGGGCCTGCTGCCACTCCGCCTGCAATTCGCGGATGACCACGGGCTGTTCGTCAATGCGCTGACGTATGTCGGCTTCGAGCTGTTTCAACAGCTTCTGAAGGTCAGCCAAGAGGCGGCGGGCATCAATCAAGTTGTCGCCCGTTTGTGGAATGTCGCGACCGGTTGACAGTCAGGCTCTTGTATCGCAGTGCCGTGCGCGCGCGCCTCAAGCTTCATCAATTCAAGTATCTGACCATCGGAACCGAGGCGGGCTGCGAGTCGGAGCGGCCGTTCTTGCTCGACGAGTTGCTGTTGAACTGTCTGTTGGATTTCGACCAGGCCGACATTCATTTCGGTGGTCACATGACGTGTTGCTAACTGCAGCGAGTCGAGTCGCTCTACCAAGTGAGCGCGATTGAGCGAGGCCTCGCCGGACTTCAACTTGCTCTGTATCTTCGTCTCGATAAGCGACCGCAATGCCGGCTCCGCGTCAGAAACATGATCGGGGCTTTTCAGGTCATCGGAGATGCGAGTGATCCGCGCATTAGCAATGTGCTGCGTCCCGGGAAGCGCCCCGAGGATTTGGACAGCCACGCCGCGAACACGCAAGGCGAGCTGTCGCTGCTGCAGCAAGTCGGACAGTTCATCCATCCTTTGCTCTATAGCCACTACATCCCTTTCAGTGCCGAAGCGATTCGTCATCGGCGTTTGGGGAACGCTTGCCACGAAATCCCGAAGGTCGGCGTCAATAGCATGCAATTCTTCAAGCACCTCTCGCTCAACCGTCTCAAGCTGATGGCGATGTGTGCTTACATCCTGTGGTGTCAAACGTTGCCCAGCGACATCTTCGAACAGTCCATTCAAGTAGCTGTGTTTGCCATGCAATCGTCCGCGTCGACTATTTTCGAGCCACTGGCGAATCGCCGCGATCCCTTGCGCAAGCGTTTGGAGCTGAGTATTGATTTTGTGAAGATGGTACTGAGCTGTAATGATTGAAAGCACTTGCCAGACGGCCAATGTTGCTGCTACTGCTTGGACCCCATCTATCGCGTGGAGCGATCCCTGGCCAACCACGCCATCTGGCCCCATCGCATACGCGCGAAACCCACCTTCCGCGGAACGTGCGAGATCGTAATTGCCTGTGGCAAGGCCCTGGGCAACGGCCGGCGAGAAGCTCATTAGGTACAGATCTGATGACATCGCCGTTGCTGATGTCGCGGCAAGTGCCGGCGCTTGTTGGAGGAATGCAGAAAGCTGCGAGAGCGTCTCCTGCCTAGCCTCGATACGGGCGAGCTGGGGCTCAATGGCCGATGGCAAGCGCTGTATGACAACGTCGGGAGCCTCTGGCCGCCCAAGAACCAGTCGGTTGGGTCGCGGCGGGACTGTCGAGATCGTCCTGGTCGGCATTTCGCTAGGTGGCGTGGGCGTGGACAGCAGCGGCGATGTCGACGGCGATGGCAAACCGCCGGGTAATTGAGCCGGGTTCTCGGGGTAGCGTCCGCGACTGAGGGTTTGCCGGTTCGCGACGAACATTCCGAGCGCAATTCCTGCGACGGCTACCGCAGCGAGTGCCAGTACCGCAGCGTATCTAACCTCCACTGGAAACCCCAGCGCGGTGTGCGTTCATGACCCATGCGTTGGGTACACGTGCCCACTGTGTTCCGGCAACAACAGGCACGACGACATTGTCGACCGAGGGCGTTCCAGGGGTCGTCATTGGTACGAGCAGAAATACTGCGGGCACGTTGCCGGGTCGCCCAGCAGATGCCTGAAGTGACACTACAACCGACATCAGATCGTAGCGCGCGAGCAGCCCAGGATCTGACAGCAACACGGGCTGACTGCGCTTCGCCAGATCCATCGAAATGGCTTGCCCAGCGCGTGCAGTAAGCAGGCGCAGGTTTCGTCCGTCGGTACTGTCGGGGGGGGCGCGGTCAGCTTTAAGGACCGTATTCCAGTCGACCTGGAGGGCCGCGGCCTGTGCCAACATCGCGTTGATCAGCAGATCATCAAGGCTCTCGATGTTGACGCGAAACCGTGACGTGATTTCCCGTTGGACGTGAACCGAAAGGCGCGGCTGTGTTGTGAGCGCCAGAAATCCGCCGTGCTGCAAGAGGTACTCGAGCTTTTCTTCAAAGGCGCGGGCTTCTGCAATGCCTTCTGTGACCTCGGTCGGACCCGTAACCTCTGTTGGGTGTCTGTGGACGTAGGTCGTACTGCCGACCGAAGGACCCAATGCGTAGAGCGGCACGTAGCCAGGGGGTTGGCCCCCGTCTCCTTCCTGCCAGATGAGGGCGGCACCCGACTGTGTCAGGAGGCTATCTAGAGCCGGACGTGGCGGGAGCGGCGCGCAGTTCGGGTAGCGTCCCCGAATTCGCGCAGCGATGTCAGCCTCCGACAATCGCTTTGGGCCCACCAACGCTCCGAGGGAATGCTTTGTGGCTTGCAGGATCGCCATCTCGACCGGATAGATCTCCGAACGGCTCGACAACGCCGCACGGCGCGATGCCGCGACAGCTAGACGCAGCATGCGCTGCGGTGTCAGCGGAAGCTCCCCTGATGGTGGATCAATGAGTTCCAGCGCTCGCATGGCATTGAGCGGCGTCATCAATGGATCTTCGAGCGCAATGCGGTCAGCCTCGTCGCCAAGACGAACGGCATATTCTGCTAGCTGTGGGTTGCGCGCCACCAACGGTTGATCTTCCCGGCCAAACGTCTGGATTCGCTGTTCTTCCCGGGCTTGCTCTGCTTCTATTCCCGCACGCAAGACCGCCCGTGCGAGACGCCGCCGGAGATCTTCGTCTTGTTCCGCGGACCCGCGTTCTGCCAACAACGCCGCCGCAAGCTCATCGACGGTCATGACCCCGGCGTGCTTGTCGAGAACACGCACAATGTCTTCGCGAATTGCTGTCATTTGCGGAGACTTGAGCCACCGCTCACGAACCCGTACGAGTGCTTCGGCGACGACATTCCTTGGCATGCCAACGTCCCGGGCAACCCCACCTAGAGCCGGCCACGCACCTAGCGCATCGGCCGGCTCAAGTCCCAGGTAAAGTGCAACGGCGCGTTCATCGGGGCGGTCGTCTCCCGCGGGCCGCTTCGGCAGCAACTGCGCTGCGAGTTCGTCAATGCTCGAGGGGCCGGCGTCGATTTCCTCATCGCCCACAAGCGTAGCGCGGCCTGGTACCAGGTCAGGCCGAAGCTGCGCCAGGCGCTTTGCGACGCCACGTATCTCCTTTCGGACCTTGTCGCCCACACTGGACAGATAGCGGAATCTGACACGATCCACGCCGAGCAAGTCCGTAAGCTTATGGATTCCCATGCGTTCCAAGACGTTCTGGGCATCCACACTGAAGCCTAGATCGCCGATGGTCGTGTCCTGATTCGCAATGACTGCAATTGCTTCCAGGGCGTCAGGAAGCGTGGTGGACTGTTGCGCCTGATCAAAGATCCGTCGCCAGGCTCGTAGCATCTCCTCTGCATTGTCGAAGCGCTCACGAAAGTTTCGCCGAAGCGCCTTATCAAAGAAGGAAGCCAGACCGTCTCGGAGATAAGGATCGAAGGCTTCGGAACTCAGCGATACCTCGCAGTCCAGAAGATCTGGCGCGCTTTGTCCATCGCCCCACACCGGAAGCGTCCCTGTTGCCATCTCGTAGAGCGTCACGCCAGCCGAAAACCTTTCTGCGTAAAGATCCCACCTTGGTGGATGCCGGAGCGAAAGGAACGGGTCCAAATACCCGCGCGTGCCAGCTTTGATGTTTTCAGCGGAAGCGCGGGAAAGCGAAAAGTCAAAGAGGACAAGATGCAGCATCCCCTTTTCGCCGACTGGTGCGATACCGATGTTATCGGGCTTGATGTCGCGGTGTGCAACGCCCTCCTGCTCTAGATAGTCGAGTGCCTCAAGCAGTTCTTGTCCGAAACGCCGAAGAAGGTCTAGCGATAGGCGTCCTTCCTCGCGAAGGCGACTGGCCAGGATGCGGTCACCGGCCTTGCGCATTAGCAATGCCGTGCGCCCTGCGATCTCCAAAAGCGCACGAAACTCGACGACATTTTGGTGACGGAGGCGTCGCAGTGTCTCCCCTTCGGCTGTCAGGCGGTCATTTTCACGGGGGTCAATCGCAACTTTGAGCACGAGTTCCTCATCGGAGCCATCGCGCTTGACGAGAAGTACGTCAGACGATGCCGTTCGGCCCAGCCGTCGCACGACCGAAAACCCACCGGCAACGCGATCATTCGACTTGGCTAAAGAGGGGTCAATGACGTGCTCTGGATCTGGCGCTGTCAGTTCCTCTTCTGCCGCGTCGAGGTATTCAATGAAGTCGTTGACCGATGCCAGCCGCATCGAGACCTCACGCAGCGTCGCGTACTCGACGAGATCCTGTAAGCCCTTGGATGAGCCGTCTAAAGCGTCGGAAAGATGCAGCCCGCGGCCCTGACGTAGCTTCTCAGAAAGTTCTGCCGCGTCTGCGGCAGGGGGCTTCCCTGAAAGAATCAGGTGCGCAATCGCCCCGAGCGAGAATACGTCCAGCGATGGTCCCGACGCTGAAGTCGAAAACATAGCCTCCGGGGCGAGGTAGACGCGCCCGGGGTCATCCACATAGTCGTCGACGTGAAGGGTCCCAGTCGTCTGCAACGTCGAGCCGCCTTCGCTTCCCTCACGCGCGGCAGTCTGCCAATTCGTGACCTGAACTCGGAGCTGATGCTTCGGGTCGCCGGTTTCGCGAATCAAAATGCTGGCCGGGGTCAGCGCGCGGTGAAAGAGCCGCTTCTTGTGGGCGTAGGCCAACGTCTCAGACAAATCGCGGATGAGCTGCAGGCGAGTACCGATGTCAAGCGCGTCACCCCTTTGCTGCAGATAGTGGTCGAGTCGTGTCGCTTTTGGGTCGTACTCAAACACCAACGCCGGCCCAAGCTCAGTGTCCTTGTAGTCAAGGACCTTCACTACTCCCG
The DNA here is from genome assembly GCA_041690895.1 of Gammaproteobacteria bacterium. Lineage (GTDB taxonomy): Bacteria > Pseudomonadota > Gammaproteobacteria > Steroidobacterales > Steroidobacteraceae > Bog-1198. The sequence continues at coordinate 21,689 of JBEPVT010000046.1, forward strand.
AACTCTCCACGCCTTCGAGGATGGCAAATTCTCGCCGTGCCTGCCGTGCCAACGCAGCGCGCGCCTCGATGGTGGCCGCCTTTCCGTACCCGTACACACGGACCCGGCGGGTGGCGCTTACCGACGTGTGCGTCGCTGCCCAGTCCTGAAAGTTGATACCGTCGGCCAAAAGCGCATCCAGTTGATAGTCACCGACTCTTCGGTGTTTAACCGAGGGCCGAATGCCCAGGTCAACCAAGGCCCGGGTGATCGCATTGCCTTGCCGCCGGTCCACCAGCGTCGACGTACCTGCTGGGCCGGCTCCGGGCGTGGCGTAGAGGGCTGCAACGATACCGTCGTCTTCCGGTTTGCCGGGCCTTCCACGTGTGTACGACTTGGTGCGCGCTAGTCCTTCAAGCTTGCAGTTGACGGTGGTCGAGGACAGGAATATGGCCGGCTCGACCCATGGCATCCGCTCCCGCGACTTCACGAAGGAGGGCTGCCGACGCAGTAGGCTGGCCAGCCGCTTGGCCTTTCGATTGGCGAGATAAAGCGGGTTGTCGTAGGAGTACTCACGCCCATCGGTGAGCCATGTCCACGTCCGCGTGTCCCCCGTGAGCACTCCGGGGCGGCTCTTGATCTCGACAAGGAACAGGCCGCCCGGCGCCAACACCAGAAGATCTACCTCATTGACCTTGCCATCGTCGTCGATGAACTCGAAATTCGACCACGCGTGCCACGGATCAGAATCAGGGAGCTGTTCGCGAAGCCAATCGAGGGCTTCACGTTCCCACGGGAATTCGGATTCAGCGACAGTGGTCCAGCGCGGCGTCTTCACGTTGCGTTAGCTCTCAAGCGTCCATCGATCTAGGCCAGTGTTCGTCAGACGCGTATACCGACGCTCGACAAGAATTGGCTTCGCGCCTGCCCAAAATGATTTGATGCGCGCCATATCCGGATTAGCGCTTTCCGACAATCTCGGGACGGTGAGTAGCCGCGTCCTTGGTCGAATCCATCGTCTTCTAGTTCGCGTGGATGAGCAATGCTTGGGGCTCGGGCTAGGTGTGCAGAAGTCTACGCGCCGAAGGACTTCGATGATGCCTGGCGGCCAACGTTAGTCATCCACTTCTCAGCGGCACTGGGGGGTCATGGGGAGAATTGAGGGTTGGGTGGTCGAAGGACGGATTTGGACATGGCCACCCTTGGAGGCTTTGGTCTGGCCCCGCGGGTGAGTCCCCGGCAGGTCCCCGACGAAGTTGAATAGCGTTTCGGTCTGGCAAACAGGCAATTTAACCACTTGTCGATGACCCCGACATCGACGCGAAAAACGTCGTCCGGAAAGGCGCCGTCAAACCATGTAGCGACTAACTCCGGTTGCAATACTTAGCTTACCAGTGTCCTCGTCGCCAGCATCCTAGCCATCGACAGGTCACTTCGGATGCTTAAAAACCGCAGGAGTGACCAAAAATCGGCTTCCGAGAATTCCGCGTAGATCATTTTCAAAGCACAACGCATTCCAGCCTGGATTCTTGCCAACGAAGTCGTGGGTGCTTCCCAAGTTTCACAACATTTTCGTTTGACGAGCGTCAACAAGTCATGTTGACGACACCAATCGTAGAGTCATGAGACGTCGGGGTGTCCCGTCTTGCATACGCGACAGCTTTTGGATCAGTCACGCCTGCACGCAACGACAGGGGAAACAAGAGCGAATTGTTTTGCTCCTTTGTCTCCAATTGGCACTCTGATCGCAGTAGTCACTTGGTTCGCTGATCGAATTGGAATTGTTCACCATTGGTGGCGCAGGTGAGATCACTTCAAACTTTGACTAGGCGCCTGATGAAAACTATCCTATAAGTATAAGTATCTGATTTAATTATGAATAGGAAAATTTGAATTAATAATCGTCCCATGTACTTAGTGATAGTATTCCCACAATACGGGCATTGTCCCCTTGAGACCCATCCTGACCTCACCTGACCGCAGCGACCCTTCCCAAACCGCGCCCCAAGCTGCTCGGGTGGGCACGCTCGCCGACGTCCTGGCCAGTATTGAGCGCGATCAACGTCTCTCGTCAGGTCGGCGCAATGAGTACTGCGGCGCGATCCGAACGGTTTGCGACATCCTTGGCCGCCCTCCGGCGGCGGTGCCCAGCGTACTCGACGAGATCGACCAACTCCTGAAGTCGGTCCCGCGCGCCGCCCATGGGCGCTCGCAGAAGACGATCGCCAACACCCGCTCACGTCTCAAGTTCGCGCTGCTGTACTTCAAAGGCATCCACTTGATGCCTCCTCGCGGCGTGCCGCTGACACCCCAGTGGGCACTGCTCTACGATCGCCTGCCCGATCGGCGCCTGCAGCTAGGACTGTCACGTTTCATACGCATTGCCTCATACCGGGGTATCGCGCCCAGCGACGTGAATGGGGAAGTATTAAAGGCGATCGTTCGCGACATCAGCACGGTGAACTGGGGTCGCGACGCGGCGCGGTTCACGCACACGACTGCCACCTTGTGGAACGAAGCGAGCGAGCGCGTCGACGGTTGGCCGCACGTAGAACTCCCGCTGCCCATACGCCCCGAACGTGTTGCTCATCTGCCCCTCGACGCGTTTCCCGCAACGTTTACGCGCGATCTGGACGCATACCTGCGATGGTGCGCTGGCGCCGATCCGCTGGCTGCGGACGCGCCGGACAAACCGCTCAAGCCATCTACCATCCGATTGCGCCGGGAGCAATTGCGGATCGCCGCCTCAGTGCTAGCCCAGCAGTTTGACGGACCAGAGCACGTTCTCGACTTGGCGACGCTGGTCCAACCGGCAAACGCCAAGATGGTCCTGCTCGCCTTCATCGAGCGCGATCCCGATCGAAAGCCGAGCACGTTTGCGCGTGGTGTTGCCATGACCCTACTAACCGTTGCCCGGCACTGGATCAAGTTACCGGCGGACGACAAGGGGCTGTTAGAGCTCGTGCGGTGTAAGAAAAAGCTCGGCTCGACGCCCACGGGCCTCACCGAGAAAAATCGCGAACTGTTGCGGCAACTTGAGGACCCACGACTGCGGCAAAAACTGCTGGGCCTCCCGGATGTGCTCCTTGCTCAGGTCCGGAAGCAGCGAATGTCACCGGCAAGGCGCCTGCAGCGAGTACAGATCGCGCTTGCGATAGAACTCCTGACCGCGATTCCGCTTCGAATGAAAAATCTCATCGAGCTGGAAATTGATCGTGAACTTCAATGGCCATCAGGTCGCGCGGGTCCTGTGTTCATTGTTATCCGCGACGACCAGAGTAAAAACGGTCAACCGCTCGAATTCGCGGTCGAAGGTCGCGTAAGGTCTCTGCTGCACGAATATCTTGATCACTACCGCATACATGCCAAACACGGCGGAAGCAAGCAACTGTTCATCCGCCTGAGCGGTGAGCCGGTTATTGACTGCGCCCTCCGCGACGGCATCACCAAGGCTATTCAACGCGAGCTTGGCATCAAAATGACTCCCCACCAGTTTCGGCACTTGGCGGCGACGATAGTGCTAGACGCGCTACCGGGATCGATCGGACTTGTCAAAGACCTGCTTGGCCACAAGAACATGAAGACGACGCTTAACTTCTATGCAGGCATGCGCACGCGCCAGGCGGGACAAGCGTATGACCAGATCCTGGCGGCCTCAAGGCAAGCCAGGCTCAAGGGGCAATGAGATGCCAACACGAATTGGATTACCGCTGTCCAATTGGCCGAAAGCCGATCACGCGAGCTGGCAGCGCGCGACCACAGCGACAGACTTTTTTTATGGTGCCGGCGTCGCTGTTCACTGGCGCCCGAAAAGCGTCTACCAAGCGCAAACGGCGTATGGCCGCTGGCTCGCCTTCGCACTGTCACTCTGGCCAGAGTCCGAGCACGAACCACTTCACGAACGGGTCAAAATCGATCGGATACGACGCTACATCGACGTGCTTGTGGGCCGTATCAGGCCAATGAGCGTGGCTGCGGAGATTGGCCATCTGGTATTGGCATTGTCGGCGTTGGCGCCGACAACTGACTGGAAATGGCTGCGCTGTTTGCAGTACCGCTATCAGATATGCGCGCGGCCGGCAGAGAAGCGCCACAAGCTCGTGCACCCCAATCGCCTGATCGAGCTCGGCATTGCGTTGATGGATAGCGCCGACGCGCAAACACCTAGTATTCATACTGCGCGGCGATTTCGCGACGGTATGATGGTTGCACTGCTTGCTTCCCGCCCGCTGCGTCGCCTTAGCTTCGCGGCGCTGTCACTCGGCCGACACGTCCACCGTGTCGGTACGGGTTATCGCCTGGTCCTGGACCCCGCCGACATGAAAACCGATGTCGGTGTCGAGATCGATGTGCCGGCTCAGCTGATACTGTACTTCGATCGGTATCTCAACAGCTATCGTGGCTTCTTTCCGCGTGCCTCACGGGTAGACGCACTGTGGCTCTCTTCGAAAGGCGGCCCACTCGGTTCTGACGCGATCTATGACGTCGTCTGTCGGCGCACGAAGACGGCGTTCGGTGTGGCTATCAACCCGCACTTGTTTCGCACCATTGCGGCCACTACCATTGCCCGAGAGGCGCCCGCCCAGCTACCTATTGCGCGAGACCTCCTCACGCATGCCAGTCTCGGAACGACCATGCTGCACTACGCACAAGCACAAGCTCTCGTAGCTGGTCGCGAGTACGGCGCTGCGCTTGCGCGCTTACGCAACAAGACAAATTGATAAACGACGCCATGGACGACCCGGAACACCACGCCCATATTTTTGATCCACTCCACCCCCGTCTGAAAAGCGTGGAGCACGAAGTGGCACGCCTGCTCCGCATCGATGACCCAACAGAATGCGCCGCGGCAATGGAAGAGATCCAGGTGTTGCTGGTTCGATGCAAATATCACGTTCGCGGACGGCTCACCGCTCAGGACTGGCGTCGCCAGCGAGCCGCCACGAATACCAAGGAGCATTTCAGCAAAGTCCATGCACGACGCGGCAGGCCGGCAGGATCGGCGAACATCGCCGCGCGCCAACTCGGTCTCGGCCTGGCGCAGATCTGGAGCGATCATGGTTGCCGCCCACCCAGACGTCGGTCTGGGGTGTTGGACGGCCGCGAGTACGGGCCCTATCGCAATTTCGTACAGCTGATTGTCAATACAGTTCCGCGTTCCCTGCTTTCGCGTTCGAAGGGCAATGTTCCAGAGGTCGATTATCTTGTTCGGGAAGGAATTGCCGAGTTCTGGAAAGCACAGACAGCGCCTGAGCAGTACCGACGTCTCGGTTTGATCGATGAGGGGCGCTGGCTGACGATCGATCACAAATTGAGATCACTGATGGGCCGTGAATGAATTATTCTCCATTCCAATTCCTCGTTTCGGGCGTCTACAGTTCACGTCATGCGCGAAGCAACCCGCCTGACACGTCGAGCTGGAGGGCATTTTGCCGAACACGATCGTTTCACCACGCTATCTGTCGCTTCAACAAGCGAGCATCATCGCGAGCCTTTCCGGGCGGACCTTGCGTCGAGCGATCGATGCAGGGCGCCTACGAGCCCACAGACTCGGCCGTCGCATTCGAATCGATCTCGCTGAACTGGAACGTTGGATCGAGTCCGACGGTGCTGCCGCTCGTCCTTCAACGCTGCCCCTGCACCCGGACTAACGCTAAGCCTGGCGGGCGCCCTCGGATAATGCGATCGAGCCTACACAAACAGAAACACAAGAACGAGATGCCAAAGTGGCCGTCCAGCCACCCGCCAATTTACGATGGTGACTGCTGTTCAACCCGCCCGCTTCGTCACGATCCTGCTTGCAGAGTCGCTGACGGGCTATTCCGTCGGTGCGATCGAAACCAAAATCGCTCGTGGCGTGTGGGTCGAGGGTCACCAATGGCGACGCGCGCCTGATGGACGCGTCTTAATCGACATGCGAGGTTATGAAAAATGGGTCGAAAATCAGAATCAGGGGGCGTCCGCGAAGAGCGCGGGAAGGTTAGGCTCGATTTCACCTACCGTGGCCAGCGACTGAAGCCGTTTCTCAATCTGGATTGGAACGAACGCAATCGCCGGGCGGCGCTACGACTGATGGAGGAGATCCGGGGCAAGATCAAGCACGGCGTCTTCGACCCCGCGGCATATTTTCCCGAATATCGTGGACTGGATCGAGTTGGCGCATCGCGACCGCAAGCACCGACGTTTAAGCAGATTGCCGAAATCTACCTGTCGACACTGACCGACAAGGCGTACTCGACGCGGCTCTCATACGAGCGCGCGCTCAAGGGATATTGGTATAACGCATTCGGCGACAAGCCGATGAACGTGATCCGCCCGTCAGATGTGCACGAAGTGCTAGCTCCCTTATCGCCCAAGAATCGAAACAACGTCCTGATTCCTTGCCGGCGCACGTTTGAATTTGCGATTGCCGACCAGGTGCTCGACCGTTCGCCCATAGAAACAGTGCGTAACGCCAAAGTTCAGAAGGAGCCTCCCGATCCATTCTCTCTCGATGAAGCAGAGACCATCATCGCGGACCTCAGGACGAACGTAGGGGAGGTGGTGGCCGACTATTTTGAGTTCGCATTCTTTACCGGCCTGCGGGCGTCTGAGCAAATCGCGCTTGCCTGGGGCGACCTCGACCGGAAACGCGGCCTCCTGCGTGTCTCTCGTGCACGCGTTTGGGGGATGGATAAACCCTCAACCAAGACGCATCGTGCCCGCGAACTCGAGTTACTTGATAGGGCTATGGCGGTTCTCCAACGACAGCGCGCTCGCACCGCGCTCGCCGGTGGAGCAATTTTTATCAATCCCAGAACCAACAAACCATGGGCGGATGAACAGGTTCAGCGACGCTACTTCGAAACCGGTGTCAGGCGAATCGGTATTCGCTATCGCGCTCCCAAGCAAACGCGCCACACCTTCGCGACAATATGTCTTATGTCTGGCGCGAATCCCGCGTGGGTCGCACGTCAGCTCGGACACGCGTCGTCGAAGATGCTGTTCGAGGTCTATTCGCGATGGATAGAAGGAGCCGACAAGGGCCTCGAACGCGGCAAGGTCGAAGCCTGGATGCGGCCACAATCGAGGCACAAGTCATTGAAGTAGTCATGCGAACTATCCCTCGGATCGATGTCGATGCGGGGGACACCTTATGGCTCCAACGACAACGTTGTCGTCGCATCGACGAGTGTCGTTTGGGCTCCAATCCGGAGTCCTAAATTGCCGGAGTACATTACATGCTCGATATACTCGCCCGGCTTCGTGTCGATGCGGGACAGCTAACCCTCGCCGCTCTGATCCAGGAGCGTGCGCTCGCGGCACACGAAATTGAAAAGCTGCGCGTAAAACTCGATGAGCGTGGCATGCGCAGCGCTTCATTGCCGTCACTACAATTTCAGACCGATAGCCGTGTACCGCAAGTCGCGCACGGAAATTCTGCACATCGATCGCGGGTCTATTCGAAGGGTTCCAGTTATGAACAGCCGACAGTGCACTTCGATCGCGACGCATTATTACGGCTGAAGGATGTGTGTCTATTGTTTGGTTTATCCAGATCCACGATCTACAAACGAGTTTCGGAAAAGTCATTCCCGCAGCCGATGCGGATCTCGGAGCGATCGGTTCGTTGGCGAATGTCCGACCTCACGCAGTGGTCTAGCGAGCTCGTTCGAAGAGGTTAGAAGGCCAATTTTCTCAAGTAGGATTCTTATACCTCCGGCGTTAGATTAGAGGCCCTCGTGAGTGGCCGCCACAGACATCCAACCATAACTACAATCATCTACATTCCTCGCGGTGTTTGAATTTCGCGGACGCACTTTCGTTCCTTAAGAGGCGTGCGTTTTGCGTCAGCGCGAAGGTCGGCTACGCGACCGGCAGCGGACATTTTGAGGAAGGCTTTGACGTGCCACCCGCGCCTACGCTTTAATGCTCGCAGTGGGGCGATCTACCATCCGGAAAAACCCTTTTTGTCGCGTCCGTATCTCTATTAGACGATGGGCTTTACAAACTTCTTGGTGGCATGGGCAGCATGCGTTGCAGTGCATTAGATCCGCTCCGTTAATGCGAGTGCGGCCAGTTAGCGGACTCAAGCAGTAGTGCTTGTAGCCGTGACTCTGCTACGTCAAGTGCAGGATAACTAGGAACAGGCTCGTCTTTCCAAGCGATTGAGGCGACGGTACCCTTAAACATACGCGTTCGCTGTTTGAAGTGCCGCTCGACTGGATCGCCGCCAATGTCGCATGCACCCGCCATCTTCTGAGCTGGTAGTTTTACTTGTTGACAAGCTGCTCCGCTAGACACAAAGAGACGTGTCCATTGGCAGTTCAAATCCGCTTGGCGCGCGGCGGCTCTGTCAGCCTCGGGCACGACGGCGTTGGGAAGACCAGGCGAAGAAGTCGCGCTTATGCACGAAGCTAGTGCCCTGACTCCTTCAGAATCCAAAAGGCGTACTCGCGAGTTTCCCGCCAACATCAGCCGCAGTAGGTCGTTTTTACGAACAAGTGAAGGATAGGTAAACGCAAGATAACCGCGGTTTAACGCTAAAGCTCGATCCAGTGATTTAAACGACTTCTGAAGCTCAGACCAAGCCGCTCCCAGCGCGAGAACGTCCGTTTCCCCTTGCTCCAAAGCTTCAAGGAGTGCCTGAATCTGATCATCCCGAATTTGTTCGGTGACGTACATCTCTACGGTGCGGTGAGTTTGCATTGTTGTGAGTTCGTTGCCAATCGAGTCAAGTATTTGCCCTAGTACACTCTCAACCTCACCTTTTCCCAGTCCGACCCACTGGACAGCCGATGAATAGTTGGTTTTTTGGGCGAATCCCTTAAATCGCTGTCTGCTAGTCTTGAGCTGAGCAGTCGCCAACACCGTCCCATCTACTACAGCATAAATTGTCATGTTGAATACAGCGTCGACGTCAAAACAGTCAGCCGCAAATCCACTCGACGGACAATCATTAATACCCACATAAGATGAATGATCGTCGATGCAAAACTGCATAGGCGAAATCAAATCGCGCACAAGCGGTGGGCCCGTATACCCTGGCTGAGTTGTCGACGCTTGCTTGCGATATTTAGCCGAAACAAAACCCCGGTACACTCCCCGGTACTCTTGTGCTACGTGCGGCCGGAACGTTTGTGGGATGCTGAGTTGGGGCATATCACTGCGGTACGCGACCATTTGGGAGCCGGGCACTAACGTGCATGCGCGGATAACGGGCCACAATCCATCGGTCGTTAAGTTGCGTTTGGTGGCCGCGATCGTTCCATTGAGCCGATTGTTTAAGTCACTTTTCTTCGCGTTGTCCCATGCAGCTAATGTATTTGAAACAGCAGTCTCATAGGTAGCATAGAGTCTTTCGACGATTTGACGACGCTCAGTCTCAGACCCTCCCTGCATCGTCCTCAATGCTAGCTTCACATTTTTCACCTGCGCAACAGCGTCCTGAACATCGGCTTGAAGCGACTGTACTTGCGCCCTACCGGAGCGCCCAAGGTCGCCCGCGCTGAGGGCCAGCCCGTTAGCACCCCGAGTGAGCAGCCAAGGATTGACTATCGCCGGCATAATGGGCTGTGTCAGATCCGGCACCAACAGCGTCCCCTGCTGTTCAATAACTGCAAAGGAGCGTCCCAAATAGTAAGCGTCTAATCCCTCTGGCCCCGCAGGAATTAGACTCAATGCCTCTTCAGTATCCAACGTTAAGAGAGGCCGCCTGGAGGCGTTCACTAGCAACCACTCAAATTCCGCGTAGCAGTCGTTTGCGTCGCTAACAGATTCCAGCCGACCGGGTGTTTTTGACAAGCGATAAAAATCAACGCATTTTGCTTCGGCCTGTTCAAGGCGACGAGCTTCATTGCCAAACTCCGACGCTTTCAGGAACGTCGCGAGGTCGTCAACCCCACGCTGTAGATTGTCCAATTTAGCATCAAGGACGTCGAGTTTCGCGTCGATCAATACCAACGACGACTGCATCGCCGTCATCATTGAGATAATCTCGTCGAGTTTCGCGTTTACAACGATGAACTGCGCGCGGACATAGTCGAACAGGGCCTGAGCATTTGCACTCGCCACATCGGCGGGAGAACTGGGCTCTGCGCTGCTCATTGACTTAAGGTCTCCATAGGCCTGGACGATTTCAACAATTGCGGCATACCCCCCAACTCCCGAGTACAGCGACACGGCCGCTACATATAGTCTGACGCATGCATCAACGACTCGAACCGCAGTAACTGCCACCTTCTGAGCTTCCGCATTCCCCGAAAGACTTGCGACGGCGAGGGCGGCAGAAGCAGAACCTCTTAGCGCTGCAAGACTCTCAAAATCAACTTCCGGCACTGGGCCACCAAACGGTGGTCCGGCCTTTAGCTTTTTTACGGCGGCGTCTACTTCAGAATTTGCTGTCGTCGCCGCTTTTGATGCAATGCGTTGAGACGCTGCGCCCACGCTGGCTTCATTTTCCAACGAGTCGGCCAGTTCTCCGAGCTGCGCAGCGCCTCGCTGAGACGCAAATTCCTTCAGCGTGTGAGGAGTGATGTTCTTAGGGAGTCCCTCCAACGTTTGGCCAATCTGATCTAGGAGTCCGTGCACCGCGACGTTCACAGATGTATTTGAAATCAGCGGGGCAAACGACGTTTGCTGAGAGGGCCCCAACGCTCGAAGAACCAGTTCCGTAGCCAGTCGTGCGTCGACAGAGCGAGGATCGCGAACGTTCCCGCGGGCACGCCCAGCGGCCTCGAAAGCCTCGTGGAGCGCGTATTTCCGCGAAACCTCACGGCTCAACAGATCACCCAAATCAGCTTCTGTCCTCGCGTTCTTGATCGACTCCGAAAGCGATCTAAAATCGGCGACGGTGCTGGGAGTTACGGTGCCTTTCGTTGCGGCGGCTATAGCCGATCGGTATAAAGCTTCGCGCAGTCCGTTGGAATCACTGGAAGCGGCATAGGCCTGAGCAGCTACCCACGCCAATTCGTCTGCGTTCGCACCATACGCGGTACCCGAGATAATTCCCACCATGCAAAAACAAGTCACCAGCGAGAACAAATAGTCCTCAGCGCAAAGCAAACGCCGAAGTCGTATGAGTATTTCAACGCGATGCAGCATAGTCACGTGAAGGCTCCTTTTGCGGAATCGCTTCAGCCGGCGAGCGTCTAGGTTAGTGCAGACCTGATTTGTTGCCCTTACCGTTTGGTGTCATTACCTTACCTTGATAGTCGCCGGTTATCTTTCCACGCGAATCAAACTTGGGGCAGGTGCACAATGATCCGACTGGTGCAGGGACGGTGTCGCAGACTGTATTCGGCGTGCCTTTTGGAAGGTCTTCGGTATTGACGAGACACACTGTGCCATTGTCCGCAGAGGGAAATGGGACTACCTGAGCGAACCCGCTGGCGGAGCTCCCCAAAAAAAAACCGAGTCCTGCAACGATTGCCAGTTGTGACCGCTGTCTCATATTTTGCTCCGTTGTTTAGCAACCCTGATGTTTCGATCTAGTGTCGCTTACCGCGCAGCATTCGTACGTTATCGCCGAGGCAGATCGCTTGGTACGAACATCGAGCGCGCGCGTGACGAAAGGGACAGGGCGTCACGTCTGCAGCGCCGTGCATGCCCCCTTCAATACAACACACAAGCCTACGGCTGACCCGTGCCCCGAAATAATTTACGCACAGTCTCTTGCTCGTCGCCGGGAATCTCGCAACATAGTCCGCCACCAAATCCTGAGATATTGCGCTTCCTGTAGCACGCTTCATTAAGATCGTACGATTGGCCAGCCAAGACCGCGGCATCTTGCGTCCACGTCTGTCGTTGCTTTCCGGCGACCGAGTCAATTAAGTTGGATTGGCAACCGCTAACTGCCAAGACACAAGCACAGCCGACTACGATGTTCCCGGTTTTGCCTGCAATGTATGCACTCTCTGCTGCAATCGCGGCAGAGGCTGTTGTCAGCGCGAACATTGCAATTGCAATTGCAATTGACGGAATCGATCTGATTTTGCCCAATTTGGACCTCCTTTAAGTTAAAGGAACCCAACCCGGTTGACTACCGGCGACATTATTAACTGACGACCGCCATGCTGGAATAATCTCATCAAAGAGACAGTTCATCGACATGGCTTCTTGTCGCGACTATCGCTTTCTGATGGCGCGGCGAATAGTCACTTAGCACTGTACCAAAGGCGCGGCATTAAACTTAGTTACGTCGATTCCCCTATGCGAGTGTCGTTGGATGATCGGCGGTCCTGACTATAAGCGGATTCTGTTTGAGCAGAGGCGGAATCGCAATGGGGGATCCTGAACAGTTGCCAGGGAGGTTTCAGTGCCCGTTACTGAGCCCTGTGTCTGTTAGGTGTGGGGCGAGTGCTTCCGAAAACTCCGCGGCGGGCTTCGATTGCTTGCTTTTTTGCACATTGTGCTCGACTGCGCGCCAGCCCGCCGTTCCTTCTTGCCCAATTTTCGACGTTGTACGCGGATTGGGATGACTATCAGGTCAAGTGAAGCTTTTCACTCGGTTGAGGCGACAACTACCTGGCGCGCACGCCCGTACAAACGCGACCTAGAAAATTTCGGATTTGGCCGCAATTCGGCCGCACACTGATCCTAAAATCGCCGTATTACCTATGAGAATCGTGGCGGAGAGGGCGGGATTCGAACCCGCGGAGGGCTGTTAACCCTCGCACGCTTT
>JBEPVT010000047.1:0-34212 GCA_041690895.1 Gammaproteobacteria bacterium
TTTTGTCAATGAAAAAGGGGAAACCCTCACCGGCGAAAGTTGGTGGGGGTTTTTTCGTTTTATTAGCCCTCGCAGTCCAACGCCATTTCCGGTTCGCTGCGCGCCAGCGCGATGGCGTACCCGTAAGTTTGCTATGATCCAAGCGTCGGGACGCCCCTTTGGCGCCGGGCCGCGACTGATACGTGACGGGCGCGGTGATCGAACCGGTGGTGAACCGTTCGTTGATCCAGTGCAGTGATTTGCGATGGGCGCGTGTCGGGTTTGTCGGGGACTGGTTCAAAATTGCGGGCAATCGAGCACGGGTAGGTGATCCACTTGCAAACTCGCGAACGGAATCTCTGTTCGAGCAGTTACACGCGGGACCAGGAGCGAATCCGACCTTGGCGCGCTATACCCGCAGCCCAAGCCGACCCCAAGGATGGAAACTCGTCACTGCCTACGTGATCGCATCTTGCAGAAATTGCCGAACAGCCGCGTTGAACCCTGCGGCGTCGTCGTGATGCGCGACGTGGCCGGCTTCTAGTCGGAAGTTCCTCGACTTCTTCGACGATGTATTTGCGGACTTCGCGGCCTCGAAACGTTTTTCGGTCTGTTCATAAGATTCGAACTCCAAGGACTCAACTATTCCTCGACTGTGACGATCAGGCGTATTTTTTGCTTATTGGTCGAATTTTCGACAATGGAAGGTGTTCGGCATTGGACAATTTTGTCGGCGAGCCTCATGCCAAGACAATTGCATAGCTAGTGATACCAGAATAATTTTTGGGATGAAGCATCCCGTCGTGCGTAGCAACCCCACAAATAGCGATGTGACCTCGTGACCGACCCGCCCGGAACCTTCGCGGGCCGAGTTACTTATTCGCAATCCGATCCTGCTCGGTAGTGATGCCGGGCAACACTCGCAAAATAGATTTGCGGTATCGTTTGCCGGAATCTAGGCATGCACCGGAAGAGAGGGTGAAGGCGAGTGTGCCGGGCCCGATGGGTTCAGCGAAATGAACTGCTCGGATATTCAATAGGACCGACCGATCGATTCGTACGAAACCAAAGTCGACCAGTTCTGTCGACAACCGTTTGATCGAATCTCGGCTGAGATATTCAGCGCACCGCAATCGCGACTCGGCACTACGCGGGGACTCGCGAGGCGCCCAATCCAACTTTGATCGGCGCGCTCTCCGGCATCGCCTGCAATGCGATCAAGCCGACAATCACTCCGCCGATCATGTACCACGCCGGGGCAAGCGGGTTACCCGTCAGGCGCGTGAGCCACGCAACCATGAATTGCGCGGATCCGCCGAAGATCGAGATCGACAGCGCGTACATTATGCCGAACGCGCCTGAACGCACTCGGTGCGGCAGCGATTCGTTGACCGAGATCAGTGCCGCGGACGCGGAGAGTGTCGATGCGCATGCCAGCACGGCGCATGCGACATAGAGCGCGAAACTGTTGCGCTCACGCTCGATCAACATGAAACATGGGAACACAGCGAACGCCAAGCACAGCCAAGGAATGGTCATGATCGGCTTGCGTCCAAACTTATCCGAAAGCCAACCTCCCAAGGGATCACATACGACGCCGCACAGACCCACGACTGCTGTCGCGCCGAAGGCTATTTTGGCCGGAATGCCGAGGGTTGAACTCGCGTATGTCGTCATATAGTTAAGCAGGTAGTTGGTCGTGGTTCCCGATGCCAATAGCGCTAATCCTGCCGCTGCGACGCGGCCGTAGTTGCGCATCGTGGGGACATCCGCTGGACCGTGCGGCGGCTGCAGAGTCTCGACGAGCGTCCGGCGCAGCACCAAGCCCACCGGAATGATCACCGCTCCTGCCAGCAGAGCGACGCGCCAGCCCCAGCTGTCGAGCGCTGCGGGATCCAATGCGCTTGCCAAACCTACACCGACCACGCCTGCGATCATCACGGCCACATCCGCACTCGTCGCTTGAAGCGAAATGTATAAGCCGCGCCGCAACGGCGGTGCTGCTTCCATCAGAAACGCGGTACTGGGGCCGACCTCCCCGCCGAGCGCGAAGCCCTGAATGAGCCTGAAGAAGATTGCGAGGATGGGTGCGAGGATGCCGATTGATGCGTACGACGGGATTAACGGCAAACCCGTAACCCCTATGCCGATCAACGTGAATGAAGCGATCATGGCTGGCTTGCGGCCAAGACGGTCGCCGAGACGTCCCAACACGAAAGCACCGAGAGGCCGGGTCAAAAACCCCGCACCGAAAGTGGCGAGCGATGCCAGCAGGCTCGTGCCGGGGGTATCGGATGGAAAGAACGCGCGGCCGATTTGAGCGGCGAAAAACGCATACGTCACGAAATCATAGAACTCGATGGCGTTGCCAAGGGCAACTGCAACGACGTGTCGAATCGGCAATCCAGTAGGTGCGGTGCTGCTAATGCGAATCTCGGCCCGGCTGTGTGGTGGCCGCACTATGACGGAATGTCGGCGCAGCGCTTAGTGCGCGGCGATTACCGCCGCTGCACCGGCCATCATCGTCGCGCTGCTGCGGTTGGCGATTTTGACCGCCTTGCGGCTCGTCAGCAAGCGGCGAGCGCGCACGGCGAGCAGCGCCCACGCAAAATCGACCGACATCAGCACGACGAGTGTCACGGCGGTCAGCTCGATCCACGCAGCCGCACCAACGCGATCTAGGTCGACGATGGTTGGCAGCAGCGCGAGATAAAACACGATGATTTTGGGATTGCCGAGCGTGACGGTGAGCCCGGCGCCGAACATGCGCCATGGCGATTGACCGGAAGGCATCTCGTCCCTTGATACCTGTGTTGGCGCAAACCACATCTTCCACGCCAGATAAAGTAAATACGCAACGCCGATAAATTTGATCGCCATGAACACGACGCCCAGCGTTCGCGCCACCACGGCGAGGCCGGCCACGGCGCATCCCAGCCATAGCGATTCGCCCAGCCACATCGCCGCTAGAAATGGCAACACGTCGCGAAGACCATTCGTGAGGACACGTGCAACCAGCGCTGCGACGCTCGGGCCGGGAGACCCGGCAGCGACCATTAGCGCCAAAGTGAACACCAGCAAGTTTGAAAGTGTCATGCGTGCCCTTGGGATCAACCGCGCCAGCCTTGCATCACCTCGCAACCGGCAGATCGACGTAGCTCGCAGCGTCGGGTTTGTGGAAGACTCGCTGCGTGGCCTTCACGTAATCTGCGGGTTGCGCGAAGAAAATGTTTGGCACAAAGGTTTGCGGGTTACGATCGTAAAGCGGGAACCAGCTCGACTGGACTTGTACCATGATCCGATGCCCCGGCAAAAATACGTGATCGGCGTTGGGTAGTTTCAGCATGTAGCTGACGATTTTGCCGGCGGGAATTGCCGAAGGCTTCGCCGGGTCATCGCGATATCGGCCGCGCATGATATCCATGGCGATCGGTAATTGATAACTTCCCATCGCTACGTTTCCCGGAACTTCGTCCGGGTAGACATCAATGAGCTTGACCACCCAGTCGAGATCGGTTCCGCTGCTCGAGGCGAACAAATGCGCCACGGGCTGGCCTGCAATGCGCAGCGGCGCCGTCAATACGTCGGATGTGTACGTCAGCACGTCCGTGCGGTCCGACGCAAAGCGCTGGTCATCCACCAGCCAGCGACCCCAGGTTGAATCGGACGCATAGGTCGGCCGAATGGGACGTGGCCGGTAGGTGACGGGCTTTGCAGGATCGGACACATACTCGTCGAACGCGGCGGCGCCGGCGGGTTGCTTGTCAAAGCTCAATCTGGCGCCGGCCGCCAGATACAGGGGCGAGGACTTGTAGGGGCAACCGCTGGCGCAGGACTGGGGCCATTGATCGTAGCGGCGCCAGACATTGGCGCCGGTCTCAAAAGCCGTGACTCTTGCGATATCCGCTTGCGGTGCATCGTCTTTCAAGTGAGCGTCAAAAAACGGCAGCAGCACATGCAGGCGAAACCACTGGCCGGTGTCAGCGTCGAATTTGATGGCGCCCAACGCAGAGCCGTCGCCGTTGCCGCCGCCATGCCGCCACGGTCCGATCACCAGATAGGAATTGTCGTGTCCCGCGCCTGACTGAGATCGCGTTGCCGCAAAGGCCGCCGTTGCACCGTAGATGTCTTCTTGGTCCCATTGGCTATGAACATAGAGCGTCGGCACGGTGAGCGGACGCGCGGCGAGAATCTTGTCCAGCGCCTGCCCACTCCAGTAGCGATCGTAGGCGGGGTGCTGGACGAGACGTTGCCAGAAGGGCAGCTGGTCCATACCTAAGGCCTTGCCCAGCGTGCCCGCGGAACCGACGGCGAGCCATGTGTCATAAGCATCGTAGCGAGGCGCAATCCATTTGTTGTCGGAGGACTTGTCGGCAGTCTGAGCGAAGATGTAATCGGCGTAAGTTTGGCGAAGCGCGCCGTTGTGAAACCAGTCATCGCCCATCCAGGTATCGACCATCGGATTGAACGGAGCGGCGGCCTTTAATGCCGGATGCGGATGGATGAGGCCCATCAGCACCGTGAAGCCGTCATAACTCGTGCCCATGGTGCCGACCCTGCCGTTGGATTCGGGCACGTTCTTAACGAGCCAGTCGATCGTGTCGTAGGCGTCGGTCGAATGATCCACCGGCGTGTGATTCAGATCGCCTGATAGAGGCCGGTTCATCACATAGTCGCCTTCGGACTTATATTTTCCGCGCACATCCTGAGCCACGATGATGTAGCCGGCATCGGCGAGTTCGCCATAGCTCAACGGCAGGATCAGCGCGCGGCGCGGACTTTCTGCGCTGCTGGTGAATTTGTCGGCACTGTACGGCGTTCGATCGAGGATCATCGGCGCGCGAGCCGCACCCTTGGGGATGATGATGACGGTGTGCAGCTTCACGCCGTCGCGCATGGCAATCATGACGCCGCGTTTGATGTAGTCGTCAGCGTCTGTCGCGATTTTGAAGTCCGCTGGTATATCGCCGCCGGTGGCGGGCGTGGGTACTGGCTCGGCATGTGTCGCCGTACCGCTGCCGAGCAGCAACGTAACGCCGGCTAGCGCGCCAAACAGTACGTGGATCTTTGTCAATCTCATGATGTGTTTCCAAGTGTGCAAGATTTGGTTTTAAGCCTGGCGTAACCCCAGCGACACGGCCGGCGCTGAGGCTTCCGAGGCGTAGGCAGTTTTGATGCCGATAAACGTGCTCCGCCCGGAGGTCCGATAGCTTCCATCGATCATCTCGAATGCGATGTTGGGCCCCAGGGCATCGAATTGCTCGAGCACCAGGTCGAACCCCGCCTCACGCATCGCTTGCAGCAGGTACTCGCGCTGTATCCAAAATGACTGTTTGTTATTCCAGGATGCCCAGCGGCGATTTTCGCGGTCGCGAAACGCTCGCTTGCTGCGGAATTCAGGCAGCCAGCGGCCCGGCAACCCTTCATTCTCGCTCAAAAAAGACAATTTGTGGGTGGTGGTTCCGGTGTTCTTGAGCGGCAACACCTTCGCCAGGGCGCGTCGAAATCGCCGTGGTCGAATGAAACTCGGCGAGTCTTTGGCCTCTGCGAAATGAGTTTGCAGGATCAACAATCGCTTGGTCACTCGCGACAGTAGATTGAGAAAATCGCGCGGTTTATCCATGTGATAGAAAAGTCCGCAGCAAAACACTGCGTCGAATTCGCCATGCGCGGCGATATTCCAGACATCATCGCGGGCAAAATCCAGGTTCGGCAAATTCACCTTCGATTGAACGTAGCGGCAGGCCTCAATATTCAATTCGCGCACATCGATCCCGAGCGCTTGCAGGCCAAGGCGCGCAAATTCGACCGTGTAGCCGCCCTCGAGGCAGCCCAAGTCGGCGATGCGCAGATGCCGCTTATCACCGGGAAATGTTGCATCCAGTATGCGCTTTGCCGCGAGAAACCAGGGATGCAGGTCCATCGAATAACCGGCATCAGGCTTAGTATAAGAACCGTCGTCCAATCTGATGTTATGTGATGTAAAGCCGACCGGCATGCCTACTCCTGGCGATTCTTCGCGCGGATATTAACCCCTTTTGTGGAGTCGCATCGATTCAGGTGGGACAAGCAACACTGGAGGTCAATATGAAATGCGCTGCGATTGGGATCTTGCTGATGGGGTTAGGCGTGATCGGCGTGAGAGTGGATGCACATGCCGCCGGCCGGTTCGCGGATGTGCAAGTCATCGACCGCGATAGCGGTAGTACGCTGCCGCTATATAGAAGCCGCGGGGAATACTGGGTCGCCGGCAGTCCCGGCGCTCGCTATTCGATCATGATCCAAAATCGCCGCGGCGCGCGATTGCTCGCGGTGACCGCCGTGGACGGAATCAATGTGATCAGCGGCGAGACGGGCGCATGGGGCCAAAGCGGCTACGTCTTTGCTCCGGGCGAGAGCTACGAGATCGCCGGATGGCGCAAGAGCAATGCGGAAATCGCGGCCTTCAACTTTACCGCGGCAGCCAATTCCTACGCGGAACGAACCGGTCGGCCGGCCAACGTCGGCGTCATCGGCGTGGCGCTGTTTCTCGAGCGCCCCGTGGGAGTTCCAAGATACGGGTCGTTCGATCGGCGATCCGAAGAGCAGGGATACGCTCAAAATCGAGCCGAGAGCGGCGCGTCGGACAGTGCCGCGCGCGTGGCACCGGCCGGCCCGGGCGCACCGATCACATCGTCGGTGCCGGCGCAGAAACTCGGCACCGGACATGGCACGCGCGAAACCTCGTATGTGCAGAACACGACATTCGACCGCTTATCGAGCAGGCCCAATGAAGTCATCAAGATTCGGTACGATAGTTACGAGAATTTAGTCGCTATGGGTGTCGTGTCGTCGCGCTCATGGCAGTCCGCCCCGAATCCTTTTCCCGATTCGGCCATGCCGAGGTATGTACCGGATCCGCCGGGCGGCTGATAATGGGGTGAATGGGCCTGTCGCAGGAGACTGACGAGAATTTGATGTTGCGCTTCGGACGCGGCGAGGCCGCCGCGTTCGAATTCTTATACCTACGGCACGAGTCGCGGGTCTTCCGCTACCTTCAGCGCAACGTAAAAAATGAGGCTAGTGCCAATGATTTGATGCAGGAGGTCTGGTTTGCGGTGGTGCGCAGCGCTGCGAATTATCAGCCGACCGCGAAATTCACGACTTGGTTGTTCACCATTGCACACAACCGTACGGTTGACATGATTCGTGCGAATCATCGTCTGCAAAGCCTGGATGCCAGCGACGATGCGGATCCAGAAGCCTTGAGCGCCTTGGAGCGGCTTGCAGATTCGCCGAAACTCGAACCGCCCGCGCAGGTCCAATCGCAATATGAGGCAGCGGCATTGTTGAACGCGGTGGCGCAGTTGCCTGCGGAGCAAAGATCCGCGTTTCTGCTGCAAGCAGAAGGCGAACTCAGCGTCGAGGAAATTGCCGAGGCAACCGGGTCCAACTTCGAGACGGTCAAGAGTCGGCTGCGCTACGCCCGCGCGAAATTGCGCCAGCTGCTGTGGGAATTCGCATGACCCAGAAAGGTAACGCTCAAGACGAAGAACTGCTCGCTCGCTACCGGCAGGCCAGCGCTGGCGATCGCGCTGCCCCCAGCGAGGCTGTGCGGGCGACCATTCTTGCCGAGAGCCGGCGCATCGCCGAACAACTCGCAAAGAAAGCGCCGCAGGTGTTTGATGTATCGCGTCCCGCAGCCAACGATTCGCGCTGGAAAATCACAGCTTTTGGTACTGTCGGCGCCGCTCTGCTTGCCGCACTTCTTTTTGCGCCCCGCTACTGGGAGCGGCCGCGAACCACGCAGGCCAGCACACCGCCTAAGCTCGAATCACTGGCGCCGCCCGCCGAGCCGGCAGTCGCCGCGAGGGCGCCTGTACCCGCCGCGGCGCCTCAGATGGCCGCGCGTGCCGCACAAGGCGGCTCGGTTTACAGGAGCGCGGATCGCGCCAGTAGCAACGCGTCAAGCCCAGCCAAGCTGCAATCGGCCGCTGCGGTAGGCGACGTGGCGCAAGCCGATTGGTTGCTGGATCAAGGCGTGTCCATTGATGCTCGTGACAATGCCGGCAGCACGCCGCTGATGCTTGCCGTGACTCAGGGCCGTCTTGAGGTTGTTCGGTTGCTGCTGGCGCGAGGTGCTGATCCGAACGCCGCAGACAACGCGGGCCGAACTCCGTTGCAGCAGGCAAGGGATAAGGATTTTCGGGATGTTGCCGCGTTGCTTGAGCGATCCGGAGCTCATTAAGGCGCGGATTGCGTTGCTTGGCTTAAATAGTTCGGTCTATCGGACTTAGGCGCTGCTCACGGAGCGTTTGCGTGCCTGGCTCTGCAGAGCCCACCACTGTTCCACGCTGGTGGTGAGTCCCGCAAGATCGAGTCCCGCTCTCGCGAGGCACGTGTCGCGCGTGCCGTGCTCGATGAAACGATCCGGTATGCCGATGTGCAGTATGGGCAGCTGCAGTCCGGCGACCGCGAGTACTTCACTGACGCCTGCCCCAGCGCCGCCGATGACGGCGTTCTCTTCGATGGTGATGATGGCTCGATGGCGCGCCGCTATCGACACGATCATTTTTTCATCGAGGGGTTTCACGAAGCGCATGTTCACAATGGTTGCGTCCAAGCGTTCGGCAATCTTTTGCGCCGAGTCGACCAGGGCGCCGAAGGCGAGAATTGCCAATCCACTGCGTCCTTCGCGGCGCAGCTGCGCCTGTCCGAGGGGTAGCGCGGTCATCTCGGCGACCACGGTTGCGCCGGGGCCAATGCCGCGTGGGTAGCGAATCACCGACGGCGAACTCAAGGTCGTGCCGGTGTACAGCATCTGACGGCACTCGTTCTCATCCGCGGGTGCCATGACGACCATGTTGGGAATGCAGCGCAGGAACGACAAGTCATAGCTGCCTTGATGAGTGGCGCCGTCGCTGCCGACGAGTCCGGCCCGATCGACGGCAAAAACCACCGGCAGATTCTGCAGGGCGACATCGTGGATGAGTTGATCGTACGCGCGCTGCAGGAAAGTCGAATAGATCGCGACTATCGGTTTCAGTCCTTCCACTGCCATGCCGGCGGCCAGAGTTACGGCGTGCTGCTCCGCGATCGCAACATCAAAGTAGCGTTCGGGAAAGCGCTTCGAATATTCGACCAATCCTGAACCTTCTCGCATGGCGGGCGTGATGCCGACGATGGCGGGGTCGCGATCTGCCATGTCACATAGCCATTTGCCGAAAATTTGCGAATAGGTAGGTCCGCTGCTGGCTTCCTTGAATATCATGCCGCTGGCCGGATCGAAGGGACCTGGTCCGTGCCACTTGATCGGATCCGCCTCCGCCGGCGCATAGCCCTTGCCCTTGCGTGTGACGACGTGCAGGAACTGGGGTCCGCGCAGCTTTTGCAGATTGCGCAAAGTATTGACGAGCGCTTTCACGTCATGCCCATCGATGGGTCCGATGTAATTGAATCCCATTTCCTCGAACAAGGTTCCCGGCAGCACCATGCCTTTCAAATGTTCCTCGGAACGGCGCGCGAGTTCCCATACGGTCGGCATCTGCCGCAAGACCTTCTTGCCGCTTTCACGCAAGTGCGAATACATGCGGCCTGACAACGCGCGCGCCAGATAATTCGACAGCGCGCCGACGTTCTCTGAAATGGACATGTCGTTGTCATTGAGGACGATCAGCAGGTCTGCCGGCAGAGAGCCGGCGTGATTCAATGCTTCGAACGCCATGCCCGCGGTCAGAGCGCCGTCTCCAATGATGGCCACGACTTTGCGGTCTTCGCCGCGTTGCGCAGCCGCGACGGCCATGCCCAACGCCGCACTGATCGACGTGCTGGAGTGTCCGACGCCGAAAGTGTCGTATTCACTCTCACTGCGCGCTGGGAACGGAGCGAGTCCCGCATCCTGTTTGATGGTGTGCAGCTTTTCGCGGCGTCCTGTCAGCACTTTATGCGGATAAGCTTGATGCCCTACATCCCAAACGAGCCGGTCATCGGGAGTATTGAACACATAATGCAGGGCGATCGTGAGTTCGACCGTGCCCAATCCAGCGGCAAAATGGCCTCCGCGTGTTGCGACGCTGTGAATCAGAAATTGGCGCAATTCGTGCGCCAGTTCGGTCAATTTTGCAGCCGGTAGCTTGCGCAGGTCCGCCGGTGAGGCGATGGTTTCGAGCAGCGGATAGCTGGCGGGCGGAACGTCCATATCACCGCAGTTTATACTGCGCGACCCGGGTAGTGGCAATGGACTACTCTGGATGTTGCGGATTTGCACCAAGGCTAACTGGCTGACATGATGCTATTTTTGCGGGTTTCCGAGATACTGCCAGCATGCATTCCGTGAGTTCAGATGAGGTCTACCAGGATCAGATTCTGCCGCATGTTTCGCGCACTTTTGCGTTGACCATTCCGCAACTGCCGCCTGCGCTGAGCATTCCCGTGACCAGCGCTTATCTGCTGTGCAGAATCGCCGATACTATCGAGGACGAACCGGCGCTGTCGGCCCCGGAGACATTGGCTTTTCTGCAGCGTTTCAGCGCTGTGGTGGCCGGAAGCGGCGAAGCGGCGGCCTTGGCGCGCGATTTGGAGCAGCGTCTGTCGGACCGCACCTTGCCCACCGAACGCGATTTGGTGAGCAATATGGATCGCGTGGTGCGGGTGGCCGCTAACCTCGGCCCGGCCCAGCATGCCGCCATCAAGCGCTGCGTTGAGCTCATGTGCTACGGCATGCCGCGTTTCCAATTCAATGCCAGCATCAAAGGACTGCCTCATTCGAGCGATCTGGACGACTATTGCTATTACGTGGCGGGCGTGGTGGGAGAGATGCTCACCGAGCTGTTTTGCGATTATTCGGTCGATATCGCACGCCGTCGGGCCAATCTGAGCGCGCTTGCAGCTTCTTTTGCTCAAGGTCTGCAAATGACGAACATTCTCAAGGATGTTTGGGAGGATCGCAGTCGGGGCGCTTGTTGGCTGCCGCAGGATGTATTCTCGCGGCATGGCGTCGATCTTGCGCAACTCTCCGGCGACTCCGACGATCCTCGCTTCAGGGCGGGAATCTTTGAACTGGTCGCCGTAGCGCATGCGCACCTTCGCAACGCGTTGGATTACACGCTATTAATCCCGCGCCAGGAGAAGGGGATTCGCCGCTTCTGCCTATGGGCAATCGGTCTCGCTGTCTTGACTCTGCGTAAGATTGCGCATCACCTCGACTTCACCGCAGGTGCGCAAGTTAAGGTGACCAGAACCGCTGTCAGCATGACCATGTTCATAACCAATACTTTCATCGCCCATGATTGGATGCTGAGGCGCCTATTCGCCGTTGCGGCGCGCGGTTTGCCGCTGACGCGGCTGCCGGAGTCGCGTTGGCCGCGAGCTGCGCCGGTGCTGAACGATAGCGACGCTGGCGGCGAGCAAGAACACGCGCTACGGCGATACGGGAGTTCAGGGTCGTGAATCGAAGCGCTCCGAAACCTGCTCCGTTCCCTGCGGAGCTGCCAGACGCGCGCAGCGACATCGTCTCCCATTCGCTGAAGCGGATTGCGGATTCCTCGCCGCTCGACCGCGCAATTGCCGCAGCGCGCGATGCGTTGGTCGCGCAGCAAGGCGACAAAGGCTATTGGCTGTACGAACTCGAGGCGGACTGCACGATTCCGGCGGAGTACATCATGATGATGCACTTCCTCGACGAGATCGAAGAGGCGCTGCAGTCGAAGATCGCCCGTCATCTGCGTGCGCGCCAAGCCGAGCATGGCGGCTGGCCGCTGTATCACAACGGCGAGTTGGATTTGAGCTGCACCGTCAAGTCTTATTACGCATTGAAACTGGCCGGCGACGATCCGCAGGCGCCGCATATGGCGAAAGCTCGCGCCGCTATTTTGCTGCGGGGCGGCGCCGCCCGGGCCAATGTGTTCACAAGAATTGCCCTGGCGTTGTTCGGTGAATTGCCGTGGCGCGGTGTCCCTTATATTCCCGTCGAGATCATGTTGCTGCCGAAGTGGTTTCCGTTCCACATCGACAAGGTCTCTTACTGGTCGCGCACGGTCATGGTGCCTCTGTTCATCTTATGCACGCGCAAGCCGCGGGCAAAGAATCCGCGCAATGTCGGCATCCGCGAGTTGTTCACGACCCCGCCCGAAAAAGAGCGTCACTATTTCCGACGCGCCGGCATGCTCGCCAAGGCGTTCCTGCTGTTCGATCATCTCGGCCGCATGCTCGATCCGTTGATCCCGAGGACGGTGCGCGAGCGAGCGACGCGGCGCGCAGAGAGTTGGTTCATCGAGCGACTGAACGGCGAGGATGGCCTCGGCGCCATCTTCCCGGCAATGGTCAATGCCCTCGAAGCCATGGTGATTCTTGGCTATCCGGCGGACGACCCGAGACGCGCCACGGCAAAGCGAGCGTTGCAAAAGCTGCTCATAGTCGGTCCCTCGAGCGCGTATTGCCAACCCTGCGTCTCGCCCATTTGGGATACCGCTCTTGCCACGCTTGCCCTACAGGAGGCTGGTGACGAGGCGGCGCGCAGTGCGTCAACACGCGCACTCGATTGGCTGAAAACCAAGCAGCTGCTCGATGAACCCGGTGATTGGCGTGTAAGACGGCCGCATCTCGCCGGCGGCGGCTGGGCGTTTCAATTCGCGAATGACTTCTATCCGGATCTAGACGATACCGCCGTGGTGGCATGGGCCATGGATCAGGCGAGCGATTCGTCGCGCTATGCGGAAAGCATGCGTCGCGCGCTCGATTGGCTGGTGGGAATGCAGAGTCGTGATGGCGGCTTTGCCGCCTTCGACGCGGACAATACCTGCTACTACCTCAACAAGATTCCTTTTGCCGATCACGGCGCATTGTTGGATCCTCCCAGCAGCGATGTGACCGCGCGGGTCGTCACCGTTCTTGCACGCATTGGCAGATCGCAAGATCAGCCCGCACTGGCGCGCGCGATTGCCTACTTGCGCAAGCAGCAGGAGGCCGATGGATCGTGGTTCGGCCGCTGGGGCACGAATTATATCTATGGCACCTGGTCAGTGCTGATGGCGCTCGCGCAAGCGCACATCGGACCCAACGATCCCATGGTGAAGCGTGCGGTCGCGTGGCTCAAGCAGAAGCAAAACGCTGACGGCGGCTGGGGCGAGAGCAACGACAGCTATGCGCTGCAATCACGGCCGGCTGAAGATTTCGGCAGCACTCCCTACCAAAGCGCCTGGGCGCTGTTGGGACTATTATCGACGGGAGAGGCAGCATCCGAGGCGGCGCGGCGTGCTGCTGATTACTTGTTGCAGACACGCCAAGAGGATGATCTTTGGAGTCATCCCAGCTATACGGCGCCGGGATTCCCGCGCGTGTTTTATCTGCGCTACCATGGCTATTCGGCGTATTTTCCCCTGTGGGCGCTGGCCGCTTACCGCAACTTGACGCGTCGCGGAATCCCTCATTGAGTCTAGAGCCCCATTATTGAATGCAGTGGGCGTCGTCGCGGCGCTCGCATCAGAAGCCCGCGCGTTGGGACCTTCGATGCAGCGTGCCGGACAGCCACTCTTGAGCGAACTCGCGATGTTGGGCGATGGATCTTTGCTGGCGTTGAGCGGGATTGGCCGCGCCGCTGCCGCCGCTGCGGCGCAGGCGCTGGCCGATGCCGGCGTTTCAGCGCTGATGACTTTTGGGATGGCGGGCGGACTCGATCCCGCACTGAAGCCCGGAAGTATCGTAATACCGCGCGAAGTACTCTCCACTGACGGTTCCCGATACGCTGCCTGCCAATCGTGGCGCGAACGCGTGGCCGCTGCCGTCAGTCCTCTGCACGCCGTGACCGAGGGCAATTTGCTCACCAGCATTCATGCGATCGACACGCCGGCGGAAAAAGCCGCGGCGTTTCGCAGCACCGGTGCGAGCGCAGTGGATATGGAGAGTGCAGCTGTGGCGGAAATTGCCGCCAAATACAATCTTCCTTTTATTGCGGTGCGCGTCATCGTCGATACAGCCGCGGATGCTTTGCCGCGCGCGGTGGTCGCCGCGAGCAGAGCGGGACGGATGCAGTTCGGGCGCTTGATCGGCGGCCTAGTTCTGGCGCCGCGCCAGATCGGCGCGATGCTGCGGCTCGCGCGGCGCTATCGAATAGCAATGCGTTCCTTGCGCGCCATCGGTGTCCACCTCGCATGAAAGCGCTAGTGACCGGCGCGACGGGGTTTGTCGGCGCGGCGGTCGCCAGAGCGCTGCTCGGCCAGCAATGGCAAGTTCGGGCACTGGCGCGCCCAGGCTCTGATCGCCGTAATTTGCAAAACCTCGAGGTTGAGGTGATCGAAGGCGATCTCACTGACTTGAAGTCGCTGGAGCGTGCGGCGCAGGGATGCGAGGGATTATTCCACGTTGCCGCGGATTATCGATTGGGTGCGCCGGACCCTGCGCAGCTCTATCTCACCAACGTAGACGGTACGCGCAATGTCTTGAATGCCGCGCGTCGCGTGGGCGTGCAGCGCATCGTCTATACCAGCAGCGTCGCTACGATCGGCATTCCTTCCGGCGGCATGCCGGGCGATGAGGAAACCCCGAACTCGATAGAGAACATGATCGGCCACTATAAGCGCTCCAAATACCTGGCCGAAGAGCTCGTCCGTGAAGCGGCGCGCGAAGGAATGCCTGTAGTAATCGTCAGCCCCTCGACTCCCGTGGGGCCGGGCGATGTCAAGCCGACACCCACAGGCCAATTGGTGCTCGATGCCGCAGCCGGTCGGATGCCTGCTTACGTTGATACGGGTTTGAATATTGTCCACGTGGATGATGTTGCCGCAGGGCACCTGCGGGCGTATGAGCGCGGCACCACGGGCGAACGCTATATTTTGGGCGGACAAGACATGACCTTGCGGCAAATCCTCGGGGTTATCGCGGCTCTTACGGGTCGCACGCCGCCACGCGTGCGGCTGCCCTACGGCGTGGTTCTCCCAATCGCGTACGTGGCAGAAGGGTTCGCTCGCCTTTCCGGCCGCAGTGGGCGCATCACTCTGGAAGGCGTGCGCATGTCGCGCAAGAGGATGTTTTTTTCGAGTGCCAAGGCGGCGCGCGAATTGGGCTACGCGTCGCGTCCGCCGGTTCAAGCCTTTGAGGATGCCATACGATGGTTTCGCGACAGCGGATCGCTGAAATAATCCCGGCACCGGTGTCTCTCGTCGCTGAGGGCGACCGAAAATTCACCCCCTGGTTCATGCTGGAATGGGGTCTGGGGCGACCATCGGCAGTCGGTGCTGGTAATATAGGCTAATGGCTATTCCACTCCTGCAGATGTACAAGGTTGCCCGCTATATTGCCGGGCGTAAGCTCAGCGGCGATAAGCGCTACCCGCTGGTTCTCATGCTGGAACCCCTGTTCCAATGCAATCTGGCTTGCTCTGGCTGCGGCAAAATCGACTATCCGAAGGAAATCCTGCAGAAACGGGTTGGGGTGGAGGAAGCATTGCGTGCCGTTGATGAGTGCGACGCTCCCATTGTGTCGATACCCGGCGGCGAACCGCTGATTCACAAGGAAATGCCGCAAATCGTCGCCGGGATCGTTGCGCGGCGGAAGTTCGTCTACTTGTGCACCAACGCGATTCTGCTCTCCAAGCACATCGACGAATACCAGCCCTCGACCTATTTGACCTTTTCGATTCATTTGGACGGTAACAAGGCTCGTCATGATGAATCAGTGTGCCAGGAGGGCGTGTTCGAGAAAGCCGTTGCCGCCATCAAATTGGCGCGCGACAAGGGTTTTCGCGTTACGGTCAATTGCACCTTGTTCAATGGCGAGGATCCGGACGCTGTAGCCGAGTTCTTCGACACCGCCATGGAACTGGGCGTCGAAGGCATCACCGTCTCTCCGGGATACAGCTATCACCACGCACCGCGACAGGACGTGTTCCTAGGTCGCAACGCCAGCAAGCAGCTGTTCCGCAACATTTTCAGTCGCAGCCGTCGACCTTCGGGAAAGCCTGCATGGTCATTCAATCACTCGGCACTGTTCCTGGATTTCCTGGCGGGCAACCAAACCTATCAATGCACGCCGTGGAGCAACCCGACCTATAACGTTTTCGGCTGGCAGAAGCCCTGCTATCTCTTGTCCGACGAAGGCTATGCGCCGACCTACAAAGCCCTCATCGAGGACACTGAGTGGGAGAAGTACGGTGTTGGTAAGAATCCACGGTGCGACAACTGCATGGCGCACTGCGGATTCGAGGGGACGGCTGTCAACGATGCCTTTAGCAATCCCCTCAAGGCTCTCTTGAGCTCGCTGCGCGGACCGCGCGTGGCCGGTCCCATGGCTCCCGAGTTGCCTTTCGAATACACCGATGGCGGCGCACGCTACGCCGCTGTTACCGCGATTCCGCTCAGCGACATCAAGCGTGTGAGCCGAGCGCCGTGAACGACTCCTCTTGTGTCGCGACAATTCACCTTGCGCCACTGGTGCTCGCCTGATATATGTCCGACGTCGCGCATCGGAGACTCTTATCATTTCCCGCGATTGCGTCTAAGCTTACCGTTCGACATATTCACTGCGATCCGGCCGGCAGCGCAAAGGGAAGTTTCTGGTGCAACGCAACGCGTTCAGTCACGCACGACTTATGCGCGTATCAACCGACCGCATCGAAAGCGCGTTGCGCAGCGACGACGTCAAAGAGCACCTGATAGCGCAGCGCATTCTCGCGACGCCCGGTTCCTGGGGTGCCTGGGAACTCGAACACTCGGGGTTGATGCGGCAAGTTGCCGACTTCGTCGTATTGCGCAATCAAGCGGTGGCTCTAAGGCATGCCGCGCTGCGGCTGATCCACGGCAAAGCCCTGTTCGAGTACCTGAAGAAGCCCGCCACCCGAGGCAAGGCGCGCGCCAAGGTCCTCGCGCATTTTCATCGCACCCTGCTGTACGAGGATGCCGTTGTTGCCGAACATTCGGTGTATGCGCGCAAGACCGCGAGCCTTCTGTGCGCCAGCCACGTAGGCACCGATCTGGTCAACGACCCGACTTTTTTGGATCCGATGGTGCATTACGAGAACCTATTCAGGGAATATTTCGAGCTGTACTGCTCGACCCTGATTCCGAACGAAGACGCGGAACCCGAAGCTGAACCGGCGCTGCTGCCGTTGCTCAAGCATCAGCTCAACGAATGGCGTTGGGTGATCCTGAACCCAAAACAGGCACTGCCGCATTTGCAGCGGGAGAGCGAGCTGCGCCGGCCGACAGGCGACACACAGAAATTGCGGCTGCTTAAGTTTCCAAAGACGGGCAACAGAAAAGCGCAACAGAAAAGCGCCGAGAGCCCGAACAATAAGTAATCTGAATCCGACCGTGCATTCACTCCGAATAAGCTCAATAGGCAACTAATGAGTCCGTCCGTGCTGCAACGCATTGCTACCGGCGATTCCGCCGCTGTGCGGGAATGCATCGACCAATACGGCCCACTGGTGTGGAGTATTGCTCGACGGCTTTCGCGCACGCCGTCGGATGCGGAGGACGCGACGCAGGAGATCTTTCTGGATATCTGGCGCAGTGCCGGCCGCTTTGATGCATCGCAGGGTTCCGACAAGGTTTTCATCGCGATGATTGCGCGCCGCCGACTGATCGATCGGCTGCGCAAGACCAGCGCCGAACCGCCGATGGATCCTCTTGAGGCCTTGGATACCGTCGTCTGGGCGGATCCTGGCACTGCCTCGGAAACTTCTATCGAGGCGGAGCAAGCCACCCGCGCGCTGGCAGAGTTACGACCGGAGCAGCGCCAAGTATTGGAGTTGGGTTTACTGCATGGCCTGAGCCAGTCAGAGATCGCAACCCGGCTCAGTATGCCCCTGGGCACCGTGAAGTCGTTTATGCGCAGGGGCTTGATCAAAGTGCGTGAATTTATGAACGTAGATGCCGAAGGCGTCTCTGCGAGGATGTGATGTCCGACACACGTCCTCAAGGTCAGCCCGACGAAGCCATGCTGGACTTGCTCATCAAGCAGGTCACCGAGGGCTTGTCGCCGGCCGAGCAGCGGGCGCTCGACGTGATGGACACCAAGATGGCGAGCACGTACTTGCTAGACTTGGAGCTTGCGGCCGCCGCGGTGACGCTGGCTGGCACCGGCTCCGATCAGCCGTTGCCCGATACCTTAGCGGCGCGCATCTCGCGGCAGGCTGCGGAACATTTCGCGTCGGAAAGCAAAGTTGCCAATCTGGCTGCCGCGCGCGCGACGGCGGCGGAAAAAACGCGGGTGGAACAATCAGCTCAATCAGCAGGCCCAAGACGCGTGAGCAGCGCCGGCGCGTATGGATGGCTCGCGGCCGCGGCGAGTTTGGTGCTTGCGATATTCGGTTGGCAGCGCTCGCCATCAGTGGCACCAGTTGCCGCGCTCATTCCGCCACCGGTGATTGTGGCGCCACCCACGAAAGCGGTAACGCCGCCAACACCCGCAGAGGAACGCGCCGCGCTGCTCGCGAAATCCGATACGCTCAAGATTCCTCTCGGCGCGACCAAGGACCCTGCGGCCGCCGGCGTTACAGGCGACGTGGTTTGGGACGCGGCTTCGCAACGCGGCTACTTGCATTTCGCGGGCCTGTCACCGAACGATCCGGCCGTGCATCAGTATCAAATATGGATATTTGATGCCGGGCGCGACAAACGCTACCCGGTGGATGGAGGGGTGTTCGACGTGCCTGCCAACACCAGTGAAGTGGTGATCCCGATTCGCGCAGCACTCATGGTGCACAAGCCCGCGGCTTTTGCGGTGACGGTGGAAAAACCGGGCGGCGTCGTGGTATCCGGCCGCGAGCACGTGGTCGCGTTGGGCGCGACGAGTTAGCCCAGCGCCGCCTTGCGATCCTTCAGCGGCGGCGGTGTCCACTGATAGATCCAGGTTTCGGTGAGCGGCCTACCGTCGATGCGCAGGTACATGCGCAAATCGATCGCGTCGTTGCTGTCGTCAGCCGGCCTGACATCGAACAGCGCTCGATAGCCTTTGATCTCCTCGACGTAATGCGCGGTCACATGCTCCGTCGTGCTGCCGCGCGTGGTGGTGATCACCGTTTCGACGCTAGCGTCTTTGGCCAGAGCGCCGAGTTCGCCGCCCGAGAAGTCCACCGCGAAATGCCACGAATAGTATTGGCGCTTTTGGCCGACGGTGCCGCCAATGCCGGTGCGCGTCGCAATGGTTTGCGCCAACGGCGACGAGTAGGGCATGCGCGTGCCCCAGTACAGGCGATAGCTGAATAGCAGCTCCTGGCCGGCCTGGGTTTTTTCGGCAGGATTCCAAAAAGCTACGATATTGTCCGAAGTCTCATCGGCAGTCGGAATCTCGAAAAGCTGAACTGCGCCCTTGCCCCAGCCGCCGTGGCCGTCGGATTTGGGCTCGACCCACAGGCTGGGGCGCCGATCGTAGTACACACCATCATCCTGATAGTGATCCCAATTCCGATCACGCTGCAGCAAACCGAAACCACGCGGATTTTCATCCAAGTATGAATTCAAATGATTTTGCGCAGGATTGGTCAATGGCCGCCAAATCCATTCGCCGGCGCCGGTCCACATCGATAAGCCGTCTGAGTCGTGAATCTCAGGCCGCCAGTCGTTGACTGCACGCCGATCGTTTTCGCCGTAGAAAAACATGCTGGTCAGCGGCGCAATCCCCAACCTGTCGATCACCTTGCGTGGATACAGCGCCGAATCGATATCCATAATCAGTGTGCCGCCAGGCGCGATGACAAAGCGCAGTGCACCTGCGATGCTGGGAGAGTCCATCAGTGCATACATCGACATGGATGCGGATCCCTTCGCCGGCCGCTCGAACCAAAAGGACGTGAAGCGCGGAAATTCCTCTGGGCGAGGGTAAGCGGTATCCACTGCCAGCGCGCGTGCCGACAATCCATATTGCCGCGTGTCGCCGCCGACGGCGCGAAAATACGCAGCGCCAAGGAATGCGGCGACGTCCGCTTTCCAGTCCGTCACGAATTGCACGCGAAATCCCGCGAAACCGGCATGAGCGCGCATCACAGTCGGGTCGATGCCCGCTTTGTCGAATTCGAACATGGACGGGTCGTAGATTATCTCGCGCGCTGAACCGTCGTTCACCTCGTAAAGATGCACAGCCTGCGCGAAGCCTCGCCCGACGTGGAAGAATTGCAGCCTGAAGGGTAAGCCAGCATCGCCCCAAAGCGAGTGATCGCCGCGAAATCGCAGAGATTGATATTGGTCGTAGCTCAAGGTTGTCATGCCGGTGGGCAGCACGTCCTTGGAGGTCTGATAGGCGCTGCTGGCAAGAAACCGTGCCTGGCCTTTAAGCCACGCATAGTCAAAGGGCTTTGCCGGCCCCGTGCCTGCAGCGGCCGCAGCTCGCGGCGTCGCCGGCTGCGGCGAGTGTTCCGGAGCGGCTGCCTCCGCAAGAGCCGCGCTGGATAGTTGCCCTGTGGCCAAAACAATTGCGGTTTTCAAAATTTCGCGTCGACGAAGCATGGGTTTGGAATCCTAAATCGAGAACGAGGGTTGGATCGTATCGGGAAGCAAAGCGAGCTGGCTGAGGAACCGTGCGTCGGCGGCAACTTCGACGCGTTCGATCGCTGTCAGCCATTGCAGCGCCTCATCCAATGATCGTGCATCCATTAGCTTCCGTTCCGCGGTGAACGCATGCGGATCGGGATTTCCGCGCGGATCAGGGGGCCGCGGCAGATTGCCATTGATGTGCGACAGGCGCGCCTCGCGGTGCCTCGCCAAGAAGCGCAGCCCTTCGACTGGCAATTCCGCGCTACCTCGGAGCAACTCCTCGCGGCGCGCAAACAATGCCGGGATGTCGACTTCTTCCGGCGTACGCAACAACGCGAAGCGCGATAGAAATAGGCCCAATCCCTCGCTGCCGCTGATCTGCGATAAGGGCACCGAGAGAAACAGGCCGAGAAGAGCCGGCGAGACCCAAGCAAGCAAGGGCGGCGAGACGAAATACACGATGACGGCGGTGACGCAGCTCAATAGCATATGCCGCCGATGAAAGCGCCAGGCATCGCCCCATGTCGTGTGACCCGCGTCGCGGCGCTGCGGCTTCCAGCCGGAATCGCGCCCCATAAACACCTCGAATACATTCCGACACTGCACGATCATCAGTATCGGCGCATACAGCGCCGACAGGATAGCTTCGAGCAGGAAGCTCGCCGTTATGCCGACGACGCCGCCTGCGCCGCGGCGGATGCGACGCGACAACAGGGCGCGAATCAGGCCGAGCATTTTTGGAATCAACAGCACCAGCATGCTGAACCAGAACAACGCCATCATCAACGCAACGTCGAACCGCGGCCAGGTAGGAAACAATTGAAAGTCGTGGCTGAAGTATTCCGGACGGATCAGGCGCGACTGAATCGCGAGCGCGAAACCGATGCCGATCATCAACAGCCACATGGGCGAGGACAAATAGCTCATGATCCCCACGCCCAAGTGCATGCGGCTGACGAACCGCAAGCCTGCGCTGCCGATGATTTTCATGTGCTGCAAGTTGCCTTGCGCCCAACGGCGATCGCGAATCGCAATATCGATCAGCGTGGGCGGTGACTCTTCCCAGGAGCTGCCGCAATCGGTGGCCATGCGCACCTTCCAGCCGCCGCGGCGCATGAGGGCGGCCTCGACGAAATCATGCGATAGCACGAAACCGCCAAAAGGCTTGCGGCCCTTAAGTTTCGGCAGGCCGCAATATTGAGCGAACGCCGGCACGCGAATGATGGCGTTGTGGCCCCAATAGTTGCCGCTATCGCCGGACCAGGCGGAAAGTCCGCGTGTGATGACCGGGCCGTAAACACAGGAAGCGAATTGTTGCAGGCGGGCAAAAAAAGTCCGTGCGCCGATCAGTTGCGGTGCGGTTTGCAGAATGCCGAGCTTGGGATCCGCCTGCATCGCTTGCACCAGCCGCTGGAGCGTCGGGGCATCGATTAAGCTGTCGGCATCGAGCACGATCATGTGATCGTAGCGTCCGCCCCAGCGTGTCACGAAGTCTTCAAGATTGCCGGACTTACGCGCAATGTTGAGCCATCGGCGCCGGTACCAAACCGGCATGATCGCATTCAACGCGGTGCGCAATTTCGCGAAGCGCAAAGTCTCGCGAATCCAGGCATCGGCGTCGGTGGAGTCGGAGAGCACGACGATCTCGAAGCCTCGATGCGCATCGAGGCGCTGCAGCGCCTCGGCCATGGCCTGCAGCCCTGCTCCAGTACGCGTGGGGTCTTCGTTGTAGATGGGCATCACCAAGGCCGTGAGCGAGGCGCCCACCGGCGGCTGCCCGAGGGGTAACGGGTCGCGCCGCTTCGAAGCGCCCGCCAATACCGATCCTGCGGCAAATGCAATCCAACCCAAGGAGATGGCGAAGAAAAGAATCATCGTGCCTTGCAAGAACGTCATGCTCGCGAAGCGCACGACTTGCAGCATTTGGTAGACGCCATAGGTGGTGACGCCTACCGTTACCACGATTACGATGAAGCGTGCATAGAGCACGGCGGCCGCAATGAGTCGCCTCTCCTGCCGCCATGGCTTAAAGCGCAAATCCTGCGCCGGCATGCTCACGGGCGCCTCCGGCGGCATGCCGCCCGGCGAGGCACTGTGCTCGAATGCGGTGCCGGGATTTAGCTTGAGGTCCATCGGTACAACCAGGTTTCAGAGACAGGCGTGTCGCCGCGCATGACTCGCAGGCGCAGCTCGATCAATTCGGCATCCTTTGGGTCGATCTCAAAGCTGGCGCGCAGACCGTGCAGCGCCCCGTTCGAGACCAGAGTCGAATTGGAAATAGCGCCCGCAGAGGAACTTAGATCAAGACGCAGGCCATCCAGTTTTTCACCGGCGCCGACGATATCCAGCAGGAACACCCGACGTTTGCGATCGATGCTGGCTCCGGAGCGGCTTGCAACCACTTTGCCCAAGCCTTTAGGCAAGCGAGGTTCGTCATTCCAATTAATGCTATAAGCGAAATGCGCAGGACGACCCGGCAGCAGCGGCTGGCCCGGCCGCCAGAAAGCGACGATGTTGTCATTGGTTTCGCGGCCCGAAGGAATCTCTACGAGTTCAACGGCGCCGGTATCCCAATCGCCCTTGGGCGTGATCCAAGCGCTCGGACGGCGCTCATACTGCGCATCGAAATCTTCAAAATCACTTTGCTGCCGCGACCTTTGCACCAGTCCGAAGCCCTGCGGCACCTGCGTTGTAAAGCTGGAAACCTGCAGCTTGAGCGGGTTTGCCAGAGGCCGAAACAACTGCTCGCCGGATTTGATGGCGATCTGCAGCCCGTCTGAATCATGCACTTCCGGCCGATAGTCGTCGAGGTGGCCGCGGTTGGTTTCATCGAATAAAAACATCGATGTCAGCGGCGCGATGCCGACCACGCGCATTTCGGCGCGCGGAAATAATGTGAGCTGCACGTCGGTTTGCGTCTCGATGCCCGGCTGCGCCGTGATTTTGTAGGCCCCCGTCGTGGACTTACTCTCCAGCAAGGCGTAGATGACGATTGCGTTCGCGCGCTGACCGGGCCGCTCAATCCAAAAATGCGTGAACACAGGAAATTCTTCGCCCGATGGCTCGCCGGTGTCGATGGCGAGACCGCGAGCCGACAACCCATACAAAAGATTCTTGCCGACTGCGCGAAAATAACTGGCGCCCTGGAAAACTAAAAACTCATCCCAAACCTTACTCGAGTTGATGTGGCTGCGGATCCTAAAACCCGATAGCGGCACCGAGACATTGACAAGCTGGGCTAGGGCGCTGCCTGACATCTGAAACATTGCCGGCGTCGCAACCACATCCTTGGCGAGGCCGTCCTCCACCGTCGAAATCGTCACTGCCGGTAAATTGGGGGCTGCTCGCAGGAGCTCGAGCCGAAAGGGCAGCTTTTCCACGCGCCACATCCCCGCGTCGGAATTGAAATGCATGCTGCGATACTGTTCCGGGCTCAATTTGTCGAGGCCGGAAGGCACGCTGTTGCGCTGCGGAGTGTAGGGAGCGGCGGCTCGGTGTTTGGCATCCTCCAATAAAGTATCGAAGGTAAAGGGATAGGTTGCCGCCGGCTTCGCGGGGGCCTTCAGCGGTGGTTTCGCAGCTGCGGCAGCATTCGCGGCGTGGACCTGCAAGGTCATCGCGAGCGTTAGAGCTCCCATTGATTTGACGATCGATAGCCGCAAAGCATCCCCCCTCGAAAACAGCTAGTATAGTGCCTGCTCTATGTCGTCCGCAGTTCACCCTGGCCAGGAACCGCAAAGCGCAGGGGCCGTGCTTATGGTGCGGCCAGCGAGCTTTGGCTGCAATCCGCAAACCGCGCCCAGCAATGCCTTTCAGCTGCCGCTCGGAGCACTCTCGGGAAAGTATCCGCAAGGCATCGCGCTGAAAGAATTTCACGGCTTGGCGAATCGCCTGGAGCGCGCCGGCGTGCAAGTGCTCGTCGCTCCGGATAGCGATGAGCCTTGCAAGCCAGATGCGATATTCCCCAACAATTGGGTGAGCTTTCATCATGACGGCACGGTGGCGCTCTATCCCATGTTGGCGCCGAATCGGCGCTGGGAACGCCGCGACGAGGTCCTGGAGCAGGTCGTACGGCAAGGCGGATTTCGGGTTTCGCGCACGGTGGATCTAACGCATCGCGAGTCGGAAGACAAGTATCTCGAGGGAACCGGCAGCGTCGTTCTCGATCGAGTGCATAGGGTGGCATACGCCTGTTCCTCGCCGCGGACCGATCTTGACGTGCTCGGCGAGTTCGCGCAGCAATTGGATTATGAGCTCATGAGCTTCGACGCCGTGGACGCCGGCGGCCGCGCGGTTTATCACACCAATGTGTTGATGGCGATCGGCAGCCGTTTTGCCGTAGTGTGCGGCGAGTCGATCGTCAACGATGCGCACCGTGCGGCCGTGCTCTCCAAGCTGCGTTCGACCGGGCATGAGATTATCGAAATCACCCTGGCCCAAATGGCGCAATTCGCGGCCAATGTTTTGGAGCTGACAGCACCCGACGGCAGGCTCATTGCGCTGTCGACGACTGCGTTGGGCAGCTTGGCACCGGCACAGCGCCGCGCCTTGGAATCTCATGCGACCTTGATTTCAGCGGAGATTTCCACGATCGAACGAATCGGCGGCGGGGGCGTGCGCTGCATGCTCGCCGAAATTCACTTGCCGAAGCGGGATACGGCGAGCGCCATACTTAGGTCATAATCGCCGGATGCTGGAACTCGGCGTCAAGATTCTCATCGCATACCTGCTCGGCACCCTGCTGGGCAGCTTGATCCTGGGCCGAGCGCGCGGTGTCGATATTCGGAGCATGGGAAGCGGCAATGCCGGGGCGACCAACGCCATGCGCACGCAGGGCAAGCTGTTCGGATTTCTGGTGCTGCTGATTGATATTGTGAAGGGCATGATCGCGGTGTGGTGGCTGCCTTGCGCAGCTTTGCCGGGAATCGACATAGACGCCGGCGTGTCTCGCGAGTGGCTTACGGTGGCGTGCGGGTTTGCGGTGATCGTGGGACACGTCTATCCCGTGTGGTTCGATTTCCGCGGTGGGAAAGGCGCAGCGACCGTAGTCGGTGTGGTCGCGGCAATGGAATTGCGCCTGTTGCTGCCGTTGCTCTTGAGTTGGATCATCTTTCTGCCGCTGTTTGGCTATGTGGGTCTGGCCACCATGCTGTCGACGATCGTGCTCACGGCGGCGGTGCTGGTACTTGAGCCGGATAACATTCCGCTCCGCACGTTTTGCGGCGCGATTGCGGTATTTGTAATATTTACTCATCGCAGCAACATCGCGCGCATGCGCGCCGGAAAAGAAAATCGTGTACGGCGTCTATGGCTGTTTCGATCGCGAGCGGCCTAAATTCGATGCGGCTCACGTGGAACACCCAAACAGGTCCCTAGAGCGTCCGCCGCTGCTCCTGCTGCTGGCGGACGGCGAGCTGCACTCCGGCGAGTCGCTGGCTGCGGAGCTGCGCCAAACTCGAGCGGCGGTCGGGAAGGGCGTGGAGCGCCTGCGTGCGATAGGCATCGAGGTGCAGGCCTTAGCGCGCCGCGGCTACCGCTTGGCGAAGCCGGTCGAGTTGCTCGATGTCAGCCAAATTCGCGCCGAATTGGCTGAGGATCGCGAGCCGCACCTGCACAGCTTGGAGTTGCTGTTTGAAGTAGATTCCACCAACACCCGTCTGCTCAGCAGGGCGCCGCCACTCCCGAGCACGGCCGATGTCTGCATCGCTGAGCTGCAGCACGCTGGCCGCGGGCGCTTGGGAAGGCATTGGATAGCGCCCTTCGGTGGGGGCATCGCGATGTCGCTGGGCTGGATCTGCAGCGATGTGGTGCGCACCTTGCCAGCATTGAGTTTGGGGGTTGGCGTTGCGGTGTGTCGAGCATTGGAGCGCGCCGGCGCCGCCGGAATATCGCTGAAATGGCCGAACGATATTTGGTTCAAGGATCGCAAGTTAGGCGGCGTGCTGATCGAGCTACGTGCCGAGGCGGGGGGGCCCGTTCATGTGGTGATTGGCGTTGGAATCAATGTGTCGCTGCCGGCACAGGCGCGCCGTGAAATCGAGGCAAGCGGGGTGGCGGCGGCAGCGGTCACGGACGCCTCCACGGAAGCTGTTTCGCGCAATTTGGTGGCGGGGGCCATCTTGGACGAACTTTTGAGTATGCTGCTGCAGTACCAGCGATGTGGATTTGCCGCATTTCGAGATGCCTGGACGCAGCTCGATGGCTTGAACGGCCGACCTGCGCAGGTCGTCGTGGGGGGAACTGTGATATTCGGAATCGCTCGCGGCGTGGATGCTGACGGCGCGCTGCTGCTCGAGACGAAGGATCGCATGCAGCGGTTCGTTTCTGGCGAGGCTAGTTTGCGCTTGATTCATGGGTGACGCTTGACGCTATTAAAGACCCTTGTCGTGAGCTTGGTACTGGCCAACGTGTGCTACTTCCTTTGGGAGCATGGCATTGCCAAAACACCTGAGGCTGTCTTGCCGCTATCGCCCCCGGGAACATTGAAGCTTGCCTCCGAAAGCCCAGAGGCGGCGCGCAATGAATCGAGCGGCAATTCCGCCGCTGCAACAGCCGCGCCGCTCATAGCAGGCAGCGCAACATCGGCGCCGGACAATACGCGGGACGCCGGCAGCTCTGGCCTTTTGACCAACGTGAAGCGCTGTATCAGCGTGGGACCGTTTCGCGACGTATCCGAGGCTGCACACGCAGCCTCAACCCTGCGTAGCGGCGGCTATGATCCGCGCCAGCGCGTCGCCGATGGTGAGGTCTGGGCCGGCGTGTGGGTGTACTTGCCGCTACCCGCGGCGCGGTCGATGGCCGAGCAAACGCTGGCCAAACTCAAGACCGGTGGAATCGACGATGCGTTGGAAATGCCGGGGCCCAACGAAGGCTCGGTGATTTCGCTAGGTCTGTACAGCGAACCCAAGCGTGCGCAGGCCCGAGTTGCCCAAGCACAGGCGTTGGGGTTCAATCCCGGCATCGCCGATCGCAAGCGTACCGGCAATGTCTATTGGATCGACATCGACTTGAAGCCCACCGACAGTTTGCTGAACCCTTCCGACCTGCAGGGTGAATCCGGCCGCATCGTTCGCCTAGAAGTCAAAGGATGCCCCTCGGCGGGCGGCCAAACGTGAGCATCCGAACCTCGGCGCTACGCCTGGCAAGCGGAATCGGCGCCATCTTCGGCTACGGATGTCTTATTGCATTTCTCTTTCTCATCAGCATGCAACTATACGGCTGGTTTCGCCAAGGAGAATGGACGCATGTCGGCATGGGGGACGGCATCAAGGTCGGGTTGTTGCATTGCTGCATGAAGGAAGATGGCGCGGGACACTTCGCCGGCTTTTTGCAGTGGTGGGATTCGCCGGTGAGTTGGCTGGGCTTGCATAAGGTATTCGAGGTTATTCCGGCGTCGCTGGCTTTATTCGCCGTGAGCATCACAGGCAACAGCGTGTTCCTCTACTGCACAGATCGTCTGCATTCGCGCTAATTCCTAAGACTGCTCGAGTTCGCGGCGCTTCTTGAGTCCTCTCGACTGGGTCAGCGGGGCGCAACATAGCCGGCAGGTCCGCGCGAATTTTAACGGCCGTGAACATGCCGCCCATTTCAATCTCGCCGTAGCGGCGGCCCGTGCCCGTCATCATGCGCAAGGTGTTGGAAGACTTTTGATCACGGCGCCGGCCGCACACCAGACCCGGGAGAATACACGTGAACTACGCCCATCCAAGAGGGTGCTAGGGCTACACTGCAGTCCAGGTACTCATTCAGCGAGGTTTTGACATGCGTGTGCTGCAAATCTTAGGCGCGATATTGATCCTGGGAGGATTGTTCGTGCTCGTGAGGTCTCCCTCCTATTCGAGTCAGAAGAGCGTGCTCAAGATAGGGGATGTAGAAGCCAAGGTTTCCCAGGAACATGCGATACCGCCTTGGGTCGGCGGCGCCGCGGTGGTGGCCGGCGTGGTACTTATCGTCGTGGGCTCACGCAAGCCTTAGGACCCCGAACTCGTAACAGCCCTATTGTTCCAGCTGTTTGTGCCAAAGATGCGGGGGTTCCGCGCACCGCCAATTCCTGGACGTTCCAGAACGCACTGAATTCGGTAAACGCGCTGGTGTAGTATCGGCAAAACATAACGAAATGCCGGGGACTATTGCTTGCTCGACTCGAACCTTGCGCCCGATCCGCGGCAGGCGCGCCGCATTCTTCTGGCCAGCATGGTCGGAACCACAATCGAATTCTATGATTTCTATATCTACGCCACCGCCGCCGTACTGGTATTTCCACGCCTGTTCTTTCCAAAAGGCGATCCCGCAGTGGCAACCCTGCAATCGCTCGCGACGTTCGCGCTAGCTTTTGTCGCGCGGCCGATTGGGGCAGCGATTTTCGGGCATTTCGGCGACCGAATCGGACGCAAGACAACCTTGATCACGGCCTTGATGACCATGGGTATTTCGACCATCTGCATTGGATTGCTGCCGACGTATGCCTCCGCCGGGGTCTATGCCGCGGTGCTTCTGGCGCTTTGCCGCATCGGGCAAGGGATTGGTCTCGGCGGAGAATGGGGCGGTGCAGTGCTGCTCGCGACGGAAAATGCTCCGGTGGGCAAGCATGGTTGGTATGGCATGTTTCCGCAACTCGGTGCGCCAGTGGGCCTGGTCATTTCTATCGGCGCGTTTCTCTTGATCAGCAATTATCTGTCCGAAGCACAGTTGTTCAATTGGGGATGGCGCGTACCGTTCCTGGCCAGCGCGCTGTTGGTGGCGGTGGGTCTGTATATCCGCCTGCAGCTGGTCGAAACACCTGCATTCAAACGCAGCATTGCCCAGGGCGAACGCGTACGCCTGCCGTTCAACGTGGTTTTTTCGAAATTCCCAATGCAGCTTTTCCTCGGAACCTTAGGATCCACGACTACTTTTGTGGTGTTTTATCTGGCTAACATCTTTGCGCTGTCGTGGGGCACTAATTCGCTGGGGTTTCCCCGCCAGCAATTCTTGATCATGCAGATGCTGGCCGCACTGTTCTTTGGCCTGATGATACCGGTGGCCGGCTCCCTGGCGGATCGCATCGGCGGCCGCACCATGCTGATCGTCGCCACGCTGCTGATCATTGCCTATGGCTTTGCCTTCCGGCCCCTGTTCGGCGCACATGAGACCGCCGCCGTATTCGTGTTTTTGGCTTGCGGGTTTGGCTTGAGCGGCCTCTCCTATGGGCCTCTGGGAAGCGCCCTGGCCACGCTGTTCCCGACGCCGGTGCGCTACACAGGCACATCGCTCACATTTAATTTTGCCGGTATTCTGGGAGCGTCGCTCGCAGCACCGATCGCAACCTATTTGGCGATCCACTACGGGCTGGCCTTTGTCGGGTATTATTTGTCTACCGCAGGGCTCATTACGCTAATTGCTCTGATATTCATCAAGGATGAAAACCAATGATTCAACACAATTTTGCGTTTGTCTCCTCTTTGCTGTGCACAGCGTTTTTATTTGCGAGCCCTTATGCAAACGGCGCCGACCAATATGACGCGGCGCTTATGCATGCGGGCCGCCCCGCGGTCGATTCAGCACGCGATACAATCGACCATCCAGCAGAAATGCTGCGCCTCGCGGGCATCAAGCCGGGAATGAAAGTTGCCGACGTGCTGGCCGGGGATGGTTTTTACAGCGAGTTGCTGAGTTATGTGGTGGGTCCCACAGGTCATGTGTACCTTATCAACAATTTGGCCTTCGACAATTGGAGCCAGCCGGCGTTAAAGGAGCGGATGGCCGGCGACCGATTGCCTAACGTGACACAGCAGACGGTCGATTTGAATGATATGAAATTACCGCCGGCGAGCCTGGACGCCGTACTGCTGGTCAAGGTCTACCACGACATGTACTGGGTGGACACCACTCCCAAAGGTACCTGGCCGAAAGTCGACGTCAGCGCGGTTCTCGATCAATTGTCGCGTGCGCTCAAGCCGGGCGGAGTCCTGTTGTTAATCGATCATTCGGCCAAGGCAGGACACGGAAAATCCGACGCGGGCCAATTGCATCGCATTGAAGAGTCGTTTGCGGTCCAGGATTTCACAGCGCACGGATTTAAAGTCATCGCCAAGAGCGACTTGTTGAGGCGACCGGACGATGCACGGGATCTCATCAGCTATAAAGGTCCCGCGGTCGGCAAAACCGACCGATTCGTCCTCGTATTCCGCAAGAATTGAACTCGCGCCGAGCCTCAAGCGAGCCTTGAGCCGCTCGCTCATGAATCAGCCTATTTCGGTTGTGCGACCAAGATCAGGAAGCTGTCAGGCACGACCGTCGCGTGCGCCCGCGGTTGCTGCTCCTCGTTCACCGCCGGCGGCGGACCGAATTGCGCGGCGGCCAGATAAATTTTGTGAGCCGCAGGATCGAGCGCCATGGCGCGTGCGCTCACCTGTGTAGTTACCGTTGCGATAACCCGATATTCATCCGGCGATTCCTGATGAATCACGGTCAGCGTGCCGT
This sequence comes from Gammaproteobacteria bacterium, assembly GCA_041690895.1. GTDB lineage: Bacteria > Pseudomonadota > Gammaproteobacteria > Steroidobacterales > Steroidobacteraceae > Bog-1198. The sequence continues at coordinate 30,885 of JBEPVT010000047.1, forward strand.
CGATACCGTTGGAACTGAACACCAGACCCAGCTCTGGATCGAAGACGGCACCATCGGATCCGCGGCCGATCACGACTTGAAAAATGGCCTTGCCTGATACTGCATCGGTCACGGCCATGACTTGGTTTGCGCATACCGAGAACAATCGATGATTTATGACATCGATGGCAAGCGCCGTGGGTCCTGCGCATTGCTTCAACGGCCATTTGGCTTTCACCATCAGAGACTTGGCATCGACCAATACCAGCCTTCCCGGTGCCGTGTTGATGTTCACATACACATGCCCTGCGTCATCCGTTGCCATGGATTCCGGAGGGCCAGGCAGCGGTATGGTCGCCACGACCTGCAGAGTGCCTGCGTCGAGCACCGACAGATTTGCACTCTCCCGATTGGCGGTGAAAATGTGATTTTGCTGCGGTTCGTAAAGAATCGCGCCCGGCGATGTGCCCGAAATCGGCACTTCATACGCCACACGCAGCGTATCGAGTTCAAACACCGAGACTGAATTGGAGCGGCCGTTGCTGGTGAAGCCGCGCTTTAGCGCCTGCGCAAAGGCGACGGCATGCACGCCGGCCGTGCGAGGAATGTTCCCGATCAGCTTGCCGCTAACGGTTTCGATCACATCGACGTGGTCGTCGCGAGTCACAAACAGGCGGCCGCCGCTGGCCTCCAGCGCCAGAGTATCCCAACCGTTATTTCCGCCGGTCCGCCAAGATTTCGCCACTTTATAGTCCGCGGCCGGAATGGGCGAGGTCTGGGCGCTCGCCGGAACAGCGCCAATGAGCGACGTGCACGCAAAAAGCATGAGGAAATTGCGCAACACTAGGAGCCAGTCTGAGTATTCCACGTGAGCCGCGCCAATCCTTCGTACCCTTGCAGATTTCGTTTCATGCTTTGTTGTCGCCTCCTTATTGGGAACAAACCCAACCGCGTCGGCTCCGCCTTCGTTTGAAGCGAAATCTGCTGCGGTCGCGGCCACGCGGAATATTCAGACAGGCTCCTTGGGCAGCCTTAGTCCGGAGAGCGGCTAGTTTACGCATGGATTACAAGAGAAGAAATCGTGCGGGACCGCAAGTGTAATTTCTACAGGCAACCACGGTACAGACGCAGAGACAACCCCACTATAATAACATTTCCGCATCCCCAATTACGCAAACAACCCTTCACACGGACGGGCGCCTCATTCTCGCCAGCCCGCTGATTGACCCAGGTTGGCGTGGCGGATTCCTAAGGTCCGGTATCATCTGCGCATGCGGCAAGACTATTTGGGCAACCCGGTCACGGGTGACAGCGACAGTACGTTGCGAGCGATTGATGATTTCATCGAAGGTTACTTGGCTTACGAAACTCGCGCCGAACGCATTTTGATCGCGGCCGACGCGGACCCGGATTCCTGCCTGGCCAACGTGTACGCGGGGATGCTGTGGATGTTGCTCGAGGCTCCGGAAGGAGCTTCGCGCGCCGCGAAGTATCTGGCGGCGGCTGAACGCCTGGCACCGCGCGCAACGCGGCGCGAACAGCTCAACTCCGCGATGCTGCGTGCATGGGTCGACGATGATCTCGAACGCACCATCCGCTTGTGCGATCAGGTGTCGGATGAGTTTCCGCGGGATCTCGCCATCGTCAAGACGCAACAGTATTTCGAATTCAATCGCGGCAATTCTCCGGAGATGTTGCGGATCGCCTTGAAAGTCGGCGCAGCGAACCGCGATATTCCGTATGTGTACGGCATGAAGGCCTTTGGCTACGAGCAATGTCATCTGCTCGACGAGGCTGAATCCGAAGCGCGCTCGGCGCTTGCGATGCGCCGCAAAGAACCGTGGGCGCAGCACGCGCTTGCACACGTGTTTTTAGCGCGCGGACACATGCATGAAGGCGCGCGATTTCTGGAAGACGCTGCGGATACCTGGTCTGGGCTGAACTCCTTCATGCTTACGCACATTTGGTGGCACTTGGCGCTGTTCTATTTAAGCCAAGGCCGCGAGTCAGAGGCGCTGAAATTGTATGACGAGCATTGCTGGGGAATCGCAAAGAATTATTCGCAGGATCAAATCGGCGCCGTCTCGCTGCTTGCCAGGTTCGAAATCGCAGGCATCGATGTCGGATCGCGCTGGCACGATCTCGGCGATCATCTGGTGGGGCGCGCCCGGGACACGGTGCAGCCATTTCTCTCGCTGCAATACCTGTACGGATTGGCGCGGGCGCGCCGCCCGGAAGCCAAGACCCTGCTGGAATCGGTGCGAGCACACGCAGAGCATGCGCCGAAGTTCAACTGCGCCGTATGGCGGGAAGTCGCGCTACCCGGCTGCGAAGGCCTATATGCCTATGCGTACGGCGACTATGATCGCGCCTGGCATGACTTGAGCGTCGCGGTGCCGCGTATGGCGGAAGCGGGCGGCAGCCACGCGCAGCGTGATCTATTCGAGCAAGTGCTGCTCGATGCGGCCCTCAAGAGCGGCCGATTGGTCGGCGCGCAACAAATGCTCGAATTGCGGCGCAGCGCAGATCCCCACGGCGTGACGGTCAATACCGCGCTGGCAACTGTCTACGGCAAGCTCGGCTTGGCTTCCCTTGCCGATCAGGCGCGCAGCCGGGCCGCGCTCACTCGCGCCCGCCATACTTCGAGGGAGTCATGACCCTCGAGCCGTCGGAGAATCTGTTCAAGATCATTGAGGCGCGCCGCGAAGAAATGATTGAGTTGGTGTGGACCTTGATTCGCTTCCCCACCATCAATCCACCCGGCGAAGCCTGGTTTTCCAAGATCCCTACGGCAGCTTTGATCCAAAGTGGACCGTGGGCCAGCTGATCGGGGGGCCATTCTTTCTTTTGGGTTCGCCTCCATCGGCGGCGCAGGGTGGCCAATGTTCTGGAGCAGGTTGGGCTCTCTACAGGCGATGCACTGCGCCTTCCGCGCGACTTCTCGGGTGGTGAGCGCCAGCGTATTGCCATCGCACCAGCGCTGATCACAGCACCTGCCGTGATCGCATTCGACGCGGCAGTCTCAGCGCTCGATGTACTGATCCGCGAGCAAGTTCTGAGTCTTCTCGCCGAACTCGCCGCGCGTCTCAAGGTGTCGTATCTATTCGTGTCGCATGATTTGCACGTCGTTTTGCCGACGCACCAGGCCGGCTCCTAGTGAGCGCTCCGCGCCTTGCCGCTGCGAAACTAGTGAGGCTCAACCGCCGCGCGCGCCAGAGTCAACCATACTGTTGCCATCTTGCTGTGTCTTGGAGCGCTGATCACCTTGTTATGGTTAGAGCGAGAAATTGTCGTGCTGCCGCTCACATGGTTGCGGCTGCATGGCCTGCTAACTGCCGCGCTTGCCGCG
>JBEPVT010000048.1:0-33115 GCA_041690895.1 Gammaproteobacteria bacterium
CACGTGCGGCTTCGTTCGCTCAAACTTCCCCTTCGACACAGGCCTTACCTCTCAAAAATGATATGCGTTTGGGATCCTAAGAAGCTTTCTTCATCACGACATCGGCCACGTTGCCAGGTACTTCCTGGTACTTTGCGAACTCCATGGTGTAGTTCGCCCGCCCCTGGCTCATGGAGCGCATGGATGTCGAGTATTGAAACATTTCGGCCAACGGCACCTCAGCGGTGACCACTTTACCGGACGGGCTATCTTCCGTGCCGATAATCTGGCCGCGACGACGGCTCAAATCGCCGACGATGTCGCCGTAATAATCTTCCGGCACCACAACTTCCACCTTCATGATGGGTTCCAGCAGCACCGGCTTGGCTTTGCGGAAACCTTCCTTGAAGCCGATCGACCCTGCGATCTTGAAAGCCATCTCGTTGGAGTCGACGTCATGGTACGAGCCATCGAATATCGTGACCCTCACATCTACGATGGGATATCCCGCGATCACACCGGTCTGAACGGCTTCTTGGATGCCCTTGTCCACGGCGGGAATGTATTCGCGCGGCACGCTGCCGCCGACGATGCCATTGACAAACTCGTAGCCCTTGCCTTGGGGCAGCGGCTCGAGTTTCAGCCATACATGGCCGTATTGGCCGCGGCCGCCGGTCTGGCGAATGAACTTTCCTTCGGATTCCACCGTGCTGCGCAGCGTTTCGCGGTACGCGACCTGAGGCTTGCCCACATTCGCCTCGACCTTGAATTCGCGCTTCATGCGATCGACGATGATTTCCAGATGCAGCTCGCCCATGCCTTCGATGATGGTCTGCCCGGACTCAGCATCGGTATGCACTCGGAACGAAGGATCTTCCTTCGCTAAGCGCTGCAGCGCCAAGCCCATTTTTTCCTGATCGACTTTGGTTTTGGGCTCCACGGCGACGGAAATCACCGGTTCCGGGAACTCCATTTTTTCGAGAATGATGACCTTGTTTACGTCCGATAGCGTGTCGCCGGTGGTGACGTCCTTCAAGCCCACTGCCGCTGCGATATCGCCGGCGTGCACTTCCTTGATCTCGGAGCGATCGCTGGCATGCATCTGCAGCAGCCGGCCGATGCGCTCGGTGCGGCTGCGATTGGGTACGAACACCTGATCGCCGGACTGCAACGTTCCTGAATACACGCGGAAAAAGGTCAGATTGCCGACGAAGGGATCGTTGAGAATCTTGAAAGCCAGTGCCGCAAACGGCTCTGCGTCGTCCGCTTTGCGAGTCAACGGCTCGCCGCTTTCACTCTGGCCCTTTACCGGCGGGACATCCTTGGGCGAGGGCATGTATTCAACGATGGCGTCGAGCACGGCCTGCACACCTTTGTTCTTGAAAGCTGAGCCGCAAGCGACCAAGCAGACTTCATTTTTCAGGGCACGCTCGCGCAGGCCCTTTTTGATTTCCTCGTCGCCTAGAGAGCCGGTCTCCAAATACTTTGTCAGCAGGGTCTCGTCGCCTTCCGCCGCGGCCTCGATCATTTTGCCGCGCCATTCCTCGCATTCCTTGCGCATGTTGTCGGGAATTTCGCGATATTCGAATTTCATGCCCTGGGTTTCATCATCCCACCAGATGGATTTCATCTTGACCAGATCAACCACACCGATGAAACCGTCTTCGGCCCCGATCGGCAATTGAATCGGCACGGGGTTGCCGCGCAGTCGAGTTTTGATCTGCTCGACGCAACGCAGGAAATTCGCCCCGGCGCGATCCATCTTGTTGACGAATGCGATGCGCGGCACGCCGTACTTGTTCATCTGGCGCCAGACCGTCTCTGACTGCGGCTGAACGCCGGAAACTGCGCAGTACACCGCGATCGCCGAATCCAACACGCGCAACGAGCGTTCCACTTCAATCGTAAAATCGACGTGTCCCGGCGTATCGATGATGTTGATGCGGTGTTCGGCGAAGCTCTTGTCCATGCCTTTCCAGAAACAGGTCGTCGCCGCGGCGGTTATGGTGATCCCGCGCTCCTGCTCCTGCTCCATATAATCCATCACGGCCGCACCGTCATGGACCTCGCCGATTTTGTGAGACACGCCGGTGTAAAACAAAATACGCTCCGTCGCGGTGGTTTTACCCGCGTCGATGTGAGCGGAAATACCGATATTTCGGTAGCGCTCTATGGGCGTAGTGCGTGCCATAATTTATTTCCAGGCGCTTCGCGATTTCCTAGCGCTTCGCGCATTACTAGGCGCTTCGCGCTACCTCCAAACGGAGTCGAGGCGACCCCGCCGAAAGTATATATATGACCGAGCCGGGGTTTTTCCAGCCGGCAGATGCTTAGTCAGAGCTACCAGCGGTAGTGGGCGAACGCCTTGTTGGCATCGGCCATGCGATGTGTGTCCTCGCGCTTGCGCACGGCGGCGCCGCGGTTTTCGGCAGCCTCCATCAGTTCAGCGGCGAGCCGATGCGCCATGGATTTTTCGCTGCGCGCGGTAGCCGCCTCGATTACCCAGCGCATGGCCAGAGTCTGGCGGCGGTTCGCGCGAACTTCGACCGGTACTTGGTATGTGGCGCCGCCGACTCGGCGAGATTTGACCTCGACCACTGGCTTGACGTTATCCAGAGCTTGCTGCAACACAGCAATGGCCTCTGTGCCGACGCGTCCGCCCTTCTCACCGATGCGGTCAATGGCGCCATAGACGATTTTCTCGGCGGCCGACTTTTTTCCGCGCTCCATCACCATATTGATGAATTTGGCCAACATGTCATTGCCGAACTTAGGATCAGGAAGAATGGTGCGATGGGGGGCTGCTGCTCTACGGGACATTTACAAACCTTCTTAAGCCTTTAGGGCTATTTCTTGGGACGTTTAGCGCCGTACTTGGAGCGGCCCTGGCGGCGATCGCTGACGCCGGCGCAATCAAGCGCGCCGCGCACGGTGTGATAACGCACGCCGGGTAGATCCTTGACGCGGCCGCCGCGAATCAATACCACCGAGTGCTCCTGCAGGTTGTGCCCTTCACCACCGATGTAGCTGGAGACTTCATAGCCGTTGGTGAGGCGCACACGGCAAACCTTGCGCAACGCCGAATTGGGCTTCTTCGGCGTGGTTGTGTAGACGCGCGTGCACACGCCACGCTTCTGGGGCGATGCCGCCAGTGCCGGAACCTTGGACTTCCAAGCGGGCTCATTTCGGCCCGTCCGGATTAATTGGGTCGTCGTCGCCATAAATACCTTTAGAGAGACCGTCCGGTGAGAGAAGGGCCCCGATGCAAAAACGAAAAACTTACGGGCTCTGCCCGGCACTAGGTGCCGAGAGACAAAGGCCGGCGATTGTAGGAACCGGCCGTGCGGGTGTCAAGGCAATTGCTGCGGTGCGGTAGGTAATATTGGCGAAATGCTCGATCTGACGGATGCGCGCCAGCTCATCGACAGGGTGAAGGCGCAAATGATCCCGCTGGAGCTCAAGGACAGCAGCGACAAAAAATAGCGTGACTCAAGGCGCGTCGATTTCATATCCTCTGGCGCGCAGCTGATCGAGCAAACCGCCGCGTTCGAGCAACAGGTCCAAGTTAACCACGGCAATCGTCGTGCCGGCTGCGCGCAAATATTTTTCGATATTCTCCAGCCACGTTTCACGGATTCGGCCGATCACATCCAAAGCACCCTTGCCGGCATCCAATGCATTGCGGCACGCGTCGACTTGCTTGAGCTCCGGCATGTTCTCGATGCGCTCGACATTGCCGCTGGCCCACGCTTGCGCACGATCGACCAAGCGCGGCAGGCCACTCTCGAGCGTGATGAGCGACGCCTCGACGCAGATGCGCTCGGTTGCCGGCGGCATCGTCTTGAGCGCATCCAACATGTCGCCGACCCCTGCGACTTTGATCTCCTCGATGCGCACGCCGTGCTTCTTTGCCAGGATTCGCAGCGCCGCGCCCAAATCGAGCCGCATGGAAAGGTTCACTTGGTGAAAGGCGGCTTGCTGCAAGAAGGCCGCCGCAATAAGCGGACGATAGCGTTCCCATTTATTCGCCTCATCGGTCAGTTTGCTTCGCTGCGTGGCGAAGCGCGCATGCAGATCCGGCGGCAGAACATCTTTTAGTTTTTTGCCGCCTCCCACCATCAATAATTTTCGATCTGCGATCAGCATCCATAGTATTCGCGGAACGCTGATTTCCAAGGGTTTCTGAACCAGCACCTGGCTGGTGCTTTCGAGCACCGACTCCACTTGCTTGGATCGCCACGTAATATCCCGCGGCAGCGGCGATATGCTTCCCAATATCCAGACGTTCGCATCGCCGCGATGCACATGCCACATGCCGGGACCTGCGCGTTCCGCGGTCACCACGATTTCGTCCAGCGCCGCAGCGGCCTGCTCACCGTGCGCGGCCGCAAGTCGTCCCAGCAGCAAACTTGCCGCCATGAAAATCGTCGTTGCAACTCGCATGCAACGGAGACTACAGTTTTTCGGCGGTTAGGGTCTCGCCTGCGCGCGCTTGACGATAGGGTCGCTTTCCTCTGGCGCTAGGGACGTTCCCGCATTTTCCCGCGAAACATAACGGCCGCGAGAGGATTGCCGCCCAGTCCATAGCAAAGTTCCGCTGGTCGCCCGATGCGCCAGAATGCCAAATCCGCACGCTTGCCGACTTCGAGCGTTCCCACCTCGCTGAGCACGCCAAGCGCCCGCGCCGCCTCGCGCGTGACGCCGGCCAGCGCCTCTTCAGGCGTCAAGCCAAACAGCGTGCAGGCCATGCTCAGGGCGAGCAGGATGGACGTGCAGGGGGAAGTACCCGGATTGCTGTCGGTAGCCACCGCCAGCGGCACACCTGCGCTGCGCAGCATTGCAATCGGCGGCGGAGTCGTCTGTCGCAATGTGAAGTAGGCTGTCGGCAACAACACGGCAACCGTGCCCGCGGCGGCCATCGCATGCGCGCCGTGCGCACCGACAAACTCAAGGTGGTCAGCCGATAGCGCGCCGCATTTCGCAGCGGCTTGCGCAGCGCCTATGTCGCTCAATTGACCTGCGTGCACGTGAGCGCCGAGTCCAAGCCTCTGCGCGGCTTGCAAAAACTGTTCGGTCTCGGCCACGGAGAATGCAATTCCTTCGCAGAAACTATCCACGGCGTCCACTAACCCGGCCGCATTCAGCGCCGTGAGCCACGGTCCGCTGACTTCATTCACGAACCGCTGGCGTTGCGTGGTGAATTCGGGCGGAAGGGAGTGCAAGCCGAGAAATGTTTTTTTGACCGACACGGGCAAATTCTCTCCCAGCTGCCGCGCCACCTCGAGTGAGCGGCGCTCGGCGTCAAGTTCCAGCCCATAACCGGACTTGATCTCGATGGTGGTGATGCCTTCCGCCATCAAGCAGCGGAGCCGGATCAATGCCGATGCGTACAAGGATTCCTTGCTCGCAGCGCGAGTTTCGCGCATGGTCGATTGGATGCCTCCGCCCGCTCGGGCTATGTCCTCATAGGAAGCGCCGCAAAGGCGTTGCTCGAATTCCGCCACACGATTGCCGCCGTAGACCAAGTGCGTGTGGCAGTCGATCAAACCCGGCGTGATCCACTGGCCTCGCACATCGTGGATCGACAAGCCTTGCGCGACCGCCCGCCGTCGCCCTTCCTCGGCCGCGCCCAGCCAGGCAATGCGTTCGCCTTTTATGGCAACTGCAGCGTCCCCAAGGCTTCCATAGGCGCCGGCACCTGACATGGTCGCAATGTTTGCGCCAATCCACACCTGATCCCAATTGTCGGAAAATTTAGGCACCACGTATGATACAGCCAAGATGAGGATTTACCGTTTGCAGTGCGCGTATTTGCCGCAAGGATGGACTCGCGACGTGCTGGTCACGGTGTCTCAGGGAATGATCACGGCGATTGACTCAAACGGGCCCGCGGAACGGCAACCCTCGCCCGCGGCAGAAATCGAGCGCGTCGATGGCGTCGTCGTGCCCGGGATGCCCAACGCGCACAGCCATGCCTTCCAACGCGCAATGGCGGGAAATGCGGAAAGCCGGATGAGCGCGCGAGATAGTTTTTGGACTTGGCGCCAAGCCATGTATGCGCTCGCGAATCGCATCGGGCCGGAAGATTTGCAGATCGTGGCAACCCAGTTGTTCGTTGAAATGCTCAAATCAGGCTACACCTCAGTCGCGGAATTTCATTATTTACACCGGCCCGCCGGCGGCGGCCGGTACTCGACTGACAACTTATTGTGGCAAGCCGTTGGCAATGCCGCGCGCGTCGCCGGCATTGGGTTGACCTTCTTGCCGACGCTCTACCAAAGCAGCGACTTCGGCGGCCAGCCGCTAAAACCCGAGCAGGCGCGGTTTTTCTTTGAGACCGATGGGTTCTTGCGCGCGATCGAGGAGCGCATTGGCGCACAACGTGGTGCTGGCAACCATACGCTGCGCACCGGCGCGGCGTTCCATAGCCTGCGAGCGGTTCCGCTAGATCACTTGCGCCGCGCTGCGCTCGCGTTGCGCACCATCGATGCGAGCATGCCCGTGCACATTCACGTCGCCGAGCAAATGCCGGAAGTTCGCGCCTGCGAACGGGCGACGGGCCGGCGGCCGATTGAGCTGCTTTTGGATCAAGAGTTGCTCACGCAGTATTGGTGTGTGGTTCATGCCACCCATGCCACGACTGAGGAACTGCAGGGCATCGCTGCGGCCGGCGCGGTGATCTGCGTGTCAATCAGCACTGAGGCGAATTTGGGCGACGGCTTTTTCGACGCTGCGCGTTTCCTGAAAATGCACGGGCGGCTTTGCGTGGGCTCCGACAGTCAATCGACAGTAAACCCTGCCGAAGAATTGCGTTGGCTCGAATATCAACAGCGCCTGCGCAAGAAGCGTCGCGGCGTGCTTGCGGCGCAGGGCGAATCGCATGTCGGAACGCGGCTATGGCGTGACGCCGCGCTCAATGGCGCGCGCGCCTTGGGCCAACCCGTGGGCAGCATCGCCGTCGGCTATCGAGCCGATTGGCTGGTGCTGGATGCAACGCATCCTTCGATGGCTGGGGCGGCTGAGGATGCCGCATTGGATCGCCTGTTGTTCGCGGGCGCCGATAAGGCCATCCGCGACGTCATGGTGGGCGGGCAATGGGTGGTCAAAGACCAGCGGCATTCTGCCGATGATCAATTGCGCGTTAGTTTTGGCCAAATAATGAATACTTTACGAGCGGGTTGACTGTACCTGTCTATACAGCATAATCTTGCGCCATGAACAAGGCCACGATGTCACTGCAGCCGCTGTATTTACAGGTTAAGCGCCACATTCTGGACAATATTGGATCCGGCAAATGGGGCGCAGCCACGCGTGTGCCCTCCGAAAACGATATTGTGAGGTCGTTTGGCGTGTCGCGCATGACTGCCAACCGCGCGCTGCGTGAATTACGCGACGAAGGCGTATTGGTGCGTATTGCAGGGGTCGGCAGCTTTGTCGCGGACCGGCACGCGCATGCGCATCCGCTTGAGATCCGGGGCATTGCTGATGAGATAAGCGAGCGTGGCCACGTGCATCGTGCCGAAATCGTTTCTCTAGAGAGAATTCGCGCGGCGGCGGAACTTGCGGAGGATTTTGGCATTGCGCCTCGCAGTGAACTGTATTGCTCGCTGATTGTGCACTTCGAAAATGACCGTCCCATTCAGCTCGAAGACCGCTATGTCCTGCCGAAACTCGCGCCCGCCTACCTGAGCACGGATTTCAGCCGCACGACGCCGCACGACTATCTGGTCAGGGTTGCGCCGCTGCAGGCAGCGGAACATTTATTGCGCGCCGAAATGCCGGACGCTCGGACGCGCAAACTATTGATGATGAAGCGCGACGAACCCTGCTTAGTCTTGATCAGAAGAACATGGACCGCCGGCCAAATTGCCTCGGTCGCGCGGTTGTACTATCCCGGTACTCGTTACGAAATGTCGGGTCGATTTCGCCCGTAATCGATTTCGCCCCCATAAGGAAACACATGCTCGCCCCTCTCAAGCCCAGAAACATCCGCGCGCCGCGCGGCAGCACGTTGAACGCGCGGTCATGGATGACCGAAGCGCCGCTGCGCATGTTGATGAATAATTTGGACGCGGACGTCGCGGAGAATCCCGCCGAACTGGTGGTATATGGCGGCATCGGTCGCGCCGCGCGCGATTGGAATTGCTACGACCGCATTGTCGAAACGCTGAAGAACCTCAGCGAAGAGGAAACATTGCTGGTGCAGTCCGGCAAACCGGTCGGAGTGTTCCCCACCCATCCCGATGCGCCGCGAGTGCTCATTGCCAACTCCAATCTCGTGCCGCACTGGGCAACCTGGGAGCACTTCCACGAACTGGACCGCAAGGGCCTCGCGATGTTCGGTCAAATGACCGCCGGCTCCTGGATCTATATCGGCAGCCAAGGAATTGTGCAGGGCACTTACGAGACGTTTGCTGAAATGGGGCGGCGCCATTTCGGCGGAAACCTCATGGGCAAATGGATTCTAACGGCGGGCTTGGGCGGTATGGGCGGCGCGCAGCCGCTGGCTGCGACGATGGCAGGCGCCAGCCTATTGGCGGTCGAGTGTCGCCAAAGCCGCATCGCGAAACGCGTCGAGACCGGCTATATCGATGCGCAGGCACGCACATTGGATGAGGCGCTGACGCTGATCGAGACGGCAAAGAAACAGGGAAAACCGCTATCGGTGGCATTGCTCGGCAACATTGTCGATGTGCTCGGCACACTTCTCGAGCGCGGAATAAAGCCCGATGCGCTCACGGATCAAACTTCCGCGCACGATCCGGTCAACGGCTATTTGCCTCAAGGCTGGTCGGTCCCACAGTGGGATGAACGGCGCGCGAGTGATCCTGCGGGCACCGCAGCCGCTGCCTCGCGCTCGATGGCCAAACACGTCGACTATCTGCTGCGTTTTAAGCGCATGGGACTGCCGGTGTTCGACTATGGAAACAACCTTCGGCAGGTTGCGCTCGATGCCGGCGTCGCTCAGGCCTTTGACATTCCGGGATTCGTACCTGAATTCATTCGGCCGCTGTTTTGCCGCGGTGTGGGTCCATTCCGCTGGGTGGCTCTGTCGGGCGATCCTGAGGACATTTACAAAACCGACGCGAAGGTCAAAGAGCTGATCCCCGACGATCAGCACTTGCATCAATGGCTCGATATGGCGCGCGCGCGAATCCATTTTCAGGGCTTGCCGGCGCGCATTTGCTGGGTGGGCTTGGGTCAACGTCATCGTCTGGGACTTGCGTTCAATGAGATGGTGAAGCGCGGCGAGCTTTCAGCGCCCATTGTGATCGGCCGCGACCATCTCGATTCGGGTTCGGTTGCGAGCCCGAATCGCGAGACAGAAGCAATGAAAGACGGCTCGGATGCGGTTTCTGACTGGCCACTCCTCAATGCCATGCTCAACACTGCCTCGGGTGCAACGTGGGTGTCGATTCACCACGGCGGCGGGGTGGGCATGGGCTACTCGCAACACGCCGGCCTGGTCATAGTCTGCGACGGCAGCGAAGCTTCGGCCAAACGTATTCGACGCGTGCTGTGGAATGATCCCGCCACCGGGGTCATGCGACACGCGGATGCCGGTTATGAAAGCGCCATCGCATGCGCTCGCGAACAAGGACTGAAGCTGCCGATGATCGAGCAGCCCTAAGGTGGGCACCGCCCTGACCTTGCAAGCCGGCGCGCTCTCGCTATCGGCGTTGCGGCGTATATACGAGCAGCCGACGATGCTGCATCTGACGCCGCAGGATCGCGGCCGCATCGCATCGGCCAGCGCCTTGGTGGAAAAAATCGTCGCCAGCGGCGATGTGGCCTACGGCATCAATACCGGATTCGGCCTGTTGGCGCAGACGCGCATACCCAACGAGCAGCTCGAGCTGCTGCAGAAGAATTTATTGCTCTCGCACGCAGCGGGCGTGGGCGACCCACTCCCCGACAGCGTCGTTCGGCTCATTCTCGCCCTTAAGATCAACGCATTGGCCCGCGGTCACTCAGGCGTCACCATGGGACTCGTAGACGCCTTGCTCGCGCTGCTCGAGCACGAAGTGTATCCGGTGATCCCCGCCCAGGGATCGGTCGGTGCATCCGGAGACTTGGCGCCCTTGGCGCACTTAAGCGCGACTCTGCTGGGCATTGGCCACGTGCGCGTGAACGGAACCAAATTGCCGGCCGCCGACGGATTGCGCAAGGCGGGATTGCAGCCAATCAGGTTGCGGGCCAAAGAAGGACTGGCCTTAATCAACGGTACGCAAGTATCCACGGCACTGGCGTTGGCGGGTTTATTTGGAGCCGAGGATCTATTCGCCGCCGCAGTCGTCGCCGGCGCCATGTCGGTCGACGCCCTAAAGGGCAGTGACTCGCCCTTCGATGCGCGTATTCAGCAGGTTCGCGGTCAGCCCGGCCAAATGGCCGTCGCACGCGAGTATCGGGAACTGATCGCCGGCAGTGCCATTCGAGCCTCGCATTTGGAATGCACCCGCGTGCAGGACCCCTATTCCTTCCGTTGTCAGCCGCAGGTGATGGGAGCGTGCCTGGATGTAATACGCAACTGCAGCGCGACTCTCAAGGTCGAAGCCAACGCCGTGACTGACAATCCGCTCTTATTCACCGAATCAGGCGAGGTCCTCTCCGGGGGGAATTTTCACGCTGAGCCCGTGGCCATTGTCGCCGATACACTTGCGCTCGCGATCGCAGAAATCGGCAACCTGTCGGAGCGTCGCACCGCCGTGCTCGTGGACCCTAAGATGAGCGGACTGCCGGCCTTCTTGGTCAACAACAGCGGTCTGAATTCCGGGTTCATGATCGCCCAGGTTACCGCAGCTGCGCTGGTGTCGGAAAACAAGACGCTCGCAGCGCCGGCGAGCGTCGATTCGATTCCTACCTCAGCGAATCAGGAAGACCATGTGAGCATGGCAACCCACGCCGCGCGTCGCTTGCTCGTCATGGTCGACAACGCGGCTGCCGTCGTCGGTATCGAGTTACTCGCAGCCGCGCAAGGTATCGATTTTCATCGCCCGGCCAAGTCGTCCCGTCGTCTCGAAGAGGTTCATGCAAGCATTCGCCGCGACGTCCTCTTTTACTCAGCCGATCGATATTTCGCGCCCGATATCGATGTCGCGCGTTCTTGGGTAAAGTCCGGACGCTTCGCTGTGCTGATCAACCGAGTATTACCATCAAGGTCCGAGCCATGAAACTTTGCGCGGCGCTCTTGCTCTGTCTCGGCTGCCTCGCCGGTACCAGCCGCGCCGCGCAAGTCAATCTTGCGACCTTGAGCTGCGTGCAATATCAAAACGAAGTTATTGCGCCGCCGGTGGCTGCGCCGGGCACGGACGCCATCAATACCGTGATGTGGTTGTTCGGCTACTCGGTGGGGCAATCCGGCGCGCATTTCATGTACGGAGACGCCTTGGCCGGCTTTGGATTCGCACTGGACGCTGAATGCAAAAACAATCCCGCGGAGAGCTTGCTGGACGCGCTCGCAAAGCTCAGACCAGACAAGAAGAATCCGATGGACTTAGCGATGTTGGAATGCGAAACATTCGCCTCGCGCCACCTGGAGCTTGTGCAATCGGATCGCGAGAGCGCGGCGACCATCATGATGTGGTTGTTTGGTTTCGCGGTTGCGAAGTCTGGCAGCCACCTGTTTGAGCCCGGCGGTCTCGAGGCTTTCGAAGCCTCACTCATGGCTGACTGCAAGCAATATCCCGGGCGCAATGTTTTCGACGCGCTGACGGCTGTTAAATTCTCGAAGCCAAAAAACTAGGGCAATGTGCGCGCCGCGCCGCGGCCGAACCTTTCGAGAGGTGCGCGACTAAGATTTAGACGCATAAATTGATCGGCCAAACTCACATGCGCTGGAAAGTAAGGCGGACTCGCCGTGGCCGTTTCTTGCAATCCCTCTAAAATCAGCGCGACTCTCTCGGGAGTACCCAAATCGGTCCAGCCGCATGGCGGTACGGTGAGCACCTTAAGCATCGATTCTTTGCCTTGCAGAACATCACGGGAAAAATCCATGCTGTCCAAATTCCGGTAGACGGATTCGAGGTTGCCCCTGCCGAAGCCGCGCATCGCGGCGATGGTAGTTGCGAATCTAACGTCGAAAAGACTGAGCAGCAACCGTGCCGACGCCGCCATGACAAAAATATTCCACAGCGCCCCTTGATCGAGCAGCACGCGGGCTCTAATTCCGTTTGGCTTCTCAATGAAGCGCAGCACGCCCACGGCCTTATCTCGGACACGAGATGTCGGCAAAATATAACCCAGCTCAGTATCCGGCGCGTCCGGCTCGATGCCGAGGAGATAAATTGAGCCCCGATCGTCATACGCCAACCCAGCCGCCCGGCGCAATGATGACGCCATGACTTCCTCGTCCCGCAAGTAATGGTCGGCCGGCAGCAGGACAACTATTGCGTCAGGATCCCGCTCAACGATTCGCAACAGCGGCAGCAAAATGCCGTAGGCGGTACCTCTGTTTAGAGGCTGCGCAATGACATTCTGCTCGGGTAAATAGCTTAATATCGGCGTCCACCATTGCCTGTGCTGTTGCGATACGACGCTGCATATCCGTTGCAGGGAGGCGACCGCGGCAGCCCTTTGTAACGCCTCTTGCAGCAGACACGGGCCGCCTTGCAGCGAACAGAATTGCTTCGGTGTATTAACGCCGTGCTCGTCCCTCGTCAGGCCGCGAAGCCGGCTTCCTTCGCCGGCCGCCAGCACCAACGCCCATGTATCCAAACGATGATTCATGTCGCAACCCCCAGTCGCATTAGGCTGCCATGCGCACTGGGAGCATGCTCGCTTTCCGGTGCGGTTGAGATAATGCCGCTGAGTCCTGAAGCGCTGTAGGAATGCACCGATAGCAAATTTGCTAAGACGTTTCCTACGAATAGTTGGTCGCTCCACCGAATGCAACAGCAGTCGCATCGTGATCAACTGATCGACATGCCAAGGAGGTTAAAAAAGAACGGCTTTTCTGTCGAGGCGGCGCTTGGATTCTGGGCGCTGGTAGCGCTGATGGCGGGATCCGCCGCTGTCGCCGCACCCCCTCCTCGAGGGCGGCCTCAGGTACATATGCAACAGCTTCAGCAGCCCGTTCAACACTTAGATCTGCGTGCGCCGTCGCAAGCCTTCGAGGCGGTAAAGACCGAAAGATCGACGATCGCATTCCCCTCGGCTCGTCCTCGGAATCCAAATGCAGAAGAACGGGTTGAACTTCCGGTTCTCGCATCGGACGGCATGCGCACGCGACCCCGCGTTCAGGATTTCGTTAGTCGGGTACGTCGGGAGGGCCTGCCCGTCGCGCGTCTATTCGAAAGCAAGTCGGCTTTGGTGCATCTGGGCTTAAGCCCCAAAGGCAAGCCCGGCTTGTGGCTGGTCCAAAAGACCCGCTAGTGATCCGCCAGCGGTGACCATCAGCCCGGATTTGCGCAGCAGCGCCCAAATGCCAAACCCCTTGAGAATTCTCTACGTGGAGGACAATGAACTCGTGCGCGAAGTGACGGCCGAACTGCTCGCTCAGGACGGGCGTCAAATTGTAGCGTGCGCCGATGCCGAGCAGGCGTTCCAGACATTTTGCGAAGGCGCCTTCGATATCGTCATTACCGATGTCAGTTTGCCGGTTATGTCGGGGATCGAACTCACGCGCAGTATCCTACGCGTGAAACCGCAATTCCCGATCATTATTGCGTCGGGGTATTCGCTGGACTTTGGGCTCGAAAATTGGGGCCCTAATGTTAGGGCCATCATCAAGCCATTCGAGCCCGCCGAAATTGAGGCGCTGATCAGCCAGCTTATCGCGGCGTAACTTCGGCGCGCGGGAGTCGAATGTGAAAGGCGGTTTCATCATCCTGGCCCGTTTTCACATCGACGGTGCCGTTGTGGGCTAGCACGATCTGCGAGACTATGTAGAGACCCAGACCGAGTCCGTCGCCGCGTCCGGATTGACGTTGGCCGCCGCGGAAGGGGTCGAACAAGTGCGGCCGGATATGGGATGGTATCGTTTTCCCGCTGCCGCGCATCGTCCTCAACGATCAGCACCCGCCGCACGCTTTGCAAGATCTTGGCTTCCAATCGACGCAGCGCCTCGGCCAACTCCTCCCGCTTTGCCGGCTTCAATGCATAGCCGATCGCGCCCAATTCCAATGCCTCTCGCTTGTAATCGCAGACCGACAGCATATGCACCGGGATATGCCGAGTTCGCGGATCGCGCTTCAGCCGGTCCAGCACCCCGAGTCCGGAGTGATCGGGAAGATTGACGTCCAGGAGAATAGCTCTGATCAGATATTGTCCCGTGGCAATGAGTCCGTCGTTGGCAGATGAGGCGGCGACGCATTGAAAGCCCATCTCGCGCACTAAGTCGCGCAAGATCATGGCAAAGGCCGGGTCGTCCTCGACCAGCAGAATAACGCGGCCCCCGGGGTCAATCGCATGGCGGTCATCTTCCGTTGCCGCCGGCGTCGACTTTTGCAGGGCAGCATTCTTGGGGACGGCTTCAGGCTTAACGGCCCTGATCTCCTGACTTGCCACGCTGGAGCTGAACATGCCGGGCAAGGTCAGGGTAAATACACTCCCCGAGCCCAGTTCGCTTTGGACGCTGATCTCACCACGCAATAGGGCCGCCAAGTCGCGCGAAATCGATAGTCCTAGTCCAGTGCCGCCGAACTTGCGGTGAATGCTGCCGTCTGCCTGGCGAAATGCCTCAAAGACAACCTCTTGCTGATGGGGTGCAATGCCGACGTCGGTGTCGCGCACCGCGAATGCGACTGAACCACCCCGCGGCGAGAATACGCGCAATGCAACTTAGGCATTCGACAATAGATTCTTGAGAATTTGTCCGAGTCTTTGCGGATCCGTCTCAATCTGCTGCGGCACGCCCGGCTCGGTGGCGCAGGAAAAGCGCAAGTGATTCTGATCAGCGGTGGGCTGAAACGTCTTGACGAGCGATTCCATCAATGCGGCCATCGACACTTGCTCAAGCGCCAGATCAACCTTACCGGCCTCGATCCGCGATAAATCCAACACATCATTGATGAGCGCAAGCAAGTCGTTGCCTGCCGATGTGATGGTTTTCGCAAATTTCACTTGGGCGGCGGTTAGGTTGCCGTCCTTGTTGTCGGCGAGGAGCTTCGCCAGGATCAAAGTTGAGTTGAGCGGGGTGCGCAGCTCGTGGCTCATATTGGCAAGGAATTCGCTCTTGTATTCATTTGCCCGCTGCAACTCGTCGGATCGCGCGGTCAGAATGACCTGCGCTTTGGAGAGTTCGTCTTTCTGCTGCTCGAGCAATTGCGTCTGCTCTTCGAGCTGTGAGTTGATCTGCTCGAGCTCCGATTGCTGCGCCTCGAGACTGGCTTGAGATTCTCTGAGGGCGCGCCCCTGCTCCTCGAGTTCTTCGTTGCTGACGCGTAACTCCTCTGCGCCGGCCTGGAGCTCTTCGGATTGCTGCTGAGTCTCTCGCAGTAATTCCTCAAGACGTTGGCGATCCTTGGCGGCGCGCACGGCCACAGCAATCGACTCGGAAACACGGGAGAGCAGTTCACGCTGATCGGAATCGGTGGCGCGAAAAAACCCCAATTCCACGACGGCGTGCACCACGCCGTCAATGCTCGCTGGAACGACCACCAACTCAATTGGTGTGCCCCTACCGATGCCCGAGGAAATCGGCAAGTAACCGGCCGGGACCTCGCGCACTCGAAGAGCACGTCTATCTTTCGCGACTTGGCCGACCAAGCCGTCACCGGGCCGCACGGCACCCAGCGAGTCGTCCGCTGGAATGGCGTAGCCGGCAAAACGTCGATAATGGCCGGCGTCCGCAATGTATACAGCGCCGACTTGAGCGTCCACGTACGCCGCCAAGAACCCGAGCATGTTGTTGCCTAATTTATCGAGCGACTGGTCTCCCTGCATCTGCTCGCTCAGGCCCATTTGGCCGGATCGAATCCAGGCCTGAGCTTGCCGAACTCGGAAATCGCGAGACGCGACCAGCGCAGCTGCGGCAATCAAGAACAACAACACGCCCGAACCACCCAAGGTTACGGCCAAAGATAGCGCCGCGGAATTTCTCGATTCCTCTGCACGCTGCGCAACCAACTGACGTTCGGCCGCCCCAACTCGCTGACCACGCTTCGAATCCGATCCATGTAAATTTTGCCGCGATCCGTGCGTACTATGGCGAGCGCCGCGTCTGGTTTGCCGGCGCGACGCGCGAGAACGGTAGATTCCAGTTCCGCCATCTTGAGATTTGCCAGAGACTCGAGCGCGTCCAATCGCCTTAGCTGTTCGGGCCGGTTGGCGAGCAGCGCGCGCATCGACTTGAGCTCATCCGGCAATGCGTCATTCGCCTCGGTGTACGGCGCCAAATAGTTTTCCTCGCCGGTGAGCAGAAATCCGCGCTGCCCGGTTTCCGCATCCTTCAATGTGGAAAGGTGACCTTCAAGGCGCCCCAGCACGTCTATGGTATGCGTCAGGTTTACAGCAGTGGTCGTTGTCGTTTGTAACGATTGATAGGACAACAGCGCCACAATCACCACCGCGATTACGGCCAAGAGAAATCCGATCAAGGTTTTGGGCGGCAGCGGCAGATCGCTGCGCACGGCGCCATTCGAACTTTTTAAAAGAGTTGACTGAATCCATGGCGATGCTCGACTGGCCTTTGGCTAATTCTACGTGAGAAGCTCGAGTCTGCCTGTAGGAAACGGCCGACAATCGCGGCCAACGAGCTGCAGTAGGTTGCCCAGGGGAAAGAATCCGATCAACCTACAGGTTGTCGACGATCGAACCTAGGAAGCCATTAACATCGCCGGGCACCGGCCGAAAATATAAAGGCTGGCTGGCTCTAATTGCCAAGGTTGAGCAGTGCCGCGTTGCCGCCGGTGGCCGTGGTATTAACCGTCAGCGTGCGTTCATTCGCGAATCGCGTTAGATAATGCGGACCACCGGCTTTCGGACCGGTGCCCGATAGCCCATTGCCGCCGAAGGGCTGCACGCCGACCACTGCGCCGATCATATTGCGATTGACATATGTATTGCCGATCGATGTATCCGCGAATACTTGCCGCCAAAAAGATTCCAGCCGGGTTTGCACGCCCAGAGTGAGGCCATAGTGACTGTCGCGAATGGACTGCAACACTTGCTGTATCTCGCTCGATCGATACCGCACGACATGCAGTACGGGCCCAAATTCCTCGCGGGTTAGCTGTCCTGCGGTGTCGAGCTCGATGAGATGCGGCGCAAAAAAGCTGCCATGCGCATGCGATTCGTCCAGCTCACAGGCCTTCACGATGCGCGCCTCCTTGCGCATCCGAGCCACATGCTGCACCAACCCGTCGCGAGCGGCCGCGTTGATGACCGGACCTACATCGGTTTGTAGCTTCGACGGATCACCGATGAGCAGCTCATCCATAGCGCCCGTGATCATCTCCAGCACGGTGTCGGCAATTTCTTCCTGCAAGAACAGCAAGCGAAGTGCGGAGCAACGCTGTCCGGCACTCATGAATGCCGAACTCACCACATCGTCGACCACCTGTTCGGGCAGCGCGGTTGAATCCACAATCATGGCGTTCAAGCCGCCGGTTTCCGCAATCAGCGGCACAATAATTCCGCTGCGCGCGGCCATCGCGCGATTGATTGTCAGTGCAGTGGCCGTCGAGCCGGTCATGGCCACGCCGGCCAGCGCCGGATGCGCCAGCGCGACCTCACCGAACAGACGCCCTGGCGTGGGGACCAAGTGCAGCGCTTGCGGCGGAATACCGCTCTTATGCAGAAGCCGAATAAAACGTGCGGCAATCAATGGCGTGGGTTCGGCCGGCTTCGCGACTACGGCATTCCCTGCGGCGAGCGCTGCGGTCACTTGCCCTGCAAAAATCGCCAGCGGAAAGTTCCAGGGGCTGATACAGGCAAAAACTCCTCGCCCCTGCAGCATGAGCTCGTTCATTTCGCCCGTAGGTCCCTCGAGCCGCTCCGGAATTGCAAATTGCTTGCGCGCCCGCAACGCATAGTATCGGCAAAAATCGACGGCTTCGCGC
The DNA here is from genome assembly GCA_041690895.1 of Gammaproteobacteria bacterium. Lineage (GTDB taxonomy): Bacteria > Pseudomonadota > Gammaproteobacteria > Steroidobacterales > Steroidobacteraceae > Bog-1198. The sequence continues at coordinate 17,979 of JBEPVT010000048.1, forward strand.
ACCTCTGCGATCGCATCCGAAACGGTCTTGCCCGCTTCACGAACCAAAAGTTCGTGAAACGCCGCGCGGTCTGCCTCAAGTAAATCGGCGGCGTTTTCCAGGCAATCGGCGCGCACATTGCCGCCGCTCAAATTCCATGCAGGCTGTGCGGCAGCGCCAGCATCAAACGCCATCTTGATTTCAACCGGCGTCGCATCGCGCGTCGTGCCAACTTGCTCGCGCCGATCCGCGGGGTTGGCCACTGGATGCGCGTGTCCCTTCAGCAACTCACCATTGATAATCGGGCCCGCGGTCAGCGTATCGGTGGATTTCTTCGCGCGAGGCGAAATCTCCGCGCGCAAGGTTTCAAGCTCTCGCGGATCTCCCAGATCGATCCCGCGAGAATTGCGCCGGTCAGAATACATAGCGGCCGGTATCGGCAGACGCGCATGCGCATACGAATCCAATCGCTCAAGTTCCGAGATCGGATCGCGGACAATCTCAGCCACGGGCACCTGCTCATCCATGAAGCGATTGACAAACGACGTGTTGGCGCCATTCTCGAGCAGACGCCTTACGAGGTAGGCAAGCAAATCCTTGTGCTCCCCCACCGGGGCATATACACGTACTCGCGGGAAATTCGCGACTTGACGCGCCGCCTCTGCGTAGAGCAGTCGGCCCATGCCGTGCAACCGCTGAAATTCAAAGTCGGCGCCCGCCGGCGCCAGCTCCAGCACTGCCGCGATGCTATGTGCGTTATGGGTCGCAAATTGCGAATAAATGAAATCATTGTGTTTGAACAGGCGCCCGACGCCGGCCAAATAGGACACATCGGTTGTCACTTTACGGGTGTACACGGGATAGCCGTCGAGACCCCGCTCCTGGGAGCGCTTAATCTCGGAATCCCAGTACGCACCCTTCACTAAACGTATCGTCATACGCCGTCCATGTTGCCGGGCGACGGCGGCAACCCAATCGATGACCTCCAACGCGCGTTTGCCGTAGGCTTGCACGGCAAGCCCGAGTCCCGGCCACTCTTTGGTGGTTGGATCTTTCGCCAGCGCTTCGATCACGTCCAGCGAGAGATCGAGGCGATCCGCCTCTTCGGCATCGATGGTCAGTTGTATGCCGAGACGTGCCGATTGGCGCGCGAGCTCTTGCACCTGTGGCACCAACCGCTGCATGACGCGTTCACGCTGCAGCAGGCTGTATCGAGGCTCCAAGGCCGAGAGCTTGATGGAAATGCTCGAGACCTCATGAACCGCACGTCCCGCAGCCGTGGATCCGATGACCTTAATGGCATGTTGGTAAGACTTTAAGTAGCGTGCGGCATCTTGCAGCGTGCGCGCGCCCTCGCCCAACATATCAAAGGAGCACAGCGCCACTTCCGATTCGCGGGCGCTGCGCGCCAGTGCTTCTTCAATGCTGCGTCCGACCACGAATTCGCCGCCGATAATCTTCATGGCCCGGCGCACGGCGAGGCGGACCAAAGGCTCGCCCGCTTTGCGCGTCAGCTTGCGCATCCATCCGGCCGCATCGGTCTTGATGGAGGTATCCAGATCAAGAATGCCGCCGGTCAGCATCAAGCCCCAGGTCGAGGCGTTGACAAACAGCGATTCCGATTGGCCTGCATGAGCAGACCAATCGCCGCTCGCAAGCTTCTCAGCGATTAATCGATCCGCCGTGACATCATCCGGAATGCGCAACAGCGCTTCGGCAATGCACATTAGCGCAATACCCTCTTGATTCGACAAGCCGAATTCCTGCAGAAATGCATCCAAAAACGCACGCTCGTCGCGGCGCGCACGAGCGCCTTCGACCAATTTCACTGCCACGGCGACGGCGCGATGACGCGCGCCGCCGGTGAGTTCCAGGCCATGCAACAGTCGCTGCACCGCGCGATCCTCGGGCCAGGTGCCGTGGTCCCGTATCGTCTGGCGCAGGTCTTCGAGACTATCGGGGGAAGGCGGTTTTGGGTTGGCTGCCATGATCTCTAATTTTAGTTGCGAATCGTCGCAATAATCACTGCGCTCGGCGCAGATGTCTCGCCGAGGGGTATTTTGCTCAAAAGTGCCCTGCAATCTTCAAGGATAGCAAGATCCCATGGCGCGAGCCGAGCAGTTTCCCCCGCGTCACTGTCCAATGACAATGGGCCCTGGATACCAAATATCAAAGTCGTTTCACCGCGGTTTGCAGCCACCGGCAGTTTCTCAGTCAAGCACTCGAGGCGCAGCGTTGATCGCAGCGATTTCGCCACCATGAGATTCAAATCCAAGCACGGTCCATCGATGAGTTCACAGTGAGTGGGCATAGCCCCGTCGAACTCCACAAAATCAGCGATGCTCCGCAATACACGATGTTCCCCGCTGCCGAACTTGAGCGCAATTCCTCGTCCCTGCAGCAGCACCATCTTGCGATCGTAACCGGTGAAATCCGAGAACGGGCCAGACGACTCAATCTGCGCCACACTGACGCGCCAAAGAAAGGGCTCACTTGTGGGTGGCACACGAAATACCTCATGGGTAAAGCCACCGCCATTTTTCCACGGCGTGCGCTTAAATGAGGACCTGCGAATAATCTGCAATGCGGGCATGCAATTCCTGCCGCCCGCTCTAGTCTCTTTCCGCGTAGGTCTGGTGACGACCTGCAGTCTCGGGCAAGCAGCACGCACCGACGATCAGCGTTACGCTGACCACAATCACCAGGTACCAAAGGCCTGAATAGATATCACCGGTGATCGCCACCAGCGCGAAAGCCACCGCGGGCAGGAATCCGCCAAACCACCCCGCGCCGATATGGTAGGGAACCGACATGGACGTGTAGCGGATCCGCGCCGGGAAAAGCTCGACCAGCCACGCAGCCATAGGTCCGGTGACTAGCGTGACGTACACCATCAGTATGAACAGGATGATGAGCAGCATGGGAACGTCGATCCTCGCTGGATCGGCTTTCGCCGGATAGCCGGCTGTCCGCAGCGCGCGGTTCACGTTGGCGCTGAACACTTCGTTTTCATGCTTGAGGCGCTCCGCCGAAAGCCGTGCTCCCTCAAACGACGGAATCTCGGCTGCGCTCTCGCCGCGGCGTCCGATGCGGATAACCGTCGCGCCTGGGCTGGCCGCGATCTCGGTGGCGTAGGGGATCCCGGCGTTGGCGAGGGCCGCTCTAGCGACGTCGCACGACTTGACAGGTCCTCTCTGTCCGATGGGATCAAACTGCAGACCGCAATCACCGCGCGCTGCGAGGATCGTCACGGGCGCGCGCCGCGCCGCTTCCGAGATCGCCGGATTCGCAAAATGCGTGATCGCGTGATAGAGAGGAAAGTAGGTGGAAGCGGCGAGTGCCATTCCCAGCAGTATCACTTTTTTCCGGCCCACGCGGTCCGAGAGCCGGCCAAACACGAGGTACAAAGGGGTCCCAGCCAAGAGTGCCCCCGCCAGCAGCAGATTTGCCGTCTGTTGCTCGACCTTGAGCACTTGCGTCAGGAAGTACAGCGCGTAGAGTTGACCGCCGTACCAAATGACGTTCATTCCTGCGGTCGCGCCGAATAACACCGCGACAATCCGTTTCAGATTGCGGGAGTCGCCAAATGCGTCCCGAATCGGGGCTCGCGAAGCTGACCCCTCGGCCACCAGGCGCTGATACACAGGCGACTCCGCCAGCTGCAAGCGGATGTACACGGAGATCGCCAACAGAACCGTGGAGAGCAGGAAAGGGATCCGCCAGCCCCACGTCTCGAAGTCGGATCCCAGCGCCGCGCGGCAGATCAGGATGACCACCAAGCTCAGAAGCAGCGCCAGCGTTGAGGTGATCTGAATCCAACTCGTGTAGTACCCGCGCTTTCCGGGCGGCGCATGTTCTGCCACGTAGATCGCAGCGCCGCCGTACTCGCCGCCGACGGCAAGACCCTGGAGCATACGCAGCGTGATGAGGGCAATCGGCGCAAAGATTCCCACGGAATTGTAGGTCGGCAGGAGGCCGACCAGCGTGGTCGCAGTGCCCATGATGATGATCGTCGTGAGAAAGGTCTTCTTTCTCCCCACGAGATCGCCCAGCCTGCCGAACACCAGCGCACCGAACGGTCGGACGGCGAATCCGGCAGCGAAAGTTAGCAGCGCGAAGATGAATCCGATGGATTCGCTAACGCCGGTAAAGAACTGCTTCGAGATGACGCTCGCCAGCGAGCCGTACAGGAAGAAGTCGTACCACTCGAAGCCGGTGCCGAGCGCAGCGCCGAGAATCACGCGGCCGTGGCGCGTCTCGGCCGGAACAGAGGCGATCGCCGAGCTTGCGGTAGACACCTTTCCCTCCGGTTCTTGTGGTTGCCATGTCTCGCACAGCGCTTGCAACCACTCTAGCAAAGTTGCGGCAGGCTCAGTCTAGCCTATGCTAACCGCACGCATGAAAGAGCCGCCGCGGAATTTTGGCTTAGTGATTTTCGATTGCGATGGACACAACGCGGCTTGGTCGGCCGGTTCCCACGAGTTCGTGGAGCAGTTCCAGGCCCGCGCTGCAGCCGCGTTGCCACGGGAGTTAGAGCCGATGTGGCCGCCGGCATGACGGTATTCGGCTATTGCGCGCTTACGCCCAGACATCGCCTGACCGAGGCGGGCGCGCACTACACCTTTGAGCGGATGCGCGATCTTCCCGCCCTGATTTCTCCCACTCGCCATGGATCCCGCTTCAGCCCCGGTACCGGCGCTGGTGACGGGCTTGACCATTGGGTTTGCTATTGCGATTTTTCGCGCCGCAGACCACTAGGAATTTGATACGCCAGTACCACTGCATCAGACTGGCATCACAAGGCGAATTTTGGCTGGACTAGCCCTTCCAGAAAGTGACGAGCACGAAAACTATCGCGATGACGGTCAGACCCAAATGTCCCAGGGCTGCATGCGTTTGGGCGAGCAAGTCATTGGGCTCCGGTTCGCCGGGAATCAGACGGGCAAATGCGAAAAGAAACAGCATGCGCCAAGAATAATGGCGCCAGCGGATAAAAACGTGATTCGAATCACGTCTCTGCTTCATCGTCCTCGGGGTGGGGCAAACTGTCCTCGTCGTCGAGCTCAAACTCTTCCGGGGCTTCGGTTTTGTCGCTGGTCTCGCGAATGGGCGCCTCATTTTCGTCTGGCCGCTCATCCTCGGGCTCGTCCTTATCGTCCACGGTGCCGGTGCTACGCTCCGCGACTGTGTTCAGCTCCTGAAACGGCGGCAGCTCGAGCAATTGAGAATCGTGTGTTTTCATGGCGCGGCCTATGTGAGTGTTCAGTCATACACTGCGCCTATATTATGTCGGCAGTCTGTCAGAGGACAGGAGCCTTGTCTGGTGATCGCTCTTACACGAATGAGTGCCTGAGCGGTCGTCGCTATCGTTTCCAGTCGCTCTTTTTGCGCAACCTCCCGGCTGCTGCCAGCAAGCGATGAATTCGCGCGGCTGCCGGAAGAGCTGCGCAGCACGCGTACGCCAAGAGTAGCCGCGAGTCCGCGGGCCAGGATCCAGCTGAAATGCCACATGTCAGTACGGCGCGTCGGGTTCGTGCAGGCTGTCGAGCGTGACGCGGACCTTCGGGACACTAGGTGTCGCCGAGTCGTCGGCGATTTATATAGACTCAAGATACGCGGTCACCGCCAGCATCTGATCGCGGCTCAGTTCCTTCACCACGCCGTGCATCACTGGCGCATTGCGCAAGGCGCTCTGAATTACAATGAGCTGCTTCAGCAGGTAGGGTGCATGCTGGCCGGCGAGCCGCGGGAAGGCGGCCAGCCCCTGGCCATTTGCGCCGTGACAGGTAGCGCAAGCCGGAATCCGCGCCGTCGGGATGCCCTGTTCAAACACCTCTTTGCCGCGGGTGATCAACGCGGAATCGCTCTTGCCCTTGGCTGGTGCCTGCTTCGCATAGTACGCGGCAAGTTCGCCGATCAGGGCGTCGCTCAAGGGCGCAGCCATGCCCCACATGTAGGCCTGCGCATCCGGGTCGCCCCGCGTTTGATCCTTGAACGCCTTCAACTGGGCTTCGAGGTATGGCGCGGTCTGCCCCGCCAGATTCGGAAATGTCGGCGCAACGCTGCGGCCGTTCACGCCGTGGCAGGCGGCGCAGGTTTGCACGGTGTTTTGCAGGGCGGGGCCGGCTTTCTCGGCCGCCACATCGGCGCCCATTGCCGACCCGCTCACGTACGGCAACGCGCCGAAACCCAAAGCGATAAGGAAACTCAGTTTCATGCGTGTGCTCCAAAACTCATAGGCTAGAAGTTGATCCAGCCCAGCAAGTACAGGGTGTCGTTGTTCGAGGCGTTACGGCCGACGCCGTCATAGTCGTTGCTCGCGCCGTTGAATTTGACGTAGTGCACATACTGCAGCTGCAGTTTGGTGTTGAGCCACGGCAGGTAATTCAACTCGCCGGTGTAGCCGCTCGAGCCGGGATTGCCGTTCGCACTGCCGCCCACCGGCGCCGGTGCGTACAACAGCACATCCGTGCTGCCCGCAATATTGAAGTAAGCCAGCGTGCCGCCGAGCGTGCGCCGGTAGTAATACTCGCCCATCAGTTTGAAGGTCTTGAGCGTGTTGCTTGGGTTTTGCGCCAGCGCATTCACAAAACTCGCGTCGAGCTTCTGCTTCTCGTTGATGTAGCTAGAGATCACCGTGAATAGATGATCCTCGCCGATGAACTGGTACTGCGCATCCACCGCGGTATCGGTGTATTGGTCGGTGTGACCCTGCAGCGGCATGCCGTTGCCCGGGTGCTGCTTGGCCACGATTCCATAGGTACCCACTTCCAGGGAACTGCGGTCCCATCGATGCTCGTAAGCCAGGCGCCAGTAAGGCAGCACGCCGTGCGCCACTTGGGCTTGGGTGCTGTCCAGCGGGTGCGCGCCGCCGACAATGGCTGATGTGTACAGCGTGAGCTCGGCATACAGGCTGCTGTCAAACCAGGCATAGACGCCGACGCCCGCAACATTCTGGCCCAGGCCGCCGCCGCCACTGTCGATTCTCGCCGAAGTCATCGGTGTCGGCGCCGTACTGCTTCCAGAGTACGGGAAACCCCACGCCGGCGTGGTATTCCATACGTCCTGCACGGTGGGATTGTTGTTCACGGTCACGCCGACGATCAAGGTATGCGCCTTGGCATCGCTGTCGCTGCCCAAGTCGAAATGCCGTGCGTAGCGAATGTCGGTGTTGTCGATGCCAAAGTGATCGTCGACTCCGTTATACGTCAGCTGAATGAAGGCGCCGAAATTGTCGGCGATTTTCCCCGCATAGAACAAACTCGCCTGCTGCGGAAACAGCACATCGCCGTCCTTCGCGAGCGCGCCGGTGGCGGCGCTATCGGGCAGCGCGGTACCGGTATGCGTGTAAGAGATTTGCAGCATGACCGACAGCGGCGGGATGGAATTCAGGGAGAGAGTCTGGCGGTTATCCGTGTTGATTCCCGTGATCTGCTTGATGTTGTCCATCACGTAGCCGTTCAGCTTGAATTCCCGGCCGAAGGGAGTCAGTTCGGGAAACACTGTGTGACAGGCTGCGCAGGTCATGCCGGTTTGCCGAGCGAAACTGGGCACCGCGTGCGCCATCGGCGCCGCGATAAAGACACCTAGCGAACCTGCAATGAGCCAAGCACGGCGCATCCAGTGTGCATGCCGCATGTGCGATCCCTCCTTTTATTTGATCCCACCCTGCGAGTGATGGCGAACGCGCTCCGCTCACATCACCCAAGGGGAAACCGCGATGGACGCGGGTTGAGCAGCGTGCGGCGCTGCCACTCACTTTGTCTGTTCGGTAGCGAACACAAGTTAGAGTAGCGGACGATGCCCTATAGTGGGGGGGCTCTTTGTGAGCGTCCCTCGCCAATTGAATGCGCCAAGGCCGCTCAAGCCTTATCTCGCTAACACTTCCCCGTGTCGGGTGTGTAGAGGACTTTCAGCTCCCAGTGAGTGCGCCCTGCCGGCGCACACAAAAAGGCCTCGAGCCCTTGCGGATTCGAGGCCATATTTTTTAAAAACTTCTTATTCTTCTATTCCGCAACTTCGGTGTCCGCCGCCGGTACTGCATCGTCCGAATCGCCCATTCCGCCGCTGACATCCATAAAACTGCGGCGACGGCTGTCGTCGGAGGCGCGCCGACGTCGCGCATGATAGGCGAAGCCGGTTCCCGCAGGAATGAGGCGTCCAACAATGACATTTTCCTTCAATCCGCGCAGATCATCCTTCAGGCCCCGCACTGCGGCCTCGGTGAGGACGCGGGTGGTTTCTTGGAACGATGCCGCTGAGATGAATGACTCCGTGGCCAACGATGCTTTGGTAATACCCAACAACAAAGGCTCCCAGGTCGACTGGTGCTTGCCCTCGGCCTTCTGTCGAGCGATGACATCGAGCAGTCTGCCGCGATCCATCTGTTCGCCGCGAAGCAGCGCCGAATCGCCGGCATCCAACACTTCGATCTTGCGCAACATCTGTCGCACAATCACCTCGATGTGCTTATCGTTGATCTTCACACCCTGGAGGCGATACACGTCTTGGATTTCACGCACGAGGTAATTCGCCAGCGCCTCGACACCCTGCAGGCGCAGAATGTCGTGCGGGTTGGGCTCGCCGTCGGCGATGACCTCGCCCTTCTCTACCTGTTCGCCTTCGAACACGTTGAGGTTGCGCCACTTCGGAATCAACTCCTCATACTTATCCGTGCCTTCGCTGGTAATGATCAAGCGGCGCTTGCCCTTGGTTTCCTTGCCGAAGCTCACGGTGCCTGAGCGCTCCGCGAGAATCGCGGAATCCTTCGGTTTTCGAGCCTCGAACAAGTCAGCCACGCGCGGTAAGCCGCCGGTAATGTCGCGAGTCTTCGAAGACTCTTGCGGAATACGCGCAATGACATCGCCCACGGATACCTTCGAACCGTCTTCCAGGCTGACGATTGCGCCTGCCGGCAATGCGTACACCGCTGGGATGTCGGTATTGTGGAACGTAACCTCCTTCCCCTTGGCATTGGTCAGCCGAACGACCGGACGCAGGTCCTTGCCGCCTGAACCGCGCTGCTTAGGATCCAGGACCACGGTGCTAGTCAGGCCGGTAACTTCGTCGACCTGCGAGGTGACGGTGATGCCGTCGACGAAGTCGGAGAACTTGATCATGCCGGCCACTTCCGTGACTACGGGGTGGGTGTGCGGATCCCAGTTGGCAACCGCCTGTCCCGCCGTGACGATGTCCGCATCGTTCACGGTAATGGACGCGCCGTATGGAATCTTGTAACGCTCGCGCTCGCGACCAAACTCATCCACCACGCCCAACTCGCCCGAACGCGACACCGCGACCAAGTGCCCGCGCTCATGGCGCACGGTCTTGATGTTGTGGAGGCGAATCGTGCCCTTGCTCTTGACTTCGACGCCATTGGACGCTGCAGCTCTTGAGGCTGCGCCGCCGACGTGGAAAGTGCGCATCGTCAGCTGCGTCCCCGGCTCGCCGATCGATTGTGCCGCAATGACGCCGACCGCCTCGCCGATGTTGATGCGATGCCCGCGGCCCAAATCGCGGCCGTAACACTGTGCGCAAACGCCATAGCGGGTTTCGCAGGTAATGGGCGAACGCACCATGACCTGATCGATGCCCATTTTCTCCAGCAGCTTGACCAATTTTTCATCGATCAATGCGCCGGCTTTGACCAGCACTTCGCCGCTGGAAGCGACCACAACGTCTTCGGAGACCACACGACCCAGCACGCGTTCGCCCAAGCCTTCGACCACGTCGCCGCCTTCGACGATTGGAGTAATGGACAAGCCATTAGCTGTGTCGCAATCGATCTCGGTGACCACGAGGTCCTGCGCTACGTCGACCAGTCGACGGGTCAGATAACCGGAGTTCGCCGTTTTCAACGCGGTGTCCGCCAAGCCCTTACGCGCGCCGTGAGTCGAAATGAAGTACTGCAGTACGTTCAAGCCTTCACGGAAATTCGCCGTGATCGGCGTTTCGATGATGGAACCATCCGGCTTCGCCATGAGACCGCGCATGCCGGCCAGCTGACGAATCTGCGCGGCGGAACCGCGAGCGCCCGAATCGGCCATCATGAAGATTGAATTGAACGACTTCTGACGAACCTTATTGCCCTTCGAGTCGCTGACCTCATCGGTACCCAACTTCTCCATCATGGCCTTCGCCACTTGGTCGTTGGTGCGCGACCAGATGTCGACCACCTTGTTGTAGCGTTCACCGTTTGTCACGAGTCCCGAGGAGTACTGCTCCTGGATCTCCTTCACTTCCTTTTCCGCGGTGGCCAGGATCTTGAGCTTCTGCTGCGGTACGACCATGTCGTCTACGCCGATCGATACGCCGGATCGCGTCGCGTACTGGAAACCGGTGTACATGAGCTGATCGGCGAACACGACCGTTTCCTTTAAACCCACGGTGCGGTAGCACGCATTGATCGTTCCGGAAATGATCTTCTTGGTCATATCCTGATTGATGGCATCGAACGACAAACCCTTCGGCAGAATCTCAGACAGCAATGCCCGGCCCGCCGTGGTGTCTACCACTCGAGTATTCTTCACCAACTGTCCGCTGGCATCGCGAATGTGCTCGACCAGGCGCACTTTGACCTTGGCCTGCAGGTCGATGTTGCGGCTCTCGTAAGCGCGGTGCACTTCGCTGACATCGCTGAATGCCATGCCCTCGCCTTTCGCACCCACTTTTTCACGGGTCATGTAGTACAAGCCGAGCACCACGTCCTGCGACGGAACAATGATCGGCTCACCGTTCGCCGGCGAGAGGATGTTGTTGGACGACATCATGAGCGCACGCGCTTCGAGCTGTGCCTCGATGGATAGCGGCACGTGCACGGCCATTTGATCGCCGTCGAAGTCGGCGTTGAACGCCGTGCAGACCAGCGGATGCAGCTGGATCGCCTTGCCCTCGATCAGCACAGGCTCGAAAGCCTGAATGCCGAGGCGGTGCAAGGTGGGGGCGCGATTCAAGAGCACCGGATGTTCGCGGATCACCTCTTCCAAGATGTCCCACACTTCCGGTCCTTCACGCTCGACCAGGCGCTTCGCAGCCTTGATGGTCGAGGCTTCACCGCGCATTTGCAGCTTGGAGAAGATGAACGGCTTGAACAATTCCAGCGCCATTTTCTTCGGCAACCCGCATTGATGCAGGCGCAACGTCGGGCCGACCACGATCACCGAGCGGCCCGAGTAGTCGACACGCTTGCCGAGCAAGTTCTGGCGGAAGCGGCCCTGCTTGCCCTTGATCATGTCGGCCAAGGACTTCAAGGGGCGCTTGTTGGTGCCGGTGATGGCGCGACCGCGGCGACCGTTGTCCAAGAGCGCATCCACTGCCTCTTGCAGCATGCGCTTTTCGTTGCGCACGATGATGTCCGGCGCATTCAACTCGAGCAGCCGGCGCAAGCGGTTGTTGCGATTGATGACGCGCCGATACAGATCGTTCAGGTCGGAGGTCGCGAAACGGCCGCCGTCGAGGGGCACCAGCGGACGCAGATCAGGCGGCAGCACCGGCAATACGGTGAGCACCATCCATTCCGGCTTGTTGCCCGCCTCCATGAACGCTTCGATGAGCTTCAGGCGCTTCGACAAGCGCTTGATCTTGGTCTCCGAGTTCGTGTTCGCCATGTCCTCGCGAACCTTCACGACCTCCGCGGGCAAATCCATGGACTTCAAGAGTTCATGAACGGCCTCCGCGCCCATGCGCGCGTCGAACTCATCGCCGTGCTCTTCGATCGATTCCAAGTACATTTCATCGGTAAGCAACTGACCGCGCTGCAACGAGGTCATGCCCGGATCGACGACCACGAAGGCCTCGAAATACAGCACACGCTCGATTTCGCGCAAGGTCATGTCGAGCATCAAACCGATGCGCGAGGGCAGCGACTTCAAGAACCAGATGTGCGCGGTCGGGCTCGCGAGCTCGATGTGGCCCATGCGCTCGCGGCGCACCTTCGACTGAGTCACTTCAACGCCGCACTTCTCGCACACCACACCGCGATGCTTGAGGCGCTTGTATTTGCCGCACAGGCACTCGTAGTCCTTTACTGGCCCGAAGATCTTCGCGCAGAACAGGCCGTCGCGTTCCGGCTTGAAGGTGCGGTAATTGATGGTTTCCGGCTTTTTGACTTCGCCGTACGACCAGGAGCGGATCATGTCCGGCGAAGCAAGTCCGATCTTGATCGAATCGAAATTCTCGACCGGCACTTGCTGCTTGAACAACTTGAGTAAGTCTTTCATTGATTAGGCCTCGCTCTCTAGTTCGATGTTGATGGCCAAGGAACGTATCTCCTTCACCAGGACATTGAACGATTCCGGCATGCCGGCTTTCATTTCGTGGTTGCCATCGACAATCGCCTTGTACATCTGGGTGCGGCCGTTGACGTCGTCCGACTTGACGGTGAGCATTTCCTGCAAGGTGTACGCGGCGCCATAAGCCTCCAGCGCCCACACTTCCATCTCTCCGAAACGCTGGCCGCCGAACTGCGCCTTGCCCCCCAACGGCTGTTGGGTGACCAAGCTGTACGGTCCCGTGGAGCGCGCATGCATCTTGTCGTCGACCAGATGGTTCAACTTCAACATGTACATGTAGCCGACCGTGACCGGCCGCTCGAACTGCTCGCCGGTACGACCGTCGTGCAGCACGGTCTGACCGGAGGTCGGTAGGTCCGCCAGAGTAAGCAGATTTTTGATCTCCTCCTCGCTGGCGCCGTCGAACACCGGCGTCGCCATCGGCACGCCCTTCTTTAAGTTGCTGGCCAACTCGATGACTTCGGCATCGCTCATCGACTTAATGTCTTCCTTCTGGCCGCCGGTCTCGTTGTAGACCTGGCCCAAGAATTTGCGCAATTCCACAACCGCGTGCTGCGCCTCGAGCATCTTGCCGATCTTGGCACCCAAGCCCTTCGCGGCCCAACCTAAGTGGGTCTCGAGAATCTGGCCGATGTTCATGCGTGAAGGAACACCTAGGGGGTTCAACACGATGTCCACCGGCGTGCCATCTGCCATGTAGGGCATGTCCTCTACCGGAACGATGGAGGAGATCACGCCCTTGTTGCCGTGACGTCCCGCCATCTTGTCGCCCGGTTGCACACGGCGCTTCACCGCCAAGTACACCTTGACCATCTTGAGCACACCCGGGGCCAAATCGTCGCCCGCGGTGATCTTCGTCTTTTTCTCTTCGAAGCGCTTTTCAAACGCCTTGCGCTGGCCTTTCAAACGCTCGGAGACCGTCTCCAGCTGCGTATTGACCTCTTCTTCCTTGAAGCGAATCTCGAACCACTGTTCCCGCGGCAAATCGACGAGATAGGCATCGTCGATCTGTGTGCCGGATTTGATCTTCTTCGGGCCCGCTTCAGCAGCCTTGCCTTCGATCATGCCGCGCACGCGCTGGAACAAATCGTCTTCCAGAATGCGCTGCTGATCGGCCAAGTCCTTGCGCACGCGCTCGAGCTCTGATTTCTCGATCGCCAGGGCACGCGAATCTTTTTCGACTCCGTCACGCGTGAACACGCGTACATCGATCACCGTGCCGTCCATGCCGGGAGGCACGCGCAGCGAGGTGTCTTTTACGTCGGAAGCCTTCTCGCCGAAGATCGCCCGCAACAACTTTTCTTCCGGCGTCAGCTGGGTCTCGCCTTTCGGCGTGACCTTGCCCACCAGAATATCGCCGGCGCGCACTTCCGCACCGATGAACGCAATGCCGGCCTCGTCGAGCTTCGCCAGCGCCGAATCGCCCACGTTCGGGATATCGGCGGTGATTTCCTCGGGACCCAACTTGGTGTCGCGCGCGACGCAGGTGAGTTCTTCGATGTGAATGGTCGTAAAGCGATCTTCCTCGACTACGCGCTCGGAGATCAGGATGGAATCTTCGAAGTTGTAGCCATTCCAGGGCATGAAGGCCACCAGCAGGTTTTGGCCGAGCGCGAGCTCGCCCAGATCCGTCGAGGGGCCATCCGCCAGCACGTCGCCGCGCTTGATCGCATCGCCGGCATTGACCAACGGCCGCTGATTGATGCAGGTGTTTTGGTTCGAACGCGTGTACTTGGTCAGCGAGTAGATGTCGACGCCCGGTTCCCCGGCGGTCGTTTCATCGTCGTTCACGCGGACCACAATGCGCGAAGCATCGACCGAGTCGACACTGCCGCCGCGCCGCGCCACCACGGTGACGCCGGAGTCGATGGCGACTGCGCGCTCCATCCCGGTTCCCACCAACGGGGTTTCCGAGCGTAGGGTCGGTACTGCTTGGCGCTGCATGTTCGATCCCATGAGGGCGCGGTTGGCGTCGTCATGCTCCAAGAACGGGATCAAAGAAGCTGCCACCGACACAATCTGCTTGGGGCTGACGTCCATGTAATGGATCTTGTCCGCGGCAGACAAGGTGAACTCATTCTGCGTACGGCAGGAGATTAAGTCATCGACGAACTCGCCCTTTTCATTCAAGGTCGCGTTCGCCTGCGCAATCACGTACTGGCCTTCCTCGATCGCCGACAGGTAATCAATCTTGTCCGTCACCTTGCCGCTGGAGACGCGGCGGTACGGAGTCTCGAGGAATCCGTAGTCGTTGGTGCGCGCATACACGGCGAGCGAATTGATCAAACCAATGTTCGGACCTTCCGGCGTTTCGATCGGGCATACCCGGCCGTAATGCGTGGGATGCACGTCGCGAACTTCGAATCCTGCCCGCTCACGCGTCAGACCGCCTGGGCCTAAGGCCGAGACGCGGCGCTTGTGCGTGACTTCCGACAGCGGATTGTTTTGATCCATGAACTGCGACAGCTGCGAGGAGCCGAAAAATTCCTTCACTGCGGCCGCCACCGGCTTCGCGTTGATCATTTCCTGCGGCATGATCGGTTCGCTCTCGGCAATCGTCAGGCGTTCCTTCACAGCGCGCTCGACCCGCACCAAGCCGATGCGGAAGGCGTTCTCCGCCATTTCCCCGACGCTGCGGACGCGGCGATTGCCCAAATGGTCGATGTCATCCACATGGCCGTTGCCGTTGCGGATGTCGATCAAGGTCTTCATGACCTCAATGATGTCTTCCTTGCTCAACACACCCGAGCCCGTGATTTCCTCACGGCCCACGCGGCGGTTGAACTTCATGCGCCCCACCGGCGACAAGTCATAGCGCTCGCCGTTGAAGAACAGGTTCTGGAACAGGTTCTCGGCCGCATCCTTGGT
>JBEPVT010000049.1:0-32531 GCA_041690895.1 Gammaproteobacteria bacterium
GCCGTGGCCAGCGCCGAGCCGTCGCCGCAACCCGCGGCCGCCGCCCTCGCACAAGTGGCGCAGCAGCAGGGCGACCATCCGCGCATAGGGCTCGTGTTGTCCGGTGGTGGCGCGCGCGGCATGGCGCATGCCGGCGTACTCGAAGTGCTCGATGACCTGCACCTGCATGTCGATGCGATCGCGGGCACCAGCATGGGAGCGGTGGTCGGTGGCCTGTACGCCAGCGGTATGTCGGGCCGGGAGATCGAGCGGCTGCTCGCGTCGGTCGATTGGCAGGATGCATTCCGTGATCGTCCGCCGCGCGCTGAATTGGGTTTCAGGCGCAAGCAGGAGGAACATGATTTCCTAGTCAACCTGCCGCTCGGCGTGCAGGGCCGCAAACTCCAGATTCCGACCGGGCTCGTGCAGGGCGAGAAGCTAACGCAGCTGATTCGGCGCGCGACGCTGCCCGTCGCCACCGTGACTCGCTTCGATGAGCTGCGTATTCCGTTTCGCGCCGTCGCAACCGATCTCGAAACCGGTGCCAGCGTCGTCATGGATTCCGGCGATCTCACGAGCGCGTTGCGCGCCAGCATGTCCGCGCCGGGATTGTTCGCACCCGTGGAACGCGACGGTCGCTTGCTGGTCGATGGTGGTCTCACAGAAAACCTACCGATCGATGTGGCGCGCGCGATGGGCGTCGATGTGCTGATCGTCGTCGACGCGGGCTTCCCACTTCAACCACGCGACCGACTCAACACGCTGGCGAGCGTGTCGAACCAGGCGCTTGCGATCCTCGTGCGTCGGGACGTGGAGCGCCAGCTCGGGACGCTGGGCCCGCGCGATGTGCTGCTGCAGCCGGCCCTGGGCCAGCATTCCTCGTACGACTTCAACGGCGTCGCCGCGTCGGTGGCTTTGGGCGTCGCCTCCGCTCGCGAGTTGCAGGGGCGGCTCGTCGCGCTGTCAGCGAGTGAGCCCGGGCCGCCGTAGGCAACGCCGCGTGATGCTGCACCCGCGGTTATGCCGTCGGTGCCGGTGGCGGCGCTCCCAACCGTGCAGTTCATCGCCGCCGATGCGGGCTCGACTCGCTACCAGCGCATGCTCAATGCCGTGTTTGCGGACCAGATCGGCAAGCCGCTCGATCCTGACGCGATCGATGCACGCATCAAGACGATTTACGGGCAAGGCAACCTGGAACTGCTGGACTACCGCGTCGATCGCACGCCGCAGGGAGCGACCGGCCTGGTATTCACGGCGCACCGCAATTCCTGGGGACCGAACTACCTGCGGCTCGGCATTTCGCTCGAAGACGATTTCGCCGGCAACAGCACCTTCAATGCGGCGGGACGGGTCTCGTTCACCGAATTGAATCCGCTCGGCGCCGAGGCGCTGCTCGATCTGCAGGTGGGCGCCGCTCCGCGCGTGGCGGCCGAGTTCTACCAGCCGCTTTCTCCGCTTCAGCATTTTTTCCTCGCCCCGCACCTGCAGGCCGAGGCGCACAACGTGCCGCAATTGCAGGATGGCCAGACGATCGGCGCGTACCGCGTCCGTACCTTCGAATACGGGCTCGATTTCGGGCGCGAGTTCAGCAACTGGGGCGAATTGCGCGCCGGCATCCTTGACACGCGTGGTACGACGGCGGTGCGCCTCGGCGATTTCAGCGTGCCCGATGTGAGCTATCACACGAAGGCCGGCTTCGTGCGCTTCAGCTACGACCGGCTCGATAGCACCACGTTTCCGCGCAGCGGACAGGCGTTGACATTGACGGTTCGCGCAGAAGACGCAGGTCGCGGCGCAGCAGGTTCCGACACCCTGGTCTTCGATTGGCGTGGCGCCTGGTCGCGCGGCAAGAACACGGCGGTCGCCTGGGTGTCGAGCGCCAGCACGATCGGAGGGAGCGATACGAACGTGCGCGCCTACTTTCCGCTCGGCGGATTCCTGAACCTTTCAGGGCTGTCGGCGCAATCGCTTGCTGGTCCTCACTACGCGATCGCCCGCTTGCTTTATCTGCGCAGTGTCGGGCGCGGCGGCGAGGGAATTCTTAACGTGCCGGCCTACGCCGGTGTTTCGTACGAGATCGGTAACGTCTGGGCCAAGCGCAGCGAACTCTCTTTTGGATCGGCGCGGAACGACGCCTCGCTGTTCTTTGGAGCGGACACGTACATTGGCCCCGCGTACCTGGCGGTGGGCTACGACGAAGGCGGCAATACGGCGTTTTACCTGTTCCTGGGCCGAAGTTTCTAGAGGCCGCGGCTGGTGGCAAGGTTTTCGACTTTCGTGAACACCAGCGCGGGGCGGTCCCCAGGCCTTGAATATTCGTGCTTGCGACTCATGTCCTGGAGGGCGGCGTCGCGCTCTGCGGCGCTGGCGTACCAATGGGTGCGTTGCCAATCAGCGCCGCACAGGTTCGCAAAGGGATCGAGCGCGCGCAGGCTGACGCGAAGGCCATAGGGCCGCGGAACCGTGGTCGCGGTGTGGGCGAGATTGTGCGGATTGGAAATTCCCATGCGGGATATTCTAGCGACAAGATCGGAGGGAATCATGAAGAGCGAAATGACGGCAACGCACCACTTTGTGAACGGACGCACCATTCGCGCCCCGTTCCCAACCGGTCTTGAGCAGACGATGTTCGCGATGGGCTGCTTCTGGGGCGTCGAACGCCTGTTCTGGCCGCTGCCGGGCGTCTATACCACGGCCGTGGGTTATGCCGGCGGCACGACGGTGGATCCCGACTATCGGCTCGTCTGCAGTGGCCACACGGGCCATGCCGAAGTCGTGCTCGTGGTCTACGATCCGAAAGTGATTTCGTACCAGCAACTCTTGAAGGTGTTCTGGGAATCGCACGATCCCACGCAAGGCATGCGCCAGGGCAACGACGTCGGCACGCAGTATCGCTCGACGATCTATACGTTTAATGCCGCGCGGCGTGCAGCGGCCGAGCAGAGCATGCACGACTACGGCGCCGCGCTGCATGCAGCAGGCCGCGGCCGCATCACGACCGAGATTGCCGATGCGCCGCCGTTCTACTACGCCGAGGACTATCACCAGCAGTATCTGGCGAAGAATCCGGATGGGTATTGCGGCATTGGCGGGTGCGGGGTCCCCTTCAAATACGCGGAGCTACAAGTGGGCGAGAAAGCGTAGTCGACGGGATCACCCTGGTTCCTACATGAAAATAAAGGGTTACGAGCTGCAGGATTGATGATCCGGCGGATTTCGGCAGGAAAACACAGAGCGTTTTCGGCACTGACGTCTACCGGAAGTCTACCGGTGCCTTCCACTATGAAAAGCCGCCGGGAAGACCGCGGCGTGCACAACGATAGAAGCGCGCGGCGCCGGCAGCCTCAATATACGCGCTTGCCTGCAAGCCAAGTCTGCTCAACTTTGATCGCCCAGATCTCGGACGGCGCGATTTTGAACAGATCACGATCGACCAGGATGAAGTCGGCCCATTTTCCGGGCTCGAGCGAGCCAATCATCTCTTCATGATGTTCGGCATAGGCGGCGTCGAGTGTGAATGCACGAAAAGCCTCGAGCAGCGTCATGGCCTGTTCGGGATGCCAACCGCCTGGCGGTCTATTGGTATGATCCTGGCGCGTCACGGCTGCGTGCAGTCCGAAGAAAGGGTTATCGGATTCCACCGGGAAATCTGAACCGCCCGCGATGCGCGTGCCATGATCGAGGAAGGTGCGCCAAGCATAGGCGCCTTTGATGCGCTCCTTGCCAATACGATCCTCTGCCATGTTCATGTCGCTGGTTGCGTGGGTCGGCTGCATGGATGCGATCAGATCGAGTTGGTTGAATCGCGGGATGTCGGACAGCGCAACGACCTGCGCATGCTCGATCCGATTGCGCAGCTGTCGACCGCCAACGACCTTGTAAGCAACCTCGAAAGCATCGAGCGCCTGACGGTTGGCGGCGTCGCCGATTGCATGAATATTAACTTGATAGCCAGCCTTGAGAGCCGTTTCGATCTTGCCCCGCATCTCGGCATCCGACATGAATAACAGACCCCGCTGCGTGGGCATATCCGAGTAGGGTGCCAGCAGCGCCGCACCGCGGCTGCCCAAGGCGCCGTCGGCAAACAGCTTGACGGCACGTATAGTGAGCCGATCATCGCCATAGCCGATCAGCGGACCGTTCTTCGATAGCGCCTTGAATTCGGCACCTGTGTCGAGGATCATGGCGTACACACGCACGGTCAGCAGACCCCGGTCGGCAAATTCGCGGTAAATAGCTATTCGCCTGGCGTCATCTCCGGCATCGCCGCCCCCCGTTAGCCCCACTGAATTCATATGTACGAGCGCCGTCTTCAGCGCCGCACGCCGCTCGTCATCCGTCGGCTGTGGCACCACCCTGTCTATCAGGTCCATCGCCTTGTCGACCAACACGCCGCTCGGGTTGCCCGCGGCGTCGCGCTCGATGCGACCTCCTGGCGGGTCGGCAGTATCCTTGGTGATGCCCGCTGCCAGCAGCGCCTTGGTATTGAGCCACTCGGCATGTCCATCGACCCGACTGAGTACCACCGGCTTGTCGGGCACCACGGCGTCCAGTTCGCTGGCATTGGGGAATCGTCCCAATTTCCACTTCGCCTGATTCCAACCATCACCTTGAAGCCACGCCCGCATGCGGTTGGCGGTGGCATAGGCGCGAATTCGCCGCTGCGCTTCGCCGAGGCTCTGGGTGTCAGCGAGCTGGATCTGAACGGCTTCAAAGCCGAGGTCAAATACATGTCCGTGCGCATCGATCAAGCCAGGGAGCAAACACCGGCCCTGGCCGTCGATTAGCTGCGCATCGGGATAGCGCTTGCGCAAATCCGCGCCAGCGCCAGTTTCAACCACTTTGCCCGAATCGAAGACCAGCGCAGTAAATGCCTGCAATCGGTCCGCAACGAGTGTGTACCCCTGCACATGCTCGATCAACACCGGTGCACTATGGGCGGCCATGACCACCAGACCCAGCAATGCGGCCAGCAAGTTCGTGCTTAGCCTGACAGTGAGATTCAATGTGGTCTCCCTCTCCAACCGTGCGCGGGGTTTCTTTGGCTATGGCGGTCTGTATAGCGTAAATGCGCATCGCAAGAGTCACCAGCAGTATCTGGCGAAGAACCCGATCGGGTACTGTGAGGTTGTCCGGCACCTTTTGCATGTCCTTGCCAAGAGCCACGGCCTTCTTCACGGCTGACGGATTGGTCAGCTTGGCGACACTCTGAGTCGGAGCGGTCGCATCGTTCTTCGTCGTTTCAACTTCAGCATTCATGGCATCACATCGTGTTGTCGTGAACGGGTCCCAGTACTGAGATCCACAAGCGCAGGGTCCCCATGAATTCACACCGAGACAACGCCGAAAACGGCCTTAGAGCTAACTTTTCGTACTTCCTGTGGGAGCCGGACAGGCGCTTCGATAGCTCTGCCAGAGGAACTTTAGATACCGCTGACAAAGCCTTCCGGGCTCGTTCTCGAAACGCGCGATGTTCTCGAATAGCATCATCATCGAATCGTTGAACTGAGCGCGGTCTAGCTTGCCCCCCGATTCCTCAATGACGATGCTGATCAACATCGCGAGTTGGGCGCTATCCAACCGGCTTGAGGGCGACGTACGTTTGGTTCTCATGCCTCCACCGTCCCCCTGAGTGCCGAGTCAGGACAACGGCAGAACAGCGGACAAATACGCCTCAGGGGGTGATTCACATGGATAGTTGGAATCGATTGCTAAAGCCGATTGTAAATCGACGTGATTTGCACGCGAAGGCTCCGGTGACCTGGAGTGCCAACTAAGCCAGTGGGGCCTATGGGGACCCTGCGCGAACTGATGGATGTGAGGTTCGTAAACACGGTGGATTCCTCACCGTCGTTACCTTCCGCCATGAAAGGCAAGAGGACAACGGCGAAAACAACGCCAATTCGTAAGAAAACGCGGCCTAACCCTCCAGCATCCCCCATCAAACCGGTTTGATGTCGTCCCTACGGGCGATTTTAGGCCAATAAATGCGAAACACGGGAGGTCATGATGAGGAAGCCGCAATATCAATTCCTATCGAGGAACGAGAAGAACGCGATCGATTGGATCAACGAGAAACTGCTGCTTGAACTGCTGGAATCTGGCGATGTCCGCACGTTCAACACGATCGTCGGGACGATCCAGGATTTGAAAGATGTTACAGGCCGGGTGAGTGCAGATCAGGAACGCTGTCTTCAGCTACCGCTGCTATTGTTTGAGGCAGCAGTCCGGTCGGACCAATCAAATTAACCAGGGTAAGTTCGGCGCGGTAGGTTTCCCACCGTCATAACGGTCCCCCTAAATCCACAAATAGGCAACGGACAGACGGACGCCCATTTCAGGGCGATCTCGATCAATCCTTCCATGATCCCTCCCCGAGTCCGCATAGAAAACGACACTGGGGTAGCTTCTTGCGCAATGTCCCCCGCCGGCCAGCCAATTCTCGAGCAACCCACTAAGAGCCAACGGGGCACCATCCGGGTCGCCCGCGGCTAACGGCCATTCTGTCCGGCAACTCTGTACCGCGGAGCAATTGCCACGGGCCATGGACGTTACAGCAAGGCGAACAAAACACCGCTTAAACAAATATAGACGGCCGCGATAGGCGTCATAGCAGGCCGAAATCCGCAGAATATTGGCATCAGAGCGCCATTTTAATCCAATATTGTACGCATTAACTCAGCTAACTTATCGTAATTGACATGGTGGAAATTACGCGTTAAATTACGCACTATATTAGTGAGTGCCGCATATCTCACATTTGGAGTCAACTGTGGACAACGCTACCGCCAAAATTGCAGTGATGCCCGGCAATGTTCGGGATAAAAGACGAAAGTTTGTCGAGCTCGCGCAAAGTCGAACAACCAACGCGATTCGCGCTATACGCGTGATTGGGAAACTCGGTAACCGCTCCGCCTACAACTATGACGAGAACGACGTGAAGAAGATCGCAATTGCTCTCTCGAAAGAAATCGAAGCGTTGCGGGCACGCATGCTGAGTCGCGGAAGCAAGGAAACCGTGGAATTCAAATTGTAGATTTAACGCGGATGTCAATAACGCGGAGAAAGCTGAATGACTGAGTGGAAGCTTGAAACAGTGGCGAAGCTTCGCGCGGCGCGGACCACCACACAAATCAACACGGCATTGAGTGAGTTGCCGATCGTCGATCCGAACGACTACAGTTTGGACTTCAAAGGGAAGGCAATTGGTTCGTGGAAACGTGGCTTCTTGCACTGGTTGCCGGTCGGGCTCGAACGTGGAAATGGCGGGCGTATCAAACTCGCCGGAGAGCCCGTAAATCCTCTCGCCGAGCGACTGGTGAATGGCATGGAGGCAATTATTGAGCTTGAAAGGCTCCGGGAACTTAAGAAGGATCCGCAATCCGCGATGCCAGAAAATCCGCGAGATGCGGTGTTGAGGTACTTTGGTCTTCCGCGTCTGGACTCAATTCCGAAAATGGATTCCTCAGAGATCCGTCAATGCCGCGAGTTGATTGATCAAGTTCGGCGGAAACTCACAATAATGCTGACGTTTGACAAGAAGAGCAGAGAATTTGCAGTTGCTATTCGGGATCATGGCATGGGCCAAGTCCCATCAAAGATTCACGAAACGCTGTTATCACTGGGGCAGTCTGATAAGGCAGACAAGCCGTACCTTATCGGTGTCTTTGGTCAAGGGGGTTCGTCGGCGTTTGCAGCCTCGGAATATTCGGTAATCCTGTCGAGACGGGCGCCTGATCTATTGGGATCAGGAGAAGAGGGCGGCCTCGGGTGGTCCGTTGTACGCCAGGTCTTTCCAAGGACTTACAGTCGGGCGTCATACTTTGCATATCTGGCCGCATCTGAGGATGGATCGGTTCCTTCAATTGATGGCGCTGCGGCAGACAAGCTTGGGTTCGATCAAGGGGCACAGTTCTGTCACGTAAAGTATGACTTTGCGAGCTCTGAATCCGCTGTGACTCGGCTGCTTTACCAAGCTCTGAATCATGTCTTGTTCAATCCCGTACTCCCGTACGACCTGTACGCAATGAAGGAGAAACCAGAATTGATGCAAGGAACGGCGCAACGCCTTGCGCGTCAAGTTGCATTGATCGGTCGGCAGAGCGCGATCGATAAGTCGTTTTCTGAACAAGCCATTGCATAGGAGTGTCACGTGGAATCGGTTCAGATTGTTGAAAGTGCCACATTCGACAACGTGGCAATCGCAGCCCTGGGCGCGATATCAATCCGAGTTGTCGTTCTACCACCTAAGAAGAAGGGCCATAGCGAGGTAGAACCGACAGAGGCGACGCCGTTAGATGCCGATGCCGACGAAGCGCTTCCGGACACTTCTGCAACGCCCCTTGGGAGCTATCTAGAAAGCAGTAAAGGTAAGCGATGCTGTGTATTCCTCGTTAATGGCCAGAGACAGGACTTCCTTGACAACAGCTTCATAATGCAGGACTTGGGGTTTAAGTACCTTCGCAGCCGCATGATGATCGTTGTTGATGTCGACGGGTTGAGTACAGAGGCAATCGGTCGGCTAATGCAGGGCTCGCGTCAAGGGTTTTATCGTGGCGATATCTGGCAGGCAATGATGCGTCGCGTAGTCGCGACTCTCAAGAACGACCCGGATCTATTGCGATTGGAGGAGGAAGCTGAAGAGCAAGTGTCAGAACTGAAAACAGGCGACGAGAACGTAAAGCAAACGCTCGATCAGCTGATCCAGGCGCACCACGAGCACGGCGTACACTTTACTGAAGGCGTAGTAGCCGCTGGTGAATCTAGTGCGGCTGACAAGATTGGACTCAACAGTACTGTCAAGGACGGCGTAGTCACTCTCCTGCCTCCTGAGCGTGGACAAACTGCTGATTACCCGGTTCTGTTTTCTCAACCTGGTAGTTCCATCGTCAGACTAAGACCAAATCAGGACCGAGACATTAGTGTCAAAGCGCTGCCTTCGAACGCATGGCCAGCACTTTCGGCTCTTACTGTAGAGCCCGATCCAAGTGTTCCAGAGCTTAGTGTGAGTACCGAGAAGCAGAGCGATTACGCGAAGATTACTTTCAAGTTTCGCGAGCCACAGGGGTTCGACAGTGATCAATACCCAGTTCGAGCCAAAGTTCAGGTGACTGCTGGATTCAATGGTATCGAGCATCGTCGGCAAATTCTCCTGCAGATCGTCGTCAAGCCAGATAAACCCCCGGTTGAACCGGTACTTCTGGACGAGCCAACTAAGCTGACCGTCAGCTCCCGAGAGCCAATCAAACTAAAGCTTGGGGAAGACGATACTCACGTTCGACTTCGCTGGGACGGAAAGGACAAGTTGCTGTTGGGGAAGGAACCAGCGTGGCGCCTTTCTGCAGATCTATTGAATGGCGATAGTAGCCAGCCAGTGTTCAATGCCTCGCAGCCAGCTGCTGGTCGATTTAGTCTGCTAATAACACCAAGGCCAGAGTGGAAGGCGGGGGATAGTCTGAGCTTTGAGGTATCTGCCCACGGGCCTTCAGGGAAAGTTCTCCGCGCGCGTTTTCAAGCCGAGGTTATCGAACCTTCGGAGGACCAGAAGGATAGACGCACACCGCGACTGGTCGATGGGGAGTTTAAAGCCGGCTCAAGCCGCCGTCCCCCGTATGAATTGAAGTACATAACGCGGGATGACTATGAGTCAATCCCCTGTTGGGGTTCACTCAGCTGGAGTGACGGTGATGCTGGCTGCTTTCAGGAGCCCACAGAGCGCACGCCACTAATGCTCATCATAAATGAAGACATGGAAGCGCTTCGTGAGTATCGGAAGTATTTGACGCTGAGTTACACAGAAACCGAAGTGAAGCGACGCACGAGTCGGTACACGTCGCATATCGCTTTCCATCTCTATCAGATGTACCAGGCGACAGTCGGGCGTAAAGAAGATGACCTCGACCTGGCCGATGCGAATCGGCGCGAGGAGATTACAAGGGTCTCAATGACGCTAATCAAGCTTATGGAAGTAGCTCGATGAGCGGCATCTTAGTAATTGCAGGTCACCGTTTGCGGTGAAAGAGCACTACCTCCTCGCTGCCACTTGTCTTGCCGAGTTGATCCGCGTACCAACGCCGGTTGGGGACAGTGCGCCATAGTCGCCCGTCTGCATTGTTCTTGAGCGCCGGAAGTCGAAACTCGGTTAACCCAGCATCATCGGCGGCTGCAAGATAGCGTGAGAGCTGCCAGCTAGGATTTGAGAACGCGACTACCTGAACTACAGTGGATTCGTTGCCACAAATTGACGCGATTGAGCGCAGAGATAGGCGCAATTGCTCAAAATATGGTGCAAGACCGTCGGCCTTGCGGCTGCCCATCGTGTAATAGGACTCACCTGAGCCATCCAGTTTGTTTGCGATCCAGAACGGAGCTGGTGACTCCTTTCTGCCGTCGACCTGCCACCGATGGTAAAGGACGTGAACTCCTGGGTAGGGAGGCGACGTTATCACGAGCCTTGGAGTGGGAAGATGACGAAGCATCGGTTCAGATTCCAGCCCAGCACTCGAGCGAATGAGACAGTGAGCTCTCGGACGCTTCGATCCCCATCCCGTGTCCACGGCAGCGCGGAGCTCTTTAGTACCCTTGATCATTCTTTCCGCGAAATCAGTTAGCGTTATGCGGAATTCGTCGATTGACGGGAGAGTCTTCCGACCATCCAAAGCCCACTGAGCTGTTCGCAGTACAACACAGCGCGCGAAAGCCTCTAGTCGCGGCTCCGATAGAGCAACCGCCGTGGTCAGCGATTGTTCTATCGCCTTGCGAAGGCGCCAGGTGGAATGGTCATGTAGGTGGCGAAGATAACCGGCCTCGTCATAAATGCCATGGGAGGCGCGGTTCTGCCGACGCATATTTAGGCTCGCTGCTACCCGTGTAGCCCAGCGAGAAAGCTTCATAATTTCTCGGTCGCTGTAGATGGTGGTCTTCACTTCGGAAATGAAGCCGGCGAGGGAGCTGATGTCGGTCCCGACAGAATATCGGCCAGCGGCCAAGGCCTCTACAAGCGTAGTGCCTCCACCCATAAACGGGTCCAGCACGAGATCGCCAGGTGCAGAAAAGGCTTCAATCGTTGCCCGTACAAACTTAGGCGAAAACCTGGCCGGATATCTGTAGAAATTGTGGGTTAAGCCTGCTACGGGTGCAGTGTCTCGAGCGGCTTCGACTAACGCTGTTTGTGCAGTTTGGCTTTTCGGCAACGGGTGATGACGTGCCTTCATAGGTTCTTACCCAAAAACGGCCAATGTTCCGTAACGTACTTATCTAAGGCGTCTCGGACAACCCACGCAAACGACACCTTCTTCTGTTCGGCTAACGCCTCTGCAATGGCATACGTTTCGCTCGGTATGCTCACGGTCGCTCTAACCGACGGTGGCTTCTTGCTTGGTGGCCGTCCCACGCGAATTTTATCGGTCACGTGTCCTCCATTTAGTGCATCACTTTACTGCAGAACGATGCACTATAGAAGCATGGTACATAGCTAATTGAGGTGTGACCAATGCGCGGGGTACCTGACTCTTTTCGACGATCAGCCATGGCTTAGTTGGCCAGATATTTGTGACGATAATATCTGTGTAATGAATTAGGTTAATAAAAACAATGACCTATATGTACACAGGCTCAGACCGGTAGAGAATCGGTAGAGGCAGAGTCGCCCGGTAGGACTTGACGTGCATCCGATCGCAGTTATACTGCAGTCAGACTGCAGGAGAACCCGCATGGCCATGTCTCTCACGATTCCAAACGTTAGCTCGCTAGACCCCGGTGTGTGGAAGGCGAAGCTGCCACCGGACGACCTGCGGTTCCTGGGTGGAAGTGCCACCCGCCTAGGACCGGTAAGCGTTCTGCTGTTGCTTGATGCCCCATCATTTGACCGCACAACGAGTACGTTGAGCTTTAGTCCCGCCAACGCCCGCGTACTTAACCTGGGGAGTACAAACAGCGCAATCATCCTCGAGAGCCGACCGTTACCGGAAGGCACTCAACAGACGGCGGCCGTCGCCCACCAACTGGAGAGAGCTGGCGGAGGAGATGCCGATTTTCTTTCCGCACTTCCTTCGAGCCTTCGAGCCTTCGGAACCCAATTGCTTACCACCGTTCGCGCCAGCTACCCGGGGGCTCTGAAGTTCTACCCGAAATCCGAAAAGTACGTCGAGACCCCAGATAACTTCTGGGTAATCCGAATTCAGGCCCGTGACGAATCCTTTCGCATCACGGTTCGTGGTCGTCCAGATGATTTCCTTTCCTCAGGCTCAATCGAGCCGAAGCCGGACATGACCGGGTATTCTGCGTTCAAGCTTTCTTCGCCGAATCAGATTGGCGACTTTATGAAGATATTGGAGCAGATTCCGAAGAGGGGACGGCGGCCCTAAAAGGCAATTGGGGCGTGCATCGAAGCGAACTCAAAAATCAGGAGACGGGTGTGACCGAGAGCAAGAACGAATTTGATGCTGCAAAGGCCATATCAGACCTACTACAGGGAATTGAGAAAGACCGGCAGCAGCGCATTCTGCGATGGGTAGCGGAAAGCCTGGATATCGCTGTGCACACGAAGACCCATACGTCGACCGACTCGACCCAGCCTGGGCAACCCACTGGTGCATCGCCCAGCTCATTGCCATCGACGCGAGGTACGGCGACCGACATCAAAACGTTCATGGACGGCAAGAGCCCGAAGAGCGACACGCACTTCGTTGCTGCGGTGGCCTACTACTATCGATTCGAGGCGCCAATGGAGGATCGAATGGAATCGATAAGTGCGGAAGTGTTGCAGGATGCGACCCGTCTCGCTGGTCGCTCTCGATTCACTAAGCCAATCGAGACTCTCAACAACGCGAAAAAGCAAGGATACGTCGATGCTTCCGAACGAGGTGCCTTTAAGATCAACAGCGTCGGAGAAAACCTTGTAGCCATGACACTTCCAGCGGGGCGAGTTACCGTTCCAAAGACGTCGAAGCCACGGAAGAAGAGAGCGTAGCGGGCCTTTGCGTGACTACGTCATTGTTAGACACGATTGAGCAGGCATTGGGCGAGATCGATGCTGCGAGAAAGAGCGTTGCCAAGGGAACATCAAGGCAGATTACGCAGACAGACGCTCTTGACTACCTCAAAGCCGTCGCGTTTTCTTGGTTTCGCAACCGCAGGCCCGCTATTGAAAGTGCCCTTCCAGAGACGAGTCTGTCCGCCGTCGATGATCACCTTCAGCGAATTTTGGATGCGACCTCCAAGGCGTCTGCTCGGACGACTTACATCGCGTGTCTAAAGGAAGCAAAGTCTGCGTTGGGGGCACTTCGGTCTCTAGCACTGACCGCACCACCAATGAAGGCCCGAGGCGACTCAATACCTCCAGACTTTTCATCTCTGGCCGCCGACTCTGTAATGCGGGATATCATGGGGCGTCGCTGGAATGAGTGTCAGCGCTGCATCGCTGCAGATGCACATCTAGCAGCGACCATTATGATGGGCGGGTTACTTGAAGCCCTTTTCGTAGCCCGAGCAAACAAGCTTCAGGACAAGGCCCCGCTATTTCGATCGAAGTCGACGCCACTAGACTCGAAAACAAAGAAGCCAATTCCATTGTCAGATTGGACTCTGCGGCCCTACATCGAAGTCGGGTATGAGCTCGGCTGGATTTCTAGGTCAGGCAAGGATGTCGCAGCAGTGTTGCGTGATTACCGGAATTACGTGCACCCGGAGAAAGAACGCTCCCATGGAGTTAGCCTAAACGCACACGACTCAGCGATGTTCTGGGATGTGACCCGTGGGCTCGCACAACAGCTATTGACTTCGGCTGGATTGGCTTAGTTCGACGCGATGTTTGCTGGGCTGCAGGTCGTGTGACCGACGACGACAGAGGGAAAATCAATGGGCACCATGACTCGACGGCAGTTCATTGAATCGCAAGGCGCCACCTGCCTGAATTGGACATGGAGTTGGTCGTTCATCAACGAGGCGGAAAAGACCGTCATTTTCGGAGCGTGGGATACGGTCAGCGAAGGTGGCAAGTCGTTGATTCTCAGCGAGGACTGGCAGGTAAGTAAAAAGGGCCGAAAGCTGCCGGGCTATGCACAGTCGCGGGAGCATCTAAGACTGGTGGAGGAGCAGGGCTACGTATTGAAGACGTTCCCGATGGAAGAAGGCTCCGCAGATAAGGACGATGAAAACGCCGCTTCTAAGATCAGCGACTTTACGCCGACGTTAACAGTCAAATCGCTACTGAGAATTGGTAAGGCGTGGTACGCGTCGGACGGCATCGGGAATAGCCACTTGCCTGAGGAGTTGGAGGGTCGCGACGCATTGGTCGAAGGCGCTGCTCGGGTTGTGTCAGTCAATTCCTATGAGCGCAACCCTTTGGCAAGGCAACGGTGCATCGCGCACTACGGCTATCGATGTGCAGTTTGCACTTTCGATTTCTCTGAATTCTATGGAGAGATCGGGCAGCGTTTCATTCATGTGCACCATATTGTTCCGCTCGGCCAGATCAAGGGCGAGTACAAGGTTGATCCAATCAAAGACCTCATACCCGTCTGCGCGAATTGTCACGCAATGATCCACAGCACTCGACCGGCACTAGAAGTCGAACAGCTCCGGCAATACCTTTCGGAGCACAGAGTCAAATCGCAGGGGTAACTTACTCAATGGCAATTCCATTTCGAAATACGGCGGCGTTCGGCAAGCGCATGGAATACTGGATGATCGGACGCATGCTGAAGGAAGGTCTGGATCTCTACTTGCCTCTGGTCGATGACGACGCTATTGACGCAGTGGTCCGTCGTCCCGATGGGAAGTTTGTAACCGTGCAGATCAAGGCTCGGTCTAAAGATGTGATCGAAGGGGACGCCGCCCTATTCGCGGCAATTCCCCACGAGATACGAGAGAACTACTGGTGGGTGTTCTACTCGGAGCGCATGGACATGACCTGGATAATGACCTCGATGGAATTCGTGAAAGCCTCCGTGCAGAACAAGACTGGCAAAGAACAAAGGGAAGAGAAGCATCTGGTTCAATGGCAATCGGAAAGACAAGTACACAGGTAAGCGCGAGGAGTACTGCAAGCCTCAATTCGAGAAGTTCATTGCGAAAGACTTTCGTCGCCTGGTGGACTGAGTGCGTCGAAAGGGAATAAGGGGAGTGGGCTCAGCGCACAAGCCTGAATGTGTTGGCAGGCTGTCGGCTGGGCTCATACGCCGCACGAGGTGGGTGGTCCCCTTTTTCCCCTGGCTGCCTTGACCCGATACTATCTTGGGTAATCCCCGGCGAAGCGGACAAGCTATAAGAAACAACGCCATGGACACCGGGTGGCTCGATTCGGTAGAAATCCGGTAGAGCGGTCCGCGTTCCACCGGCAAGGGCTTGCCAATCGCCACCGTGCGAGGGAAGTCAGATGTCGCCGCGTGCCTGCAATTGTTCCAACCCCTCCGCCATCCTTACGAACTCCTTCGACACTTGCACGAGTCGACGAACGTCGCGCTCAGAAATGGGAGTCGTGGTGAGATCACGCAACGGGTCCCACAGCGGATTAAACCGAAAGTTCACAAGCAGGTAGTGGCGCATTTTGCACAATAGGCTCCACAACTCCGCCTGGCGTCCGCTCACTGGCATAATGACGGCCGTCGCGGATATTTGGCAGCCGCCGCCATCCGTGACGACGACCGACAATGTGAAGGAGCTCCCGGCTTGCGGAACCGTCACATCTACGGTTGGATTCGTCAGCGCACCCGAGCCCGCACCCATGACCGTCCATTGATATTTGTATGGTCCGCCCGCCAACTTCGACGTGTCGACGGTAAATGTGGCGGTGGAAGTCTCGACGACTCCCAAATCGCACGAGGAGGTGAGACGGCGGTGGATTGACACCGTCCGCGCAGGTTTGGCGAGACCATCCTCCGGCGGGACAACACACATTGCCTGGTGGTTCGACCAATACGCTGCGACCGCATAACCGTGAAATGTGCCCCATTCGCGGTAGGTTTGATTTGGAAAATTTTTGCCGTTCTCGCAAATATCCGCGATCTCCTCGCCAGCACTTGAATACCAGCCTTGGTTGGGAATCGCGATTGGATCAGTAATGAGCTCGACCATTTCGTGGGACGCTTCGAACGTCAGCTGTTGAAACGTGTCAGGCGCTCCATCTGGAAGAATCGGGTTCGCGCCCGGGTGCGTCATGACCGCATAGGGTATGGCGCCGATGTTGCCGATGATGCTGTCGTGATAGCCCTGGAAGCCACTGGGTGAAAGCTCGTCTTTGTGGGTCACCGCGACGTAAGGCGGCACGAAGACGAAATAGGCGCGATTCGCATTGGGAGGAGGGACGGTGTTCTGAGCGATCGCGTTCTGAATCATCGACCGGATCTCGGCGTCCGAGAGGGCCTGATCCAAAAACATGCCGTAGGTCTTGCCCGGCGCGAAGGGAATGAAGGCCGTTGCCTCGAGACTTCCGTGCCCGATCGGGGTGGACCCTGCGGGCGTGTACTCGGCGAGGCCAGCGAGATAGGCGCTGTCTGTGATGTCGCGGAAAAAGTCCTGAAGACGACAGGCTTGCTCGCGCAGCATGGGATCCGTTTGCCAGTCGCCGATGCCGGGCGAGCCAGACGTACTACCATAGAAGATGACGACCGCTTCGACATTCGAGAGGACGGGTCCTCCGTGAGGAATGGCCTGTGGCATAAATGCTCCTAGATGGTCGGGCGCCGAGATTTCTAAGTGCTCGTGATCCGATCAGACTCCAACGCTTTGGGTTTGGCAAGGATCAGGGAGACAGGGCGAGGAGCGAGGGCCTGAGGCGTCACCTGTTCCGGTGAGAGCGCAAGACCAGAGCCTTGCGTGATGCGCGGCGTGCACATTGTGCCAAGATAGGTTGGGGCCAGAAGAAGGTCCGAAAGAAAAGGGAATACAACCTAGCTCCAACCATACGGTGGTGGGTTTTGATGCCTGGCGGATGGTTCGTGGGGAAACCAAAGTGGTCTACCGGTAGATCGACAGCAACGTCTACCGAAAGTCGACCGGACCGGGTATTCGGC
Source organism: Gammaproteobacteria bacterium (assembly GCA_041690895.1). Taxonomy (GTDB): domain Bacteria; phylum Pseudomonadota; class Gammaproteobacteria; order Steroidobacterales; family Steroidobacteraceae; genus Bog-1198. Next base: position 16,992 of record JBEPVT010000049.1, read on the forward strand.
GGCACTAAATGCGGGGATTTCGTGGCATTTCCTGTATCAGGGCGCACTATCACCAGCAGTATCTGGCGAAGAATCCGGACGGTTACTGCGGCATCGGCGGGTGTGGGGTCCCGTATAAATCAGGGGTTTCCGCCGCCTCCACTTGAGGGGCTGCTGGTCACCTCAGGAGTCCTACGAAGGAGCACCGTCGCTGGTCGAATTCCTGCAGAAAAACGCGTGCTTTCACCGCCGCATGAGAGCAGCAGATATTCCTGCTTCAGCGCCGACTATCACCAGCAGTATCTGGCGCAGAATGCGGATGGGCACTGCCCGAATCACTCATGCGGTGTTGCCTATAGTCCCAAACAGATAACGGCTGCAAAGACCGCGCACATTCAATTCGACATTTCCGAGCGCGCGCTGTGTCAAGCGGCGCGTCGTGAAATAATTAAGTGGCTAATCCGGAAACAAAGGCGTTATCAAGGCTTCAAAAGTTGGGCGGCCAAATAGATAACCTTGGAATAACGTTATTCCATTTCGCTTGAACCAACGGTATTCGGCATCGTTCTCGATGCCCTCGGCGATGACCTCAATGCCCAGATCTTCACACGCACGAATCACTGCGCGAGCAATCGCCTGGCGCGGACCTTTGCTCTCAATGTGGCGCACCAGCTGCATGTCAAGTTTCACCGTATCAGGCTGAAACTCGGCGAGCAAATTGAGGCCGGCATATCCCGCTCCGAAATCGTCAATTGCGAACTTCAGGCCTTGTGCTCGATACACATTCATCTGTTCCGCAAATCCGGCGACATTGTGGATCATCTCGGCCTCGGTGATTTCCAAAAGAATATTTTGCACCGGAATGTTGGCCGTTCTTGCGGCTTCGATTGTCGAGCTTATGGCGTCTGGCAAACTGTCCAATGAATGCGGCAGAAAATTTATTGAGAGACGGACATTCAGGTCAAGTGAAGCGGCCAGCTCAATTGCGCGCAATCGCGCAATCCTGTCAAAGCGGTGCAGTTGATCCTTCGGAATCGCAGCGAAGACGGTGGCGGCGGACTCATTGGCGGGGCCGCGAGCCAACGCCTCATACGCGAATACGCTACGCGTCTCGATGTCAACGATTGGTTGATAAGCGACGCTGAATTGAAAGTTCGATTCGTCTTCCGCGTTCACGCGCCGCTGCCGAGAGCCCGATGCCCGGCAGTTCGGTCGGCACGCCAGCGGCCGGTGCGAAAGGCCGATAGCAACTTTTTGGCGCGGCCAGGAGTCAGTTGGGTAACGCACGAGGCAGAGGTAAAGAAATCATTCTCGCCGATCAGTTCATTAGCCTCCTTGAGCCCGAGCGCTTCGAATCCCATAGTCCATTCGCCAAAGCTGCGCCTCACAATCGGCTCTCGGATAATCAACGTAATGCGTTCATGCCGTGGATCAGCCTCAATGTTCTGGTAAACCGCATCCACTGCGGCGGGCTCGCCTTCCAGTACCTGAAAGAAGCCTCCCTCTATATACAACAGCATGCCTGTAATGTTGTGTAAGGCATTTGCTGCCCGAACCTGAGCAAGGAAAGCAGGAATCTCGTGCTCTTTGAAACAAGGATGCGCAGCGCTCGAATAAACGCAATGGATGAGTGAGTTCATATTGCACTGCCTTATGCGCAGAAACGCTTCGGAGCTGAAAGAGCGTGATAGCCACCCGTATTCCCGTTGTCGGCGGCACTTAGAATGACTGGAGGGCGGTTGTGTGACAGGATTCCCGGTTCCCGATTTGGCACTTTCCAGGCGCCCGGCGCGTGCTTGTGAGGCGCGTCGGTGGGGAATAGAGTTTCCAGATATTGACGCCAAATGGCAGTCTTGAATTGCTGCACCACCACATGAGGTGGCGGGTGCCGGTCTCGCTTTCGGTTAGTACTGAGAACAAACAGGGGGTAATATGAAAAGAGTTCACTTGGCTTTCATTGGATTGTTGTTTCTACCGGCGGTCAGCTCGGCGCAGAATGTGTTCGACGGGACATGGAGGCCGGACCCGCAGAAGCCGGGCGCAACGGAAAAACCGGACGTCTTTGATCTCGTTGACGGTGTCTACGAATGCCGGTCATGTACGCCGCCGTATAAAGTCAAGGCGGATGGCCACGATCATGCGGTGGCCGGTAGTCCGTATTACGACACGTTGAGTGTTACTGTCGTCGATGAACGCACGGTGCTGAAAACTGCAAAGAAGGGCAGCCAGACCGTAGCTGAAACCAAGAACGTGATCTCTGCGGATGGCGTCACCAGGACGGAAACGCAGACCGTAAGTGGCATGGCGCCCCGTCCGTTTGAGTTTGCCAGCACATTCTCGCGCGTGGCCCCCGGGCGTCCTGGATCCCACCTCATGTCAGGCGAGTGGCGCCTGATTGAGGCAGATCTCACGCACCATGACGAAGACACCACTTACAAGATCAGCGAAAATACGCTGAAGATGTCAGACCATTTTGGACGCTCTTTCTCGGCAAAACTCGACGGCACCGACGCCCCCTACAACGGCGACCCCAAGTACACGAGTGTGTCGGTCAAATTAATCGACCGCAGCACGATCGAGGAGTCCGACAAAAAGGACGGCAAGGTCGTGCAGATCAATCGGTGGTCGGTTGATCCCGATGGCACGACTATCCACGCTCGTTTTGATGACACTCAAGGCCATATCCAAGAGCAGACCGGCCACAAGCTGCCCTAATTTCGGGTTCAGCAGAGACATTCCAATGGATTTGCCACACTACGGATGACAGCTCCGGGCTGGAATTTTTGGCTATGAGGGATGGGATGTCGGCAAGGAGCGGTTCTACCGCGTTTATGGCGAGGAAAATCTAGGGTTGCGGCGCAAGCGTCCCTGGTGGCACGTCACCGCCGTGCATCGCCTTGAGCGCCGGCCGGCGGCTCATGCCAACGATGTCTGGGGAATGGATTTTGTCGCGGATCAGCTCGCCGACGGCCGCAAGATTCGAACGCTCACGATTATCGATCTGTTCATTCGTGAGTGCTTGGGCATTGAGGTGGGGTTCAGGCTACGCGCAGAGCACGTCGTGGCCGCCATGAATCGAATGCAGCATGACCGAGGTTTGCCACAACGCATCACCACCGACAACGGCTCTGAATTCTCGGGTAGTCAGATGGATCTGTGGGCCTTCAAGGGATGGCTCGGTCGATCGCTACAACGCTCGAACGCGCTTGCGCACGCTCGAGTATGGCTTCGTGGCCGTCTGGTGCAATGTCGAAGTCACGTACATTAAATTCGGGGGGCAAGTGCGTGAGTTGGTGTTGTGAGCCGGTAATCAGGTCGATGGACCAGAGATCTTTGTGCTGCAGTTCGCCCTGCAGGAAATATAGCGTTTGTCCGCTGGACTGAAGGACCAGGTGCCGGGCGCCGCGAGTCAGTTTAAGTGGCGGTAGCGGGTGAGCGTGGCCTGTGGCGGTTGAGGCCCGGATGTCAAATCGAGTGCCAATATCGGGCCCCGAATAGACAACAAACCCGCCATCGGAGGACCAGGCCGGATCAACTGAGTAATCGCTTAGCAAGGGGCGGGCGCGGCTGCCGTCAAGTGGGAAGCGAACCAGGCGTGGAACGCCTTGGCCGACGGCCGCCGAAGTGATGTGCTGGCCATCAGGCTCCCAGGCTGGTGCGCCTTGCAGCTGAAGCGAACCGGACAGCAACCGCAGTCCTGAGCCGTCCGCCGCCATGCTGTAAAGCAAAGATTTGCCATGTTGCACCACCGAGAACGCGATCCGGCGTCCATCGCCAGAAATGGCCGGGCTGCCGATGATCCGTGCATCTGGGGCAGACCACAACTGGCTCGCCATACCCGCTACGAGCTTCCAGACACTGTCGCCGGTCCCGGCTGTTGCGACATATATTAGAAAGTCTGGGCCGAGGCGAGGCGCGAATCCCGTGCCGCTGGCCAGCGCGATGCGTTCCGGCAATCCGGTCACCGGCCTGCCGGCGAAGGTGATTCGCCACAGGCTCCGCTCCGGAATCGAAACGGTTGCAATCACGCGCAGGCCGTCCGCACTGGCTGCAAGCGACGTGTATTTTTCCACACCGGAAGTCAGTTGGTGCGGGACGCGTCGACGCAGGTCCATGCCGTAGATCCAGGGACCCGAACCGTCTGGCGCATTGGCGAGGTAGAGCAGCGTGCGTTCATCGAGCAGCACGGGATAGGCCAGGAACGTCGACTGGTACGTGATGCGTTCCGGCTCTGCGCCCTGTAGATTGGTTCGCCAGATGTCCAGCTGGTCTGGAAGGCTGCCTTTGACAAAGTAGATCTGGTTGCCCGGCGCCCACACGGGGTAATGACTGTGCAGGCCGGCGGGCGCAACCAGGATCGGCGCCTTCGGAGGCATCCCTTTGCCGTCGGTGACAAACAGCGGATCCCCGGGCCCGGGCGTATGGTAGAGGAGCTGGCCCCCGTCTGGCGACCACGTGGCCTCGGCGGCGCCCGGCAGGAACGGCCGGGGTTCGCCACCAAGCGTAGGCACTCCCCAGATGCTGATTTCGGTTCCGGCCAAGCCAGAGCGCAAGCGCTGCCAGAACGTGACCAGCGACCCGTCGGGCGAAAACCCGAGTTCGCGAACCGAGGGATTTACCAACTCCCCAACGACTCCCGCGGTCAGGTTGTGGAACTGTCCGGACCCGGCCTGAGTGACCCAAACGTCCATGCGGCCACTTCGATCGGACAGGAACGCGACGAACTTGCCATCACGTGACACCGCTGCCGCGTGGCTTTCCCCATCGAAGCCGGTGACCGATAAATAGGTCGCGCCCGCCAGCGGATTTCGCCAGAAAAAATCGACCCGCAGCAGCTGAATGACCGTACCCGAGACAATTGCCGCCACGGCAACGCCGGTGAGTAGCCAGCCGAGCTTTCGGGCAGGCCGCGCGCCCGTCTCCGGCGGCTGTGCAGGTCCGGCGTCGCTGTCTGCCGCTCCTGGTCCATCCAGAGTTTGCAAATCACGTCGACCGCGAGCCCAGGCATCAATTTCTGTCCGGAAGGCGTAAACCGAGCCGGACCTCTCGTGTAGGTGACGATGGACTGGCATGGCCTCGCGCTTCTCCCAGCGCTGCACCGTCGTCACATCGCGGCTCAGATAGGCCGCAATTTTCTTCCAGGAATCGAGGCGATCATCTTTCGGTTTCCTAGGCGTGTCTAGGGAGGGGTTGTTCATCGTGGTCAGTTGGGTAGTTATTTTTTCCGCAGCGGCATTCTAGGGGTCGGGGACAGGTGCGGCAAAGCGCGGCATTTGGCAGCGGGGCGCCAAAACCGCGCATTGCCGCTTGAATGGACTTCAGGCGCGTCCCAAGGTCTCCCCCGATCGATTCACCATTGGAGATCCTGCCTATGACCACAAAGAACTTGATGCGGGCGGCGCGCCACCCGTTACTCCTCGCGGGTGTCCTTGGACTGGCTGGGCTTAGCTCGGCCGAGGCGGGCAATCCACCTGGGCCCGTGCACTTCAGCGGCCTGTTGAACGACTACACACCCTCAGCGGCAGTGGTCAAAGGGGGGCCCTACGAAATGCGGGGCCAATGGCAGCTGGACCTGGATCAGAGGCAGAGCATGGCCCGGTTCTCGGCTGAAATGAACATGGAAACGTCGGACTTCGGCATCGCACAGGGCACGGTGGACAAGGATGATCCCACGACCCGCGGCGCCCACACGCATCACATTACTATGAGCGACGGCGTGGTGAGTTCCGATTGGCAGTCTCTCTGCCCGGTTCTTTCCCCGGTTGCTACGGGTGGCTTCGTTGTCACTGGCACGGCCTACATTACGGGCAATGGGAGCCCCGCACCCTTCGGGAACCCTTCACCGCTGACGCTGTGTGTGCTGGGCGGTAGCAACGTCTTGTTTTCGAATATCACTCTGGCTTTCGGGTCGCCCGCCAGCAAGCACTTCGGGATGCAGCCTGTCCATGGTGTCGTCCAGGCTTGCGTCGGGCCCTGGGGCCGGCAATCGCCGGATTGCTCGGTAGACGAATGATCGCAGCTCCTGGCGCGCCGTGGTCCGGGCGCGCCAGGGCTGGTCGATGACAGTGCCGTCAGGGCCTTGGCTACGCCATCAATTCTCCTGGATATAGATTGCGCGCTTGTGAGAAAACGCCTTGAATCCAAAGAAGCCGTGATAGCTGCCCATGCCGCTCTGATTGACACCGCCAAAAGGCAGCTGGTTTTCTAGGTAGTCCGAGAAAAACCCGTTGATGATCACGCCGCCCGACGAAGTTCCGCCTAGCACCTGATAAGTCAGCACCGGCACGATCGATCCGAAAATTTACTCCTGCATGATCTGCATTGCCGACGTTACGCCGGTGAGCATGGTCGGATGGACGGTGAGGTCGGCCGCTTCCAGCGTGCCGCCAACGGCAACCCTGGTGCCCTTGCAGACAGCATCATCAAAGAGCAGTTTGATGTGGGTGAAATTCCGGGCATCAATGATCTGGTCGATGTTGTCCTTCTTGATCTTCCCGTCTTCCGTGTACAGGTGCTGTTTACCTGGGAACTAAATTCGTGGACCAGCTCTTGCTGCTGCTCGCCCTTGACGAGCTCATAGTCGGGGCAGGTGCAGGCCTGTCCGCCGTTGAACCGCTTCGCTGCAGCCAGATCGCCCGCAACCTTCTTCAGGCCGGCGCCTTCATCGACAATCACCGGAGACTTGCCACCCAGTTCCAGGGGTCACGGTGGCCAGTTGCTTCGCCGCCGCCGCCATGACCAGCTTGCCTATCCGCGTGCTACCCGTGAAAAATATGTGACTGAACGGGAGTTCAAGCAGTGCGGTCGCCACATCGACGCCTATTGCTGTTCCGTGTAGTAGATCCGCGGTCTTTGCTTCTTCGGCAACACTCCTTCTGTTCCCGCAGGCTCTAGTGTGTTGCGTCCACCGATTGAACCCGCACTACGAAGCAGTCAGACACCTACCAGCACGCCCCGCGAGCAGGGTTTGCGTTGGGCTAGGAATCTTCGCAGGTCTACCGCTGGATCGACGTCCACGTCTACTGAAAGTCTACCGATCACGGACCAGCGGCGATGTAAACATGTGATTTCCTTGCGCTAAACTGCCATAGCGCCGACTATCACCAGCAGTATCTGGCGAAGAATCCAGACGGCTATTGCGGTATCGGCGGATGTGGCGTGCCGTTCAAAGCTGCGGATGCGACGGTGGTCCAGCGCGCCTAGGACTGCATTCGCGCATCACGCGTGCACCGATGGCCGGATGTTTGCGTTCAAGCGAAACAGGTTTTTCGGATCGTACTTGTCCTTGATTTGCACCATCCGCGCGTAGTTGTCACCGTACGTGGCCTTTACACGCGATTCGGCCGCGGAAGGCTCGGTGTTGACGTAGTAACCGCGGGTCAGCGGTTCAAAAGCCTTCCATAGGTCCCGCATGACGGCGATGTTGTGCTCATCTTCCGCATGGTTGACCCAGGCCGCTCCCATGAGAAGGTCGTATTCCGCGTCGCGGTTCCAGTACGCGGTGGCGGTCGGCGCAACGCGGGCAACCTGGCCGCCAACCGGACCAATGCCAATGTCGTTGAGCCACGGTGGTCCCTGCTCAAAGGCATGAATCATTTCATCGATGAGCTTGCCGGAGACGGTTTGCACGAATCCTGAACGCACATAGACACCCAACCCTGCTGGGAGCGCCTGCGGCGCCGCGCCCGTGGGACCGTTCTGCGCGACCACATAAGGCTTGGCCTTGATCGTGTCGTTCAGCGGTTTGCCGAGCTTGTCGAGCGTAGCGAGGAATCGCTCTCCATCCTTCGGTTCTCCGCAATACACAAACTCCAGTTCAACGTAGCTGCCCTTCGGAAGCGCACCCTCACCTGATGAGTTGAAGATGCCGCAATCGAGGTAGACCTCGTCGGGCGCACCTGCGGCGAGCTCGGCGACCCCCGCAATCACTGCGCGCGCCTGGTCGAAAGCGTACACGCGGCCTCCTGCCAGCACCGGGTGAGCCAGTGGATGCAGCCGATACTCAAATGCACTGACAACACCGTAGTTGCCACCTCCACCGCGCAGTGCCCAGTAGAGGTCCGGATTCTCGGTTGCATTGGCCCGGCGCATCTTGCCGTCCGCAGTGACCACGTCGAACGCCTCGACGTTGTCGCAGCTCAGTCCGAACTTGCGCATGAGCCGGCCGAAGCCTCCACCGAGCGTGAGGCCTGCGATGCCGGTGTCGGACGCGGTTCCCATTGTCGTCACCAAACCAGCCGACTGGCAGGCGGCATCGAGTTGAACGAGCAGCACGCCCGACTCCGCTCGCGCCAGCCGTTTCGCTCGATGCACCTCGACGTTGCGCATCGATGACAAGTCAATCATCACGCCGCCTTCGCAGGTCGACTGTCCGGAGAGGCTGTGGCCACCCCCTTTAACGGCTGTCAACAGTGAATGCCCGCTGGCGAATTGCACCGCGCGAGCGATGTCCTCACGGCTTGCGCAGCGGACAATGAGCGCGGGATGCCGATCGATCGAGCCATTCCACACGCGACGTGCCTGGTCATAGCCGCCGTCTTGGGCTAAAAGGAGCGCGCCCTTCAGGCTCGCCCGCAATTCCTTCACGTCTGCAGCGCCGAGCACGACCGGCTTTCCGTCCATCGTGACGGCAGCAATTTCCGCCGGTATCGCGCTGGAGCCCGCAACCTCAGCCCACAAGCCGCGCGTGGGTATCAGCGCGGCAACGGTTGCCGCTACGCCGAGGAATTTCCGCCGATCGATGGTCGCGGGCGCCCGGTAAGCAAATGAATGCATCAGGTTCATTGTTGTTCCCCCTCAAACGAATGACCTGAATATAGGCCTGTGCCGGGCGTTACTCCACTACAGATTAAGTTGCGCCATCCGTACGTCGTCACCCGTTCAGGCGGAGGTTTCCGCCTTGGCATCCCACTTGGGCTTCATCTCGCGCCCCCACTTCTTCGGATCCTGCTTGTGCATCCGCTCCATGTCTTTCGCCGTGTCGGGGTGCGAGGCCATGACATGCTTCGTCATGGTTTTGACCATCTCATCCCAGCTCGACGCCGAGAGTTTCTCATTGCAGGGTCCGCCGAGCTCGCGACAGGTCATCGTTTTCATGTGACTCTCCATTCAGGCATGTGTCTGCCTATCTATGGTGTTGCGGCTGCTGAAAGCCATCAGGCAAGGGACAGGTAGGGGGCCGGAATGGGACTACATGAGGCGCCCGTTACGTTTGGACGCGCCTGAGCGTCCCATCGCACAGTTGAAATGACGGTTCGGCAGGAATTTGAGCCCGGCACGAAATGGAATTGGCGATCATCAGCATTAGGAAGCGCAATGCGGCGGCGCACATGCGATACATGATTTGCATCGACATCTATTTGCTGCCGACGGGGCTCGCCAGAATACCTGGGTATTGATTTGGTTCTCGCCGTCAACTGGATCCCAGGCCGTCCGTGCTCGGGCTTCTCGGTTACAATATTGCGGTCATTATTTGGTTTGCACTCGGGCGGCCCGTCTAGTTCTGCGCGCGCGGATAGACGCAAATTGATGATATTTCTGCAGGTGGAAGCTCATATCGATGCCACATCATGCGTAAATTACCGTTCGAAGTCGTCGCCGCAAACATCGATGAGGCGCCGCGCGCGGAAGTGGCGGCACGCCGGCCATTCGCCCCTCGGATCGGCCTGAGCAGGATAGTGCCGCGCGCTGCCGGATTTGCCGCCGCCCTGGCGGCCGCAACAGCCGTCACGGTAGCCACGGCTGAACAGAATTTTCCCACTCCATTGCCGCCGGATCGGATGTTCCAATTGCAGGCGCTGCCGGAACAATACCCGCAGGATTGGGCGTTCCTGGAATTCACCGGCGACAAGATGGAGCTGCGCGATATCAGTGGCCGCGCCTACGATGTCAAAGGACAATTGGCTTCTTTCGAATCCGGGATGCTGCTGATCGGGCACAAGCGGCCCGAGCTGTATGTTGCCGACACGGTCTGGGCGCGCGGCAATCGCGGCGCGCGGACGGATTTCATCACCATCTACGACAAACGAACCTTCGCTGCGATCGGCGAGATAGTGCTGCCAGGCGGCAAGCGAGCCCGGGTGGAGCCGTTGCAGGGCATGTTCGCCTTCACCGATGACGAACGGCTGGCGCTCGTCTTCAATTTCACGCCAGCCTCCTCGGTGACCGTGGTGGATCTCGTGCGGCGCAAGGTGCTGAGTGAAATCGAAATCCCGGGATGCATGCTGATTTATCCGACCGGCCCGCGTGGCTTCTCGACTCTATGCGCCAGCGGCACCTTGTTGAGCGTGCAGCTCGACGCGCAGGGCAAGGCCATCGGGCGCAGCGAAACGAAACGCTTCAATCCTCTGGATTCAGATCCGCTCTATACCGCATCGGCACTCGTGCACGGCGTGAGATATTTTCCGAGCTTGAACGGTCGTGTGCAGCCCATCGACCTGCGAGGCGCGACGCCAGCAATACTGCCGGAGTGGTCGCTGGTAACAACTGAAGACACCGCCAGGAACTGGCGGCCGAGCGGACAGCAACTGATCGCCGGTGCCGAGGACGGATCCTTGTACGTCATCATGCGGCCCGATGGGCATGAGGGGACGCACAAGGAAGCCGGCACCGAAGTATGGGTCTACGACGTCGCATCCCACCTGCAGGTGCGCAGAATAGCGCTGCAGCGTCCGGCCGTGACGATTGAAACCACCCGCGGCCCCGATCCCGTGCTGCTCGCGGCAACCGAGGAGCGCCTGGATGTCTACAAGCTGCACGACGGCAGTTTTCTGCGCAGCTTCGGCGCCGATATCGAAAACAACAACATACTGATCCAGGCGGCCGATTGAACGGCCGCGGCGACGTATTCACGCTGGTTACGGCCCAGCTGAGCGGATTCCTCGCGCTGCTGTTGCTCTTTGCCGGTACTCACAAGTGGCTGCAGCGCGCTCGCACCGTGAGTGCGGTTCGCTCACTGGCCCGTATTCCCGCCGAGTCGGCGGGTGTGCTGGCGAGTGCGGTTGCCATCGGCGAGATCACTGCCGGGCTGCTACTGGTCACTTCCGTTACCCAATTCTGGGGCGCGCTGTTCGCCCTGTGCCTTTGGTCCGTTTACCTGGTGCTGATTGCGCGCGCGATATCCCAAGGGCGCGCCGCCCAGGACTGCAATTGCAGTTTCGCAGCGCGGCATCGCCCGCTGGGAAGGTTCCATATCTGGAGAAACACCGCTTTGATCGGCGTCGCTGGGGCCGTCATGTTTGCCCATGGTCCCGGCACCGGTTTGTGGATGCCGCAATCGCTGCTCGCCTCGCTGGGGCTTTTCGTCCTCTACTGCACGCTGGACATGGCAATGACCTTCGATCAGCGCCGCGGCGCGGAGCCGGCATGAGTTTCATCATCGCCTCACAGATCGTGCTATGGCTCGGATTCATCGTGCTGGGCGTCGTGTGCATCGTGCTGACGCGCCAGATCGGCGTTCTGCATGCCCGGCTCGCGCCCGCCGGCGCACTGTCCCTGCATACCACGCTCAATGCAGGCGACAGGGTGCCGGAACTGTCATTGACGGCATTGAGCGGTGCGCCGGTTCGAATCGGCGGCGCGCGCGAGGGTCGCAGCCAGCTCGTCCTGTTTGTCGCCCCGGGATGTCCGGTGTGCGACGAGCTGTTGCCGGCAGTACGCTCCGCCGCTGCGGCGGAACGCGAATGGCTGGACGTAATACTGGCCAGCGATGGCGCCGAGGTGGCGCATGGCCAGTTCGTGCGCGAAAAGCGGCTGGAGGGCTTTCCATACGTGGTTTCCGAGCGACTCGGGCGCAGCTTCGGAGTGTCGAAACTGCCTTACGGCGCACTCATTGATGCCGATGGCAGGTTGTCGGCGGCGGGCCTGGTCAACAGCCGCGAACATCTTGAGAGCCTTTTCATTGCGCAGGAGACCCGGATTCCAAGCATCCAGCAATACCTGGCGCAGAACGCAGGCCGGCGCGTGACTTCCCGGAAATAGCATGGCCAAAGTGGATAAATTTGCCGAACGCGTCGCGCGCGCCTTCGCCAACCGAACCTCGCGGCGTAGCGTGTTCGCATTCCTCGGCGGCTTGTTGGTCGGCGGCGCGGCAGTGCCGTTGTTGCCGGTGATACGCGGCCGTGGAGCTGCGCACAACCGTGCCGGGGATCACGACTCCGATGCCGGCAATGCCGGTGCGGATGTGCCGCTTGAACCGCAAAGCGTTCCCTCGCAGCGTTCGGCTAGTCTCCAGGATCCCGGCGATCCGACGCAGTGCGATTATTGGCGCTATTGCGCCGTCGACGGGTATCTGTGCAGTTGCTGCGGCGGCAGTGTGAGCTCCTGTCCTCCGGGCACGGACATGTCGCCCATAACCTGGATCGGAACCTGCCGTAATCCGGCCGACGAGCGCCAGTACATCATTTCCTATAACGACTGCTGCGGGGGCCCCCGGTGCGAGCGCTGCGACTGTCATCGCAATGAAGGCGAGAGGCCGATCGTAAGGCCACAGAACAACAATGAAATCACCTGGTGCTTCGGCACCGCCAGCCAGGCCTATACCTGCACAACAGCCCTGATCCTCGGAATCGCAATCAATGAGCGCTGATACCGCGTGACAAGACCCATTGCGCCAGGGCTTGTGGCCGTGGTGAGCCTGCTCGGTGTCGTGTTTTCTTTGGCAGCCGAAACGGATGCCGCCGTGCGCGGCGTCACGCGCCCGCAGCTTGCGTGGCAGCATTGGATGCTCAATTGCCAGGGCTGTCACCGTCCGGACGGAAGCGGGTCCGCCGATACGGCGCCTGCCCTGGAAGGAAACGTCGCGAGATTCACTACAGTGGCCGGCGGCCGCGAATACCTGGTTCGCGTGCCCGGCGTGGCAACGTCGGCGCTGAATGATGTGGATCTTGCCGAGGTGTTGAATTGGGCATTGTGGCGTTTCGACCGCGATCACCTGCCCGATGGTTTCGAACCCTACACTGCAGCTGAAATCAAAGCGCTGCGCGGCCGGCCGCTGCGCCTGGAAGCCTCGCGGACGCGCGCGCTGCTGCTCGAAAGAATCCGTCAGCGATTGTAACCCTTCCACACCCACTCGAGCGCCGCGGGCAGCGTCTGCAAGAGCGTCGCTCGATCGACGTGGCCGGCATTGCGCGCAAACACGTACTGATATTCGTACCCGGCAGCCGCCAGTGCCCGCGCCATGTTTTCGCTCGCCAGCACCCAGTCGTGCATGCCGTCGGTCATCGCGGGCACCGGATAGAACAGATCGCGATCGCCGCACTCGAACCAGAAACGGATCGGCTTCCTTGGGCTGTTCGGAAGCAGGGGCGCACCCGGAGCAAGTTCCGTCGGGTGGGGCAGGTTGAACCCACTCACTTCGAGTCTTGCGCGCGTCGGCCCGGGCCACGCACTGTGATATTCCCACGCGCCGCCGGGCAGCGCGGGATTGTGCGGCCACTGCTGGTTGATCAGCGTGGGCGAATAGGCGAGCACACGGTGATAGAACTCCGGGTGGAACCACGCCATCGTGAATGCGGCAGCGCCACTCGAACTGAATCCCATCGCCATGCGGCCATTGGGATCGTGCGTAAGCCGCACGTGCGCAACATCTTCGACCAGCGGCAGCACTTCGCTCTCCACCCACTCGGCGTATGTCCCCGACACGGTGTCGTACTCGCGCCCGCGTTGGCTGCCCTGCGCGTCCTGTCCGCCGTTGCCGATTGAAATGGCGATCAGCGGTGGCAGGCGATGCTGCGCAATCAGGTTGTCGAGCGTCCTGAATAAAATCACATCGGTCTCGCCGCTGTCGCCGGACACGATGAACGGTGCGTGCGATCCAGCGACATACCCATGGGGAACATAAACTGCCACGGGGCGTGTCCAGGCTCCGGCATGACTCGTCGTGATGACGAGGCTGGATGGGTCGCCGGGTACCACCAACGCCGAATGAACGGCGTCATTGAAGGTGCGCTCGTCGCGCACGAGACCCGGGCGGTAGGCGAGGCTATCCGCGGATGTCATCGTGAATGAAACCACGCGTCCCTTTGGCACGCCCGGTTGTTCCTGGGTCGCAGCGTCGGGTGCGTGCGTCGGACCGATGATGAAGTTGCCTGTGTCTGATAGCGCCGGCAGTGCACCGTCGCGCAGTTCGTCGCCAGGGGGATAATTCGGGTTGAGCGGATCGCGTGTCGGCGGCGAGGTGCTGAAATCAAGGCCCGAAGTGTCGATGTAATACGCTGCTGCGGAGTCGGAAGTGTTTGCGCCAGGCAGCGCGGGAACACTTGTCGTTACGGGCACGTCCTGCCCGGCGACTGCAGCACCGACGTCCGCGGCGAACGACAGCACTGCCGTGCAAGCAATCACTCCCCATTTCATCCCGATGATTGACTCCCGGAATACGACACGCGATGCGCTTCGGTCACAGCCTCTTCTAGCGGACGGCCCGCACGATATCCGTCAAGATTGGCAGGCCGGCTCACGCCGGCAAGCAGGCGAGGGCAGGCCTCCGCTTTTCCCAATACCTGGTACACGGGTATCTTCTCGGCGTAGACCGGCAGTTCGTAGTCCTCATCGTCATCGGACACACCCTTCGCGCGGATTTTCGCGGAGGCCCGTTCGATGTCCATCGCAAGCAGTGTCGTCGCATTGATTTCCTGTTCGGAACTCTGGCGTAACTGCGCGGTGCGGCCGGGGAAGAAGCGGTCAACCATCATGCGCAGCGCTCGGGCCTTTTCGGCCGCATCGTCGACTTTCTTCGCGTGCCCGAACACCATCACGGAGCGATAGTCTGCCGAGTGATTGAATCCGCAGCGGGCGAGCACGATGCTGTCGAAGTGCGTGACCGTCAGGCAAACCGGTTCGCCGCCGGATGACTGCCGCAGCATGCGGCTGGAATTGCTGCCGTGCCAGTACAGGCGCTGGCCTTCACGCCAGAACAGGGTGGGCGTGCAGAAAGGCTGGCCGTCGACGACGTAAGCCACGTGGCAGAGCATCGCGGCGTCGAGCAGCCGATGTACCGTGGCATGGTCATAGTGGCCGCGCTCGGCGAGCCGCTTGACGCGGTTCGTCGCATCAATCGGGTAGTCCTGGGGCGTGGCGTCATTCATCTCGCGTACTCCGAAAAAACCGTGGGTGCCGTTGCGCCGGGCAACGACTATAGTCTAGAGGATGACTCATAGATTGTGTCTATGGAACTGATCAAAAGCATCGATTGGGACAATGGGAGCCAGACCGTTACGCTGACCGCGTTCCCACAATCGCCAATGGAAGGTAGAGCAATCATGGCAGAGGCAGGCAAATGCCCGGTAATGGGCGGACATCAACCCCGAGAGGCAGCCGGCACGCGCACCAATCGTGACTGGTGGCCGAAGCAGCTGAACCTTCAAGTGCTGCAGCAGAATCCGCCCCAGATCAATCCGCTCGGCAATGGCTTTGACTACGCCAGCGAGTTCGCCAAGCTCGACTTCGACGGGCTGATTCAGGACCTCAACGCGCTGATGACACAGTCGCAGCCCTGGTGGCCTGCCGACTACGGCCACTACGGGCCGCTCGTCCTTCGCATGGCCTGGCACAGCGCGGGCACTT
>JBEPVT010000050.1:0-32110 GCA_041690895.1 Gammaproteobacteria bacterium
GTCCGACACCGTGTTCGGCGCGAGATAATCCGACCAGATATACAAATTCAGGGCTTTGCCGCCGCCGCTCGTGTTTCCGGCCGCAGCGGTTGCGGATTTGCCGCCGCCGCCGCAACCGCCCAATACCAACACGCATGCAAGCGCCAGAATCGCCGTCCGACGAACGCTCAACATCCGACGCTTCCCCTAGTTTCGTGATCCGCTAGTTATAACGCAGCGGCCTTAACACCGCCAGGCTCCTAGACGTTCAGCAACAAGTGTTCGCGTTCCCAGGAGCTGATCACTTGCGCAAAGGTTTCGTACTCCGCTTCCTTGACAGCGGTAAAGGCCAGTACGAAGCGATCGCCGAACAGATCCACAAGCGGCTTGGACTCACGCAGCAGGCGCAAGGATTCAGCCAAAGTTCGCGGCAAGGCGATTGCCAGATCGTAAGCGCTGCCGCCGATCGGCTCGGAGGGTTTCAGTTTTTCGATCATGCCGAGATAACCGCAGGCCAAGGACGCCGCGATGGCGAGGTAGGGATTCGCGTCCGCGCCGCCCACCCGATTTTCCACCCGCCGCGCATCGGGCCCGGACATGGGAACGCGCAATCCCGCGGTTCGATTGTCGTATCCCCAGTGCACATTAATGGGCGCCGAGGAGTAACGACTGATGCGCCGATAGCTGTTCACGTTCGGGCACAACAAGGACATCGCGCCCGGCAGGTACTTTTGCAACCCCGCGATATGGCTGAAGAACAACTCAGAGGGCGTGCCGTCGGCATTGCTGAAAATATTCTTGCGCGTCTTCGAATCGATGATGCTTTGATGCAGGTGCATTGCGCTGCCGGGCTCCTTCGCCATCGGCTTCGCCATGAACGTGGCATACATCTTGTGGCGCATCGCCGCTTCGCGCGCCGTGCGCTTGAATAGAAACGCCTGGTCGGCAAGGCTCATCGGATAGCCGTGCAGCAGATTGATTTCCATTTGCGCCGCGCCGGATTCATGGATCAAGGTGTCGATCTCGATGTCCTGCGCTTCGCAGAAGGAGTACATGTCGTCAAACAACGGATCGAATTCATTGACGGCGGCGATACTGTAGGCTTGGCGACCAATCTCCGGGCGTCCCGAGCGCCCTACCGGCGGCTTCAAGGGATAGTCGGAATCGATGTTCGGTTCGACCAAGAAGAATTCCAATTCCGGCGCGACTACCGGCTCCCAGCCTTGAGCCTCGTACAGCTGCAGGATTCGGCGCAGCACGTAACGCGGCGCCATGGTGACCGGGCTGCCGTCGCCGTAGAAGCAATCATGAATGACCTGCGCGGTCGGTTCGGCCGCCCAGGGCACAACCCGCACGGTTTTCGGATCCGCCTTTAGCATGATGTCGATGTCCGACGGGTTCATCGCGCTTTGATCTTCCGGATAATCTCCGGTCACCGTCTGCAAAAAGATCGCCTCGGGCAGGCGCATTCCCTCCTCTTCGGCAAATTTCTCCGCGGGCATCAGCTTGCCGCGCGCAACGCCCGCCATGTCCGGAATAATCGCTTCGACTTCCGAAATGCCGTGTTCTCTCAAGAATTGTTGAATCGTGCTCGCCATACATCACCTTGCAGCATTTGCGCGTTGGCGGCTCGCTTCGCCAAAGGCAGCAAACAACGCGCTCGAAAATGGGTCCTGCGCAAATTGCCATTCCGGATGCCATTGCAGCGCCAACGCGAACGCTGGTGAATCGGCAACGCGAAACGCCTCGATCACGCCATCCGGCGCACGCGCCTCGATGGCCAGATCCGCCCCCAATTTTTCAACACCCTGCCAATGCAGCGAGTTCACCTTGAGGCGATTCCGGCCCGCGATTTTTTGCAGTGTTCCTCCAGGCTCGAGCAGCACCTCGTGGGCGGGCGCGTACTGGACGTCCAGTGGTAAGGATTCATCGTCGCGGTGATCGAGGTTTCCGGGCACCTCGTGCAAGCGTGGGTTTAACGTGCCGCCGTAAGCGACATTCATCTCCTGAAATCCTCGGCAGATCGCCAGCACCGGCAAGCCGGCAGCGACCGCGCGCGGAATCAGCGGAAGCGTCGTAGCATCCCGATTTGGGTCATGTAGTGTCCCCGGCTTGGCGGCCGGTCCTCCGTAGCGTTCTGGTTCAACATTCGACGCACTGCCCGTGAGCAGCAATCCGTCGCACGCATTCATTAGCGATGGCAAATCAATCTCGGACCCCAAGGCGGGTACGAGCACCGGCACGGCATTCGCGCCCTGCGCAATGGCTTCGATGTACTTCTCACCGACCATGTGGAAATAGTGCTTTCCATACAGCCGGCGATCAGCCGGAATTGCAATAAGCGGCAGGCGCGACATGTTTAATATATTAAACGCCCGGATGGACGATCGATATCAAGGAACGGGTCTATTACACCATACCGGCCATGCCTCGTCTCAGTTGAGCGCACAGAAAGAGCCAAGATTTAGGCATTTCCAGCACTTAGAGGCGTTTTGTGCGTTGCGACAATGTTGCAATCGGATAGAAAACCTAGGTAGGCTCACAGGCTCCATTTTCTGTCAATAGCTATAAAATTTTAAACACCTTCGTCCCAAACCCAATGCGCCTGTCCCTCCCGCCTGCCCGCTCCCATTACCTCCTGGGCGACACTTGGAAAGCCGCTGCGCCCTTACGCGGCGAAGCCACGGCCGATGTCGCCGTGCTCGGCGGCGGCATCGCCGGCTGCGCGGCGGCGTTGCACTTGGCGCAACGGGGCTACCGCGTGGCACTGCTCGAGGCTCGCAGCATCGGTTTCGGCGCCTCGGGGCGCAGCGGTGGTCAGACGATATTTGGCTTGGCGGTAAGTCAACAAAAGCTCGAGCGCGAAGTCGGCAAAGAGGATGCGCATCGATTGTTTGATCTTTCGATCGAAGCGTTGGACCTCACTCAAGCCCTGATTCGCGAGCATGCCATCGATTGCGATTACCGCCCGAATCACGTGCACGTCGCGGTAAAACCGCGCCATGTGCACGAGCTCGATCAATGGGCGCGGGAGCTGCACGAGGACTACAGCTACACATCCGCGCGGCTGCTGAATCGCGATGAGCTGCGCAGCCACGTGCGCAGCGATCGTTACTTAGGGGGGCTGCTCGACCCGCGCAGCGGGCACCTGCAGCCGCTCAAGTACACGCAGGGCCTGGCACGCGCCGCCACAGCCGCGGGCGCCGTTATCTATGAAAATTCCGAGATCTTGCGCTACGAAGATGGCGCACAGGTGCACGTGCATACGGCGCACGGCTCGGTGCGTTGCGCCCATTTGGTTCTTTGCGGTAACGCCTATATCGGCGCAGTGGCGCCCTCGCTGGGGCGGCGCATTCTAGGCGTCGGCACTTACATCATTGCAACCGAGCCCTTGGGTGAGGAGCGCGCGCGCGCAGTGCTGCCGAGCAACGCCGCCGTTGCCGACATCAATTGGATTCTGGACTATTTCCGCCGCTCGCAAGATCACCGGCTGCTGTTCGGCGGTCGCGTCAGCTATAGCTCGGTACAGCCGCCGCATTTGGCCGAGTCAATGCGCAAGCGCATGGTGCGCGTTTTCCCGGCTCTTGCGGATGTCAAAGTTGCGCACGCCTGGGGCGGTTATCTGGACATCACCATGAGCCGCGCACCTGATTTCGGTCGGCTGGCGCGCAATGTGTATTACCTGCAAGGTTTCTCCGGACACGGCGTGGCTCTGGCGGGATTGGCCGGGAAACTTGCGTCCGAGGCGATCGCGGGCACGGCGGAACGATTCGACGTATTTGCGCGCATACCGCATCGAGACTTCCCCGGCGGCCGATTGTTTCGACGGCCATCGCTGATGCTAGCGATGCTTTACTACCGGCTGCGCGACTTACTGTAGGCGCCCGATGAATTCGCGGCTTATTTTATTTCGGGCTTTTCCGACGCTGCGAAGCTTGCCGACAATTTCTGACCGGTATCGACCAGCGTGACAGCATTTAAGCCACCGCCGTGCGAACCATCGCGCAACGGGAAATAGTCAACACTGACCCGATCACCTGGCTTGACCGAGTTGCGGGTCCAGCCGCCGCGCGTCAGCACGCCCGGACTGGTGGTTTCGAAGCTCCATTCCTGCGGCACACCGCCGCCCTCCGGCTGCACCAGCACCCAAATGACGCAATGAGGATTGGTCCACTGGAAGGACTTGACGTTGCCTTTCAGGGTCAACATCTTGGAATGGTCATACACTGCGAATGAGTGATGCGCGTACACCGGCCAGCAAGCGGCGGCGGCGGCGAGAACGATTGCGCCAAGCGTCAGCTTAATTCGTAAAAAATTCATTTTTGCCTGTTTACTTCGAGTCAGAGCCTACGGGAACGCCATTGCGAAATTTGATAGGCGCAAAAACCGAGTTGCCATCGTTGTCGACGGCCTCGTTATAGCTTCCCTGCTCGCAAACGCCTTCGACGATGTCGTATTTTTGCGCTCGCTGCCTAAAATATTTGCGCGTCGTCTTCCATGGTTTTGACAGCAGCTTGTTCGCGGTAATTTCCAAATCATCAGCCAGGGTGTCCGCGTCCAGCAAATGCAAACGCTCGACGATATGCATGTCGCCGTTATTCGGCACGCCCACTGCCTCGTTGACCGCAAGATAGGCCTGCGGCAGCAGCGCGATCGTATCCACCACCAGCGTTTGCCCTTGCCAATGTCCGATGGAATGACCGTGAAAGCTGGGATCGGGATCGTCGGGATGCGGCCGGCCGTCGGTGTAAATGCGGCGCAAACGATTGCCGTCGCCCTCGCCGAGCAGGGTCACCCTGCCTGGCGTGAGCAGGAGTTCAAATGCATTGTGGGTGATGAGCATGTAGCTGGGCATGCCGGTCGGAAAGCAGTGATCGATCACCGGGAAAGGCCGGCCGGCCTTTTCTTCGGCGTACATGTGCGCAACTTGCTTGGCGGTCTTTGCGTTCCAAGGCGGTGGATTCGTGCGTTCTTGTGCAACTTGATCGCTGATGAGCGGTGTCCAAACGCCGCCAAAGTCCGGCAACTTGGCGAGCGTCTGCCAATCGCGCAGCGTCGGCGGAGAATTAATCGGCGTCGTGCCCGCGGATTCCGCTGCATCTACGGCTAGGACCACAAAACTGGCGAGCGCCGCGGCAATGATGGCCGGCAAGGCACGGCTGATAAGGATCTTCATGGGGCTAAAGACTACCCTATTTGAACCGCAGCACGAAACACTTGTGGATGCGCGCGTGTCTTTCAAAGTCCTTCGGCACAGTCGCGGCGCTGATATCCTCAATCGCAAGATCCGCGAGCGCCTGCGAATCTAGTTTAAAGCGTGTGTAATTGGTGGAAAACACCAAGCGGCCGCCGGGACGCAGCAGCTTCAGTGACCTGCGAATCATGCCGACATGATCGCGCTGCACGTCGAGCACGCCCTGCATGCGCTTGGAATTGGAAAAGGTAGGCGGATCCAACAAGATCAGGTCGAAGCGCGCACCTGCCGGCTCTTGCTCTTCGAGCCAGACCAAGCAATCGGCACGGTACAACTCGTGATTGTTGCCGCGAAATCCATTGAGCAAGAGATTCTCGTGAGCCCAATCGAGATACGTATTGGATAAATCGACGCCCGTCGTGCTGCGTGCGCCGCCGGCGGCTGCATACACGGTTGCGCTGCCCGTGTAGCAGAACAAATTCAAGAAATCCGCATCCTTTGCCCACGAGCGCAGCATGCTGCGCATGCTGCGATGATCGAGAAAAAGGCCAGTGTCAAGGTAGTCGCGAAAATTCACCCAGAATTTCAGTTCACCCTCCTGAACCGCGTGGCGCTCTGCGGCGCTATCGCGTTTCTGGTATTGCTCCGCACCCTTCTGTGGTTTGCGGACACGCGAGTGCACTCGGGCGAGCGGCACGCCCAGGACCTCGGGCAGGACTGACAGGGCTTCGCGGCGGCGCTCACGCGCGCTCTCCTGATTCACGGATTTTGGCGCGGCGTATTCCTGCACGTAGGCATGCCGGGATTCGCGGCCATACAAATCGATTGCGAAAGCGTACTCAGGCATGTCCGCGTCGTACACTCGAAAGCAATCGATGAGTTCGCGCTCGGCCCACGGCTCCAAGCGTTGCAAATTTTTGCGCAATCGATTGGCAAACATTTGCGCCCCGGGACGATTCGACCAATCCGCACGCACCTCCTCGGCAGGGCGTTGCGCGCTCGCTTCGTTCAGATCGAAGCGCAGCAGCCGGCATTCGATGGTGCCGTTGAATACACGGTGCGTGCGCTTGGCGTAAACACCCAAATTGCGCGCGAGCGGCGGGTTGCCGGTGAGAATCGCCGCCTGCCAGCCCTGAAAGCGATCGCGCAGCAGCGCGCCCAGTTCGGAATACAACTCGGGCAGCCCGGATTCGGCGCCGATGCGCTCGCCATAAGGCGGATTCGCAACAACCAAGCCAGTTTCAGCCTTAGGTCTGGTCACTTCGACGAGCGCACGCTTTTCCACATGCAGCCAATCCGATACGCCCGCTTGCTCGCCATTGGCAATCGCCATGCGCACCGCTTCGGAATCGATATCTGAGCCCAAGATGCAGCGCCGGACGGAGCGTGCGCAGCGTCGTGCGAGCGCCTCTGAGCGCAGGCGCGCCCACAGCGCGGCATCGTGGCCGTGCCACTTCAAGAACCCGAAGTACTCGCGATCGAGAGCCGGCGCCGCATCCGCCGCGATCAAGGCACCTTCGGTGAGAAAGGTTCCCGAGCCGCACATCGGATCGAGCAGCGTTCCGCCCTGCTCGGCAATCAGCGGCCACCCCGCGCGCAACAGCACGGCGGCTGCCACATTCTCCTTGAGCGGGGCGCGGCCCCCTTCGCTGCGATAACCTCGCCGGTGCAGACTCTCGCCGGAGAAATCTACCGATACCAATGCCGTGGCTCCCTCAACATGCAAGTGCAGCAGTACATCGGGACGCTCGGGCTTGATGTTCGGCCGCTCGCCGGTGGACTCGCGCAGGTTGTCGCAAACCGCATCCTTGAGCAGTTGCGATCCGTAAATTGTATGCCGGATGGACTCATTGCCGCCGCTGCAATCGCAGGCTAGGGTCGCGCCCGGCGCGATGTGCTCGCGCCAATCGATGCGCTTCACAGCCTCATAGAGGCCTTTCGAACTCGTGGCGTCGACAGATCCCAAGCTCAAGAGCACTCGGGTGGCCGTGCGCGACCATAGGCAGGTTCGATAACCGACCTGCAGCGTACCTTGGAATTTCACATCGTGGCTGCGCTCGCGAATGTCTTCGGCGCCGAATTGCGCGAGTTCTTCGGCCAATACCGAGGCGGCACCTACTGGCGCGGTTGCGACCCAATAGCGGACATTGCCGTTCACGCTCACAGCACGTCGGCGGTTTTGTGAGCGCGCAAGTCAAGCCAGTCAAGCGTGGAGTGCTTCGAGAAGTAGCGCAGCAGAATCTTGTATACATCGACGCTAAAAGCGGGATAAAGCGCGCGCGCTGCCAAGGCAGCGAGTTCTTCTTCGGAGCGCGCTGACCCCAAGTACATCCAACGATCGAGCACATGAAACTCGGCGCCGCGAGTTCCATCGGACAAGAATGCACCCGTCGCCCGCTCGCGCAGCGCAATGCGCCCGGGAAATGGCCAGCCTTTGATTTTTAAGGACGACAGCGCCAACTGCAGCCGCATGGTATGAAGGATCAGCGGCTCCTTTCCGGTGCAAGCGCCTTTGCACTTGCCGACTTGCATGGCGAAACACGACCCTTCGCTCTGCTCCAGCCCCAGCACTATGAGGCACAGTTGCTGCGCGCGGGCAATATCGGTCAAGGCTTTCCGTGCATCCTTTTCCGAATGAAATACGCCGAAACTCTGAGCGAGATGTTCAGGCTCCAGCATGTCGATGCGCTGTATGAGCACCCGACCCGAAGCATCGGGCTGCCTCAAGGTCACCGATTCGCTGTTGCTGCGGGGGTGACGGTTGAATGTCGGCTGTTGCGACGTAATCCATTGCGACTCGAGCAGCATTGCCCCAAGTTCGCCGGCGGTTTGCATCCACTCGACGCGCTGCACCTGCGCGGCCAATTTTTGCTCGCGCGAGCCTGGGCGTCGATCGGCGAGCTGCGCCAAGATTTTGCTGCGCAGCGAGTTACCCCTGCCGACATACAGCAACGCGTTGTGCTCTCCGTAGAAGCGATAAACGCCCGGCGATTCTGGCAACTCATCGGCTAGCCCCGGCGGCAGCTGTACAGGAAGTTTCGGCACCGTCAGCACGGCTTGAGCGGCCGCCGCGGCAAATACCTCCGCGGGGATTTCGCACTGCAACTTTTTCCACAAATCCCGCAGCACTCTGGCATCTCCCAGTGCGCGGTGCCTGGCGCTGCAGCTAAGACCATGACGTTCGATCACCGCATCCAAATTGTGGCGCAGGTGTTCGGGAAACAAGCGGCGCGACAATCTGACTGTGCACAACGCTTCGGCGCAATAGGTCACGCCGACCTTGCGAAACTCGCTGCGCAGGAAGGAATAGTCAAAACGCGCATTGTGCGCGATCAAAATCGTACCTTGCAGCTTGGTGAAGACCGTAGCCGCAATGTCGGCAAACAGCGGCGCAGCGGCGATCATCTCGTTGCTGATGCCGGTAAAGGCCTCGATATAAGGAGATATCAGGCACTGCGGATTGACCAGGGAACTCCACTCTTCGATGAGTTCTCCGTTGCGCACCAGGAGAATGCCGATTTCGGTGATTCGATGATAAGCGGGGTTGCCGCCCGTCGTTTCCAAATCAACGAAAGCGAGGGTGTCAGCCGCGTCCATCGAGTGATAATAAGGGGTGGTACAAGTCGGGGCGCCGGTCGCGGAACACGCCCCACGCCTGTCGATAGCGGCGCACCTCGTCTAAATCGAACGAAGCGCTAATCACGGATTCCGTCTCGCGGTCAGACTCCGCGAGCTTTTCACCCGTCGGCGAGGCGATGAACGAGGAGCCGTAAAATGTCATGGTGTACTTTTCGCCCTTCTCCATGCCGATGCGATTCGAAGCCACCACCGGCATGACATTCGCCGCCGCGTGGCCCTGCATGGTCCGCTGCCAGTGCGCGCTGGAATCGATGCTGGCATCCTGGGGTTCGGAACCAATTGCGGTCGGGTAAAGCAGAATCTCGGCGCCCATCAGCGCCATCGCTCGCGCCGCCTCGGGAAACCATTGGTCCCAACAGATCGCGACCCCGAGCTTCGCATAACGGCTGGCGAATACTTTGAAGCCGGTATCGCCCGGCGAGAAATAGAATTTCTCGTGATATCCGGGGCCTTCCGGAATATGCGATTTTCGGTAGCTACCGAGGACCGAGCCATCAGCGTCAACGACGACAATCGAATTGTAGAACGCGTTGTTGGCGCGCTCGAACACGCTGATCGGCAAGACCACGCTTAGTTCGCGAGCGACATTGCGGAAATGTTCAACCGCGGGATGACCCTCGAGCGGCAACGCGAGCTCGAGGTGCCGGGCGATGTGGTCCTTGCAAAAGTACGGCGTCTCGAACAGCTCTTGCAGCAGTATCACTTGGGCGCCCTTGGCCGCAGCCTCGCGCACGAGTTTCTCCGCGCGCCCCATGTTGGCGTCGCGATCCCAACTGCAGGCCATTTGAGTGGCCGCTACCGTTACCCTGCTCATAAGATGATTATGCCACCTGAATAGCAGCGATATGCGGTCGGAGCGCGGAGATTAAAAGGTCGGGGGCGAACTCGCGCTGACGATTTCGCATTCCTCGCGGCCGATGTTTTGAAACCGATGCGGCACGGAGCTCTTGAAATAATAGGCATCGCCCGCGTTCAAGACGCGCGTTTCGCCGCCGACCGTCAGTTCGATCCTTCCCTTGACGATGACGCCGCCCTCTTCGCCTGCGTGCGTTAGCATTTCTTCTCCGGTATCCGCACTGGCCGCGTAGCGTTCATGCAGGATCGACATGCTGCGCTGGGCCAAGCGGCCGCCAACCAGGCGCAGCTCGACGCTGGCTGTGCCGATGTTAGCCAATTCCTCGCGCGGGAAAAACACCTGCGGTTTGACGCCTAAATCCAACGTGAAAAAATCGGCGAGCGCCATGGGGATGCCGTCCAAGACCTTTTTCAGCGAGCTGACCGAAGGACTTACCCGGTTTTGCTCGATCAGAGAAATCAATCCGTTGGTCACGCCTGCGCGCTTCGCCAATTCGCGCTGCGACAGGCCATACATCTGCCGCACCGCCTTTAAATGAGTGCCCACATCTATGCTCATAGTGTCTATTATAATAGACGGATTTAGTGCTTGCGGCGCTAAAATTGAGCTTAGTGTTGATTTTCCTTATCATTACACCATCCCGCCTGCCTATAGGACCGATGCCATGAATGCCCGTCTCACCCCCGCAGTCACGAATCCCGAACTCGACGCATTTTGGATGCCGTTTACGGCCAATCGACAATTCAAAGCCAATCCGCGCCTGTTGGCGCGCGCGAAAGGAATGTATTACACGACGGCGGATGGCCGCGAGGTGCTCGACGGCGTGGCCGGCCTGTGGTGCGTGAATGCCGGACACGGACGGCGCGAAATTACCGAAGCGGTCACGAAGCAACTCGAAACCATGGAGTTTGCGCCCACTTTCCAGATGGGTCATCCGATTGCATTTGAGCTGGCAAACCGCTTGGCTAAGATTGCGCCGCCCGGGCTGGATCGAATCTTCTTTACCAATTCCGGTTCGGAGTCGGTCGATACCGCCCTGAAAATCGCTATCGCCTACCATCGGGCACGCGGTGCGGGCCAGCGCACCCGGTTGATCGGCCGCGAGAAGGGTTATCACGGCGTGGGGTTTGGCGGCATGTCGGTCGGCGGCATGGTCAACAATCGCAAGTTCTTCGGCTCATCCATGTTGCCCGGCGTGGATCACCTGTCTCACACGCTGGATCATGAGCACAACGCGTTCTCTCGCGGAATACCGCTGTGGGGTATGCATCTGGCGAATGAACTGGAGCGCCTCATTGCCCTGCACGATGCGTCGACTATCGCTGCGGTTATCGTCGAACCCATCGCAGGCTCTGCCGGCGTGGTGTTGCCGCCGGCGGGCTACTTGAAGCGCCTGCGGGAAATCTGCGACAAGCACGAGATACTGCTGATATTCGACGAAGTGATCACCGGTTTTGGGCGCGTCGGCAAACCCTTCGCTGCGCAGGCATTCGAGGTGACGCCCGACTTGATCACCACCGCGAAAGGCTTGACGAACGGCGCCGTGCCCATGGGCGCCGTCTTTTCGCAGCGCAAGATTTATGACGCGTTCATGCAGGGTCCCGAGAATTCGATTGAGCTGTTTCACGGCTACACCTACTCAGCGCACCCTGTCGCATGCGCTGCGGCCCTGGCGACCCAAGATATCTATGCAAAAGAGGGCCTGCTGACGCGGGCCGCGTCTTTGGGTGCGACTTGGGAAAACGCCGTGCATTCCCTGCGTGGCCTGCCGCATGTAATTGATATACGAAACTACGGCTTGATAGGAGCTGTGGAATTGGAGCCGCGCCAGGGCAAGCCCGGAGCCCGCGGATTTGATGTGTTCCTGCAGTGTTTCGAGCGGGGCGTCATGGTGCGCCAGACAGGCGATACCATCGCCATGGCTCCGCCGTTGGTGATCGAGCCCAAGCAGATCGAACGCATCGTGGAAACCTTGGGCGCGGTGCTTCGCGAGACCAATTGATTCGCCACGAGCGGCGCCGTTCGCTGGGAGCGGCGCTGTTCGCTAGGATTTAGGCTCGAAGATCGAATACCATTTTTTGCAGGGCTCGCTCACTTCCCAGACACCCTCGAAGCCTGCGGGCACCACGAAGGCATCCCCGGCCTTGAATTCGTGCTTTTCCCCCGTGACCGACTCGATGCGAACGCGCCCTTCGATCATCACGCAGAATTCGTGCTCGGTGTAGCGAACACGCCATTTGCCGGCGGTGCTTGTCCAGATTCCGCAAAAAAATTCGCCGTGCGCATCAGAGTACTGATTGGATACACGGGTGCGCGGGATGCCGGCGAGAATATTCTCATGCGAGGGACTCGCGGACTCGCCGGTCTGAAATCGATCAAGAGCCACGATCTTGGGCGGAGCGTTCATGCGCTATCGTAGGCCGAGGGCGCGCGCGGAAACAAGTGCGGCCCGGAGCGTCCTGCTTCGGGCCGCTAGCGCCTCGATTTAGTTTTCACCAACTGTCATTCTAGTCGCTCGGCGCGTCATTCTTGCCAACCTGGGCTACGGCTGCGCCGGATTCCATTTGCAGCGTCAGCCGCACGCGCCTCTCCATCGCGTAGCCGTCGCTGTCTTCAGCCGTGCTCTGGCTCTTACCATAGGCGTTGACTTCGAGTGCTGCATCGTTGACGCCGGAGGCGAGCAACAGCTCGCGCACCGCATTGGCACGGTCCTGCGAGAGCTTCATGTTGATGTCAATCGTGCCGCGCGGGTCGGCGTAGCCATCGACGCGAATCTTGAGCTCGGGAGATTTCGACACCGCCTGCGCCAGCACCTGGATCTGATGCGCAATATCCGGCGTAATTTCCGCGCTGCCGGTGCGGAACAACACATCGCCTTGCAAGCCATCGAGCACTTCCGCGGCATCGGTTTTCGCCGTTTGGGCGGTTTGCACCTGCTGCGAGAGATCATTGAGTTTCGCGCTCAGGGTTTGGTTGCTTTCCGCCAATTGGTTCTTCTCGCCCAGCAGCGTCGATTTCTCAGTCTGCAGCTGAGATTTGTCGCTCTCCAGCAGCGCAACCTGTGCCTCGGCCTTTTTGGCATCGCTCGCTCGATGGACTCGATTGCCGAGCCAAGTACCCAGCCCGGCGCCCACGACTGCGCCAATCGGACCGGCTGCAAATGCGCCGATCACGCCGCCCGCCACGAATCCGACCGGCTCCTGCGGCGGCCGGGGTTTCAGATCGCCGGCGACAGCCGCGGCGCTCACACCCATTAATCCTATCGTCCATATCCACTTGGAATACTTGGAATATTTCGTGCTCATGACAAACTCCTCGCTCCTCGCCATTCGAGACGGCGACCGCCGTCCCATGGCAGCCATTACGGTCCCGCATTCGGGCAGTCAGCGGATGGAGTTGTGGCAAATCATGGCGAAGCCGCGACCAATTGCAGGAGCGGCTGCCCTGATCTCAAGCCTTGAGCGAGAAAGGCGTGAAGTTCGTGTTGATATCGTAGTAATCCTCGTGTTCAGCCTTCTTGAGAAACGCAACCACACGATAGGTCAGGGGAGTTGCGATGATTTCCCAGCCGCTCTTGAGGGCATATTGGGTGAACATGATCAAGACTAAGTGCGCGAGCGGCATGCGGCCGTAGAAGGCGACGAAATAAAAGATCACCGAGTCCACCAGCTCGCCGCACAGGGTGGAACCGACGATACGCGTCCACAGCCAGCGGCCTTGGGTCCAAATTTTCATCTTCGCGAGCACGTAACTGTTGATGAACGTACCGCAGAGAAAAGCAAAAATAGAAGCCACCACGATACGCGGGGTGTTGCCGAAAATCGCTTCCACTGCGGGCTGGTCGGCGAGGGATCTCGTTGAGGGCGGCAGATGCACCACGACTGCTGCCATGAGGGATGCAAAAGCCAGGGCGCCAAATCCCGCCCAAACCACGCGTCGATCGCGCCCGTAGCCATAAACTTCCGTCAGAATGTCGCCGAAAATGTATGAAATCGGAAAAAACAAAACGCCGGCGAGAAAAGTCACGCTCATGCCGAGAGGCAGCTGAACCGTGGTCTCCTTGGCGGGCCCGATCAGGTTGGAACAGAGCAATACGCAGACATAGGCGGCCATCACAAAGTCGTAGTACTTGAACTGGCGGTTGCGCGGCTGGGTCGTCATAGCGGGCGAGTGTAGCCTGCGGGTGCCCCGATTTGCCGATGATATGTAAACCCGGTTGCACTGCGGGACCCGAGTGTCGTGTTTTGGCGAAGACATCACATCAGCAACGGCGCCGGTACGGTAGATATAGGGGTATCACCTCAAGTAGCGGATTTATGGAGCAGGGTAACCCCTTGATGCAATCGGAGAGTCCGCTCGTAGATTTCGACGCCGTCTGTCAAAAAGTTCGCGCGGCCATCGAACCCAATCGTACCCATGCCGTTTCGTTGCATGACGAGACGGGCGATGTTCTGTGGCTGAGCGAGAGTTCGATGGGACCGGACGAGCACAACGCAGTGCGCGAGGCCGCCGAAGCGTTCACCAATCCCGCCGCCGCACCAATCCTGTCGTTCGATTTAGGCGATTCAAAGTCGGCCGTGATGGTTCGAGCTGTCAACGCGCGACGCGCGATCGTCGGATTGATCATGATCGTCATGGACACGCGCGTCGTAGCGCAGGGCGCACCGAAGTTGATGACGCCGAAATTGCAGCGAGCACTGGCCCAGTTCGCCGGAATGCGCCCGGATCGCGCGCCTGCGGCGCCGGCAGAGCCACCGCTGAGTCCTCGCGCGCCGGCTCCTGCACCCTCAACGTTGCGCACGGCGACGCCGACGGCGGTGCGCGCTCTGAGCAGCGCGGGCAGCATTCCTGCGCCTCTCTCCGTCGGCCCAAGAACCATTGCGGCTCAGCTCGAGCAGATTGTCTCGCGCGGCACGCTGCGCACCCCGCCGACGCCAAATCCTGCGAACGCTTCTCGACCCGCGAGCTTCGTGAGCCACGTGAGCGCTGCGCGCCCCGCAAGCCGCAGCCAGGTCGCAAGTCCGCCTGCGCACGTGAACTCGTCGGCGCACTCGGCGAGTCCATCGGCACCGTCCCGTTCAGCGATCGCTGCCGCGACGAGCGCGCCTGAGCCAGTGGAGAGGCCGCCCGCCCATAAGGGCATTCCGCCAGAGATCGATCGTCTCAACGCCGCGATGCGCAAGAGTCCTATTGCGCTGCACGTGCAGCGCCTCGTGCCGCTGAGCAAGGGCAGTCAACTGAAACGCTACGAGATCTTGCTGCGCTCCGGGTCCGACGAGGCGCCTAATGTCGCGCCGCACGCGATGCTGAAGGCCGCCGTCGAGAACGGCTTGGGCTCCATGATTGACCGCCGCGTCGTCACGGAACTCATAGGCTGGCTGATACGCCATCCGGACACCTGGCAGGCGAACGAAGTGATGTTCTCGGTAAATCTAACCACCACCGCTCTGCACGACGAGCACTTCATCAAGTTCATCGAGCTGTGTCTGGCCAAGGTCTCCCTTCCAGAAGGCACGATTGCTTTTGAAATCGACGCGCCGGCGGCACTCACATTGGCGGACAAGATCAGCGCTGTTGGCACGGCGCTGCATCGTTTGGGCTGTCCGCTGGTGCTCGACGACTTCGCTCTGCGAACTGAGTGCTTTGAGCTGCTGCGCTTGCCCGGTGTCCGCTACTTGAAACTGGCGCCCGATCTCACCTCGAGAATGCGCACCGACAAGGTATCGCAGGCGGCCATTACCGCAGTCGTGCAGATGGCCCGAGTGTTAGGCATGCACACGGTCGCCAAGCGTACCGATACGGCCGCAGAGCAAGAGTGGTTGACCGCGCTCGGCGTGGACTTCGTGCAATCGAACGCCGTCTCGCCGGCTGTTTCCATTGACAGCTTGCATAAGCCGGCGCGGGAAAAAATCTAGTTTCCGCGCGAAGCTCGCGGCGCTGAGAGATCCCAGCCGCCACCGAGGGCCTTTAGCAAGAACACCGCCGTGGTGAATTGCTGTCCCTGTATCTGTACCGCCTGACGCTGATTCGTCAGCAACGTTTGCTGTGCGGTGATGACGTCCAAGTAGGTATCAACGCCACCCTTGTAGCGTTCGCTGGCGATATCGTAGGCGCGTTGAGCGCTGCGTACGCTGGCGTTAGCTTGCAATTCCGCACGCTCAAGAGATGCCAATGCGGTGATGCCGTTCTCCACTTCTTCCATCGCAGTCAACACGGTTTGCCGGTAGCTCGCCACTGCGGCCGAGTAGTCGGCGTCCGCGAAGCGCACATTGGCGCGCGTTTTCCCCGCATCAAATAGAGTTTGGGAAGCGGAAAGCCCAATCGACCAAAGCCGGCTAGGCGCCAAGAACAGGCTTGTCAGTGCGTTGCTCTCCCAGCCTACGCTCGGCGTTCCAAATCCAGGCAACAGGTCGATGCTGGGAAAGTACGCGGCCCGCGCCACGCCGATCCGCGCATTGGCTGCCGCCATGGCGCGTTCCGCGGAAGCCACGTCGGGACGCCGCTGCAATAAATCGGAGGGCAGCCCAAGAGGCAGCGCCGGCAACGGCAGTGTCGCGGCGGACGGCGGCAGCGCAAAGCTGGGAGCAGGCGTGCCGATCAAAGTAGCGATGGCATGTTCTAGCTGCGCACGCTGATTTTGCAGAAGCTCGAGCTGAGCGGCGCTGGAATCCAGCAGAGCCTGCTGCTGTGCCAAGTCCAGTCCCGTTGCGAATCCCAAATCATGCCTCGAGGATACAAAATTCAACGCGTCCTGCTGCAGGCCCAAACTGCGTCGCAGCACATCAATCTCGGCATCGATTTCCCGTAAGGAAAAATAATTGGACACTAAGGTGGCCATCAATATCAGCCGTGTGTTTTCGAAGTCCGCTTCGGCCTGTTGCGCGCTCGCGCGTGCGCCCTCCACTTCTCGCCGCACACGTCCGAACAGATCGAGCTCATAACTTACCGACGGGCCTAGCCGAAAATCATTCTGCACGGTCGATTGGTTGGGCACCGAATAGGCCGCGAGCGGTCGATTTACCGAACCTTTGCCGCGAGTGGCCAAAGCGGAGAGTTCAACGGCGGGGAATAGCGCCGATCGAGCGCTGGCAAGCTGAACTTGAGCCTGTTCAAGGCGCGCGGCCGCTACGCGCAGATTTTGGTTGCCGGCCAAGGCCTTCGCCACCAGTGGATTCAGATTTGCGTCCTGAAATAACTCCCACCAACTGCCTTTGAGCGCCGCATCGCCGGGGGCGGCTTCATGCCAAGGTGCCTCAGGCTTCCATGAGGCCGGCATTTCGGCGGAAGGCCGATGGTAGTCGGGTCCGACGGCGCAAGCGGCGAGCAGGGCCGTTACTCCCAAGGTCGTGGCTCCGAGTCGCGCCATGGCCGGCATGTCTAACGGACAGTCACGACGTCGCCGTCGGCGAGCGAGTCGGCCGGATTCAACACGAGGCGGTCTTCAGTCCTAAGACCGCGCAAGATTGCCACGGTACTTCCAAAATCCGTGCCGAGGGTGACGGCGCACAGTCGAATATGACCCGCCGCGTCAACAGTGGCGACCCGTGGACCATCGGGTCGAAACAGCAGCACGTTGGTGGGAACGAGTAGTGCCGCGCCGTCTTGTTTGATAGGCAAAGTCACTTGCACATAGGCGCCGGCGATGAGTGCGTCGCGCGGATTAGGCACCCTTATTTCGACCTGCATGGTGCGAGTGCCGGTATCGATCGCCCGAGCCGTGCGGGCGATTGTGCCTTGGTATTGCTCGCTCTGGTGCTGTGCCAGACTGACCGTCACCGCATCGCCCACCTTGACTTGCTGCGCGTATGCCTGCGGGATGAACACATAGAGGCGCAGCGGATCGATCTGTGCGATCGTGAACAAGGCCTTCGCCACGCCGCCATTGCCGGCGTCCACCAAGTCGCCGACATCGATGTTGCGGCTCGTAATTACGCCGTCGAACGGCGCAACCACCTTGTTGAAGCTTTGCAGATTGCGTAAGCGCGCCGTATTCGCTCGGGCGGAAGCTAGGTTTGCTTGCGCCTGACGGTAGGTACTCTCGCGCTCATCGAGATCCTGCTGCGTTACCGCATCTTTTTCGCGCAGGTTTTTCCAGCGTTCCGCCGTGCTTTTCGCAAGACCCTCGCTGGAGGTCGCCTGTTGCTGAGCGGCGCTGGCTTGCGATAATTCCTGGTCGATTTCCGGAGCGGCAATCTCCGCGAGCAGTTCGCCCTTCGTGACGGAACTGCCGATGTCCTTGTACCAACGCAGGATATAGCCATTACTGCGCGCATACACCGTGGCCTCATTGATTCCCCGCAACGAGCCCGGCAGAGTCAATTGCAGTCCCTCACCGCCCGCCTTCGGATTGATGGTCGTGACGTACTGTTTCGCGTGGACCTCGGTGGACGCCGCCAGCGCCGATGCCTGAAAGATGCGCAGAACAAGAATGACGGCGCCTCCCAACACGAGAGCACCGATGACTGAACCGACAATAAACTTGGCGCGTTTTACGGCCGCATCCGCTGGCATTGGCATATTAGATCATCCCGCGCGCGTGCTTGCGCTGCTCGAGGCGCCGGTGAAGCCCGGCGAAAATGACCGGCACAAAAAATAACGTCGAAACCGTTGCGAACAGCAGCCCGCCGATCACTGCGCGACCCAAGGGGGCATTTTGTTCGGCGCCTTCCCCCCATCCCAGAGCCATCGGAATCATGCCGATGATCATGGCCAACGCAGTCATCAATACCGGTCTGATGCGCGTAGCACCCGCATCGCGCGCCGCGCTGATCGGATCCAGCCCCTCATGCATGCGTTGCCGGGCAAACGAGACGATCAAGATGCTGTTGGCCGTAGCGACCCCCATCGTCATGATTGCGCCAGTCATCGCGGGCACGCTCAAGGTCGTTGCGGTTAGCAACAGCATCCAGCAGATCCCAGCGAGCGCCGCGGGAAGCGCCGTAATAATGATGAAGGCGTCGACCCACGACTGGAAATTCACCACGATCAGCAGGTAAACCATCACTATCGCCATCACCAGCCCAACCCCCAGCTCGATGAAAGATGTGCGCATGGTCTGCGCCTGTCCGCGCACTTGAATCGTTGCACCGCGCGGCAGGTGTGGGCGCATGTCATCGACGAGCTGCTTGATCTTGGTGGTCAGGCTGCCTAAATCTCGTCCTTGCACGCCGACATACACATCGATCGCGGGCGCCAAATTGTAGCGCGACGCCACGGCCAGTTGCACTGCGGGAGTGACAGTCACCAGATTGCGGAGAAGCTGCGGCGAGGATCCGGATGCCGCGCGCACCGGCGTGCGCAACAGTGCATCCACGCTATCCACCGCATATTGCGGCGATTGCGCCGACATGCTGTAGACCACGCCGTTAGAGGGGTCCAACCAGAATCCAGGTGAAGTTTGCGAGGTGCCGGAGGTCGATATCAGCAAATTTTGCGCAACATCGTTGGCGCTTAATCCTAACAGCTGCAGTTGCGTTCGATCCATCTGCAGCGCCAAGGTAGGCAGATCGAGCCGCTGATGAATATGTGTGTCCACCGTGCCTGGAACTTGCTTGATCTGTTTCATGAGCCTCGCTGCAAGTTCATAGTTCGCGCGCAAGTCGGCGCCCGTAAACAATATGTCGATGGCCGCCGGCAGTCCGAAATTCAGGATTTGAGTGACCATGTCGGCCGGTTGAAAGAAAAATTCCACACCGGGGAAACGCTTCGGCAATTCGCGGCGCATCGCCTCGATATAGTATTGCGTCGGACGATGACCTTCGTTGAGCGAGACCTGAAATTCACCGTCTAACGTGCCGAAGGTCCCCGCGTTGCTATATGTATTGTTGATGCCGCTGATCGGTACGCCGAGATTGTCGAGCACCGCACCGAGTTCGCCGCGCGGCACGATGTCGCGAATCACCGCCTCGACTTGATCGGCGACCCTGGCAGTCTCCTCGATGCGCGTGCCGGTAGCCAATCGCATATGCATGCGGATTTGTCCGCCATCTACGCTGGGAAAGAAGTCTCGGCCCAGAATGAATACCAACGCGCACGACAGGACGCAAAATCCAAAGAATGCGGCGGCGAAGCCACGTCGTCGCTGCAGCACCGCGGCCAGAATACTGTTATAGGCAATCCGCATTTTCTCGAAGCGCGCATCAAACGATCGATATATGCGTTGCAGCGCACTCACGGGGGCATCGGCGTGCTCCGGCGTATGATCCATGAGCAGCATCACAAGGGTAGGCACCAACGTCCGAGACAAGACGTACGAGGCAAGCATCGCGAACACCACCGCTTCGGCCAGCGGCGCAAACAAATATCGCGCCACTCCGGTGAGAAAGAACATGGGCACAAACACGATGCAGATGCAGAGCGTCGATACCAAGGCCGGAACGGCAATTTCCCCAGCGCCCTCTAAGATTGCCTTATGCAAGTCCGAGCCCAAGTGCACATGGCGCTCGATGTTCTCGATCGTCACCGTCGCATCATCCACCAAGATACCGACGGCAAGCGCGAGCCCGCCGAGAGTCATGATGTTCAGCGTTTCGCCGACGATATACAGCGTGATGATCGAGCATAGAATCGAAAGCGGAATGGACACCGCGATGATGCAAGTGCTGCGCCAGTTGCCCAGAAACAGCAGGATCAGCAAGGCTGTGAGGCACGCCGCAATAGCCGCCTCGCGCACCACGCCCGTGATGGCTGCCCTGACGAATCTGGATTGATCGAAAAGCGGCGTGATCTTCAGGTCTTTCGGCAGTATCTGCGCGATGGCCGGCAATCGCGCGAGCAGCGTACTGACGATATCCAGCGTAGAGGAGCCGCCGTTCTTGATTATGGACATCAAGACTCCGCGCTCACCGTTCTGTCGCACGATATTGGTTTGCGGCGAGAATCCATCTCGAACGTGCGCAACTTCATAAAGATAGGTCGTGGCACCTTGCTTCGAGACCACCGGAATACGGTTGAGCCCGACGATCGTGGCGGGCGAGCCATTGAGCCCGATCGCATATTCTGTTGCGCCGATCTTGACGGTGCCCGACGGTAAAATCAGATTTTGAGCGTTGACCGCGTTGACCACATCGATTGGCGCTAGGCCTTTGGCCAGCAGCGCCGACGTATCGAGATCCACGGATATGAGGCGCGATTTTCCGCCATACGGATAGGGTATCGCGACCCCGGGAATGGTCACCAGCCGCGGCCGAAAGAAGTTAAAGGCGGCGTCGAACAGCGCCGGTTCGGTCATCGTTGGGCTGGATAGGCCAAGCTGAATTATCGGCACGGCCGATGCCGAATACTTGATCACCTGTGGCGGCAACGAGCCCGGCGGGAGTTGCCGGAGTTGCAATTGTTCGGTCGCGACGATTTGGGCGATCGCGGTCGGGATGTTGGCGCTGGGCTGAAAAAAGACCTTGGTGATCGAAAGTCCGGCGAGTGATTGAGACTCGATGTGTTCGATGTCGTTGACGGAGGTCGTTAAGCTGCGCTCGCTGACTGCGGTGATTCGCTGGCCCATTTCCTGCGCCGATAGCCCGCTGTAGGTCCAGATGATGCTGACAACCGGTATGTTGATTTCCGGAAAGATGTCGGTCGACATCTTGAGCAGCACGAGCGGCGTTGCGAGAAGAATCAGCAGCGCCATCACCAAGAACGTGTATGGGCGCCGCAGCGCAACTTGTACGATCCACATTAACTGCATCACCTCTTTTTCGGCATACTTGCCGATACCGATCTTTAAATCAACACGAAACTCCGGGCGCTGCGCAACGACAGCACTTGCAAATCATTGGAAACAAAGCAAACTACACCTGTCTGCAACGAGACACCGGAACCGGGCTAAGTGTTTTGTTAGTCCCATGAGGTTCGGTTCCGGATCTCGCTATGATCCACTCCATGACATTTACCGCACTAATAGTTGTCTGCGCGCTCTTCGGTCTGCTGTTTTTCATCGCTGCGATCCGTCGCCTGCGTCGGCGGCGCGTGCTTGGCGGCATGGCGCATGGGGCAGTCGCGCTGATATTTTTGTTGGCAGCGGGCTGCGCGCTGCTCATCGGCACCAATCTGCGCAGTTACCAACGCCTGGCCTATGAGCAACCCGCCGGCGAACTGCAATTGACCAGCGATGGCGAGCGCCAGTTCGACGCGACATTGACCTACCCCGACGGCCAACGCGCTAGTTTTCCGCTGCGCGGCGATGAGTGGCAGGTCGATGCGCGGGTTCTTAAGTGGCACGCCTTTGCCAATCTGGTCGGATTCGACGCGGCCTACCGCTTGGAGCGCATCAGCGGCCGCTATACCCGCCTCGAAGATGAGCGCGCCCTGCCGCGCACCGTCTACGATTTGCACGCACCGGGGCGCATCGATCCCTGGGAATTGGTGCACCGTTATCGCTCATGGCTGCCCTGGCTTGATGCACTCTATGGCAGCGCCACGTTCCTGCCGATGGCGGACGGCGCTCTTTATGAAATCAAGGTTTCGCAGAGCGGCCTGATTGCGCGGCCTCTCAATCAAGCTGCGCGAGACGCGGTCGGCAATTGGCACTAAGCCGAGAAACGATTGAAACGCACCGAGAAAATCCTGGGAACGACCTTAGGGTGATTGCTCATCGTCGCCGGCATTGCCTGGTGGAAAACCGCGCCCGCAACACTTTCTGCCAGAAAATCCAGCGTAGCGGCGATCGCCTCCATGGATTTTGTGGACCAAAGCACTTACTCAACGGCACGACGCTTGGCCCGCCTGGTGATCACACCAGGGGACCAGACATTCAGCCAATCGGCACTGCGAGTCGCCGATCATGAGCTTGACCTTGCTTTCACCGCAGCACTTCGAGATATCGAAGCGCACCCGCCCGCGTTGAACACCGAATTTCGCAGCTGGTGGCGGCTAAGAGAGAAGCAACAGGCTCTGGAAGCAGCGCGATACGCGGCGCCGCAAAAGTCTCAAGCACTCAGCGCGAGACATGCTGCGCTGGGCAGCGGTTTGCACGCGACCAAAAGGGAGCATCCGCGAGCTAGCGCTGCATACCAAGGCCGCAAAGGACGCAGTCCAGTCAGCGCCCCAGACGCCACAGGTGCAACACACCCACGAGGATGCCGCTTCTTTGGCGGGACGCACCAAGTCAATCGCGGCCGACCAAGCGATATTGATGCTGCTCAACAGGCGCATTGCGGATCAAAACCAACTCGCGGGTACCTATAACCAGTGGGCAGCGGCGAGCGCGCTGCAATCTCAAGCCCTCGTCCACGGAATGCTGCTGGAAACCGGCAATTGGAGCGATTCCGGACACCCGCGGGTAGACGCGTGACCTTCACCAACAGCTTTGTCATCGAGGGGCACCACTTCAATTTTCAACTTCGGGGCAGTGGCTCTGGTCGGCTGCCCACAGCGCCAGCCAAGCCGAACAAGAGTGGCAACGCGCGCTTCCTGCGCAACACGGCAAGTCGTTCTCGGGTACTCCCGGCGTAAACGTCAAGCCGGTGGTGGGCGGCGTGGAAATCTCCGTGCGCTATATCACGCGCGCCAATGAGCGCTACGCGGTGCGAGCGAAGTTCTATCACCAGGCTGTGGCTCTGTTAGGCGCCAGCCCTGAGCTGCCACCGAAGTAGTTGGTTGTTATGTTTTCGGATTGCGCCCGGTCTTATGCTTAGAGTGCGGTAAAACGCCTAGAATGGTTTACTCTGAGCCGTGAGGCCAGTCCGACACGGAGATAAGACATGCGGCTCTTAATCGATTGGCTGATTGCTTGGCCCGAACGCGTTGCCAAACATTTGCTGTGGCTGGCACCTCTGTTCGCGCGCATCACGGTGGGCTGGGTGTTCTTGTTGAGCGGCTGGGGCAAGCTGCACAACCTGCCGCAAGTGACTGAGAATTTCATCGGCTGGGGAGTTCCCTTCCCGCACTTCTTTACGCCGCTGACTTCGGGTATCGAATTTTTTGGCGGGTTGTTTTTGCTGCTCGGATTGTTCACGCGCATTTCAGCCGGGGCTCTTGGCGTCACAATGATCGTAGCGATCAAAGCGGCCAAATGGGGTGACGTAGATTCGCTCGAAACGCTGCTCGGATTTGACGAATTTGAATACCTCGCCTTGTTTCTTTGGCTTGCTATCGCAGGGCCTGGGGTCGTCTCGCTGGATCATCTGCTGATGCGAATGGCGCGCCGACCGGCCGCGACTTAAATATATAATTGCGGCCTGAACGCGGGCGCGCCTCGCCCGCCGGTCAAAGAAGTAACCTGTTTAGCAGGAGACCTTGTAACTTGTTGATCTGCCGGCTTAGCACAGTGGTAGTGCAACGGTTTTGTAAACCGTAGGTCGGGGGTTCGAATCCCTCAGCCGGCATCTTTTTGTAAAAAAATTATCGATAGCAGCAGGGTACCGATAAGCCAGTCGGACGAACCCCCGACATAAACAAGACGGGTTGGACGCTGCCGCGCCCGGCGCGGCGGCGGTCCGAAGCGAAGCGGAGGGCGAGGTGCGCAGCGCCGAGCAATCCCTCAGCCGGTACCAATTTCATCGCTGGGTGGGTGGATGATCACTGTGTGCCCTGAAGAGCCGTTCGCCCTCCTCCAGACCGGACACTGGAAGAAGGGGAGCGGCCATTCGCGGTAGCGAAGTTTCAAACTTTTCCATTTACGAGCATTGGCGCAATTTTGGAGCCACCAATTTTCTAGCGCAATGCGTACGCGTGAGGATGAAACTGCCCCGATTAGGAACGAAAATGGGAAAGACTAGCGAGGCGACGGCGACTGAATTTCGAGGGTGATGTCGGGTCGGAAAATCGCCAGCTCAGCTACTTTAACAGCGGGCCTACAGGCTTACCATCGGCGCTGAACAATTGCGCGGCGGAGAATGAATCGCCTGACAAAGGCCGGGCCTCGAACGAACTCCCCGCGCGAGCAAGGGGGCAACTACGGCGACGCTCTTTTCGATTGTGTTAAAATCCATTCCGGTGCTGCCCAAATATGTCCGGCCACGAAGAAGAGACCATCCCTTGAACGCGCTCAGCGCGAGTATTATTCCCGAAAATGAACTGCAGCGTCTGGCTGCGGTGAAGCGGTACGACATCCTCGATACGCCTCCGGACGGAGCCTTCGATCGCCTCACTGCGATCGCGGCACGCCTTTTCAACGCTCCAATTTCGATTATCAGCATTGTTGACGAGGATCGCATCTGGTTCAAATCTCATCACGGACTTTCGGCAACTGAAATCGGCCGTGACCCGGGACTGTGCGCCTCGGCTATCTTATCCGAAAATCCTTACATCCTTGCCGACGCCCTAACCGATCCGCGCTCACTCGCCAACCCCCTGGTCGCCGGAGAGTTCGGGCTTCGCTTTTATGTGGGCGTGCCACTGCGGACCAACGATGGCTACAATCTCGGTACTCTTTGCGTCATAGACAAAGCACCACGTCACATCGAGCAGAAGCAGATTGACGATCTCAAAGACCTGGCGTCCGTGGTCATGGATCAGATGGAACTCCGACTGTCGGCACGTCAAGCTGTCTCTCAAGCGCACCTCATGGCCCGGGAGATCGATCACCGAGTCATGAACAGCTTGCAGTTCATCTCCAGCCTACTGACAATGCAGAGTCGCGAGCCGGACTTGAACGATGCTGTAGGTCATTTGCAAGCAGCCGCAAACCGCGTCGCCGCTGTCGCCCGAGTGCACCAAAATTTCTACTCGCACGACGCGGACGCGGTGTCCTGCATTGCCTTCCTCCGCCGCCTCTGCGCGGACCTCTCGGACATCCTGGTAAAGCCCATCGAAGTGCACGGCGACGAAGGCAACGTGCCCACGACCAAGATCCAGCCAATCGGCCTCTTGGTCAACGAACTCGTCACTAACGCGGCAAAGCACGGCACCGGAAAGATTGATGTCAGCTACAGTATCAGCGGCGGCGTCCATACACTCAGTGTCTGCGACGAAGGAGAAGGCTTGCCAACCCGCTTCGAGCCTGAGAAAAGCATAAGGGGTCTCGGGATGAAGGTAGTCTCGGTTCTCACGAAGCAACTCGGCGGACGCATGACCGCGGGCTCTAGTTCGATCGACCGGGGATCGTGCTTCACGGTAGAGTTTCCCGCTTAGCCGGGCGCACGCGGCCAAAAACCACTAAGCATTAGCCCTGCGATGTCAAGCACCGCGAGCACGCGTACCAACGTGTGCCCCCGGCAACGTCGGCTTTACGGAAATCGAGCCCCCTTGACCGAAGGGCAGGAAATGGCCGAAAGCGCTTGTATTGATAGGCGGCAAAGTGCCCGTTGTGGTCGTTCAGGGCTTGCATGAGCTGCTGTACAAACGTTGCTAAGCGGACGTTCACGCCGGGGCTGCGGGCTACGTCTGACCAAGCGTTGCGCTGGAATCTTCTCTCCCGTATCCCTACCGCTCGGCCGACAAGAACTATGCAAGGTAGCCCGTGACCGAGTCGAGAAAAGCGGTTTTTCTTAGCTATGCATCCCAACATGCTGAGGCAGCTCGGCGCATCTGAAGGGTGGAAGGGTATTTCAGGCTCGAGTGGCGGCTAGCGGATCATCGCACGCACTTGATGGGTCGCAGCAGGGCATTTCTTGTGCCGGTCTGTGTCGCCAATACGACCGAAACCGAAGCGGACGTGCCGGTTTCCCTATGAGGCGCGACAGTCTGTTTCTGACATCGCGGAGGATCCGCCCGGTCCCAACCAATTGAATGCGATGAAACGTGTCGTACACTAGTGGTCGCATGTATGGGCTCTCAACGGCATGTAGCCGGCGTTGCTCGCTGAGCCCCTCCAAAAAGGTGACTCAATCCCATCCGAATGTGCATCCAATGCCGAGGCGACCATGACTATCCATCGAAGGACCGGGCTTATCCTGGCGGGAATCGCCGCGGCATTTGTCATTGCGTTGGTCTTCGTTGTACCAGTCCTGCTTGATGCGAATCGCTACCGGGCGAACGCGATCTCTTATTTGGAAGAGAGCACGGGGAAGAAAGTCGAAATCGGCCGATTGGCGGTGACGTTTCTTCCGAAGGTCACGATTCGCGTGGACGACTTCGCGATCAAAAGCCCGCCCTTGTTTCCGCCAAGCTATATCCTGAAGGTAGCGCGTATCGATGCTCAGCTCGACGGCCGGGCGCTTCTCCACCGGCAGGTCGTGATCACCGCCATCGTGCTGGAACAACCGGTCGTCAATTTGGTTTCGGATCCGGACGGTCCGTGGAACTTCGAGAAGCCCAAGACGAAAAACGGGCCAATCTCTTCTCAAATCGGCGTGATCGCGTTAGTGAAGATCAATCGTGGACACATACTAGTGTCGAATCTGTTGCCCTCCGATGCGCCGGGGCCCGTCTTTTTCGAGGCGCAAGACGTCACCGCCGAACTGCGGAACGTCGACGCGGACGCTGTCACCAATCCTTCTTCGACAACGCTGGACGGACAGGGATCATTGAAGGCGGCGGTGCTGCGGCTTGGAGCTATCGAGGCGAAGAACTTAAGTTCCACTATTCGGCTGCAAACGCGGCAAGTTTTATTCACGGACGTGAACGCGGAAACGTATGGCGGAAACACGAGCGGCGAGCTTGCCATTAAATTGTCGGGAAAGAGCCCCAGCTTTAAGACCGTCGCCACGATGAAGCGAGTTGATGTGGCTCATCTCTTGAGCACCTTTAAGAATGCGAGCGGGAAAATGACGGGAAAGCTGGAAGGTGAATTGAAAATCGCCGGAGAAATCACACACTCCGTCCATCCGTGGGACGGATTACGGGGCATCGGGCATTTGACGGTGCGCGATGGCCAAGTGCCCAGCCTTAAGCTCAATGCGAATCTGATGAAACTGGCGCACTACAACGATCTCGGACTCGCCAAGAACGATCCGTCCTCCTTCAATTTTGTCTCGACCGACCTTGAGTTAGATCACGACCGAATCTCGAGCAAAGTCATCGATATCGACGGCTACGGAGTCGATATTGATGGTTCAGGGACGGTAAGCCTCACGGG
The DNA here is from genome assembly GCA_041690895.1 of Gammaproteobacteria bacterium. Lineage (GTDB taxonomy): Bacteria > Pseudomonadota > Gammaproteobacteria > Steroidobacterales > Steroidobacteraceae > Bog-1198. Next base: position 27,622 of record JBEPVT010000050.1, read on the forward strand.
ATCCGACGAGCTGGACTATCAAGGCGTGGCGCAAATTGCTAAGCAGGGATTTGTGACCAATCTGTTCGCGCGCCTGGCGGGAGGCACGCTCAAAGATGGCAAGCTATCCTTCCCGTTCCATATCGGCGGGACGATCGATAACCCGGTATTTGCGAAAGGCAAGTAGATGAGTTCCGACTCGAAAGATAGTTCAACACTCATCGGTGCGGTCGCTTAGATCAAACATCACTTTCGATGCTAGGCTTCGACGATGACCCAAGAAAGAAAGACCGCCGGAGGCATCGTTGATGAATTGCTGGTGAATTCACGGCGCCTCAACAACATCACATCATCCATTGGCGACGACAGCGTTTCTTGTGTGCAGTGTCGCGATAACCATCCTGTCAATGGGTCCGTATTTTCCGGTAATCAAGGGTCTGGAATTATCGGCGCCAGCCATTACCTGCGCCGTCACTCTAGCGCTAGTGTGGGCATGCGGTACGTGTACATTATTTTGGCGAAAGGGCCTTGTTGAGATGCTCCACATTGCGAACGGCCGCTTCGGCGCAAATCGTGGACGGAATTCCAGTGACTGCTTGTGGCCGATTGCGGTCTTCGGTGTGGCGCGACAGAATCGGCGGACGCCGCCGCGTGTCTCAGCCTGACCCACGACCGCGGTCTCCGCTCTCGGGGCCAGACTAAACTCTCGTCGTACTCCGGACGCGTATCTCAATCACCAGCGAAGCACTCACTCCAAGAGTTGTTTGAGCCCGATCTCCCAAGCCACCTCAAAATCAGGGTCGGTAGGACTGATAACAACGTTTGGCATTTGATGCCGTTGGAAATGTTCCGACGGCGGAGCCGCTTGCGGAAAGTCGCAGTCGAGCCCGGGCTAAGCTGGAGGAGCTGGATACCGCTTCAATGCTTCCTGCACGGCGAGCAATAACGCTAGGGCGTGAGCAATCGCTGATGCGTTATATCCGCAACTACAACAAAGCTCCTCGGACCGTAAAATGGAAATACTTCGATCCGACCAAAAGAATCACTTCCCAATCAGCTGTTACAAGCCACTAGCACGTCTACATCACTGCGCCCATCATCGAAATCGTCGCGGCGATCTGCTGGGCTGGTGCGTCTGAAGTCCGAGCTTCGCCAGCCCCCATGCCAATGCGCGGCAAGCTGGTCTCGCAGAAGGCACATCACTTTACCCTGACCCGCACAGCCAATGCCGTACGGAACAATATCCAACGGCTCCTCACGTTCCGATGGACTCAATCGACTACGCTGCCCCAACGCAGATCTACCCATGACGTCCGCCTACGCTGGGGCGCCATCAACCGTGCTGAGACCGATTCAACAGACACGCCTCTACGGGGACGAACAATTCGCCACCTGACCGCCAGGCACTACTGATAGGTTGTTGTTATTGTTGATATAGGCTGAGTGTTCGAATCCCTCAGCCGGCAAACCCAACTCGTTTTCCACATCTGATATTGGTCTACGCATGTCTAACGAAATGCATAAAACCCCTATTTTTCTAGTCTCATTCGCGATGCGGGAAGTGACGACGTACTTGTCGTCACCATTGGCTCGCCTATGCGTTTGAGCTTGTAAGGTGCGCGCATGAATTCTTGCTTTGCGGCGCGGATAACGCCCTTGGCGGGGATGGCAATACTCTGGATTTCAGCCGCACGGACGCGGCTCTTGCTGTGGCGTTTACGCGGCTTTGATAGCGAGCCTTTCCGCGGACTAGTTAGATCCATTTGATATAAACGTTACCCAGGTGACCAGAGACTAATCGTGCGCTCAGAGAGACTCGACTGTCCGCATCGGCTCATGCCCGCAACGATATCGACGAAAAGGAATGTCCCCGCACTTTTAGGCGTCATCGGTCGCTTCAACAGCTTCCCGCGGCTTGATCTTGGCAATTACGGCCCCTGCCGCATCCTCCGCGCACTGTATGTCGTAATTTGCCTGTAGATTCAGCCAGAACCGGTGCGACATGCCGAAATATCGCGCGAGCCGAAGCGCCGTATCCGCCGTAATGCCGCGTCGCTCCCGTACGATCTCGTTGATGCGTGCCGGAGTAACGCCAATGGCACGCGCCAGCGCATTGCTCGACAAGCCCAACGGCTTTATGAATTCCTCGCGTAGTTGTTCACCGGGATGAATCGGCTTCAATTTCTTGCTCATAAGATTCTCCTAGTGGTAATCCACGATTTCAACATTCGCCGGACCTTCCTTCGTCCAGACAAAACACACACGCCATTGGTCGTTGATGCGAATGCTGTGCTGCGCCTTCCGAGGGCCCGTGAGCGCTTCCAGCCGATTGCCAGGGGGAACCGCCATATCGCGCAGGCCCGCAGACGCATCCAACTGATCCAATTTGCGGCGCGCCACCGATTCGATGTGCACAAATGCCGCTACCCGATGACGCTTATGCAGGACTTCGGTATCGCCGCATTTGAACGACTGGATCGACATGCGCTATATACTATATCGATACACGATATGATACATGCGATTTGAGAGCCCGTGTTTCGACAATTGGGACCAGTCTTGCGGGATCGGGATCGCGACCGGCGCTCAATCGCGGACGGCTAACTCAATGGCCCCCGGGGTATGGGCCGCCGCGGTGCCGATCAAGAATGACGAGATGGTTCCGACATGAAAATGACCGGTTCGACAACCCTGCGCAGCCGGGTTGGACGCTGCGCGCCACGCGCGGCGGCGGGCCGCAGCGCAGCGGAGGACGAGGCGCGCAGCGCCGAGCAATCACTCAGCCAACAGCGATTTCACCGCTGAATACGTAGATGATCACTGTGCGCCAAATCCCGTCGTCAAACGCATCCGGGTCCGGTTATTTAATTGCGTATAAGCCGACGCTCAAATCGAGGCACGGGCACGCGTCCAAAGGGTTCCTGCGACGCATTTGTGAGGCCCTGCGGAGGACAAGCATCGAGATCTGGCCCGAAAGCACGCTACCGGGCAATTGATAGCACCCACGTGGCGAACGCATGCGATCAGAAACCCGAATTGAACAATCAGTGACATTCCATGCTAGCTAAGTCCAAAAGGCCAGCGAGAGATGGCGGCCTCGGTGAGCGCGATCGTCGCAACTAGGATGAGGCGCTTGTGGGCCGCTGGATACTCCACTCGAGCCGCAGATCAACGGCGTCGAGAATGGGATCTACAAGAATTCCACGGCCACTCCCGACGGCACCTTTTCCATCACGGTGACCTTCAAGCTCGGCACCGATCCGTGGCTGGGAACTGCTATCGGATGAAGACGGCGAAGCACTGACACCCAAGTTAGGCGAGCGGGCGCTCAAACTACTACTGGAACGCGACGGCCCCTTCTAATTCACGGTATGGAACGGACTGACAACCGTTCAACAACGCGTATTGACCGCGGCGGTCAGAGAAGGTGGCACGGCGCTCGCCTCGAGGGTTGTCGTAACGATACCGCCGACCTTGAGCAGTTCCCGCGCGGCGGAAACCGGCGGCCGCCAGCGTGCCCGGTGCGCCATAGCAGTTGTGTGCCTGGCTGCGCAATGCAACAAATCCGTAACAACCATTTGCGATTCTATGCGGCTTCCAACTAATGCCCTCGCCAAGGAATCCCGCATGACACAGCACAAGCTTCTACCGACCGCTTACCTTGCGGCCGCAGTGCTCATCGGCGCGGCCGCCGCTTCGAACTCGGCCGCCGCCGACGACAGCGATGCCGCTGATTCGCTCAGTTCGTCTGGACAAAAGCATGGTGTTAACGGTTCGCGCGAAGATGATGCGTTTCAGGAGATCACCGTGCTCGCACAGCGCACGACGCCGGAACTTGCCCGCGCAGCGCAACGGCAGGCGCCGAACCTCATCAACCTCACCACTGCAGAGGAAATGCAAAAGCTGCCGGATGTGAATACGGGCGAAGCGATCCGTCGCGTGTCGGGCATATCGTTGGAAACCGACACCGCCGAGGGACGCTACATCAATATTCGCGGCCTCGACGCGGACTTGAAAAGCACGACTTTCGGCGGCCTGCGGCTTCCGCCGACCAACAATAGCTCTCCGTCGGGTGCGGGCCGCGCCGTGGCTTTCGATTCGATTCCCATCGGCTTCGTCGGTGCGATCAAGGTAACCAAGTCGAATCTACCGGAACAAGATGCCGAGGCCCTGGGCGGCACCATCGATATCACTCCGAAAACGGCGCCCGCGGACGGCAAGCAATTCGCCGAGGTGAAGCTCGGTACGGGCGAGGAACTGCTGCGCCACACATCGATCATCGATCTCGCGGGTACAGCGGGCGCACGCTTCGGCGGCAGCGGCGATTACCACTCTTTCAGCATCCTCGTGACGGCATCCACGTACGCCGATCGGCGCGGCATCGATGATGCCGAGGCTGCGTTCGTCGATAACCAGCCCGCTGGAATTCCCGACAAGGCGTTCGCAGCGTTCGAGCTCGCACTCTCTATATTGCTGGCCACATCAATCGGCGCCGCCACGACGGCGTCGT
>JBEPVT010000051.1:0-31850 GCA_041690895.1 Gammaproteobacteria bacterium
AGTCTAAGCAGAATCGGATACAGGGTTCCCGATGCGAGCTTGCAGCGCTGATGCACTTCTGCGCCCGAGAACTGCTCAGCGGGATTTTCGAGGAACGCATCCAAAACCTTCAGGGTTTGAAGAGACATTCGAACTTCGCGGTCTTGCCTACCCATAGTAGTAAGTCTACATAGGGTAGGGCGGGACGGCAAGTCCAATCGTATAGTCGGAGTTTTCAACAATTGCCTCGCTAAATCAATCACATAACTCAGGGCGTCGCGATACCCAAGCATTACCGATGCGACTTCGCGTAGGTGTCAAAAGCGACGGCCGCGACGATGATCAAGCCGATCACCACCTGTTGCCAGTACGAGGACACATGCATGATCACCAGACCGTTGGTGAGCACGCCGATCAACAGCGCCCCGATGATGGTGCCGCCAATTCCGCCGCGGCCGCCCGCGAGACTGGTGCCACCGATCACCACCGAGGCAATCACGCGCAGCTCATAACCAATACCGCCGACGGCTTCCGCGGCGCCGAGCCTTGCGGACAATAGAAAACCCGCCAGTCCCGCCAGCGCGCCGACAATCAAGTACACACTTGTGATGATCGCAGACACGTCCAGTCCATTGAGACGCGCCGCCTCCGGATTTCCGCCCACTGCGTAGATATAGCGCCCATACCGCGTATAGCGTTGGGTGACAAAGCCCGCTGACGCGATCAACCCAAAAAGCAAAATGGGCACGGGCACGCCGACGATCACGCCGCTTCCCCACCACCGATAATTTGCATCGAAGCCTGAAATCGGCGAGCCGTCATTCAGAATGAGCGTGGCGCCGCGCCAGATGGTCATGCCGCCCAAGGTCACGATGAATGACGGAATGCCAAAAAACGTCACAGTCTTGCCTTGCAAATATCCCACCAAGGTTCCAACCGCCGTAGCCGTCGAAAGCGCCACCAGCCAACTGAGCGAGTATTCCGCGCCGATTGCCTTCATGACGCAGGCGCCTGACATACCCGCAAACGCCAGCAGCGAGCCGACCGCAAGGTCAACGCCCGCCGTCAAAATGACGAACGTCATGCCCACGGCGATGATGCCGTAGATCGACACTTCGGTCAGGATATTGGTTACGTTGCGTATCGATAAAAAGCGCGAATTTTCCAGCGCAAAGAACAGAATAAGCGCCAGTAGAAATAATGAGGTTCCGTAGCGTCGCAGCCATCCCACCACATCGAATCGCCCACTCGCCGGGGTCGTTGGTTCCTCTACGGCATTTCTTTTGGTCATGGTTTGACTGGAAGTCAGACCGCCGCGTTGCGCAACGACCCGCCCCCGGTTGGCGTGGCCATAAGTTCCATCAGATTTTGTTCCGTGGCATCATCCGCATCAAGGAAACCGCTGATGCAGCCCTCGCGAAACACGATAATCCGATCACTGAGCGCGATCACCTCGGGCATCTCAGAGGAAATAATAATCAACGCTATGCCGCTCTGCGCCATGTCGAACAGCAATTGGTGAACCTCGGCCTTCGCGCCGACATCGATACCCCGAGTGGGTTCGTCGACGATCAGGACTTTGGGTTGCAGGGCCATGCAGCGCGCCAGCAGCACCTTTTGCTGGTTACCGCCGGACAATGTGCCGACTGCTACCGCCGCACTGGCCATCTTGATGCGCAGCGCTGTTCGGTACTTCTCGACCAATTGGCGCTCTTTCGTTGCATTGATAAAAATGCGCCAACGCGCGATTCGCTTCAAACTCGGCAGCGTCAAGTTTTGGCTGACGGATTGCTCCAGAAAACAGCCCTGTTGCTTTCGATCTTCCGGTACCAACGCGATTCCGGCACGAATTGCCTCTTTCGGCGATCGCAATGGATTCATTTCCAATCCATTGATGTAAAGCAGCCCATGATCACATGGATCAGCCCCAAAAATGATTCGGGCAAGTTCCGTGCGCCCGGCACCGACCAGCCCGGCAAAACCTAGTATTTCCCCAGATTTCACTTCAATCGACAGATCGTTCAGCGCCGCGGCGTGTCGACCGCTGGACTCGCACGCGCGCGAGATGCCTTTGACGGCAAGAACTGTTTGCCCCGGTGCGCGGGCGCGAGAGCGCTTCGAAAATTCCACATCACGACCGACCATGAGACGCACCAGATCACTGATCTGCGTCGGTCTAACCTCGCCCCGAGCCACATAGCGGCCGTCGCGTAACACCGTGAAAGTGTCGCAAACCATCTTGACCTCATCCAAGCGATGCGTCACGTAGATGAAGCTGACAGCGCGCGCCTTTAGCTCTCGAATCACCGCGTGCAGTATTTCAACTTCGCGGCCGCTCAAGGCTGCCGTCGGCTCATCCATGACGATGAGCTTGGCTTGCTGTGCGACTGCACGGCCAATTTCGACCATTTGTTGATGAGCCACGCTCAAATGGCGGACTTCCCGGCGGGGATCGACGCTAAGGCCTAGACTTTCCAGCAACGCGCGAGCATTGCCGTACATCGTAGGCCAATCGATGATGCCACGGCGTTGCGGCTCCCGTCCCAAGTAGAGGTTCTCCGCGATCGACATGAATGGCAGCAAGTTAAATTCTTGATAGATGCTAATGAGGCCCAGGCGTTGTCGTTCGCGCGGCGTTTCGCTCGGATCGAGCATCGCTCCGCTCAGTGCTGCTTCACCCCGATCCCAGCGCAGTGCGCCCGACAGTATTTTCAACAGAGTGGATTTGCCTGCGCCATTCTCGCCGAGCAATGCGTGCACTTCTCCTGTGCGCACTTGCAGCTCGACGCTATCTAAGGCTCTTACGCCGGGAAAATCCTTGCAGACATTGCGGGCATCCAGGAGAAGCGCCGCGGCCATCAGGTCACTACCGGACTTCGCCAATGCGCTCGGCTCGAGTGACATTGGATTGCGTAATCAGCACCGGGGCGATACTTGCGCCCGTTATGGGAGTTTGTCTGCGAATGCGCGCCGCCAGTTGCTGCAACGCCGTGCGCGCCTGGTTCATCGGTGACTGCTCGACCGTGGCCGCCATCTCGCCGCTGCGCACTAACTTTAGAGCCTCGGGCGTGGCGTCGAATCCGATGACCTTGACGTCTGCAACGCCGCTCGAGCGCAGCGCCTCCAATGCCCCCAACGCCATCTCGTCGCTTTCGGCCACAACCGCCTGCAATGACTGGCCGCCGAGCGAGGTCAAGACGTTTTGCGTCACCGTCAGTCCCTGCTCGCGCTTCCAGGTCGCAGTTTGTTCTGCGACGATTTGATATTTCGCTCCGGCGGCGCTCAGGGTTTCTTTGATGCCGCGAGTGCGGTCGATAGACGGGCTGGAGCCTAGCTGCCCTGTGATCAGCAGCACGCGTGCGCCGTTCGGAAAGGAATCAATTACCCATTGAGCCATGATGCGCCCGCCCGCGACGTTGTCCGCCCCGACATGCGGCACCTTGACGCTGGTATTGTCGACTCTGCGATCCAAGGTCACGATGGGAATTCCCGCTTTAATCACCTCTTCAACGCCCGGCGCCAACGCGTTTACATCATTGGGAGCAAGAATGATCCCTTGAGCGCCGCCTGTGATGGCGGCCTCGAGGTCCGCGGTTTGTTTGGCAGAATTGGACTGCCCGTCCTCCACCGAAATCGTCACACCCAGTCGTCCGGCCTCGGCATCCAACTCGCGTTTCACGGCGACGAAGAATGGCTCAGTCATATCGTGCAAGCTGGCAACGACCTGGATCGAATTGCCTGCGTGCTTCTCCGCACATCCCGCAAGGAATATCGCCGTGCCTGCAAACAGCAAGGAAACAGCTAACGCATCGCCGGCGAGTTTTCTAATGCTCATCTCTCACGTTAGTGCGGTGTTTTTGTATTGGGTTGCAGCGCAAGCCACGCGTGTTGGGGATCATTACGATAAACCCAATTGCGCACTGGACCTGCCATGACATTCAGATAGTACAGCTCATAGCCATGAGCGGCACCGACGGGGTGGTAACCGCGGGGCACGAGGACGACATCGCCGTCATGCACGCACAGCGTCTCATCGAGATCGCGCTCATCGGTATACACACGCTGAAACGCAAATCCTTGCGCCGGCTTGAGGCGATGGTAGTAGGTCTCCTCCAGCACGGTTTCCTTTCCCAACGTCGCAGTATCGTGTTTATGCGGGGGATAACTCGACCAATGTCCGCCGGGAGTAATCACCTCTACGACCAGCAGGCAATCGGCCTCCTTGGTTTGCGGAAGAATATTTCTGACGTAGCGGGTATTCGTGCCGCTGCCACGCACCTCTTTGCTCATGTCTGAGGCCGGGATCACGCGCGGCGAGCGGCCCGGTTTCCCCGGAGCAGAACACACCGCCAACTCCACATCGCCCTTCGCCGTTACCGAGTAGTTCGCACCCGCAGGCGCGTAGACCGCACCGGGCGCCGCATCATCGAATACCGAGCCCCGGCCCCCGATGCCCTCAAAGCAACGCTCGTCGATGAAGATGTCGGCGCTTCCCGCAAGCACCACCAGGCATGTCTCGCGCACACTCGAGCCACCGCGAACGAGCTGTCCGGCCTTGAGATGATGCATCTGGAATCCGACGTGCCGCCAGCCGGCACTCTGCGGTGTGACGTTAATGACGCAGCCCGCCGCATCAGGGGCGCCCGACTGGATCAAAAGCTTGCTCATGTATGCTCCGCCTTATACAGATTGGCTGCCGATGCCGCGCGACGCAGGGTTTTCAAGCCAAGCGCCGCATACGATTTTGGGTTCGCCACTGCCGGGTCTTGTTCCGCCTCGACGATAATCCACCCAGCATAGCCAATTTGCGCGAGCGCCTGCATCACGCCCAGGAATTCAAGATCTCCGTCGCCGGGCACAGTAAACATTCCGCTGCGCACACCGCTCAGAAAGCTTTTGCGTTCGGCTTGTACCTGATTAAAAACTCGCGAGCGGATGTCCTTGCAGTGAACATGCGCGATCCGATCAGGATGCTCGCGAATCAGGGCCAAAGTGTCCACATCGCCCAGGGCCGCGTGGCCAGTGTCCAGCGTCAACCCAACGGATCGCCCCGTGGATTGTAGAAAATAATCAAGATCTTGCTGCGATTCCACCACGGTGCCGAGGTGGTGGTGATAGGCCATACGCAGACCCACCCGCTCCAGGTATTCAGCGATATCGGTCAATTTTCGACCGAACGCGCCCCACGCTGAAGCTTCAAGCTGAGGTGTCGCGGACAAAGCGCGGCCCTGGTCGCAGTGAATCGCATTGCTGGTCTCCGCCAAAATGAATACCGTGCTGTTCATCGCTTTGAGCAGCGCCAAGTGCGATTGTAACGCCTCGATTTCGGCCTCGGCCGAACGCGCCAGGAGTCTCGCGCTGTACCAGCCGCCGACCAATTCGAGTCCATGTTGGCTCAGCAAGGCCTTAAGCACTTGAGGATCGCGCGGAAATTTGCCGCCCAGTTCGATGCCAGAAAATCCTACATCGCGAGCATCGGCGAACACTGACTCGAGCGGCGTATTGCCTCCCAGTGCAGGCAGATCATCGTTAATCCACGCGATGGGACTGACGCCAAATCGGATGCTCATTTAATCTCCCAGCCGCCGGTTCTCGCGCGGGCCGGCGGATGCCGTTCGAGCGGCATCGACTTCGGCGCGAGCAGAAACTTCCGGTATCGCCACGTCCCACCAGGCACCTCCCGCCGAGGTGGTGATTGAAGGATCGGTGTCAATTACCATCACATGCGTGCGTGGAGCTTCTCGGGCGCGTTGCAATGAGGCTTCCAGCGCTTCAATTGAGGCGACCTTTTCAGCGATTGCGCCGAGACTTGCTGCGTGCGCCACGAAATCAATTTCTGGGACAGAGGCGTACTGAGAGTCCTGCCACAGCGTGTTGAAGGCAGCGCCGCCGCTCGCTCGTTGCAGGCGATTGATACAGGCAAATCCTCGGTTGTTGACGACAATGACCACCAGTTTGTGTCCGAGCGCGACCGATGTCGCCAATTCGGAATTGAGCATGAGATAACTGCCGTCGCCGACCAAGACATAAACATCGCGATGCGGCTGCGCCATTTTCACGCCGAGGCCGCCGGCGATCTCGTAGCCCATGCAGGAGTAGCCGTATTCGACGTGATAGTCGGCAGGTCCCCGTGATCGCCATAGCTTGTGAAGTTCTCCTGGCAACCCGCCTGCCGCGCACACGACAACCGCATCCGCCGAAGAATTGCGCCACAGAGCACCGATGACTTGCGCATCGGAAGGCAGGCCCGCTCTCGGCGCGGCGGTGGCACCTTCCCAGTCCAGATTCCAGCGCGCCACGTCCGCCCTAAGAATTCCCTCATCGCTTTCAAATCGCCAACCACCCAGATGATGTAAAAGTTCTGTGAGAACCGCGCGAGCATCACCCACAACGCTCGCGGCCTCGTGCTTACCCGCGTCGTAGGGCGCAACATTGATTTGCACCAAGCGCCGATTTGGCTCGGTGAAGAGCGCTCTTGAACCGGTCGTAAAATCCTGCAAACGTGTGCCGATCCCGATCACGAGATCGGCTCGGGCGGCCGCTGCATTGGCGGGACTTGTACCCGTAACGCCGATGGCACCGAGATTGAATGGATGATCCCACGCCAACGCGCCCTTCCCCGCTTGAGTTTCGGTCACCGGAATACGCGTATTGCTCGCGAACGCCGCCAGCAATTCTTCCGCGCCGCTGTAATGAACTCCCCCGCCCGCGACGATCAGCGGAGCGTGGGTCGATTTCAGCAATGTCACAAGATGCTCAATTTCCAGCACGTCCGCCCGTGGCCGGCGAATGCTCCAGACTCGGCGATGAAAGAACCCTTGCGGATAGTCGTACGCCTCCGCCTGCGCGTCCTGGCAGAAGGCCAAGGTGACTGGGCCGCACGCGGCCGGATCCAGCAGCGTATTCATGGCGCGCGGTAGCGCATCTATCAATTGTTCAGGACGCGCGATACGGTCGAAATATCGGGAAACGGGTCTAAAGCAGTCATTGGCAGAGACAGTCCCGTCGCTAAAGCTCTCGATCTGCTGCAGCACCGGGTCAGGGCCGCGAGTGGCAAATACATCCCCCGGAAGAAACAGCACTGGCAATCGATTGGCGTGCGCCAAAGCCGCTGCGGTCACCATGTTGGTGGCGCCCGGTCCAATGGAACTCGTGCAAATCATAGCTCGCTGCCGTCGCAGTTGCTTCGCAAAGGCAATGGCAGTGTGGGCCATTGCTTGCTCGTTATGCGCCCGATACGTAGGAATTTGATCTCGCGCGGCATACAAAGCCTCTCCGAGACCGGCGACATTGGCGTGGCCGAATATGGCCCACACACACGCGAAATACCGCACTTCCCCCGACGCAGCGAACACGTACTGGTTTGCCAAATATCGAACCGCTGCTTGCGCCGCTGTGCATCGCACTGTCTTCATGTCGCCGCCGCCACGCGCGCACCCTGCCAAGCGTTCGTTAAACTCGATAATTTCGAAGCCATCGCCTCGCAGGCCTCGCTGTCGTTCATCAATTCTGCAAACCAAGCGCGAGCCACATCGCGGAAGATAGTTCTGCCGATCGCAAAGCCTTTGACGATTCCAAACGGCGCTGCGGTGGCGAAAGATGCGATGAGTTCAGCCTCAGGCGCCGCGAGGCCCAGAAGCAGGACACCTCGGCACAGTGGATCTTCTTGAGCAATCGTATCTTGAATGGCTCGCCAGCTCGCGGCGTTCCCGCTCGGCGGGAGTTTCCACCAGTCGGGCCGTACGCCCAGAGCATATATCCGCGCCACTGCGCGTGCCATCGTCTCAGAATTGATCGGCAGCTCCTGCGGCAAAAGAACCTCAAGCAGCAGCTCGTGACGAGTCTTGCGACAGGCATCGAACAAACGCCGAAGCTGGCGATCTTGTCGGCCTCGCATATCAGCCGGATCGTCAGGATGATAGGTCACAAGACATTTGACCACGTGATTAATCGGCCAGGTCGAAATTTCGGCGCCGATGTCCGCGCAACCTTCGAATTCGAGCGGCCGTGATTTCGGCACTTCTATTGGTCGACCCACCCAGTAGGGCAAATCCGCTGCCTCGCTCAAGGCGTCGAATCCGTACCGTGCGTCGAGCAGCACTCCGAAGCGACGGTCCTTGCGCGCGAAGGCATCCAATGCCCTAAACCCTAAGGTCTTAAATTTTGCGATTCGCTTGGCATCGGGAGCAGCAAAATTCCCAGGATCTTCGAACTGGCTCCGGTGATCAATGGCAAGCACCATCAATTCAGGATAGTCGGGCCGGCGCGTCGACGCCCAATGCACATGATCCAAATGTCTGATGAAGGATTCGCCGGGCCGCTCCCCTCGTATGGACAATAAGAGTTGCAATTCCTGCCAGGTCGGCATCGCCGGGGCGCAGCCATGACGCGACACCACGATCGCGCCGCAGGCATTGCCGAAGCGACAACATTGTTCAAGTGTTTCACCGCGCAGCCAACCGCGTAGAAAGCCGCCCATGAACGCGTCGCCCGCGCCGAGCACGTTTAAAACCTCAATCTTGAATCCGGGCACGACCACGCCTGATTCAATTTCATTGGGGATGTCGCCAGCATAGGCCACGCACCCCTGCGCGCCGCGCTTGCAAACCAGGGTTGCAGTGCTTTGGGTCCTGACATTCTTGATCGCGGCGAGCAGCTGGATAGATCCGCCAAGAATGCAAAACTCTTCTTCCGTGCCCACGATCAAGTCGCATAACGGCAGGACGGCTTGCAGGCATTCTGTCACTCCCGCATCGGATACGAAGCGGTTCTCGCCGAGATCTTTCGCCGTCAATCCCCAAAGCACCGGACGGTAGTCCACGTCGAATACCACCCGCCCGCCGCGTGCTTTGACTTGTCGCGCGGCCCCCAGACTCGCCGCGAACACACCGGGCGTCGATAGGTGAGTGCCGTTGATCAGGACCGCGTCTGCCGAGGCCAGAAATGCCTCGTCGAGATCCTGTTCGCAGAGCGCCATGTCGGCACAATTCTCGCGATAAAATATCAGCGGAAAGGATTCGCGATTGCGGATCCCGAGCACGACCAGCGCCGTCAGGCGTTCAGGATCGGTATGCACGCCACGCACATCGACGCCCTCGCGCACGAGTTCTTCGCGAATAAAGCGCCCCATATGATCAGCGCCGACCCGCGTCAAGAGCCCTACCCGCAAGCCGAGCCTCGCTGCGGCTATCGCGGTATTGGTCGGGCTGCCGCCCACATACTTGGCGAATGAGCCCATGTCTTCCAGACGGCCGCCGATCTGCTCTCCATACAAATCCACGCTAGAGCGGCCGATGGCAATCAGATCAATCGTTTTATCCGTGGCAGGCAAGCATCTCACGCAACGAGAAGGAAGCATTTCATTATACTCCCGGCTGGATTGGTCGTTCGATTGAGCGCCGAATGATCACAACCAGGGGAGCCGCAATGTTCAACGTCGCAATTTTCGGAGCGGGACGGATCGGACAAATTCATGCCCGCAACGCCGCCAGTTCAGCGGAATTGAGGCTCAAATATGTCGTTGATCCAAACCGCGATGCGGCGGCAGCGCTCGCGCAGCAGACGGCTGCCGCGGTCGCAGACCTCGACACGGTCTTGGGCGACAGCTCGGTATCCGGAGTGATCATTGCGAGTGCGACGAATGTGCATTTAGAGCAAGCGTTGCTCGCCGCGTCCGCCGGCAAAGCAATTTTTTGCGAAAAACCGGTGGATCTTGATCTGGCGCGTGCCAGAAGTGCGGGCCGCCAGCTATCCGGCGCAAAAATGTTGATGGGGTTCAACCGGCGCTTCGATCCCAATTTCACGGCGCTCAAGGCGCGAATTGAGTCGAAGGCCATCGGCAAGCTCGAGAGCTTGAGCATCGTGAGCCATGATCCTGCTCCGCCGCCGCTGTCCTATATTCGCGTTTCCGGCGGTCTGTTCAAGGACATGGCGATTCACGATTTCGATATGGCGCGTTGGTTGCTGGGCGAGGAACCCACCGAAGTCTTCGCGAGCGCCAGTTGCCTGGTCGACCCAGCGATTGGGGAGGCGGGCGACGTTGACACCGCCAGGACGTTGTTGCGAACTGGGACCGGCCGCCTGTGCGTCATCAGCAACACTCGCCGCTCCGGATATGGCTATGACCAGCGCATCGAAGCCTACGGCTCCGCCGGCACGGTGCGCGCCGACAATGTTCTGCTGAGCACCGTTTCAACCTGCACTGAACCTGGATCAGCTAGCGATGCTCTGCAAAACTTCTTCTTGGAACGCTACGCGGAAGCCTACCGACGTGAAATGAAGCATTTTGCTGATATGTTGCGCGACGACGAACCACCTGCGGTCGGCTATCGTGACGGCGTCGCAGCGCTCATTCTGGCCGAAGCGGCGGCACTTTCCGTGAGGCGCAACGCACCGGTCAGCGTCGCCTCCATCTAGATCTGAACGCGGGTCAAGCGAAGCGCCGCGACAGGCAGCAGGTCGGCATAGCTCCCAGTAGGATCACACTTTCAGCCGTACAGCACCGGGAAGCACCTCCAACTGCGCCGGCAGCCTTCCCACGCTTTCCGCGTCAAGCTCCAGCAGGACTGTCGAATCACTAATCGCGATCGCGCGGGTCGTAGAGTATGTCGCCTGCGGATAATATCCATCAATCCGAAACCGGACCATATTGTCACGTCGAATTCACAGTCATCGAGTCACGCCGCCGGTGCCAGCTGCATTCCCGCTCCGAAGAATCGACCGTTGCCACTGACGACCTCATTGAGTGTGCCGTCGCGCCCGACAGAGACGATCATCTCGAAGCCATCACGCAGTGCAGCGCGCCCTAATAAGGCGTGAGAATCGCATACCAAATCGAATGGGCATAACCTGCCCCTGTTTCACGCAGGCGTCACAATATTCTCGTTGTGCGCCGCCCCCAACAAACAACCTGCGTGAAGCGCGTCGAAGTCCTGGCACTCGCTTGTATCCAACAGTGAGTAGGTCGCATAGCATTTGCGCCACTACCGCCTAACTCAAGCGTTGAGGTGTCAAATACCTTGGAGCACAAGATGTCGCGCGGGCAAAACCCGTTAATGCTGATGATGGCGTTATCTCTGCCTGGCGCGGCTCAAGCGCTGGGGTTGGGCGAAATCCATGTGGACTCCGCTCTCAACGAGCCGCTCGCGGCCGAAATTGACATCGTCGGAGCGACTGCGGAGGAACTGACCGGCCTCACTTGCACGATCGCCAATCGAGATACGTTTTTGCGATTCGGTGCCGATCGTCCTGCCTTCCTCGCAACAGCCACATTCAAAGTGTCACATGACGTCCATGGACGACCTGTGCTTTCCATCCGTTCCACCGACTCATTCACTGAGCCCGTAACCAATTTGCTGGTCGATCTACGCTGGCACAACGGCGAAGTCATCCGTCAATACTCTTTGCTGCTCGATCCGGCCGGCTTCCCCGCCGCCCGCCAGATCGCCGCTGCCGTGTCGCCGATCGCCGCCGCCGTTCTCGCCCAGATTACCGCCCCGGTTCCCGTCCACGTCGTCATCCCAATTGCTGCACCGGTCACCGCAGCTATCGCCTCAATGCACACCACCGAATCGTCGCCGGCACCGAAAAGCTCTCGCAAGACGACTCTAGTAAAAGTCGGCGCCAAAGCCACACTGCGCGGTGTCGCGTGGCGTGTGGGTGCGCGCTCCGATACCGATTTGAATAAGACCATGCTGGCGATATTTCGCGCCAACCCCGCCGCATTCGACGGCAACATCATTCGCCTGCATCGCGGATCGGTACTGACGATTCCGACGGCCGAGGAAGTTGAGGCCATCTCCCGGGAAGAAGCCAGTCACGAAATTCATGCACAAATAGCTGCCAGGCGCACGGCGCCTACCAAGGGCCGCTCCAGCGGCTCGCCATTAGTTACCGGCGAACCTCTGTTGGCTGCCAAGATAGTCGCACCCGCGCCGGTCGCATCCGCGCAGGGCGCCGCAGCGGTTGCTCTCAGCACTGCCGACGCCGCTGAAACTGCCGCGCTGAATATACGCGTTCAATTGCTGGAGCAGGGTCTGCACGACATGCAGGGTGAGCTCGAACGCGAACAAGACCAACTGCTGGGTATGCAGGCTCAGGTCCGCGACGCAGAACAGGCTGAGGTCAATGAGGCTGTTGAGCCACCGGCTGTTGCCACGATCCACTCACGGGGTCTGCCTTCGGTCTTGGGAGGAATTGCGCTCCTGACCGGTGCCCTGGGCGGCATATTCTCGCTCATGCGCCGCCGGATAACGTCGAAGCGGGCGCCTATGACAAACCTTGCCGCCACTGATGTCTTCGTTGAGCAAAGCGCGCGGCCTGTGCCACAGACGATCGAAGAACCCGAGAGACGCGAACCGGCGCGCAATACGCAGCGCCCGATTTTCAGCGAGGATGGGATGGAGTTGAGTGGTTCATGGAATTTCGTGCGGGACCAACAGGAAGCCCGGGATCGTGCGCAAATAACGGCCGCGATGAACAGCGCAGCACCGCACCAATCCACTATTGCCGTCAACGAAGAGGAGCTCCGGGCAGCTTACGAAGACACGCTGGATCTTTCCGGCGAGACGGCCATTCTGGCGGCCGAGGGTGCGGCTGCGACCGGCGAGACGGCCAACCTGCCGGTCACCACTGTTAGCTTGAGCGCAGAAGCACTGCGTGAGGCGGTCGAACCTCATGCCGCCGAGTCCGAGACCGTGATGCTCAACCCCGCACCGCTGCAAGTCGATGCAACCAAGCTGGATTACAACTTGGTCGATCTTTATATGACAGCCCAGCACGTGCACATGCCCAGCATGTTGCACGAGCCTGTCGTCGTCAAAGAGCGCCGGACCAACCTGGTCGATGTTTTAAAAATGGCCATCCAGCGGGAGCCTGACCGCAGTGACCTAAGCATGAAATTGCTGGAAACCTACTACGCCGCGGCCGCCACAAATCGGCGGGGTTTTCTCGAAGTGGTTCAACGACTGTCGCGCGATCGCGATCGCCTGGCCAAGAGTGACTGGAAAAAGATCGCGTTCATGGGCAAGCAGATCGCCGCCGATACCGCTTCGTTTTCCGCGAAAATGGAAGTCGAGGACGACAAGTTGGCGGACTGCGCTTAGCCATTCGCGGACGACCAAGGCGTGATAGACGGGCTATCGGTGCGCTAGGCGCAGACTTCGGCTGCCTTCCGCGACAAAAGTGGTTTAGTGCCCGCGCTCGTACGTGTGGCCACGTCCATCCCGCTGCTCATTCCCTTTGAAGTGGGCACGGTCCATGTGGTTCGAACGATCCCACTTTTCGCCGCGACTCGGCATGGGGCCTGAGTAGCCGCGCTCCGGATGAAAGTCGTTATTGACGTAACCATGAAAATGTCTGGGGCCATGAAACCACGGACCGGCCCCAATAAAGATGCGCCGATGAAACCATTCTGGCCCGTAGTAGCCGAAGGGAGCACAGCCATACGGAGAGGAATCGTAGTAGCCGTACGGACAGTCCGGCGCCAAGCCGACTCTGACGCTCACTTGCGCATCTGCCTTCGGGACGATTGCCGCAAGGCTGACACCGCTAATAGCCGCCAACATTAGAAATTTTAGTCCACGCATATACTTGTCCTTTGGAGCCACGTGAGCGTTCGCCGAATACATTGGAGCAGGAATGCAGCTTTGGCTCTGTGCGTCAGCACACTGAGCAGCAGCGGGCACCGGACACTGTACAAAATCAAGCGCGCCAACCGCGCAACGTGATCTTGCTGAGCTCGTGACGCTGGGATGCTTGGTGCCGTCAGGCGCAGGTCGCAGCGCGCGCTATGATTTGGCAAGAGACGGACTCGAACCATTTTGAGCAAATTCAAGCATCAACCGCAGAACCAGCCGCGTCAGGATCCTCCGCGAAACAAATAAATCAACGGACCGCGATTTAAGGTTGCCTACTAAAGTCTTGCGATCCACCAGCCCAGCGAATGCTAGCGTTCCGTACCGAACAAAAGCTTCGTCAATGGTCGGATGCTCTCGATCGCTCCAGCACCTAATCGCCTTTGGGCGTACCGTCAACGCCGCCGCCAAGAGCTTTGTACAGCGATACCAAAGCGGTCAGCTGCGTGGCGCGAATCGTCAGGCTGGCCTGCTCGGTAACGCTATAATCTGCCTGCGCATCGAGCAGGTTCAGCAGATCGTCCTCGCCTGCGCGGTAGCGCTGCCGAGCCAGCTCCAAGGCCTTCGACGACGCAGCACGCGCGGCGTCGAGATCCGCAAGCTGCGAAGTGGCCGCAGCGTACCGGTTCAGCGCTGTTTCGCTGTCGGCAAGTGCCGTCAGCACCGCCTTCTCATAGCGCGCTCCGGCCTCGTCCGCGCGGGCATCGGTGGCGCGGATTTGCGCCCGGATCCGGCCGGCAGAAAAAATTGGCCAGGAAAGGCTCGGCCCATACTGGTAGCGTTGGCTGAGCTCTGAGGTCAGATCACCGGTATGTTGCGACTGCTGGCCTATCGCGCCGATCAGCGAGATTTTCGGAAACAGCTCGGCGGTGGCGACCCCGATATCAGCTGTACTCGCGGCTAGATCCCGCTCCGCCTTCCGCACATCCGGACGCCGTCGTAGCAGGTCCGAGCGCAGGCCGACGCCGATTGTCGGCGGAGCGGTGGGCCAGGTCGCCGACTGATCGGTCAGCGCAATCAGCACCTCGGGAGCGCGGCCGGTCAGCAACGCCAAGCTGTAGGCGGCGGCGCGCGCATCCGATTTCAGGCCGGCGAGCTGGCTGACTGTCGTTCGGGCCTGGGACTCGGTGCGCGCCTGATCAAACGCTGAGGCGTCGCCAGCCGTATAACGAAGTTTCACCAGCGCGGCGGTAACGGTGCGCGCCTTTGCATCTGACGACGCGCTGGCGAGGCGGAACTGGGCGCTGCGCAGATCGATATAGCTGCGGGCGACCTCGGCAATGATTTCTAGCTTGAGAGATCGGGCGGCGTCTTGCGCGGAGGCAGAACGTGCATTAGCGGCTTCGAGGCTGCGGCGGTTGCCACCCCAGAAATCGATTTCCCAGCTCGCATCGAAGCCGGCGTCGAACAGCTTAAAGGTCCGACTAAAATGAGGAATCTCTTCAACCGGGAACTCGCCATTGGCGCTGATTTTGTTGCGCGTGGCGGAACCGGTGGCTTCGAGCTGCGGGAACAGACCACCGAAGGCGACATCGCGATTGGCCCGCGCCTCCCGGATCTGGGCTTCGGCCGCGACGAGGTCAAGATTATGTGCCGCGGCAGCTTCCACCAGATCGGTCAAAACCGGATCGCCCAAGGTGCGCCACCAGGCCGGATCGACCGGCGCGGTCGAGGCCGGCTCCGTCCAGTTCGAGGCCGCCGCCACTTGGGGCGGCCTCTTGTAATTGGGACCAACGGTGCAGGCGGTCAGCGCGAGCAACGGAACGGTAACGATAGATGCATATCGCATGAGATTCATTCCAGCTTGGAGCGAAAGAGCAGCGCCGCGCTGCTCAGGGCAACCGCGGCGATGACGAGAAGGGGCCACAGGTTGGCGAGCACGTCGCCGAGCGGCATGCCTTTGAGAAACAGTCCTTCGCTGATGACGAGGAAATGCGCCAGCGGATCAGCCTGCGCGATGACCTGAAGCCAGCCCGGCATGTTGTCGATCGGCGCGGCATAGCCTGACAACATGATCAGCGGAATAGTCGTCAGGAACATGCCGAGAAAGGCTTGCTGCTGCGAGCGCGCCAGGATGGAAACCAGCAGACCGATCCCGATCAGCGCGATCAGGTAGGCAAACAGAGCGAGATAGAAGATCAGTATCGAGCCGGCAAAGGGCACACCGAACACGTTCGGGATCAGCAGCAGATAGACCGTGGCATTGAAGGTCCCGAGCATGAGCGCGGGGGTGACCTTGCCAGCAAGGATTTCATAGGTGCGCAGCGGCGACACCAGCAGCTGATCGAACGTGCCGAGTTCGCGCTCGCGCGCCACGGACTGGCTCGTGACGGAGAGCACCGATAGCGCCGCGATCGTGACGATCAGGGCGGGCATCGTGAACCAGATGTATTCGAGGTTCGGGTTGAACCAGTTAGTCACGACGCTCCCTGGGGACACTTGTGGACTCGCCGAGATTTCGGCACCGACACCGGCGACGATCTGGGCAAGATAGCCGTTGACGATCTGGGCGGCGTTGGAGCGCCGGCCGTCAAACACGACCTGGACTTGCGCCGCGCGGTGTGCGGCGACATCGCGCGAGAAATTGGCATCGAAGACCATGACGGCGATGACGTCGCGATTGTCGATGGCCCGCGCCACCGCCTGGGGCGAGTCCAAACGGACCAGATGCTTGACGCTGGCGCTTCCCGCCGCAGCGTTGATCACTTCGCGACTCCAGGCGCCGCGATCTTGGTCATAGACGCCGAGCGTGATGTTCTTGACCTCAAGCGTGGCGGCGAAGCCGAATAGAAAGAGCTGTATCAGCGGCGGGGCAATGAGCGTCATCCGGGCTCGCGGATCGCGAAGCACCGCCATCAGCTCCTTCATGATCATCGCCTTGAGGCGTAGCCAGGATGAAGCGGTCATGCGATCCGTCGCCGCGTGACATGGGCCGTGGCGAGGAAGAACACCAGGCCAAAGCCGAGCATGGCCAGAATATTAGGCAGGAACAGCGGCCAGATATCGCCGGCCAGGAACACGCTCTGCAGGAGCGGCATCAGATACCGGACCGGCACGGCATAGGTGAGGATCTGGACCCAAAGCGGCATCGAGCTGATTTCGTACAGGAAGCCGGACAGCAGCAGCGCGGGCAGGAAGGCTGTGAGCAGCGCGATCTGGCTGGCAATGAACTGGTTCTTGGTCACGGCCGAGATGAACAGGCCCTGGCCCAGCGCCGGAACGAGGAACGCGGAGACGATCAGCAACAGGCTTAAGGCAGAGCCTCGAAATGGCACGCCGAAGACGCTGATCGCCAGAACAGTGCAAATGAGGCCCGAGGCAAGACCTAAGAGAAAATAGGGTACGACCTTGGTGACGATGAACTCCGTCATGCTAAGAGGCGTTGCCATCAACGCCTCCATCGTCCCGCGTTCCCATTCGCGTGCGATCACCAGCGCGGTCAGCAAGGTTCCGACGATGGTCAACACGATCGCCATGGAGCCGGGTACCAGGAAGAAGCGGCTGGTCAACTCTGGGTTGAACCAGTATCGCGAATCGATCTCGATCGGCGCTGCGGCTAGCGAGCGGCCACCATCCGCGCTCTGTTCTGCCGCCCAAGTCTGCCGCACACCCTCGGCATAGGCCGCAACAAAGCTCGCAGTGTTCGGCAAAGAGCCGTCGGTAATCACCTCGATGTTGGCGGAGCCGCTGGCGTACAGCCGGCCGAACTCCTGTGGAATTACGATGATGCCCCGCACGCGGCCGGCGACCAAGTCGATCTTCAAAGACTCGACGTTGTTGCTTGCCTTCACGTCGAACCAGCGCGAGCCGCGATAGGCGCTTTCCAGGTTGAGCGCGGCAGCACTGTTGTCGAGCATCGCCAGTCCGATCCGGGTCCGCGCCGTGTCTAGATTCACCGCATAGCCGAATAGAAACAACAGAAACGGCGGCAGCGCGAAAGCAATGAGAAGGGAGGCCGGATCACGCAGGATCTGCAACGATTCCTTGATCAGCATGGCGAGGAAGCGGCGCGGATTGAGCAGACTCATGCCGCCTTCTTCTTGCGCTTAGCGTCGGAGTCCTTCAGTAGCGCAACGAAGACGTCCTCGAGCGTCGGGACGTGCGACGCTCCCAGCAGACGGGCTTGATCCTTGAGTTCGTCAGGGGTACCGATCGCTATCGCCTTCGCACGATAGAGCAACGCGATACGGTCGCAGTATTCGGCCTCGTCCATGAAATGGGTGGTGACGAGCACGGTCACGCCCTTCTCGACCAGGCCGTTGATGTGGGTCCAAAATTCCCGCCGCACGATCGGGTCGACACCGGAGGTGGGCTCGTCCAGGAACAGCACCGAGGGCTGATGCATCACCGCGCAGGCGAGCGCCAGCCGTTGCTTGAAGCCGAGCGGCAAGGCGCCGCTATTGTCTTTCAAGTATTGCTGGAGGTGAAAAATCCCGATTGAGCGTTCGATTGCATCTTTGCGCTGCTGACC
Source organism: Gammaproteobacteria bacterium (assembly GCA_041690895.1). GTDB lineage: Bacteria > Pseudomonadota > Gammaproteobacteria > Steroidobacterales > Steroidobacteraceae > Bog-1198. The sequence goes on from JBEPVT010000051.1 coordinate 18,085, forward strand.
GCTCAGCCCATAGATGCCAGAGAAGAAATCCAGGTTCTCCTGCACGCTGAGGTCGCCATAGAGCGAGAATTTCTGTGCCATATAACCCAGCGACTGGCGTGCATCCGCGCGCGCAGTGCGCAGGTCGAACCCCGCGACTTTGCCGTTGCCGGAAGTCGGAGTCAGCAGGCCACACAGCATTTTGAAGGTGGTCGACTTGCCAGCGCCGTTAGGGCCTAGAAGGCCGAAAATCTGGCCACGCCGCACCTCGAATTTGATGTGGTCGGCGGCCGTGAAATCACCGAATGTCTTGGTCAGGCCATCGGCGATGATCGCCGGCTGGTCGGTATCGGCGATGCGGGCATACGCTGCCGCCAGCAAGCTGGTTCCCGGCGGGCCGCCGCCCAGGATATCGACGTACGCGTCCTCGAAGCGCGGCGTGACGGGACTGGCCTTCTCCGCCAGCTCGCCCAACCAGGATAGGTCCGGTTTTGCATCGCGCATCAGCAGGCGCACCGAGACGCCCTGGATCACGCCGTCCATGACGGACTTCTGATCAAGCGCCTTGCGCAGAACGGGCCGGCGTTGCTCCGCAGCGAGGGGCACGCGGAAAACGCGTCCCTCCACCCGCTTCGCCAGTTCGGTCGGCGGCCCGGCATGCAGCAGCTTGCCCTCGTGCAGCAGATAGACGGTATCGCACCGCTCGGCTTCGTCCAGATAGGCAGTGGACCAAAGTACGCCGACGCCCTCGCCGATCAGCGCCTTTACCATGTCCCACAACTCGCGCCGCGACACAGGATCAACACCGACGCTGGGCTCATCGAGCAGTAGCAGCTTCGGCTGCTTCAGCAATGCGCAGGCGAGGCCGAGCTTTTGCTTCATGCCGCCCGAGAGTTTCCCAGCCAGCCGATCCTCAAAGCGCTTCAGATCGGTGAATTGCAGCAGCCGGTCGAAGCTCGCCTTGCGGTCCGAACCGATCAGGTTGCGCAGATCGGCGTAGAGGTTGAGGTTCTCAATGACCGTCAGGTCTTCGTAGAGACCAAACCGCTGCGGCATATAACCAATCTGCGCGCGGTCGGCCTTGAGCGCAGGGCGTCCGAGCACGCTCACCTCACCTTGATCGGGCGCGATCAGTCCGGCCAGGATGCGCATCGTGGTCGTCTTTCCAGCGCCGTCCGGGCCAACAAGTCCCGTCATGCTGCCGGCCGCGACCGTCAGATCGATGCCGCTAAGGGCGGCCCCCCCGGCTTTGCCGAAGCGCTTAGTGACACCGTGCGCACGGGCGACCGGCTCGCTCATCTCACTTTCCGGGGGCTGGGCGGGCGGAAGGAATCCGAACCGTGACCGGCTGGCCCTGGCGCAGGCCGTCGTCCGGATCATCGACGATGACGCGCAGACGATAGACTAAGTCAGTGCGCAAATCCTGTGTCTGCACCGTCTTTGGCGTGAATTCCGCCGTGGGCGCGATATAGCCGATGGAGCCGCGATAGATCTTGCGATTGCTGTCGGTAGTTACCTCCACCGCCATCCCGGGAGAGATACGACCTAAGTCAGATTCATCCACATAGGCCCTTACCCGCATCGGCCGGTCGATCGTCAAGGTCAGCACGGTCTCGCCGGCCTGAACAATGGCGCCGGGTTCGCGAGCGCGGGTCAGGATCACGCCGGCGTTCGGCGCATGCAACTCCGAGTCGGCGATATCGGTCGCGGTCCTGTCTCGCTGCGCAATGGCCTGGGCACGCTGCGCCACCGCGGCAGCGATGTCCTCAGGTCTGGCACCCGCGCGTTGTAACGAAAGCGCCTGTTGAGCAGAGTGGACCTGCGCCTGCGCAGACAGGAACTGACTGCGCGAGGATTCAAAAACCGATTGGCTGACCGCGCCGCTGGCTATCAGATCAGTGCGCCGATCAAAATCTTCTTTGGCACGCACCAGCTGCGCCGTGAGGTCGGCCAGCCTGGCATCGGCCTGTGCGATATCCTGGGCCCGGTTGCCATTGCGTTGCTTGTCGAGCAGCGCCGAGGCGGAGGCGATTTCGGCTTCGTTGGCCGCGAGCTGGTCCTTCAAAGGCCGTGTATCTAAAGATGCCAGCAGGACCCCGGCCGCAACATGCACGCCTTCCTCGAACGGGATTGACTCGATCCGTCCTGCCACACGAAAGCCAAGATCGACCTGACGAATATCCACATTGCCGCTCAGCGCCAGCTGCTTCGCGCGATGAGCGCCGAACAGGCCGAAGCCCCTGGTGGTAAGCGCTGCGATGAGCAGAGCGGCGAGCGTGATGATTCCAATGACGCGTGTTCGGGTCATGCGGTGGTGCCTTTCTCAAGATCTGCAAGGATGGCCGTGGCATGCGCGACCACGACCGCGCGCACGGCGCCGATTTCGCGCGCGGCGACGGACTTCCATCCAGTGGCACGCATCAGCGTTGCGCGGGCAAAGCGAAACGCCAGCACCTGCCCAAAAAGTGCCACCGTGCGGATGCGCACCTGATCGTGGGTGAGACGGCGTGCGGCAATCCGCTGCAGCAGATCGTCCATACGCTCGATCACCGGCTGCATGGCGTTGTCGAACAGGATCGCGAAGGCAGGCGTGGGATTCATTTGCTCGCGCACAATGAAGCGCGCGATGGGCGCGATGTCATCGTTCATCATGATGCCGACGAAGCCGCCCAGTATTGCGAGGATGGCGGTGCGCGCTTCGGCGGCGCCGCCCGATTCAGTGCAGGCCGCCCGCGCCAGCTGAAGCAGTGGCGCTGTGCGCTCCCGCATCTCCGCCGCGATCCGCCGTGCGCAACCGAGATAAAGCCCTTCCTTGCTGCCGAAATGATAAGTGATTGCCGACATCTGCGCGCCGGCCGCATCGGCAATGGCGCGCGTGCCCACAGCATTCATGCCTTCGCGACCGAACAGTTCTATAGCCGCTTCGATCAATCGAGATTCAATCACCAAATCAGTCTAGTTCGTTCGAACGAATTTATCAAGCAACTGCCGTTTCATTGATGATTAACTCTTCCAGGCCGAGTTCCTTGAAGAGCGTCTCATGAATGCCATGTCGGCGCGCAGGCGCCAGAACTCTTCCTCCAGAGTCAACTGGCCTGAGATGCTGAACGACGCGTGCCCAGCGTACAAATGCAGCAGTTCCGTCTCGTTCTGCGCCGGCATGCCCAGAATCTCCGCACTGAAATGAGTTTCCGCGTCGACCGCCATGATGAGGTCGGGGAATTGGACCCGTTGGTAGCCGCGATACAGTTCGCGACGAGCGTCTTTGAGGTCAGCTGGCGCCTTTTGCGCCGCGAGCCGTTTGACCTTCACCTTGGCCCCATCGAGAGTCAGTTCGCCGCGCTTAACCGCTTCGTTGACGCGCTCCAGACCGTCTTCAATTTCGGCGACGAGTTCCTGCAGCATGGCCTTCACGGAATAATCCGCGTGCGTGGCCATAACCGTTGAGCCGCAGGGGTCCAGCACCGCGGCGCGTGACCCGATAGGACAGCCGACACGTGATATACCAGCGCACGCAAAGCTCGATGATGTCCGCGTCGAAGGCGCGCTTGCGGTAAATTGGATCACGGGCAATCGGCTTCGTCATTCAGCACCTCTGACAATGATCGAGCATAGTAGCCGATATCCCTGGATGCACCAGAACCGGGAAGCGCTCGAGTGATTTCGCGGGTTGCGGCGACTCCTCCCTTTAGGCGCATGTACAAATCCATCAGGATTACGTCTGGGTGAAGCACTTGCGCGAGTTCGACGGCTGCAACGTCATTGCACGCTTGACCCACCACTTCCATGTCGGATTCCATGGAAAGCAATAGCGCAGCGCCGCGGCGAACGAGCGTCTGATCCTCCGCAATGACGATTCGGATCGCCGCGTGATTGAACCGTTCATCGGGTGCCAAGAGAGCGCTCTTACAGGAGATCGCTAAAGCGCAATCATGTGACTCACGAAGCAACGTTTGGAAGTGACTTTAGTCACCTGTTAGCGTAGGAGCATGGCTAACTCGCCGTCATTCTCCCGCGATCCGCGCGCGAACTCCCAGGCGCTCTTGCAAGTTCTTGCGAAATCGCCGGCTCAACCGCAAGCGAACTTTGGATTTTAGAACGACCTCGTATTCACCGTCTTCCTTTAGTTCAAGTCCACGAATGCGGTCGAGCCTTACGATGACCGCTCGATGAATGCGGCAAAACTTGCCGGCGTCCAACTCCCGCTCGAGATCCATCAACGTGCGTCGCAGCAAATGCGTGGCATTTCCCACATGCAAGCAGGCGTAATAGTCTGCCGCTTCGATCCAGTCGATTTCCGATTCACTCAAGAACAGGACTTGCCCCGCGCTTTTCACAACGAGTCGATCTACGCCTTTTGATCGCCGTTCGGCAATGTGCGCAAGCTTTTCCTTGGCGCGATTGAGGGCGCGCTGGAATCGGGCATCGTCGAACGGTTTCAGCAGGTAGTCGAGCGCGCCCGTGTCAAAAGCGCGCAGAGCATATTCATCATGGGCAGTCACAAAGACCACCGTCGGCGGCAGATCGCTTCCCAGGATCTCGAGTACATCGAAGCCATCGCATTTCGGCATCTGCACGTCGAGGAAAACCAAATCCGGCTTTGTTTCGCGAATCTCCACAATCGCGCCGGATCCAGACCCGCATTCGGTGACAATTCCGATGTCCGGGTCACGGCGCAGCAGCACCGTGAGATTGCGCCGTGCTAAAGGCTCGTCATCGACCACCAGCGCGCGTATCGTTGCATGCAATTTATCCGAGGGCGCCAATCACACCGCCCTGATAGGTAAGGACACCAGGACTTCCACTCCACCCGTGTCCGGGCTTCGCAGAATTAGCTCGAAGTCGGTCCCGTATAGGATCTGCATGCGCGCGCGCAGGTTGGATAATCCAATACCTGTGGCTTTTTGTCTCCCACGCTGCCGGTAAACACGGACCGTCGTTGTAAACGGTAAGGCTGAGCCTGTCATTGGCGCGAGAGCAGGCCACCCGGATTGCGCCTCCGTCCGCACGTTTTGAAATGCCGTGCTTAATCGCATTCTCCACCAGCGGCTGCTGGATTAAGTTAGGAACCGCCGTTTGCAAGAGATACGCAGGAATGTCCAGGCTTACCTGAAGACGCTCGGCAAATCTGACCCTTTGAATATCTAGAAAGTGGCTCAGGTATTCCACTTCCTCCGCCAGTGCCACCTGCGGCCGCTTCGAACCTTCGGCGGCGCGCCGTAGAAAGTCGCTGAGCGCCGCGATCATGCTCACCGCCACATCATTTCTGCTGTCTCGGACCAAGCCGGAGATGGCGTTGAGCGCGTTGAATAGGAAGTGCGGGTCCAGTTGCTGCCTCAAGGCATTAAGCTGCGCGTTGGAGAGTTGCTCATTGAGCTGCGCGCTCGCGGTCTTCTGGCGAGCCACTCGCTCTGTGGAATCCATGACAAAAGTGATCGCCAAAATAAAGCCGTACACGATCAGGGACGTCAAGATACTGTCGGCGAACCTAAGGAGCCACACGTCGATGAATGAATTCGGTGGCGGCAGTTGTGCCCACGGATTGAGTTGGATTTGTAGCAGCGCGGACCACGCGGCGGTGACTAGACCGATGATGGCGACCGCACTGAGGTGTATGCCCAACACTTGCGCAACGGGTGCTCGGAACGGTGGATAGCGGCGTCCAAGATCTATCACAATCGGGGTCGCCAGGGCCCACGGCAGCCAGGTCAGGACCAAGGTCACGAACAGTCGAATCCACGCGTGATGCATCCCTTGCGCGCGCATAGGGAACACGGTTTGACTGGCGTCGATCAAGCCTACGCCGAACCAGATCGCCGCGATCCAGAACCAGCTTGTCGAGCGTGCGCCTGTTTGCGATTCATCCATGGCAGCAATCGTACGCCACGGCCATGCAGTAAGTTCAACAATGCAGTGAGTCGCCGGCTACGTGCAGCAAGCGGTCTGGTCTGGTTTCGCCGTTGATCCATACTGCAAGTCGCACACCCAAAACGCTAAATAGGAACTACCGTGAAAAGAAGAGATTTATTGCAGCTATCAGCGACTCTCGGGCTGGCCGCGACGCTCCCGGGTTCGGCACTCTCGGAGTCAAAGGCAATCCTCGGCGCCGCGGATGCGCCTGACAAGGCCGTATCAAACCCGCTCCGGCCTCCGGCGGACGGACCCATCCCCGTAGCCTTCTTACTTTCGGAGAACGCAGTTGTCATCGACTTTGCAGGACCGTGGGAAGTTTTTGAGAATGCGATGATCCCTGGCCCTATACCACACCCGTTTCAGTTGTATACCGTGGCGGAAACTACGGCGCCAATTCACGCCAGCGGGGGTATGATTATTGTCCCAAACTATTCGCTCGCGTCAGCGCCGCCGCCAAAGGTCATTGTAATTCCCGCGCAAAGCGACCCGAGCGAAGCCGTCATCGCGTGGGTGCGCAACGCCACGCGAACCACTGATGTCACGATGTCCGTGTGCACCGGGGTGTTTCTGCTGGCCAAGACGGGTCTGTTGTCCGGCAAGACCGCAACTACTCACCACAGTGCCTACGCAGAGCTGGCCATGGCTTTTCCCGACATGTGGGTCAAGCGTGGAGCTCGATTCGTAGAGTCCGGAAACCTCGCAAGTTCCGGCGGCCTCTCGAGCGGAATCGATCTTGCGCTACGCGTGGTGGAGCGATACTTCGGCCGCAGTGTCGCGCTGAACACCGCGGACAATCTTGAGTACCAAGGCGTGGGCTGGATGAATGCGGACTCCAATTATACCTACGCCAAGGCACGCGTATCGACCGTGAAGCAACCCTTGTGTGCGGTATGCGAGATGGATGTGGACGCGGCGATGGCACCGAAGTCGACGTATCAAGGACGGACGTACTACTTTTGCATGGACGCGCACAAGAAACTTTTCGACGCCGGCCCAAACCGATTCCTGAGCGCCTCGAACTTGATTGTCAATTACACAGATTTTCTCAAAGCGATGATATGAGAAGGATAGTGCGATTGGTCGTTCTCCCGGGTTCTGGTGCATCCAGGGATATCGGCTACTATGCTCGACCATTGTTAGAGGTGCTGAATGACGAAGCCGATTGCCCGTAATTCAATTTACCGCACCAGAACGCTTCAAGACCAGGTTAAGATTATCTGACACCCCACACACCAACCATACGTTTCGAGGTTTTGGAGTCTCGATGCCCGAACCGATCCGTTTTCACCGCACTCCCTTGGCGGGGGTTGACGCAATGACGGCCACTACTGCGCGCAGTTTCCCACGACACATACATGATCAATATGGAATCGGGGTCATTGATTCGGGAGGGCACGCTTCGCTCAGCGGAAGGGGGCAGGTAGAGGCGGGCCCCGGCAGCCTCATTTTTGTAAATCCCGGTGAAGTGCATGATGGACGCCCAATTGCTGGGCGACCACGATCGTGGCGGATGTTTTACGTTGATCCGATAACGATGGACGAGCTAAGGACAGATATTGATGAAGACGCGATGGCATCCTTCGCGTTCGCCGGACCCGTCTTCTCGGATGCGACGTTACGCCGACTCTTCGACGTTGCGTTCGTGCACGCAACCGCGACCTCTGGATCACGCGACACTATGGGGTGTGAAACCTCTATCTTACGCTTGACAGAGCGCATAAAGATTAACTCCACGTCGAAACGCAGAGACCTGACGAACGCCACACCCTGCATCCAACGAGCCTTGGAACTCATCCATGCCGACCCCTCCTCGGCAGAAATAACCCTTGCGCGCCTTGCCAAAGAAACCGGTATCAGCAAATACCAATTGATTCGAGGATTCGTGCGCGAACTCGGGCTGACCCCGCACGCGTACATCCACCAGTTGCGACTCGGCCTAGCGCGACGGCTAATTCGGGCCGGTACTGGTCTTGCGGACGCAGCCATTAGCGCCGGTTTCTTCGATCAGAGTCATTTGACCCATTCCTTTGCGAGGCAGTTTGGCGTCACGCCGAGGCGGTACACGTCCGTCGAGCGCACTGAGTGACTGCAATTTTTTACAAGAATGTTAGCAGGCCAGCGTGACAGATTCGCTCCAGGTTTAGGAGCGAAATGTATGCAAAATATTCGTCGCTGTCGTGACGACGATCACATCGACATGATCAATATCATCAATTCCGCCGCTGAAGCATATCGGGGCGTTATTCCGCCCGATTGCTGGCACGAGCCGTATATGCCTGCACAGGAATTAGCTTCAGAAGTCGCCGCCGGCGTGAGGTTTTGGGGTTGTGAGGCCGATGGCGTTTTGATTGGCGTAATGGGTATCCAGCCCGTGCGCGATGTTGATTTGATCCGTCATGCGTACGTTCTGCCCGATCGCCAGCGATGCGGTGTCGGCGCCGCGCTGATCACCCATCTGCGGGGCCTCAGTGATCGGCGAATGCTCGTAGGTACTTGGTCCGCGGCCACATGGGCCATTGGCTTCTATCAACGCCATAATTTTCAACTTCTGACGGTCGAGCGCACTAGGTTATTACTCAATACGTACTGGACCATCACAGATCGCCAAATAGAAACCTCGGTGGTGCTTGCCGACCCGCCGTTCGAAAACGCCTGACCGGAATCAATAGAGGTCAGTAGCGCCGCCGCCGAGTTGCGGAATGCGCACGACACCGGTGTGGCTGGCAAGTGCGATCACTGGTATGTTGTCACAACGCCTACGCGTGCGCAGTGCTGATCTCTCTTCCCCCGTGACCCTCAAACACGGACGGGGCGAAGTCACGGTAGTCGCCGCCGCTTGCTGTCAATGACGCATTGTGGCCTCCCACTCCCGCCGTGGGGGGCACTTCAAAGGAAAGAGTAATCACACAGGGGTACAAAACGGGCGCACGAATTCAATCCTAGAGAATTTTCTCTGTCTACTCGCCGAGGAGGCAACCCCAGACTCCGTCTCGGCGACTTTCGGGCCAGGAGCCACCGTTCATTCTCGGACCTTAGTGTTCTTCGAACTAATCGTATGTCAAATCAAATAGAACGCGTGTCGCTGGTGAACCTCGCCAGCACCGCAGACGCCCTTAACATGGGCACCATTTTTGCTAGCGTCGTTGCCCCTACTTCCGCGCGGGCGAAACGTAACTGGCGATGCAGCTACCACAGCTACAACATCCCGCGCGCCAGCAATTGCTTCTGTTGAGCATCGTGGCAGACGCCTTGGCGACCGCCAGCTATATCGATCTGGTTGCTATTTATATCGACTCTTTAAGGTCGTCGACAGAACTGTTGAGTACGTCGCCGTGTGCTTTGGTCTCATTGGGTGTGCGATAGGGGGCTGCAGCGGTCTGCCAGCTTGCACCCTGGGCTACGTTGGGACACACGCAATCCTCGAGCGCGATCAGCGTGGAACAACAACATCGATGGAAAGCCCGGTGCGCAACGAAAGGCGCACGCCGGGTTTGGTGAGGGGCATCCGGAAACTCTGGGTTTTTCCCCTTGAGAGCGCCTGATGGCCAATCTCTGTGCGGCGCAATAGAGATATGATTTGAGAATGGCCAGCGGATTGCCAATCCTAGCTTTGCCAGTTTGCCAGTTTGCCAGTTCAGGCCTGAATGACCGGAGTCAAGTGGATGCGCGAGATGTCCGCCGCTTAACGTACCGCTTTGCTGCTTAGTTGCGCTTCCATTCGATGTGAGTACGTAGGCTCTGATTCTCATGAGTCCGCCGCTGCTGCAATCAAGTCTGCTACCGCCTGTGGTCTTGATAGTAGGGGCGTGTGATCCACGGGCAGCGACACCACAGTGGACTTCATTCTCTGGGCCGTGAATCGTTGCGTTTCCGGCGACACCATGCGATCGTTTTCAGCGATCAGAAACCAGGACGGCTTGCCTTTCCAGGCGGGTTCGCCCATCGGCTGCCCCAGACACTTCACGTTGATCGGCTTCTGTGCGGCAACCATGCATGCAATCTCTTCCATCGAAGCGTTGGGAGCAACGGCGTCACGAAACGCCTCGAGACCCAGCCACAGAAACCCATCTGAATCCGGCTGAAGCGCCGGCACGTTTGGATGAGGAACGCCGCGGCTAAACACTTCCCCGACAGACTCGCCTTCGTCCGGCGCAATTGCGGCGATGTAGACGAGAGCTCGGACGTTATCGTCTCCGACACCCGCAGCGGTAATCACGGCGCCGCCGTACGAGTGCCCGGCCAACACCACCGGACCAGGCTGGCGTCGCAACAATCTGCACAGCGTTGCCACGTCGTCGGCAAACGACGTCAATGGGAGCTGCGCCGCAACGACCTCGTAACCGCGGCGCTCCAAGTCGGTCGCCACTTTGCTCCAACTGGATCCATCAAGCCACGCCGCGTGAACCAGAACCGCTGTGGACTTTCTTTTTGCTATGCCGCTCGCGTTGCTCATTTTTCTACCCTCGATGCACCCATATTCGTCAAAAGTTCGGTCGCGGCCCGCGGCGTACTACCCGCGCTGCACGCTGCAGGTGGCCACGCCCCGCGCCCGGCAAGTTGGCGGCCTAGGAAGTCGCGTATCTCAGAGGCAATTTCTGGCGCGTGCGTTTCAAGGGCAAAATGGCCGGTATCGTAGAAACGCACCTCTGCGTTGGGGTTGTCCCGCTTGAAGGCGTGCGCTCCCGACGGCAGGAAGAATGGATCGTTCTTGCCCCAGACCACCAGCAATGGCGGTTGCTTTGACCGAAAATATTCCTGAAACTTAGGATAGAGCGCGACGTTGCTCGCATAGTCCAGGAACAGATCGAGCTGGATCTCATCGATCCCGGGTCGAGCGAGGAGCGCGGAGTCAAGTTCAAAGGCTTCAGGCGCGACGAGAGTTTCGTCCCCTACCCCATGAAGGTATTGCCACTTCGTGGTCTGCGGCGACAGGAATTCGCGCAGCGCAGTACGATTCTCGAGGGTCGGATCCTTCCAGTATCGCCGGATTGGATTCCAACCATCACTGAGGCCCTCTTCGTAAGCGTTGCCGTTCTGCGTGATGATTGCGGCGATACGCTCAGGATGCGCGAGGGCCAGGCGAAACCCGGTCGGCGCGCCATAGTCAAATACATAGACCGCGAAATTATTTAGACCGATTGCGTCGATAAAGCGACCGACGATCTGCGACAAGTGCTCGAAGCTGTATCGGAACCTCTGCCTGTCGGGTGCATCGGAAAAACCGAAACCAGGTAGATCCGGCGCTACCACATGGTAATGGTCAGCCAGGGCGGGAATGAGATTGCGAAACATATGCGAGGAGGTCGGAAAGCCATGCAGCAACAGCAACCCCGGGGCGGTCTTCAGTCCGGCTTCACGGTAAAAAATCCGCAATCCTTCAACTTCGGTACAGCGATACGCGATCATGGTGTGCTCCTTTTGGTCTTTGTCGAAATGGTCTCGGATGATCGTCAGTTAGATTTGCATGACGATCTTGCCGTTGGCGTTGCCCGATTCCATGAGGCGATGAGCTTCTTGGATCTGCTCGAAACGGAAGACTTTCGCCGGCTTCGCCTTGTATCTGCCCTCTGCGACATGATCGACAATAGTCTGGAATGGAATTTCCGAGAGCGGAAATTCTCCCGTACCGGTCACCAAGGCACTGGCGAAGACGCTAAAGTGTGTGCCGCTCGGAATCTGGAACACCGGTTCGAGCGTCAAAGGACCGCCACCGCCGAGAAATCCTACGAGACACACACCGCCGCCCCGGCGCAGCATCGCCAAAGAATCCAGCACGGTGGTATTGCCCACGATATCCAGAACCGAATCGATCCCTGCGGGGTGTTGTTCACGGATGCGCTGGGCGAGCTCAGGTGATTCCAATAGAACCTCCCTGGCACCAAGCCCTTCGAGCATCCTGGCCCGGCTGGCATTGCGCGTCGTCGCGATGACGCGCGCACCAGACCGTGCCGCAATGTTGACTGCTGCTTGACCCAACGCCGACGTCGCGCCTCGGATGACCAGCGTCTGCTGTGCCGCCAGTGACAAGATGCCGTGCAGAGCCGTCCAAGCCGTGGCGTAGGATTCCGGGAGTGCCGCAAGCTGATCCCAGGGAAGATCGGTCGTGACGGCAGCGACATTGCTCACCGGCACGTTCACCAACTCAGCGTAGCTGCCGTTGATGCTGCGGCCGATACCCCCGACGACTGCGACAACCTTTTGGCCAGGGGCAAAACGGCCATCTGGACAAGCCTTCACCACGCCGACGCACTCGATGCCACTGATCTCGGCGACATCGCCCCAGGCTCCCTTGCGGAAATAGATCTCCGCTTGGTTGAGCCCGAACGCTTTGACCTCAATCAGCACATGACCAAGTTCTGGCATCGGCGCAGGACGCTCCTCAATCGCCAGTACTTCAGGCCCCCCGTATTGCCTAATCACGATTGCACGCACGATCACACTCCTAGGTGATGAAAGTTGGAATTGACGGGGCGATAGCCTACCGTTCAGACTATAGATAGATAGAATTAAATATCTATATTCTTAATAGGATAAATTAATGAATGAAGGAATCACGCTCCAACAACTGCAATGCTTTGATGCCGTGGCGACCGAAGGCAGCTTTCAGGGAGCGGCCGAGAAGTTGCTTCGTACGCAGCCAACGGTGTTCGCCTCCGTCAAAAATCTTGAAGCGCAGCTGCAACTTGATCTATTGGATCGCGGTGGATATCGGGTGGTCCTGACCGATGCGGGTCGCTCCTTCCACGCGCGCGTTCGGGTGTTTCTCGGCGAGCTACGAAGCCTGAAGGATCACGCTGCGCAACTCGCCGCCGGCGAGGAAAGCGAACTGAGAGTAGTCATCGGCGATCTCTCGCCACTTTCCGAAACTCTTGGATTACTTCGACGCTTCTTCGACGGCTGCCCAGGCACGAGGCTGCATCTTCATTTTGAGGCAATCTCCGGTCCCTGGGAGCGCCTGCTTGAGGGCGAGGCGGATCTCATCCTCCACCATATTGATAAATCCGATCCGCGCCTCGAATTTATCGACCTTTTCACGGTGAAATTGCTGCCGGTAGTGGCGCCCAATTTCCTGCGCTTCCCGATTACAAAGTCGCTGACCCCGGAACAAATGCGCGAGTACGCACAATGTGTGATACGCGATACCGCCCAGCGCACCGCCACCCGAGATTATTTCCTGATCGAAGGCGCGCGCAGCTGGACGGTCAGCGATCAACTGATGAAGCGGGAGCTGATAATCCAGGGCATGGGATGGGGGCACATGCCCCGATACTTGATCGAGCAGGACTTGCGAAAGCACCGCTTGATCCCGATCACGGGCAAGTACTTTAAGGGAGGGCAGGCAGAACTCGTCGCAGCCCGGCAACGCAAGTCCCAGCACGGTCCGATCGCAAATCGATTGTGGCAATACATTTCGGAGCAGGCGCGGGAATTTGTTAACACCGTAGGTTAAAATCGGTTTTGCATCGGCACGCACGGGCATGTCTAAAAGAGAGATCGAATGCGAACATTGTGGCCGGTCGGGTGTCTTGGGCTTTTACAACTTGTCGTGGCAATTATTTCCCCAGCGTACAGCGCTCGACATGAGTTTCAGCACCGCTTTGACGGACCACACTTTTCCGTTACAGGTTGCTAAGTCGCCCCCGATCTTGACTGCTGGACGTTAGGAATTGCGAATTGCTCGTGACAAAGCGGATGGTCTGCGGATCACTAAGCTTACATACAACGTTTTGGTTCGCGAATACTCCCATAAATGTTTTGGCGTCCACTAAATTAAAATGGGACTTCCAATCGATGTCCGCCGCATATTCCCACTTTTCGTCTAGTACCTCGACACAGTGATTATGACTGGTTGGTTGGATCAACGCAGGAGGGGT
>JBEPVT010000052.1:0-31836 GCA_041690895.1 Gammaproteobacteria bacterium
GGGAAATACGCGGTGTTTCTACCGTCACTTTTGGAAGCAAAAATGAGGGGACCCCTCTTTACGCCCTTATTTACCGCCAGCTTGTCATCAGTGAAGCCAAGCCTTTACTCGCACGGTAGTGCAGTCATCGGCACCATTCAGCAGGTCGCCGGTGCGGCCGGAGTTGCACTGTTCGTGGCTTTAATGTCGGCGCGCTCTACGGTGCTGACAGTACGCGGACTCGCCCCCGTCGACGCGCTCTCGGGTGGCGTCCGGGTTGGTTTTCTCTGCGGTGCCATCATCTCGCTCTTCGCCGTAGCCTGCGTTTTTTTCATCCAAAAGCCCACCGGACAGCCGGAGGTAGGCCATTGACGATGGTGCGGAATACTTACCTATCGGCTCGAAGGTCTACGGCAGGTGTATGAATTTCTCTTAGTTTTGTAGGGGACTGTTGGTGGCCGACAAAATTGAAGGAATCCCACACCGCTACTAAAAATTGTGATCGTGGAGAGCGCAATGCGCGCAACGACTGAGTGTGTTGGGGCGGATGACGTATCGATGACGAGTTCAGCCTAACTTAAGAGTTAGTCAGAACCTCCATTTGTTGTGCTAGACGGCGGGCGGCCACTCTGTTGTCTGTTCGATCAGTTCAGCCAACGGAGTATGCAAGGCGCCGCAGAGGACGCACCTAAGGATTGAAGGAAGGCGTGTCATCGGTCAGCATGAAGGCGTGCTCTATTTTCTATGGCCGCCTGCACGTTCTCCAAACCTGCAGCCGCGGATCACGTCGATTCCCAGCTAGTAGTCCGCTATGTCTTTGCTGAAAAGGCCGTCGTAAGGGCCTGCAGGTAGTCCGGTGCCCTTAACATTGATTGCGCCGTTATTTGCCTGATTCGCCAGCGGCATATAGTTCGGCGCCGCCATGGCCATCGCCGCGACAATAGCATTGGCAAGCAGCCCGGCGATGCCCCGCCATTTGCCTGAGGCTGATACACAACCTGCTGATGGTTGCTCCACAACTCTTGACCGGTATTGCTTCAGCACGAAAAGCGTGTCGCTTACATGCAAGCCCTGGCGTGATCCACCCGAAAGATACAATTGGCGCCCGTCGAACTTAAGAATATCGGTCCTCCAGGGGCGTTCTTCCAACTTGGCAATCAACGAATTCTGGACGTCAGTTATTGCCGCGCCGATCGCACGCTCATTGAGCGTAGCATCATAGTCCGCCTTGCTGCTAAAACCCGCGACCTCGCCGATTCGGTACTGGCATCGCCGGCGCCGCTAGCGGTAAAGAAGACGTAGCCAGTACGCACATCCACAAGTCGAATTTCGACTTTGCATGTGCCGTCTGCACCTTCGTGCCGCTTAAGAATCCCGATTTTCCGGTGGTGCTGCGTCCAAATTCGGTGACCGATCCAATGATCCAATCACCAGCACGTCAACGCCAACGAGGCCCGATTCGTGCGCGATCGATTGTTCGGCTTTCACTTTGTCGAGGTCCGGCCGCCCCATGGCCAGGAGAACGATCACAGAGGCAATTGGACGATTCATATATGTCTCCGTGCGCCGGTCAAACCGGCGAGTTGTTGTAAATGAAAGTTTTATACATTGAAGGATTAGCCATCCCCATCGAGCCGCTCAAGCGCGAATATAATGTTGGGCCTTCGAGCCTTCGAGCCGAATGATTGTGGCGCGTAACCCCAGTGAAAAGTGACCTTCGCCTTTCCGGAGGGCCTCGGGGAGTCGGACCGTGATGGATTGATGGCCGCTGTGGACAAGGTGCTCAAGGACCTTGGATAAACTCAGTTTAGTGACGAAACCATACTAAGCAATTGATAGTAAAGTGAAATCCGTAAATCGACGAGAGTGCGAATTGGATCAAAACGGGTTTATGATCGAGGCGCTTCCGGGTAAGCTCAGTAGGACTAAGTAGCAAGAAGTGCTACTATTCCGCACCGAGGTGACCAATGTCGACCGTTGAGAAAATCAGTATTGCCTTGCCTACCGACATGCTCACCATGGTTCGACAAGCGGTGGAAACCGGCGACTACGCATCGAGCAGCGAGGTCATCCGCGAAGCATTGCGCCAATGGAAGGCACGGCGAGCGCTGCAAGGCGACGCGCTGAGTGAGATCAAGCGACTTTGGCAGGAAGGCATCGACAGTGGAGCGGGAACGCCCCTCGATGTTGAAGCGACGAAGCGCCGTGCGCGTGCACGCTTAAAGGACAATCTCGGCACGAAATAGCTGTGTCGCGCGTCATCGTCACCCCTCGGGCGGATGCGGATCTGCAGGAGATCTGGTTGTATATCGCTCCTGCAAATGTCGATGCTGCAGATCGAGTTCTTGATGGCATTGGCTCGAAGCTCTTGCAGCTGGACGAGCATCCTCAGATGGGAGTCGCGCGGCCGGATATTGCGGAGGAGATGCGCATATTTCCGACGGGGCACTATTTCATCATGTATCGAATTCTTGGCGATGTGGTCGAGATCGTGCGGATCGTCGATGAGCGGCGGGATCTGCCGAATTTGGATTTGTTCTAGGAAAAATTAAGTCATTCGGAAACCGATCGTGATCGGGTGAGTGGATCAAATTGAATTCTTGACCGCCTCTTCGATACCTAGCGAGGAGGCAGCTCCGATGTGTGGTTCAGGGCGGTGGTAGTCATGGAGGATCGAGCATGAGCCTTAGCTCGCTTCTGGAACAAACCGATATCCGGGTCCGGCTCCGTCAGGATTTCCCGAAACCTCGTCTAGGTGCGCGTAAAGAACTTCTCGCCCGGCCGCTAATCAAGCGATATGGCTTAGTCGGCACGGCATTCGACTATTGGCTGCGCTTCCGTTTGCAACGGCTCAATCCAAACGCACAAGATCGTAGTTGGATTGCGGAGCAGGACTTACAAATGCTGGGAGGAGGTTTGGCGCCCTTCTGCTACGTATGACATCGATTCGGAGGAACTCTCCTTCGCAGTGAGCGATGAACTGATGGAAGAAGCCATTTACCTCGCGCAGCTCGATGGTGTCGTCCGCCTCGGATTTATCTACCCTAATCTTGGTGATGCTGCGCGTGAGGACGTGCGCGACCTCAACAAGTTGCTTTCGATCTTCAATCCAGCACAGTTCCGCGCCAAGGATATATGTCTGCTGAACCCCATTTTCGGCAAGGCGTCCCACCTGATAGGTGGCGCGGATGCCGATTTGTGCATCGACGGAATGTTAATTGATATTAAGACGACAAAAAACTTCGATCTCAGCAGAAAGTATTTCAATTAGCTGATCGGATATTTCGTGCTGCACGATTTAGCGGGCATCCGCGAAGTCAAGCCGAAGCCGTAAATATCGAAAGTCGGCATCTACTTTTCAAGACACGCCCATCTGGAAAGCTTTGAAGTGTGAGAACTAGCCAGTCGTGAAACGTTCCGGGGATTCGTCCAGTGGTTCTCAAATCGTATGGGCTGGGCGCCCACGAAGCGGCCCTCAGGACGTCGGGTGAAGGTAATGTCGTCAAGGAGGAGTTGAGGTAGTCTTTCGATATGGTCACACCCTCCAAAGGATTAGGCTGAGGACTCGACGCATTGCTCAGTATGCGGTCTGCAACGGTCGAAAAGCCGGCGACGGGAGCACTTCCGATCAGGTCTATTCACGCTGGCCCCGTCACAGCCGCGTGCAGCAATTACCAAAGAGTCGCTTGAGGAAATCACCGCCTCGATCAAGTCTCAAGGTGTGATTCAGCCGATCACCGTGCGTCCGTTGTCGAGCAAGCGTAGCCAGTATGAGATCGTCGCCGCCGAGCGGAGATGGCAGGCGGTGAAATTGGCGGGGCTCGCCGAAATCCCGGCGGTTGTGCGCGAATTGTCGGCTCAGGACGCTGTCGCGGTCGCGCTGATCGAAAACATTCAACGTGAGGAACTGACGTCGTCTGATGAGGCGAGGGCGCTGCGGAAGCTGATCGAAGAGTTCTCTCTGACGCACGAACAGGTCGCCGTGGCGCCGTGGCAGTGGGGCGATCTCGCGCGGCGGTCACGAATCTAATTCGACTATTGGATCTGCCGGCGAAGGTGATCGCATTGATTGATGCCAAAGTGACCAGCATGGGTCATGCTCGCGCGCTTCTTGGCTTCGACGATGATGAGGAGCGTCTATGGCTCGGAAAGGTTGTCGCGGAACGAAACCTGTCGGTTCGTGAGACTGAAAATCTCGTGCGTAAGGCCCTCAAAGGGGAGGGCAGTTCGGCGCCGAAAGCGCCGGATCTCTCCGTGGTAAGCGAAGTGCTGCGCACGCCGAAGGTGCGGGTGCAATTGCAGCAGCGGACGAGCAGCGCCGCCAAACTGACGGTCGAATGTGCGGACGCGGCGTCGCGGGATGTAGTTGTAAGAGCGATTAAAGCCGCGCTGAATGAATAGGCCGCTGCTAACGATCGAGCCGAGTGGTAATCTACGCGAATGCCTTTGAACGCACTGAAGTCGTCGCGCGACACAGGTGGGGGGAATCATGCAGATCAGCGTGGCGGAGGTACTCGGCACCCTCAATGAGGTTGAACAAAAAAACGCGCCAGAGTTCCTGTTATATGTCGGCGCTCGGTCATCGTTCGAGCGTGGCCCCCGTGTGTCGGTTGTCGGCTCGCGCAAGGCGAGTCTCGAAGGCCTTCGCCGTGCGGAAGTTCTCGCCAGAGCTCTCGTGGCTCACGAGATCGTCGTTGTCAGTGGCCTCGCAAGAGGGATCGACACCGCTGCGCACAAAGCGGCCCTCGAGGCCTCTGGCTACACCATGACGGTGATTGGCACACCCCTCGATCAGTACTATCCGAAAGAGAATCGCGAGCTCCAGGATCGGTTGATGTGCGAGCAGCTAGTGGTAAGTCAGTTTCCTTCTGGCGCAACCGTGACCCCGAAAATCCCACGGAAATGATTCACTACGGTGCGCATGTACTCTCCCGCGAGAATCTGGACGATGTGCTTGCTGATATTCCGGCCGTTACCCGTCGATTCGATGAAGGATGGGCGGATTACTTTTGATCGACCGGCTGGTCTTCGGCGCGCCGTTCATCTACTCGCGGAAAGGGATTTCCGACGTCTCAAGAAAGTCCCAGGAATTTCGCAACAGAATCGAGGCTCAAGATCAGCGGTTGTTTGCGCAGATTGCCGATTACGTGGCGCAGCTCGTCTCTGATGGAGAGTTTTCAGGATTCTTTGATCCTGAAGTAACGCTTGTTCCCGTGCCCGGTCACACACCGCTAGTGCCGGGGGCGAAAAGCACTTCCGAACGGATCGCGGTCGCACTGAAAAGCCAAGGGCTCGGTGCCGGCGTTTCATCTATGCTCAAACGCACGGCGGCGGTTACGAAGTCGGCCTATGCTCGACCTTCAGACAGGCCACGCTCGCGGGATCATTTCGACACTATGGCGGTGGAGCGATCGCGCATCACGCCGACACGCATTTTATTGGGGGATGATTTTGTTACGCGCGGCGCGACATCGATGGGTGCCGCCATGCGAATCAAGACCGAATTGCCCCGGCACCGACGTTAGGGGTTTCGCGCTGGTACGATCAATGACCGGTGGGGAGATCGCATCGATACGCCAGCCGTGCATGGTTGAGATAAAGTTGTTAGAAAATCGGGAATCGTTTCGATGGCCGATTGGCATCGGTCGTCGCGTGGCGCCACAGATCGGCGACACGGCGGCGCACCATCAGCAGCAGCCGGTCGGTGCCTATCAGCAAACAGTAGCGAAGAAAATAGGCACTCTCGATGGTACGCAGCGGCTCTTTGATCCGCGCTCCAATCGAGGGCGGTCGGTTCGCCAGGCGCCGCGCATAGCGGCGCAGCAAGTCATCGGGTGCATCGGCGAAGTGTCGATGGATACCGAGTTCATACAGCGTTGCGATTCGTTCCAGTAGTTCCTCGATCTGGCGCGTCGAGTGTTTGGCCGGCGGTGCCCACAGCCAGCTCTGCAGCGTCACTCCTGAATCACGCGGAGTCACCAACGCTTTCCCCCAACGTTCGAGCTGCTCATCATCGATCGCCGCGTGGATGCCTTTGGCGAGCGCGACTTCATATTGCTGCCGAACCTTCACAATCGTCGAGCGGATGGATCGCTCATGCATGATGAGTAGTCGATGCTCGTACAGCCAACGTCGGGCGAAGATCAGCAGCTGCTGACGATCGCGCGTGCGCGCCAGTTCCAGCCGTAGGGCGCCCGACAGTGCGCGTCGTTGCGCCTCGCTCAGCCAGTGGAAATCCAGCACCTCACACGCCAGCTGCTGGTGTTCGAAGAGGGTATTGCCGCGCCCGTACATGGCCCGCAGCGAGGCCAAATCCGGTGCCGCCACGTTGAATTGCTCGCCGAGATGGCGCCACAAGACCGCGGGCACGATGCGCACGGCATCGAGGACACGGCCACTCATGCGTAAAAAGCCGATCTGCAATGCCAAGCCCAGCTTCAGGGCCGGTCGCCGCCGTTGCTCGATGACTTGCCGCTCGGCCGCCGTGAACGTGAAGAACGCCTCGATCTCGAAGGCCGTCAACTCACGCGGGATCTGCTTCAAACCGAAAAATGTGGCTTGCCACGCGTTCATTGCACGCTCCGGGGATGGGGCGCAACAGCTTGTCAGAAATAAAGAGCAGCAAGTGATTGTATTATTGGGGGAAATCCAGGCTCGTTACTATAAATATCGAGAAATCCTACCGGGAGTTAATGCAGCAAAATCAAGTGCGCCTCTCCGCGCACGGTCACGCTCGATGGCCACGTGCCGAGTCGCTGCGCGCTGTGGAAGCTGCGGCGGGAGCATGTGAAGTGGCGCAACGTGCGCGTGCGTACGAACAAGTACCTGAACAACATCGTCGAGCAAGACCACCGCGGCATCAAGGCTCGGTGCGGCCCGCTGAAAGGATTCAAGTCGTTCGTCACTGCGGGCGTGACACTTGCGAGCTTCGAACTCGCTCACCGAATCCGCAAGCGTCAGTTCAATTTCCGACGTCGCGGGCGTCATTTCGGCCTCAATCGGAAGAACGACTGGAAAATCGCTCTCGCATAGGGAAATATTCTTTACCCCATTCTGCCAGCAAAATCCTCGGATGCACCAGAGCCCGAATCTTTTGGCAATCGGCTATATCGATGCTAGTCAGGTGGATACAAGCTTCAGAGTGGTGACCACACCCCGAGTCCTTAGGGGTCCTTAGTTAGGGGTCCTTAGGGGTCCTTAGGGGGATCCCGCAGCCGTACTCGGCGTGGTAGCGCAATTGACCCAATATGATTGCTGAGTGGTAACACTCAGACGGCCCTTCCTCAATATGTATCAATGCTGGGATGTTAAACCGATATTCTGCAAACTGCGACAAAGGCATGGTTGCCGCACTCATAGTGATGCTGTCCCAATCAGCCAGTGCGAGCAGCGATGATCCCGGGCTCCCGTTGTTCTCGCTCGGCGGCTTCGGGACCCTCGGTGTGGTTCATTCCAGCACTGAGGAAGCGGACTACACGATGAGTCCGCTGAAGCCTAACGGCGCCGGTTACACTAACGATTGGAGCGTCTCGGTCGACAGCCTGATTGGCGCACAGGTGACCGCCAATTTCACCTCAAAACTCTCGGCAGTACTGCAAGTCATCTCCGAACAGAACTACAACAACACCTATTGGCCGCATGTCGAATGGGCCGATTTAAAATATCGGGTCACATCGGATTTCAGCCTGCGGGCGGCCCGTATCGTGCTGCCGACCTTTCTGGTATCCGATGCCCGCCTACCTTGGGCCTCTGTTCGATGCGCTTCGACAATTTGGGCCGGAAGGCAACGCGCTAGCGGCCAAGTACAATCTGGAGAACCGTCTCCTGACGTTTGTTTCAGTCGGCGGAATCTATGACTCGGGCGACTGGTTCGTGATGGGGGAATGGGGAACTGTCGATTTCGATTCCGTACTCGGCAAGAAATCGGCCTGGTACGCTAGCAGCGGCTACCGGCTGGCGAAGTTCACGCCCTATCTGACTTACGCCCAAGCAAAGGCGAGCGACCTCTCTGATCCCGGTTTGACGGTCGCCGCGCTGCCGCCGTACTTGCAGGGTCCCGCGAGTGCTCTGAACGGCGCCCTCAATCAGGTCTTGAGCTCCAAACCCGTTCAAACCAGCATTTCCGCGGGAGCGCGTTGGCACTTCATGAAGAATACGGACCTCAAATTGCAATTCGATCGCATTCGTCTCCGCGCGGGTTCCGCAGGCGTATTGATCAACGTGCAGCCGAATTTTCAGCCCGGGAGCACCGTCAACGTATTCAGCGCTACCGTCGATTTTGTGTTCTAACGGCGTATGGGCCCCCCAATCCAAATCAGATTGATGCTCATCGGACTGGCGCTCAGCTTGGGTGTAGCCGCGAGCGAAGCCGATGTAGTGGTTGTGGTATCGGCCAACAGTGCGGTCTTGACGTTAAGCAAAGAACAAGTCGCCGACATTTTTCTGCACAAATCGAATCGCTTTCCCGATGGATCGCAGGCCATCCCGATCGATCAGCCTGAAGTCTCAAAATTGCGCGAAGAGTTTTACAACAGAGGAACGACGTTCTTCATTCGGCTTCCCATTCAGGGTCGCGTCGGAGCGACGCCCGTCACTACGTTGGCGGCGTGACAACTTAAGGATACTCGACCATGAACGGTTATTACGATTTTAAGCTGGTCACACTGTCTTTCGCAGTCGCGGTCATCGCCTCCTACACCGCGCTCGACCTTGCAGGTTGCGTCAGCGCAAGCACGTCAGGCCCCAGGAAGTCGTGGACCTGGTTGATCGCGGGTGCCGTGTCGATGGGGACCGGGATCTGGTCGATGCACTTCATCGGTATGTTGGCTTTCCACCTGCCAATACCGGTAGCCTATAATCTTCCGATCTCGTTGACGTCGATGATGATCGCGATCATCGTGTCGGCAATCGCCCTATTCACACTGCGCCGGCCTCGGCTTAAGGCCTTGCACCTGGGTGTCGGCGCGGTATTGATGGGTATCGGCATCTCTGCAATGCATTACACGGGCATGTATGCAATGCAGATGTTCCCACCGATTCACTATGACCCGCTGCTCTTCAGTCTCTCAGTGCTGATCGCCGGAGGCGCGTCGCTTGCGGCACTATGGATTGCCCTGCAGTTGCGGTGGAAACATTCGAAGCTAGCAATATTCGTGAAGATAGGCAGCGCCTGTGTCATGGCTGTGGCGATTACCGGTATGCACTACACGGGGATGGCGGCGGCGCGGTTTGCTCCGGGAAGCGTTTGCATTGGGGCAGCAGGGGGCGCCATCAACAATATGGTGCTGGCGGTGGTCATCGGCGGGAGTGCTTTAGGCATATTAAGCCTGACGCTTATCGTTTCCGCTCTCGACGCTCATTTCGCCTTAAACAACGCAAGGCTCGCGGCAAGTTTGAAGAAGATCACCGGCGAGTTGCACGATGCGCAAGGCGAACTGCTGACCGCAGCGCGCCGGACGGGGATGGCTGAGATTGCCAACAATGTGCTGCACAACGTCGGCAATGTGCTCAACAGCGTAAACGTCTCCGCCGGAATCATCGGCAACAAGCTGCGCGACTCCAAAACAGTAGGTTTCGGCAAGGCCGTTGATCTAATGGATGAACACGCCGCCGACTTAGGAGAGTTCTTGACTCGGGACGAGAAGGGAAAGGCGTTGCCCGGATATCTTAAAAAATTGGTTGTGACCCTCAGTGATGAAAAGCAGGCGATTACGGCCGAGCTTGCGTCCTTGATAAAAAGCATCGATCACATCAAGGAAATCGTCGCCAAGCAACAGTCGTATTCCGGTGCAACGAGTCTCACCGAGGCGGTACAGGTCAAGGAACTGCTTGAGGATGCGCTGCGCATGAATGCCGGTTCTATCGCCCGACATCAGATCACGATCGTCAAGGACTTTGCCGACATGCCCTTGCTGCTTCTTGACAGGCATCTGGTCCTGCAGATTCTGATTAACCTCATCGGCAATGCAAAGCAGGCGATGGATGCCGGCCTCAAGGAATCGCATCAAATGAAGTTGACGTTGGGAATCGCAAAGACCACCGATGCGCCGCGCTTGCGCATTTCGGTTGAAGATGACGGCGAAGGGATTTCACCTGAGAACCTGCCACAACTTTTTGCACATGGGTTCACGACCCGACCGAATGGCCATGGATTTGGGCTGCACAGCTGTGCCCTGGCGGTGAAAGAGATGATGGGCACCCTGACAGCGTTTAGCGAGGGTCTCGGCCACGGCGCAGTGTTCACGCTTGAACTCCCCATGAATCGAGCGGCGGAGCCAACGTGAACGGCTCCGAGAATAAGCGCATCCTGTTCGTCGATGATACGCCGGCAATTCACGAAGATTTTCGCAAGATATTTGCGCATACGGCACCCCAGGTTGATCTGGATGCGGATGAGACGATATTGTTTGGCGCTCCAGCAGCGGTTGCGGGCTCCATGCACTTCGACATGGATTCTGCCTTTCAGGGACGCGAAGCACTCGAGAAGGTTCAGGCGGCTACGGCTAAAGGCCTACCGTACGCAATGGCATTCGTCGATATGCGAATGCCCCCGGGGTGGGACGGCGTCGAGACCGTCGAACATCTTTGGCGGGCGGATCCGCGCCTACAAATCGTTTTCTGCACAGCCTATTCGGATCACTCATGGACGGATGTACTAAGCCGGCTCGATGTGCGAGACCGGCTGCTTATCTTAAAGAAGCCCTTTGATGCGATCGAGGTATTTCAGCTCGCGAATGCGCTAACCACGAAATGGCAAATGACCGAGCAAGCGGCATTCAAAATGAGCAGTCTGGAGCAAGCGGTCGAGGAACGTACCCGCGAGCTGTCCAACGCCAACATCATCGTACAAAACAGCCCTGTGGTTCTTTACCGTTTGCGCGGCGAGCCTTCATTTCCGCTCATTTATGTGTCACATAACATTACCAAGCTAGGGCACGACCCGAAGACTTTGGTGGGCTCGCCTGATTGGGCGGAGCGTCTCATACACTCGGAGGATCAGTTGAAGGTCGGCGAGGCGATGGCGATCATCTTGAATAAGCATGCGGTGGGGGCGTCGATCGAGTTTCGCCTGCGCACGGGCGAGGGCGATTTGCGCTGGGTCGAAAATCGCTACGTGCCGGTGCGCGACAAGGATGGACGGCTTATTGAGGTCGAAGGCATCATTATCGACATTACCGAACGCAAGGCGGCCGAGGATAAAATCACCTTGCTCGCACGCACCGATGGACTCACCGGCCTCGCGAACCGTAGCACGTTCACCGAGCGGCTTGCTCAATCGTTCGCCGCGGCGGGTCGCGGTGCGAGTGCATTTGCGATTCTTTATCTGGATCTCGATCAATTCAAGCCCGTCAATGACACCTTTGGCCACCCAATCGGTGATTTGCTGCTGCAGCAGGTTGCTCTGCGCCTGAAAGGCTGCACGCGTGAGAGCGATCTAGTGGCGAGGTTGGGCGGGGATGAGTTCGCGATTCTGCAGGGCGAGATAAAGGAGCCTGCGAGTGCCGGAACGCTTGCTGCGAAGATCCAGGCTGCATTGGCGCTTCCCTACTCCATCAACGGCAACGAGATGCACATATCGGTGAGCATTGGAATCAGTCCTTTTGTGCCGGGAACTCAAAGCGCAGAGCTTATGCTGGTGCAGGCAGACTTGGCGCTATACAGGTCAAAGAATGAGGGGCGTAATCAATATCACTTTCATTCCGATGACTTAGACAAAGATGTGCGTGAGCGAATGACGCTCGCCGGGGAGATAAAGAGCGCCATCTTAAGGGGCGAATTTGAACTGCAGTACCAACCACAAGTGGAATTGTCGTCGCAGAAGATTGTGGGTATGGAAGCCCTGATCCGCTGGAACCATCCAACGCGTGGATTGCTGGCACCGGGGCTCTTCATTCCGATTGCCGAGAAGACCGGCACGATTGTGGCTCTAGGGTCTTGGGTGCTCAACGAAGCGTGCCGGCAAATGAGCGTTTGGCGCAAGGAAGGACTTGCACTGCAGGTGATCGCAGTTAATCTCTCCTTACTGGAACTCAGGAGCGGTCAGCAGCTGGTACGCGATGTCACTGAAACGCTGGCGAAATGGGGTCTTAAGCCGTCGGATCTCGAGTTTGATGTCACCGAAGCCACGCTGTCCCAACTTACTTGGACGCAAAACGAGGTTTTACCTCAGCTGCGTGAGCTTGGCGTGAAGATCGCCATCGATGATTTCGGGAGCGAGTATTCCTCGTTCGACTATGTCAGAGCCTATCGCGTCAATCACTTGAAGATTGCGCAATCATTTATCAACCGATCTACAACGGATGCTGATTGTGCCGCGACGGTCCGCGCGATCGTCAACTTCGCGCACGATATCGGGATTGTCGTCATTGCACAGGGGGTCGAGACAGCGCAACAGAGTGATTTGCTCACCTTGACCGACACTACGACGCAAGCGCAGGGCTTTCACTTTAGCAAGGCGGTCGGAGCGCAACGCGCCGGCGAGCTGCTGCGTGAAGGTCTCCCGGGGGCGGCAGAGGACGCATCGCAGGAAGCGTATGCGGCGCCGGAGAATCGGCAGGCACTTCGGGCGCGAAACTAAAGGAAACGCTCCGTTGCCGCTCGCCAATCACCGAATACTCGTCATTGATGACAATGCAGCCATCCACAATGTCTTTCGTAAGATCCCTGGCGTTCCGACCAGCAGCAAGGAAACGTTCACGGCGAGTGAACTTGCTCACTTTGGCGATCCTACAGCCGGTATCGTCCGACTCACTTTCGAGCTTAGCTATGCGCTGCAGGGCGAAGAAGGTGTGAAGCTTGTGAGCGAAGCGCTCACAGCGGGCCGTCCTTGGCCCGTACGGCGGAGAGGGACAGAAAACCTACATAAGGATTGAGTGTGCGGCGGTCACGAGGCCTGTTGAAGGTCCGGCGTTTGATTGTCCCGACACCGATAGATAGTGGCCGGATGCACATTGAAGGTACGGGCGACCTCGCTGATGGAGCGGCCTTGTTTCAGCAGTTCCTGGGCAAGCTGCTGTTGATCGGGGCGCATCTTGCGCGGTCTGCCAAACAGCACGCCACGTTTGCGCGCATCGAGCAGGCCATCCTGAGTCCGCTGTTTGATGAGCGCGCGCTCGAACTCCGCGATTCCGGCAAACACCGTCAAGACCATGCGCCCTGAGGGGCTGATGGTGTCCGCCCAGCGTTCATCCAAGGACTGTAGGCCCGCTCCTTTCTCTTGAAGCCGTTCGGCGATGATCAGCAGTTCGGCGGTGGAGCGCGCGAGCCGATCGAGTCGCGTGACGACCAGCACATCGCCTTGGCGCACTTCGCCGAGTAATTTCTCAAGCTGCGGGCGTTTGCGCACGACGCCGGAGATTTTCTCCTCGAAGACCTTCTCGCAGCCGGCCTCTTTCAAACGTGGGCGTTGCAGTTGCAGGGTCTGGTCTTCGGTCGAGGCACGCGCGTAGCCGAGTTTCATGCGGCGACTCCGAGAGTGTTGCAAAAAGTATCGCGAAAGTCCTTAATTACGGAGCGTGTTACGGGGACCCCCGGCGCGGGCTCCTCATCAAGTCGGTCCACGTCTTGCGCTACATCGACGACCCGGCATTCCGACGCCGCATCCTCACGCAATTGAATCGTCACGAATTGCGCCATCGCCTCGGCCGGCGTATCTTCCTGGGTGAACGCGGCGAAATCCGCAGCTCTTTGCGGCAGGGGCAAGAGGAAGAACTCGGTGCGTTGGGCCTGTTGCTTAACATCGTCGTTCACTGGAATGCGATCTATATGCAGGAAGTGATAACCCAGCTCAAAGTCGAGCGCTGGGTGATCGAAGACGCCGATCTCGCCCGACTCTCGCCGCTCATCTGGCGACATATCAACTTCCTCGGACGGTATCACTTTGCCGTGCCGGAGGTGGTGGCCAAGGGCGGCTTGCGGCCGCTGTGTACGCCGGGTTCCGAATGGGGTTTTTAAGCGTATTTCCCCCATGCGTTTAGGCAGCAGGAATCTCGATCTCAACATAGCTGCCACTCACCGCCGCGCCCACTGCTTCAACAACGCGTTGCACATGGGAGCGCAGCTGCGGCCATTGTTGAACCCCTAGAACCACGATGGCGATTTTCCGGTCCGTAAGATTCTGCTGGTAGCGCAAATTCTTGTCGGTCGTCGGCAAAACATCGAAGCCAGCCTGTTCGGCAACCGTCAATAACTCGCCGTTCTTGAGCGTGTCCCAGCCTTGGGCGAAGACGGTGCTGACCACATGTTGATCGAGATGGGCACGGATCGGCAGGGGTGTTGCTTGATCGAAAAGTACCCGCATTTAGGCCGCATATTCTGGCAGTCGGTCAAGACTGCGAACGGCAAATTCGATAACAGCCTTGACCTGTCCTCGGTCGAGTCCGTCAAACCATTGCATGAGATCATCGATGTTGGCGCCGGCCTCGAGGTTTTCAAAAATAGCCGATACCGGCATCCGTGTGCCCTTCAGGACCCACGCACCACTGACTTTGCCGGGAACACTTTCAACTACGGGACATTGCGACCAATCCAGAGTTGCCATAGCCGTAACCTCCCTCTGGTAGCTTGCGTTTAAACCACGATCATCTTACTTCCGAATAGGGGTTTTGCAAAGTCTTATGTCGCATTTCTGTCCCGCTCAGCCGTACGGGCCTAAGAGACTGAGAAGTCTTTTCCGGCGGCTCTCAAGGCATTGGACAAACTCGTGACGCAACTTGTTGTAGATGCGGTCACGAAAAAGACCAAATCACTCGCCATCGCTAGGTAGTGTGAAGAAACTATGCCGCAGCAATGTGTCGTAAGGTACGGTTCGAACCGGAATGTCGCAATTCCGAACAGATGGAAATGGCGAATGCGTTCTGCCGGTATTTGGATATGGCGAGTAGCCTTTCGATGGCTATTGGATAACATTTAGCGTGCGCGGACGGATCGCTGTCAGCAAGTGGATCGATAAGAATCAGCGGCCCTCTTTGGGGTTGACCGGTCACGAACGGATTCGCCGACTGCCTATCGAAGTGCTGAAATATTTGAAGCAACATCAACGCGCTTTCGGAGATCGAGAAAGATCCCGAAGTGGAGCGCATTGTGGTATGACTTACCAGGCCTGAACGAGAGAGACTGAATGGCAATCTACAAAATTGTAAAAAATGATCTCTAGGCGGTGGAGACGACAACGTTTGCCGAAGCCGGATACAAGGAACGTGAGCATCTCCAGAGCCTGCTTAAACAGAAGATCGAAATTATTGCTCCCGATACGCTGGTCATCGCTGAAGAATTTGGCAATTGGGAGGATAGCAATCGACGTATCGATCTTCTCGGCGTAGATAAAGAGGCAAATCTTGTCGTTAGCGAATTGAAGCGCTCCGAGGACGGCGGTCATATGGACCTTCAGGCAATCCGTTACGCGGCGATGATTTCCCCGATGACTTTTGACGAGGCTGTCGAGACCTTCGCCAATTATCTCAAGACCGAGGGCGGCAAAGAAGATGCGCGGCGGAGGCTCTTAGATCATTTCGGGATAGAAGAGCCATCGAACGTCGAAACGTAGTCAACGAGTCCGTGCGCGAATCATTTGTACGCCGCACAAGCCGGCCATTGCAGTGTCGCTCATCCGCGGTCTTGGCCGAAAGTTTTCAAAGATGGCCCGGCGGGAGTGTGCCCAACCCGGCCGCTCAGTGATTCTAGGAGCGAACATCCAAAATCGGATAAGCTGTCATTCAGAACAACGACGGCGGCTCTGTTACGGGGTCCGTCTTATTCAAATCCAATGGAATAACCAGCGTCGATGACTGAGCCGTCGAGAGCCGTATTCTTAAGCTACGCCTCCCAGAACGCTGAAGCAGCCAAGCGCATTTGCGAGGCACTGCGGGCGGGCGGCATCGAGGTCTGGTTCGATCAGAGCGAGCTTCGAGGCGGAGATGCCTGGGACCGCCAGATCCGTAAGCAGATCCACGACTGCGCGCTGTTCATCCCAATCATCTCGGCGACGACGCAAGGACGCACAGAGGGATACTTCAGGCGCGAGTGGAAACTCGCCGTCGATCGGACCCATGACATGTCCGAGCGCGTAGCATTTCTGGTGCCGGTGGTCATTGACGACACGGGTGATGCTGAAGCGGATGTGCCGGAGGCCTTTCGGGCCGTGCAGTGGACTCGACTGGACGCCGGGGAGACGTCACCGGCCTTCGTTGCTCGCGTCTCGCAGCTGCTCTCACCGAGCGAGCCACAAACTCCGGTGCGAGCGCGACCTGCAATCGGGCCCGCTCCTTCCTTCCGTCCGAGTACCTCGAATGCTGCGCCATCGCGCCGGTCGAACCTTCTACTGCTGTTGATTTCGGCGGTTGTCCTTCTCGGCGTAGGCTACTTCGCATTGGACAAATTCGTGCTGTCGAAGCGCGTCGCCGCGCCGGCAACCCAAGGCGACTTGCCGGCGACGAGCGCGATTCCCGAGAAATCAGTCGCGGTGTTGCCGTTCGTCAACGAGTCCTCGGACAAGGAACAGGAGTACTTCGCGGACGGAGCGCAGATTGGAAGGGTAACAATCCACATCCACTCAAGTCTTGGACAGCCCCTGAACTCGCCCAGATGCCCGAGTACTACATAATGGATCTGCACAAGACGGTTGGGCAGACTATGGCGGCTAAAATGCCCTCTCAGGCACAGATTGCCGCATGCAAGTGGCTGACGCAGCAAGACCTAGACGTATATAGCGCGGAATTCAGTCGAACTGGATTCCAGGGCGGACTCAACCGCTACCGTATCTTTGAAGTAGGGGGTGATCTCAATACCTTCTCCGGTCGTACCATCGACGTCCCCGCGCTTTATATCGCGGGAGCGCGCGAATGGAGTGTATACCAGCATCCCGGTGCATTTGAAGGAATGCAGCACGGTGCCTGCACGCGCTTAATGGGTGTTCACTTGATCAGTGGCGCCGGTCACTCCGTAGCGGAAGAACAGTCGCAGGAAGTGAACAGACTTATCATCGAATTCCTGCGGCAAGCTCAAAAGGCCTGAAATTGGGGGAAATTTGAGCCAAGGGTATATGTCGATCGCCGCTGTAATCGAATCCTAGGCGGTCAGATTGTCCGGGAATTCCAAAAGAGCAACAGAAATAGCAAATAGACGCCGGCTCAGATCATCCAAGCGCGGTGGAGCTTGCGGTCTGTTCGGTGTAAAAGGAACCAAGCAGCCTACAAGGGACAAGGATGTTTACCTACTATTGCAATTTAGGCATGCGCTCATTGACGCGCAATGTCGCCATCACAGGCTTAATGATTCTATTGATTGCTGTCGGTGTAGCGGGCTCGATCACTACCTACGCGCTGCTTAGTGTGCTATCAGCAAATCCTTTGCCTTCTAGATCTCGGCAACTGTTCGTACCTCAAATTGATAACCGCGGGCCTAATAGGATTACCACTGGCGGGGAACCTGATCCGGAGCCCACGTTCCACGACGCCGTTGCGCTTCGTGCTAACCATGAAGCGACCGGTCAGGCCGTCATTTATCCCATAAATCTCTCATCGGTCCCGGCAGACATCACAATCCAGCCGTTTGCGGCGAAGGGATATGCTGTTACCGCAGACTTTTTTCGCATGTTTTTGGTGCCATTTGAATACGGCGGTGTATGGAGTAAGGCTGACGATGATGACGGCAGCAATGCGGTTGTCCTTGGAAAGGATCTTAACCAAAAACTATTCCACGGTGAGAATAGTGTCGGTCGAGAACTGCCGCTTGAGGGACATGTGTATCGAATCGCTGGCGTCATGGAACAGTGGAATCCGCTGCCGCGCTTCTATGCGGCGGCCGATGTGCAGGCGTTCGACCCCCTCCGCAGATTTTTCTACCGTTTCAGAGGGCAATCGACTTGAAACTTCCGACCGCTGGGAGCACATCGTGTGCTCTTAATTACCAAGGAAAGGGCTGGGACGATTTGGTTCGCTCGGAATGTACTTGGATTTCTCTTTGGGTCGAACTGCCCGACGCCGCCGCGGTGAGACGTTATGCTGCCGATCTCTCGGCCTACGCCGAAGAGCAAAACGCAAATGGCCGCTTCAATTGGCCCGCTTATGCGCGGCTACGCGACCTCGATCAGTGGTTGAAATACCTAAAGATTGTACCGTCGGAAGCGCGGATTTCATTCATCGTCGCGCTCGGGCTGCTTTTGGTGTGCACCGTGAACACGGTCGGGTTATTGCTGGCGCGGTTCATGCGACGAGGGCCGGATATTGGAATACGGCGGGCGTTGGGTGCGTCTCGCGGCGCAATCTATACGCAATATCTTGTGGAAGCGACCGTTATCGGACTTGGCGGCGGACTATTGGGAATTCTGTTGACGTTTGCTTTCATCGGAAATCTGGACTTAGTCTTTGAAACAAAGATTGCACGGACGGTGCATTCCGATGCGAACATCATGGCTCTCGCCATTACGCTTGCCATCTTGGTGGCACTTTTCGCGGCCGCCTATCCGGTTTGGCGTGCATCCCGCATCCAGCCTGCCTGGCAACTGAAAGCTGGATGATGTCATGACCATCCCGATAAGACCTATCCTGTCAGCTCTTACCCGTGACAAGGCCGGTGTGTTTCTCATCACTCTGCAGGTTGCCTTGACACTCGCTATTGTAGCCAACGCGATTTTCGTCATTAGCCAGCGTGTCATTTATATATCGAGGCCAACTGGCATCGACGAATCCAACATTGTGGTGGTCGATAATCGCTGGGTCGGAGGGCTGACGCCGGAACAAGCCCAGACAAAGACCGCGGCAGACCTTGCCATGCTGCGGGAACTGCCCGGTGTGGCAGATGCGTATGCTGACTATTCCTTCCCAGGTGCCGGGCCATGGGCCACACTTTGGGGTATTGGTCTCGATGCGAACCAACAATCACCCACCTCCTATTCTGAGGCCTACTTTACGGACGAACACGCACTGGCTACTTATGGTATTCGACTGATCGCGGGCCGCAATTTTCGAGCTGATGAGGTTACGCCAGGATCTCAGTTGGAACAATCGTCTGCCCACCCGATCATCATTACGCAGGACCTAGCCAAGAAACTGTTTCCCGCCGAGTCGAGTTTGGGCAAGAGCGTCTATGTCGGCGGAGTGGCTCGCACGATCGTCGGTGTTATCCCCGATATGGAAGTCCCGGCAGTGGGAACACGTACCTTCGCTTATCGTTCGGTGTTGAGTCCGATCAGATGGGCCGACCCGGGCGGCGATCAATATATTGTGCGTGCGAAGGCTGGGCAAGCGGAACGCTTACGAGCGTCGCTTGCGGCGGCCCTCTATAAAGTGAGTCGACTGCGAGTAATCGACGCCACGGACGGGGTTCAGAACTTCCACACATTACGAAACAAGGCTTATTCGCGCGATCGCGGCCTTGTGATACTGTTGACCACGGCGTCAATCATACTGTTACTAGCGACGGCCGGCGGCATCGTTGGTATTACGGCGTTTTGGGTCGACGAGCGCCGACGGCAAATAGGTCTCCGGCGAGCGCTTGGGGCGAAGCGGTCCGATATTCTCGCCCACATCCTTACAGAGAATTTCTTCATCATCTTTCTGGGCATTAGCGTGGGATCTCTGCTGGCTTTAGCGGTAAATGTCGAGCTGATGCACTTTCTCGAGATGACAAGACTACCCACTTTCTATATTGCATTTGGCAGCGCAGTCCTGTTGACGCTCGGGCAATGCGCCGCATTGACTTCGGCGCGCCGTGCAGCGCGAATGTCACCGATGGAAGCCACGAGAGCGGCCATCGGATAAGCTTCACAAATGAAATTGGGCGCCTCGAATGAGGCGCCCTAACAATCGCGTTAGGCGACGATACTGCGGAGTTCGCGCGCTTCCTCGGCATACGCCGAAATCATTTATCCGCGACGCAGTGCAAATCGCGTTCGAAGGCGAGTCCAAGAGTACCGCGCGGCGCGGTGAGCTCAGCGATGCTCTCGTAGCCTAATACCGGTGATCCCATGCCGAGATCGCAGAGACCAAAGGCGCGATCAGTGTCAGTGGGCTCGATTTCTCTCAAGAGCCAGGTGGTATTCGCGTCCGGCGTGAAGAGTTTCACGACTGGAAAGTGATCGACCTAGCCTTGTTGGCTTACTCGACCGTTGGCGAGCAGCTTGGCAAGTTGGCCTCAGGATCGCAGGCACGATGGCCGACACAATTCTATTATCGAACACGGTTGAGCTCCCGATTTTAGTATTGAGCCGAAATTAGCACGTGTCAGGGCGACAATCCCGCAATTTTGCCGCTGAGCGGTGTATTCCTGTTTACAATCCGCAGCAATCGCAACTATGGGAGTCAATGCATGCAGTCGATTGGGCGCCGTCAGCTATTAGCCGGAGCCGGTGCCGCTGTATTCTTCGGTGGACTTGAAGGCTGCGTTGTCCCGCTTGGCAGCAAACGCATCGACAAGTCAAGCCCGCTGCAGTTGACGCCTATCCGCGCGAGTACCGATCGCATCACTCGTATCACCGTGTGCACGCGACCGTTTCGAGCAGCGGGGCCGCGCCTCGATGCCGAGCAAGTCGGCTCGAAACTCGTTGTTCACAACTATGGTCATGGCGGCAGCGGGTGGTCTTTGTCGTGGGGCTCGAGCAGCATTGCGATGCGAAAAGCACTGGCGTCAGGCGATCGGGATATCGCCGTCATCGGCTGCGGCGCGCTGGGACTGACCTCAGCGTTGCTGCTGCAGCGCGCGGGCGCGAAAGTCACCATCTTTGCCAAGGAGTTGCCGCCCAATGTGCGTTCCTCACTGGCGACGGGCCTGTGGACACCGGATTCCAGGATTTGTCTCGAGGCCAACGCGACGCCGCAATTCAAACAGCTCTGGGAAGAAATGTCCCGGACTTCGTTTCAGACCTACCAGAATTTTCTGGGTCTGAGCGATGCACCGGTGGAGTTCATCGATAACTATTTTGTATCCGATGAGTCCGGATCCACGCGCAGCCGCGAAGTAACGGACAACCGCCCGCGCTTCGCAGGACTGCAACGCGAGCTGGTGCCTGATCTGCTGACGCGTGGCGTCGACTTCGCGCCCGGCAGTCATTCGCTGGGCCGGCGCTATTTGCGCAGAAATTCGCTCATGATGTTCAATTTGACTGCATACACTCGCCTGTTGATGCAAGACTTCAGGGAGAATGGCGGTCGTCTTGAAATTGCCGAATTCCATACGTCCGATGATTTTGCGAGAATTCCGCAGAAAACCCTAATCAACGCCACGGGTTATGGCGCCCGTGCCCTGTTCGGCGATCAGTCGCTCACACCCGTCCGCGGCCAGCTAGCCCGGGCAATTCCGCAACCCGGCATCAGCTACGGACTCTTCTATAACGGCATCTCATTCGTACCGCGCCGCGATGGATTGGTTTTTCAGGTCGTTGGCGACGACGACTATTACGGCTTCAACGATGACACCACGATCGCGGACCGCGGTGAAGCCGATCGCGCGGTCAATACGATAGCCGGATTGTTCAACTACACAGCCCCTTTTGCTTAGGCAATACTTTACTTCAGGAATAAATTCATGGCGCTCACCATCAGCGGACTGTCGAAGACCTACCCCAACGGCGTGTGCGCGTTGAAGAATCTATCGCTCACGGTTGGCAACAATATGTTCGGCCTGCTGGGCCCCAACGGCGCCGGAAAAAGCTCCCTAATGCGGACCATTGCGACGCTGCAGGATCCAGATTCCGGGAGCATCGATCTCGACGGCCTGAATGTGCTAACCCAGAAAAGCGAGGTCCGAAAACTTCTCGGCTACCTGCCGCAAGAGTTCGGCGTGTATCCAAAAATGTCCGCACTCGACATGCTGCATCACTTGGCAATTCTCAAGGGCGTCGTCAAGGCGGGTGAACGCAAGGAGATGGTCGATGCGTTGCTGCAGCAAACGAATTTGTGGGACGCCCGCAAGAAGGCGCTTTCGACCTATTCGGGAGGCATGAAGCAACGCTTCGGAATCGCACAGGCACTGCTGGCCAATCCGCGACTCATCATAGTCGACGAACCGACAGCTGGCCTGGATCCGGCGGAGCGCAATCGCTTCCTCAATCTCCTGTCGTCGATAGGGCGCGAGGTCACTGTGATCCTATCGACACACATCGTCGATGATGTGCGCGAACTGTGCTCGCGCATGGCCATCATTGCATCGGGCGAGGTCCTGCTCGAAGGTTCGCCCAACGAGGCCTTGGCGGCGCTTGACGGCCAGATCTGGTCGCGGGTCGTGGCAACTGATGATGAATTGCGCGTGCTGGAAAAGCAGTTGCACATCGTAAGTACCCATTTGGTGGGCGGTCAACACGAGATCCGCGTATTTTCCCCGACCTCTCCGGGTGCTGGATTCCGCGCGGCGCCATCGGGCCTCGAGGATGTCTATTTTTTGAATCTGTCGCGCCCGGCAAAGCACTAAACGCGGCCTCGCAGGGGACTATCATGAGTATGTTCTGGGAGTTCTTCACGTTTGAACTGCGCTTTAGAGCGAAGAGTCTCTCCACCTACGTCTATTTTCTTCTATGGCTGGCGTTCTCGTTTCTTTGCGTGGCTTCGGAGAATTTCGGACCGGTCGCCAACAGCAACGGCAAGGTTCTGCTGAACGGCCCGTATGCAATTACGCTGAACGACCAGTTTTCGTGCCTGTTCGGCATGATCATCATCGCAGCGATCTTTGGAACCTCGATCCTGCGGGATTTCCAACGCGATGCGTATCAGATTCTCTTTACCAAGCCGGTTTCAAAATTCGCCTATCTCGGCGGGCGATGGGCGGGATCGTTTGTCACTACGGTGCTGGTGTTTAGCGGCCTGATACTCGGCGCGTATCTGGGATCCTTGGCACCTTGGGTTGATCATGCGCGTATCGGCCCCAACCACTTGCGCTGGTACGTAGAGCCGTTCGTGTCCATCGTCGTGATACAGATTGTTTTCACCGGCTCCCTGTTCTTCGCGGTCGCCGCGCTGACGCGCAAAATCTTCATCGTCTATCTGCAAGGCGTGGCGCTGTTTATGTTCTATCTGGTCGGCGCCACGGTGTTTTCGGCCACGCGCTCTTTGGAGCATTTCTGGTCAGGAATTCTGGACCCGATTGGACTGCTGCTGAACAATGCCATAGCACGCTATTGGAGCGTGATCGAGAAAAATACCCAGCTCTTCCCATGGGATTTTTCAGGCTATTCGCCCGGTGTGTTCCTGATCAATCGCTTGCTTTGGATCGGCGTCGGCGTGGCGGCAATGCTGGTCACTTGGGCGCTATTCCCGATGTCGGTGGAAGCATTGACGGCGCGTTCGCAGGGCAGGCGCGCGGCCCGCGCCCGCCAGGATGAGGAAGCGCAAGCGACGCAGCAGAGCAGGCGCTCATTCGTGGCGGTGCAATTGCCGCGAGTGCGCCAACTGTTCGGGTTCAGCACCTCGTTTCGTCAGTATTTGGCTCTTACGCAATTGAGAGTCCGGCTGATACTGAAGGAAGTGCCGTTTTGGGCGATCGTCGGATTGCTCTTGGTATTTGCCGTAAACAACGGCCACTTTGCGGGGCGTATGGGCGGTGTTGACGTGTGGCCGGTGACCTACCTGATGGCCCAGGCCGTGGAAGGTTCTGCGACGCTGTTTTTCTTCATCGTGGCGGCACTGTATGCGGCCGAGCTCATATGGCGGGAAAAGGACACGCACTTCGATGGAATTCATGATGCATTGCCCATCGGCGAATCCGCAGATTGGCTGTCGAAGTTTTCCGCCATTGCGTTCGTGGAATGCATTCTGCTCGCCTTGGCGCTGCTGGTTTGCGTCTTGATGCAGACTATTGCCGGCTACTATCACTACGAGATCTTCCAGTACATCAAGGAATTCCTATTCATCACGTTCCCGCAGATCTTGGGATTTGCGATGTTCGCCATGTTTGTGCAGACCGTGGTGTCCAACAAGTTCATCGGCCACGGCATCGTCATCGGCGTATTTGTCCTACAAGCGGTGCTGATCAGTTGGGGCTGGGAAAACACGTTGCTGATCCCGGGAGCCGTGCCTACGTACATCTATTCGGATATGAATGGCTACGGGCACTATGTCTCCGCCATTCTGTGGTCGATCACCTATTGGTTCTGCGCGTTTGCAGTTCTAGGCGTGATATCCATGGCGCTTGCCCGGCGGGGCGCCGAAGACTCGTTGCGCGCGCGCGTCCGCCTGGCGCGCGCCCGAACGCCCGCGCTCGCCGCCGGCGCTGCTGTCTTGGCGCTGTGCATGGCTGGCGCCGGTGCTTGGTATTACTACAACGCGCATGTGCTCAATGAATACACAACGGCGGCCGACCGACGCCATCGATTGGCCGACTATGAGCGGCAGTTCAAACAATACGAACGTCTAGATCAGCCGAAGGTCACGGCAGTGGATACGGAAATCAATATCTATCCGGCGCAGCGCTCCTTCTCCGGGACGGGCCGCTTCACACTGCAGAATAAGAGCGCTCGACCCATCTCCCAAGTCCATATCACCGATCAAAACGAATCGGTCTCTGAGATAAAGTTCGACAGGCCGTTCCATCAGGTCAGCAGCTCGCCCAGAGACCTGTATTCCATTTTTGCGCTCGATCAGCCGCTGGGCGTCGGCGAGGTGTTGACCCTAACGTTTTCGGTGGCGCATACATCGAAGGGCTTTCGCGATGGCAACGAGGCACCCGAGTTTGCTTATAACGGCACCTTTTTCGGCCAAGAGTTCTTTCCCACGATTGGCTATGACCCGCAAATCGAGATCGACGACCCGCGGCGACGCCGAGAAGAACACTTGGGGTTGCTCGAGCAGCTGCCTGAACGCGGAGATCCGCACTATTCTCGCGTCAATTTATTCACCGCCAACTCGGATTGGATTACGTACCACACGGTGGTCAGTACGTCGGATGATCAAATGGCTATCGCGCCGGGATATTTGGCCCGCTCTTGGCAGAAAGACGGCCGGCGCTACTACGAATACGGCATGGGCTCGACGCATATCCTGGATTTCTTTTCCTACCTGTCGGCTCGCTATGCAACGCGCAATGAAAGTTATCCGGGCGCGAACGGACCAATCAGCCTCGAGGTCTATTACGATCCGGCGCACACGTACAATATCGATGAGATGCTTGCAGGTTCGCGTGCGGGGCTTGAGTATTTTGAGAAGAATTTCAGCCCCTATCAATTTAGTCAATACCGAATCTTGGAGTTTCCCCGCTACCGTACATTCGCCCAGTCGTTCCCCAACACAGTGCCGTTTTCGGAAGCCATTGGCTTCATCAGTCGGGTTCTCAAGCCGACGGATGTCGATCTGACGCTATTTGTTACGGCGCACGAGCTGGGGCATCAATGGTGGGGGCATCAGCTGATAGGCGGATTGGTCCAAGGTTCGAACATGATGGCCGAAACGCTGGCGCAGTATTCCGCGTATATGGTGATGCAGCGCAAGTATGGCAAGGATTACATGCATCGCGTGCTGCGTCATTACTTGGATCGCTATCTGCGTGGCCGCGCCGGAGAAGTGCGTGGCGAGCGAGCCTTGGCGGTGGTGCAGCGCGAAGCCTACGTTTGGTATGAAAAGGGCGGTCAAATCATGTACACGCTGGCTGACTATGTCGGGGAGGACAAGATCAATCTCGCGCTGCATAACTTTTTGATGCAATACCGTTATGCAAATGCGCACAATCAGACCGACGCGGTCCAACAGGAGAGCGGCGCGGCTGCCGAGAATCAGCCTTACCCCGACACGCGGCAGTTGATCGAAGCATTGCGCGCGCAAACGCCCCCGGAGCTTCAATATCTCATCGATGACGGATTCAATCGCATCGTGCTTTATGACAACAAGGCGGTTTCCGCGACCTCGAAAAAGACGGCTGACGGAAAATATCTGGTCACATTGGAAGTCGAAGCGCGCAAGGCGGAGGCCGACGCCAATGGCGCTGAGACGCCGATGCCTTTGGCGGATTTCATCGAAATTGGCGTATTTAGCGGCAAGAAGGATGAAGAGAAGCCGCTCTATATGAAGAAGGAAAAATTCACCGGCGAGCATCGAAGCTTCACCATCGTGGTCGATCAGAAGCCCACGCGGGCAGGCATTGATCCCTACAACAAACTGATCGATCGAATCTCAGACGACAACATGATCGATATCACCGAATTATGAGAGGTCGCCTTTAAACCTTTCGCGATGCCGAGCCCTCTAATTCGGCATGATTCACACTCTGCAGAGAGTATTGGCCAAGGATTCCAGCAGTGAGCCATCGGATACGATAGCCGCGGCGGCTGCCGGAGATACGGCGGCATATTTGAACGCCTATACCGGCAATTCTCGCCCCGAGTCTACGGCTTGTGACTGCGCCTTACGGGGCAACGTGAAGCTGCAGAGGATTGCACTCAAGAGTCCTTCGCCGCCGCCTGGCGGACCTGGCGCGCTTTGAGCGGCGCAGCCGCTTCTCCACCTGGCCCCAAGGTAAGATTCGCCGATTTTTACGACTTTCATTGCGCGAATGCCAGGGGTCACCAGTCACGGACCAATTCGACCGTGTTATTTTTCCTTCGCGCCGGTGCCTGGATTCCAGGGTGTCCCGGAAGAACACCAAAATATGTCAAAATACGACCATCGAGAGAGTTTTGGATCACTCTCGATTGAATAAATAAAATAATAAAGATATTCAATGCGTTACGACTCGTACGACGCATAATAAGCCTTATGTCAAATGCGACGTGAGAAGCGCAAGTTGCCTGTATCTGTCAAGAACTCTGGGCAGTTCCGTTCCCTCCAAACCTCCTAATTCCTCAGAACCGCAGGTGCAACACGGCCGCGCGGAGGACCTCGCGCTTTCTCATGGTGTGTATACTTCTGTTCTGAACTACACACCTCGGAGCGATTGTCCATGCGCACCAACATCGTTATCGACGAGAAATTGATGGCCGAAGCGCTGCGTTTGACCGGCATCCGCACCAAGAAACGCGTGGTCGAGGATTCGCTTCGTCTCTTGATCCAGATGAAGCGCCAGGAACGGATTCGCGCCGCGCGAGGGAAGCTTGCGTGGAGCGGAGATCTCGAGGCGATGCGCAAAGACCGCTAAAGCCGTGGTGCTCATCGACACCTCCGTCTGGATCGACTACTTCAACGGCAAGGCCTCGCTTAAGACCGATCGGTTGGATGAGATCTTAGGCACTGGCGATGCCTTGACCGGAGATCTCATTCTCGCCGAACTGTTGCAGGGCTTTACCCGCGATGCCGATTATCGGCGCGCGCGCACGCTCATGGATAGCCTGCCCTGCGTGGACTTGGTCGGCCGAGAGGTGGCCCTGCTCGCCGCGCAACACTACCGAGAACTGCGCCGTAAGGGCGTCACGGTACGAAAGACCATCGATGTGTTGATTGCGACGTTCTGCATCGTGAACGACCATACGCTGCTGCACGCCGATAGGGATTTTGATGCCTTCGAGCGTCACCTCGGATTGCAGGTCCTCGATTTCTGATTCAACGTTCAATGTCGGCTACTCATGGATCGCACGTGGCGTGGCGCCAGGATCTGCTCACGATAGCCCTCCACCGGAAAGCGGATGCTTCCTAAGAGATTCCGCTGCGCAAACGCTGTCGGCGACAAATGCCGGATCATGTCAGCGCCGACGCGCCGACCGGCGCGTTCCCAGCGATTCAAGATGCTTTGCAATTCTTGGGTATTGTGCGCCATCACGATATTGGTCACGAGTGTGAGACTGCCGGATTGGGCGATGAGTTCCTCCGCGCGCATCCCTCGGCGGGTGCCGAACCCTGCGCGCCTGATTTGGCGCTGTAGACCGTGCACAAGTTCGCCATGGTTCAAGAGCCGCAAGGTTTCGCGCCGGAAGGGGTCATTGGTTGCGGTCTCACAGAGATGAATAGTTCGAAGCAAAAGACCCAAGGCGCGTCCGTGCCGCCGTTCCATGCCGTTGACAGGCGGTGACCGCGCTCAAATGACCGGCAGCGACCGCATCGGCCACCGCGTAGAGCTCGGCAAAGCCACGTTCGATCTCCTCCATCGAGATGTCGGCGATACAAAGCCCTTGAAGCGCCGCCGGGACCGCGAAGCCGCGTGGGATGTGCAGGCGCGCGTTTTTATGCCCGCTAAGGGACCCCAAGATAAGATTCGCTGATTTGTAGGACTTTCATTGTCCAGCATCTCGAGTCGGCGGCCATTTTAGTTCGGGGGGAGGGTGGTTTGCTCTGTACCGCTGCGGAAAATCCCGGATCGGCTGTCGTGTACGGCACTGCGGACGCGACTCCGCTATGGTTAATCACGCTCCATGCTGCCTGGCAGGCGACAGGCAACAGGGACTTGCTCATCCATCATCTGAAAACCGCCGAAGCGTGCCTCGCTTGGATTGACGAGTCGGGTGATCGTGGCGACGACGGCTTTCAGGAATATCAGACGCGATCCTGTGCAGGATACGAAAATATGGGATGGAAGGACAGCGGTGACGCAGTCATGTATCCGGAGGGCAGCCCCGTCCGCGGTCCGAAGGCGCTGTGCGAACTGCAAGGTTATGTGTATGACGCGTGGCTGCGCATGACGCACATATATCGGAGGCTGGACAACATCGCGCGCGCTGACGCGCTGATGAACTTCGTGCCAAAGCAGCCGCGCTGTTCAAGAAGTTCAACGAGGCCTTCTGAGACGATGCCGGGGGTTACTATGCCTACGCGCTCGACGGTGAGAAAAAGCAGGTACTGTATGTCGCCTCAAACCCAGGCCACTGCCTGTGGTCCGGGATTGTGCCTCCCGATCGCGCCGCGCGTTTCGTCGAGCGGTTGATGGCGCCCGATATGTGGTCCGGCTGGGGGCATCCGCACGTTATCGTCTGACCATCCATCATTCAACCCCTGTCGCTTTTCTGTCCCGCTCAGCCGTACGGGCCAACACGTGGATTTGACACACGCCGATGCCTTCGCCCGACTGGCTCATGCCGCTGCGCCAATGTGAGTGGGTGGTCTACGCCAAGCGTCCGTTCGCAGGACCTGAGCAGGATCTCGCCTACCTGTCCCGCTACACTCACCGGGTAGCGACTTCCAACTCACGGCTCATCGCGTTCGACGAACGCGGCGGCACCTTCCGCTGGAACGAATCGGCGAACGGCGGCGGCAGCGAGTCGTTCAGCGGTGCGTGCCCCGATTGTGGCTCGCAGCTTGAGTTTGCAGGGATGCGTGAAGCGCCACGTGTGCGGCTTCAGCGAGTGCGGGTGATGTAGCTCGCATCACGTGGCGATGGAAAAGAGAGCGATGTCGCTCTCTTTTTGCATCCGGAGTGAAGGAACAGCGTTGGAGGCTTGCTCTGCCGTCAGGGCTTCTTCCTCGACCCGACGGTGCCCGAGCCGCCGCCACCCTTCGGACCCTTGGTTGCTGCCGAGTCGCCAGGCGTCGTCGTTGCATCATGCGGCAGATCCACCGTCGGCGGCGGCGGATCGAAGACTCCTCCACCAGTCGCCGGCGCGGGCGCCGGACTTCCACCGGACGTACTGGGCGCGGCCGCCTTCGCGACGGCTGCGTCGACTTCCGCCTGGCTGACGTGCGTCATCGTCGTAGGCGCGGTCGACTTCGCGACGGCTGCGTCGACTTCCGCCTGGCTCACGTGCGTCATCGTCGGCCCCGGTGCCGTCGTCGACTTGGGTGCGGGCACCTCGTCGGTCCCACCCTCGTCTTTCGAGAGCGGCTCATATTTCTCTCTTGCTTCGTATCCCGCTTCGATTCTTTTGGAGGTATCGCGACCGGGCTCCTCGCCTGTCGGCGGATCGGGTGGGGGCCCGTCGTCGCCCGACGTATCGCTGGAGGATGCATCGCCCGCTGCCGCTTCGCCGGGGAGCGCGGGGGATGGTGGCGGCGGATCGAAGGCGCCTCCGCTTCCAGCGATCGTCGCACCGCCGGCCGGCTGCGTACGGTTCATCGCATCGGCCGCATGCGCGGTCGAGAGCATCCTCTCTCCCGCTCCGACGCCGCTAAGCACGTGCGCGAAGGTGAAGCCTGCGAGACTCAGCGTGCCGAGGCCACTCGCGACCTGGAGTGCAAGCATCGCTGCATCGTCGCCGATGGGAAGCCGGGCCGTCGCCGGCAGCCTTCGAATCCCCGCGAGCACACGCCACGCCTGTCGACCTTGACTGAACAAGGTGATGAGCAGAACGACGGGCCACACGACGGGCCCCTTCATCACCGCCTGAAGTCCCGACGCCGCCGGAAAGCCGCCGATGATGAGGTAGAGCACAGACGGCGTGATCAGCACCAACCAGATGACCACCGACGGACGCCGCACGGCGCTCAGCACCCTGGCGCGCATGGCGCTCAGCGTCCAACTGGCCAGAGGAACCATCACCGCTATCGGCTGCGCGAGCTTGCGATCGATGCTGTCTCGCTGCGCGATGATGTGGTCGCGCAGAACGTCGGTACTTTCAGGTGCAGC
Organism: Gammaproteobacteria bacterium; assembly: GCA_041690895.1. Taxonomy (GTDB): domain Bacteria; phylum Pseudomonadota; class Gammaproteobacteria; order Steroidobacterales; family Steroidobacteraceae; genus Bog-1198. The sequence goes on from JBEPVT010000052.1 coordinate 30,379, forward strand.
GGCGTGCGCAGCGTGATACGCGCGTCGCGCCCTGTCGAAGCCGAACACCCACGGAATGGACCTGGGGAGTCGGCTCAGAGCGGCCGTCAGTGTGCCGGCGAGTCGCGACGACGCGGTTTGCTCAGCGGCGAGTAGCGGACCGAGAGCCACGCCCGTGCGTTGTGACGGCTGGTCGAGCCACCACACGACGACTATGGCCACGAGCACCAGAAGCCCGAGCCAGCCGTCGAGAAAGCGGAGCGGTGCGGCGAGCCACGCAAGCCAGGTGTACTGAATGCTGGGCGCATTTCCAGCAGCATGATCCAGCCCGGTCAACAGGAGGAGTCCAACCGCCGTGAGACGCGTCGCCTTCTTCGGATACCGCAGGAACAGACCGACCGCGAGACCGCCCAACGCGGACCACGCGAGATGCCAGTTCACGCGAACGGCGTTGCTCTCGAAGAAGACGCCGAGGGGGATCCACGACGTCAGCGTGCGCGCGATCCCGGGGACGAGCGGAGTGGCGCTGCCAATCGTCATTGCGTAGCCGCCACTCACGCTCTGCGCGGTACTCGCATAGTCCGCATACCGAAAGAGATGCTCGGCAAGCCCAAAGCCAGAGCCGGTCGCGGCGGCGATCAGCAGGCAATCCGTTATCGACCACTGGCGCCGGATCGCAGGGATCAGCATCAGCATGAGCAGAGGCAGCAGCTTCATCGCCTCTTCGAGGAACGGGTCCACCGTATACGAGGCGACTCCCGTCAGGTCGCCTACTGACTTCGCTAACACCAGAGCAGCGATGCGAATCCACGAGAGCTGCAGAAATGCCGTCACGGGGCCGATCGCGTAGAAGCCGACGGCCATCGCCGCGAGCACGGTGCGCACGCGAACCGTGCGGGCCAGGCTCGTGAGCACGATCAGCTGGATGACTCCCCACACCTGCGCGAAGATGATCGCGAGGATCATACGTCCTCCAGAATGTCTGCAACGGAAGTGCCGATGTTCGAGGGGAGATTTGTAGCCCTTCGAGCGCCGTACGCTCCGGGTGGGGATGTTGTCGCTAGCGCGGGTCCAAAAATGATGGCAGCGCCGACCATCGCGCGAACTAACGTGGACACCATGCGACCGAGCCTGCGGCCGAGCTTGCGACACAGTTGCCAGTTGAGCCGGCGACCACATCGTAAGCAGGCTATACCGGCGCTGCGATTCTCCGTTTCTCGCGCAGCACCCTGTGATATCGAATTAGGAACCCCGTTATGCAGTTGCTCCACGTTATTTATCCCTAGCTTTACCGCCGCACCCCCTACAGCCGGTTGTATGCGAGATTTAAAAGTTCATCACCGTTTCGATACTTGCGCTAGCACGCAGCCGCATTGCATCGTCGTTCATTCACGGTTGCACTGTTTTATCCAAGTGGCTCGGATTTACGGGACTTCGAGCAGCTCGCCACATTCTACGGTCATGATGATATGGATACTG